>JBQTHH010000077.1:0-18559 GCA_052390055.1 Rhodoferax sp.
GAACCCTGCCATACAGGGCTCAACCGGGGGGGGCCTCCGGCGGCCTGGCAGGGGCCTTTGTTTGAATAGAATTTATCCAACAGTCGATTTCTGAAACCGCTTCACACACAGAAATCCTGACACTCCCGTGACGGATGATGAAAATATGGCCAATCTGTTTCTGGCCATCCAGGCGTTGCGCGCCCGTACATGGTTCTCGAAATCCGTGCGTGATATACGCGCGTTCCGCGTAGAGCAATGGTCGGACTTCACGCCGGTGGTGAAGTTGTAATTGGCGCACCTTGAATGCAAAAGAGGGCTCCTTTGGGGCCTTTTTTGCATTCAAGGGCGCAGCCCCGCCGATGGAACGCCTACTTCAGCAGCTCCCTGGCGGCCTCCAGGCCGGCCTTGGCGCAGGTTTCGTCCTGGTCTTCGCTGGCGCCGCTGACGCCGATGGCGCCCAGCAGTTTGCCGTCGGCCATCTGGATCGGCAGTCCGCCGGCCACCATGAGGAGGTCGGGGGTGTGTTCCAGGCCTTGCGCGCCCTTGGCGGCCTCGCGCACCTGGCGGGTGGAGAAGGGCAGGCCCGCCGAGGTGTGGGCCTTGAGCTGTGCGATCTTGGCGGTGGCCAGGAAGGCGTTGTCCATGCTGGTGAAGTGTTTGAGGTTGCCACCCTCGTCCACGATGGCGATGTTCATGTTCCAGCCTTCCTTGCGGGCGCGGTCTTCGCAGCCCTGGGCGATTTTCTTGGCGGTGCTCAGGCTCAGCCCCGGTTTCAGGGACTGCGCCTGGACGCTGGCGGCGCTGGCCAGCAGCGCCAGGGCGGCGGCCAAGCCGCAGCACACAGAGGTGGGGTAGAAAGACGGCATGTTGGCTCCTTGGGGCTTATTTCTTGGTGCTGATGACTTGCGGCTGGGTCACGGCCTTGAGGCCGTCGATGCCGAACTCCAGGCCCCAGCCCGAGCCTTTGATGCCGCCAAAGGGCACCATGGGGTGGATGGCGCCGTGCTGGTTGATCCACACCGTGCCGGCCTGGATGCGCGTGGCCACGGCGTGCGCGGCCTGCAGGTTGCTGGACCAGACCGAGGCGCCCAGACCGGCGTCGAGCCGGTTGGCGCGCGCCACGGCGTCGTCTACGTCGCGGTAGCGGATGATGGGCAGCACCGGGCCGAACTGCTCCTGGTCCACCAGCGCGGCGCCGTCGTCGATGTCGGTGACCAGCGTGAGTGGGTAGAACAGGCCCGGCCCGGGGCGGGGCTCGCCGCCGCAGACGATGGTGGCACCCTGCGCGCGCGCCTGCTGCACCAGGGCGACGACCTTGTCGTACTGCATGCGGTTCTGGATCGGGCCCATGGCCATGCCGGGTTCCATGCCGTTGCCCATGGGCATGGCCTGGGCCAGGGCCTTGAGTTCGGCGACGATGGCGTCGTGCAAGTTGTCGGGCACGTACAGGCGCTTGGCGCAGGCGCAGGTCTGGCCCATGTTCAAAAACGCGCCCCAGAACAGGCCCATGGCGATGGCCTTGGGATCGGCGTCGGGCAGGACGATGGCGGCGTCGTTGCCGCCCAGCTCCATGGTGGTGGGGGTGAGGTGTTTGGCGGCGGTGGCGGCGATGCGCGCGCCGGTGGCGCCCGAGCCGGTGAACATGACTTTGTCCACACCGGGGTGGTCCACCAGGGCGGCGCCCACGTCACCGGGGCCGCTCACGGTGTTGAGCACGCCCGGCGGCAGGTGGGCGGCCAGCAGGCGCACCATCTCCAGGGTGCCGATGCTGGTGTATTCGGACGGCTTGATGACCACCGTGTTGCCGGCGCGGATGGACGGAATGATCTGCCAGATGGCGATCAGCAGCGGCCAGTTCCAGGGGGCGATGGCGGCGATCACGCCAAAGGGCTTGCGGTGCATTTCGTCGCGCCGGGTATCGTCTTCAAACACCACCTCTGCGGGCAGGTCCAGGCTGGCAGTGACCTGGGTCCAGGCCTGGCAGCCAAAGAGTTCGAAGCGGGCACCGGGCACCTGGTCGGGGCCCACACCGCCCAGGGGTTTGCCCTGCTCGCGGGTAACCCAGGTGGCCAGTTCTTCGGCGTGCTGGCCCAGCACCTCGGCCAGCTTCAATGTGAGGGCCTTGCGCTCGGCGTCGGGGCGCGCAGCCCAGGCGGGTTGCGCGGCGCGGGCGGCGGCCACGGCGTGCGCCACATCTTCCGGCGTGGAATGCGGCACGCGGCCCAGCACTTCGCCGGTGGCGGGGTTGAAGGACTGGAAGCGGCGCTCGGAATCGACGCTCTGCCCGTTGACGGTGTTGCAGTAGGTGTTCATCGTGGGGTCTCGGGTGGTGGATGGGTGGATGCGGTGGGCACCCGGGGCAGTATCCGGGCCGGGGCAGGGCGGGGCATCGCGAACATTCGCATGGGGAAAACCCCCGTGCGGTGCGGGGCCATGTCGCGGACACTGCGCGCATGAGCGCAGACATCTTGTATATGCAACGCAGTCTGCGCCGGCGCCTGTTCGAGGGGCCGCAGGCGATCCGCTGGCGCCCCGGGCGCGAGCTGGTGGCGCACCTGCTGCTGTACCTGGACGATGCACCGGCGTGCTGGCGCATCGCCACCGAGTGGGTGCGCGAGCAGCTGGACGCCGACCGGGTGGATGGCGGCTTTGGCGGTTTTGTCAGCGCACAGGGTGCGGTGCAGGACTACGTGGTGGCGGCCGAGGTGCAGCGCGCCAGCCTGCCGCTGCCCAGCGTGCAGGGGCTGCGCTTCAACGCCGCCAGCCCCTGCCTGCGCAAGGTCTGGTCCGCACCGGCGTTGAGTGTTTTGCCCCAGGTGGGCCAGGACCAGGGCTTTACCGAGGACGAGCGGGTGACCTTGCTGGCGCTGGGAACCGCCGCCAAGCTGGCCTTGCCGCTGCGCGACGGTGCCAACCCGGTGGGTTTGGTGTGTGCCGACTGGCACCGGGAGTTGCCCCGCTGGCGCGATGAGCCGTGCCAGCAGGTGGCCGAGCTGGCCGCGCATGCGCTGGGGCCGGTGTTGGCCGCAGCGGCCATTTGCCAGCGCGGGGTGCGGGGGCCAGCCAGCACTGCGCGCACGCGGTGGGCGCCGCGCCAGGCCCTGCTGTGTTCGCCCCCGGGGCCTTCAGCGCCACCAGCCGGGACGCTGGCGTGCCTGACACCGGCGGAGCTGAAGGTGGCGCAGTTGGTGGTGAACGGCCTGAGCTACAAGGAGGTGGCGCGGCAACTGGAGCGCTCGCTGTCCACGGTGGACCACCAGTTGCGCAGCATCCGCGAAAAGCTGGGCGTGCGCTCCACGGCGCGGCTGGTCCATGTGCTGACCGAGCATTTGCCGCCGGCGCCGCAGCCGTAGTGGGCAGCGCTCGGCAGGGGCAGCGCGCTGGGGCCAGGCCCGTGGGGCCCCGGGTGCTTCGCGCTTACAGCGCGGCCACGCGCTGCGCCAGCATGCCTGCGCTGAGCGCGCCCGGGAGGTCCGGGCCCTGCGCGGCGGCGCCGTGCTGGTACACGGCGGCGCAGGTGGCCGCCCAGGCACCGCCGGGCGCGGCGGCGCAGCGGGCCCAATAGGCGGCGACCAGCCCGGCCAGCACGTCGCCGCTGCCCGCTGTGGCCAGGCGGGCATTGCCCGTGGGGTTGATGCGCGGGGTCTGCCCCGGGGCGGCGATGACGCTGCCGCTGCCCTTGAGCACCACGGTGCAGGCGCAGCGTTCGGCCAGGTTTTGCGCGGCGTGCAGGCGTTGGGCCTGCACCTGGGCGGCGCTATTGCCCAGCAGGCGCGCGGCCTCCAGCGGGTGGGGGGTGAGCACGGTGCTGTGCGGGGCGCGTGCACGCAGCAGGCCTTGCAGGGCGGGGTCGGCGGCCAGGGCGTTGAGGGCGTCGGCGTCGAGCACCAGGCGCGGGGCCTGGGCCAGCAGCATGGGCAGCCAGGCGGCAATGGCGCCGGCGCCGCCGCCGCAGCCCGCAACCACGGTGGCGTGGTCCCAGTCCATGGCGTCGGGGCGGCGCAGCATGAGTTCGGGCTGCTGCGGGTCCCAGGCCGGGGCCTGGGGGTCGAGCAGGGCCAGGTAGACGCGCCCGGCGCCGCCGTGCAGCGCGGCGCGGGCAGCCAGCACGGCAGCGCCCGCCATGCCGGGGGCGCCGCCCAGCACGCACACGTCGCCATAGCTGCCTTTGTGGCTGTCGTGGGCGCGCGGCTGCCGGGGCGGCGCAGGGTTGAGTTCGGCGCAGGCCTGGGCCGGATCGGCCACCGTGCCCAGGGTGTCGAGCCAGATGTCGCCGCAGGCGTCGCGACCCTGGGCGGTGAACAGGCCCGGTTTGAGCCCGAGCAGGGTGAGGGTGGCGCTGGCGTGCACGCACAGGGCCTGGGCGCGTCCGCTGTCGGCGTCCAGCCCGGTGGGCAGGTCCAGCGCCAGCACGGGCACCGGGGCCTGGTTTATGCGCTGCACCCAGGCGGCCAGGGTGTCTTGCAATGGCCGCTGCGTGCCCAGGCCCAACAGGGCATCGATGCAGGCGTCGAAGTGCTCGGGGCTGTGGGGGTGGATGCTCACCCCGGCGTCTTGCGCACGCTGCAGCGCCTGGCGCGCGTCGGCGGGTGCGGTGGCGTGGGGCAGCAGGCTCACCCAGACATCTTTGCCCCAGGCACGCAGGTGGATGGCAGCCTCCAGGCCATCGCCGCCGTTGTTGCCGGGGCCGCAGGCGATCCAGTAGCGCTGGGCGTGGGGTGCCAGTGCCAGGGCCAGGCGGGCGCTGGCCCGACCGGCGCGTTGCATCAGGGTGTGTGCGGGCAGGGCGGCGGCGCTGCGCTGCTCCAGCGCACGCAGGGCCAGGGTGTCATACAGGGGCCAGGGCTGGGCGATCTGTGCATTGGCATCGCACAGCACCCGCTGGGGCAGGTCGGTAGCGCTAGAACTCAAACACCTCTCCCTCGCGCGCCAGCAGCGTCTGCAGGCCGCCCAGCTCGGCGGCGTGCTCCTGCAGGGCCTGCGCGTAGGCCGCTTCCAGGGCGTCGTCGCTGCGGGTGGGCTCGTGGTGGGTGAAGAACAGGGTTTTGGCCTGGGCGCGGCGCGCCAGGGCGATGCTGGTGCCAAAGGTGCCATGGCCCCAGCCTTTCTTGCCGGGGTATTCGGCGTCGGTGTAGGAGGTGTCGGCAATGAGCACGTCCACGCCGCGGGTGACGGCGTCGATGCCAGCGTTTTTCTCGTCCACAAAGCCCTGGTATTCCTCGTAGCCCTCGTCTTCGGGGGAGTAGATGTTGTAGGGTGGCTCGTGGTCCCCGGTGAAGAACACGGACTTGCCGTGGCTGTCGATGCGGTAACCCAGGTTCACCACCGGGTGGCTGAGCAGCACCGGGGTGATGGTGGCGGAGCCGATCTGGAGCGGCTCGCCGGGCATCAGGGTGACGTACTCGAAGCGCGCTTTCATCTCTACCTCGCGCACCGGGAAGTAGCTGTACTGCAGCTGCACCGACATGACCTGCTCCACGCCCTGGCCGGTGACGGGGTCGAAGCCGCCGTGCAGGCGCAGGGTGTTGCCGGGGATGAAGTTGGGAATGAAAAACGGCAGGCCCTGGATGTGGTCCCAGTGCGAGTGGGTGAGCAGCAGGTTGGCGGTCACGGGCAGCTCGGCCAGCAGGGTCTGTGACAGGGGGAAGATGCCGGTGCCGGCGTCCAGGATGAGCAGTTCGTTGGCGTCGGTGCGCACTTCGATGCAGGTGGTGTTGCCGCCGTAGCGCACGGTCTTGGGGCCGGGGGAGGCGATGGAGCCGCGCACGCCCCAGAAGCGGATTTTCATGGTGGCCTCCTCAGAGGGATGGGTTCATGGGGCTCAGAGCTTGGCGAACACCTGCGCTTCCTGGAACAGGGGCTGCAGGTCGCCCAGGCGCGAGAGCAGCGCGTCCAGGTCGCCGCCCAGGCGCTTTTGCACCGTGGCGGGGAAGGGGGCGATGTGCGGGTTGCCGCCAAAGCCGAAGGAGAGCTTCTTGCTGATCTGGTTGGCGGCAAAGACGCAGGCGATGAGCTCGGAGTCGTGCTGGGCGTCACCGCCGTGCTGGTATTCGATGGCTTCGACCAGGTGCGGCGGAAAGCGCCATTTGCGTGCCAGCATGGCGCCCACCACGGCATGGTCCACGCCAATGCTGTCTTGCAGGGCCTGGTGCAGCGAACTGCTGTGCGCGCGGCTGTGGGCCAGGGCCTGGCCGAATTCCTGCGGCATGAACTGGGCGAACACCACTTTGCCGAAGTCGTGCAGCAGGCCGGCAATGAAGCAGTCGTTGGGGTCGGCGTCGTCGGCCACCTTGGCGGCGATGTGCTTGGCGATGGCGGCGGTGGCCAGCGAGTGCAGCAGGTACTGCTGCACGTCAAAACCGGCCTCGTTCTTCTCGGGCAGCATGCCGATGGCGGCAATGCCCAGCGCCATGTTCTTGATGGAATTGAAGCCCAGGAAGACCACGGCGTGGCCGACCGAGGTGATCTGCTTGGGCAGGCTGAAGTAGGCCGAGTTGACGACCTTGAGGATCTTGACCGTGACCACGGGGTCTTTGTCGATCACGTCCACCAGCTCTTTGGGGGTGCAGTTGACGTCGCGTGTGAGTTCCAGGATGCGCTGCACGCTTTTCGGGAAGGCGGGCATGCGCTCCACCGCCTGGGTGAGTTTTTGCGAGAGTTCCGGGCTCATGGTGTGGCTGCTGTTCGGGCAGCCATTGTGGCACTTCACGGCCTGTGCGGGGGCTGCTGCGGCCCCTGCGCGCCGTGAAGTGGCTCACGCGCGCGCTGCGATGGCGCGGCGCGCCACGTGGCGCAGCAGCAGCAGCAGGCCCACGGCGGCCACCGTCAGGCCCACCACCAGTGCCAGCCAAAAGCCTTGCGCGCCCCAGGGCTGGCTCGGGCGCAGCGGCCAGCCTTCGGGCGCCAGGCCCAGCCAGCAGCCCAGCGGCAGCGAGAAAACCCAGAAGGCGGTGAGGTGGATGGCCATGGGCGCGCGCGTGACCTTGTAGCCGCGCACGGCGCAGCTCACCACCACCTGGGCCGAGTCGGAGAGCTGGAACACCGCAGCCAGAAACAGCAGCTGCGCGCACAGCGCGATCACGGCGGCGTCGCGGGTGTAGAGCGCGGCAATGGGGGTGCCCCACACGGCCATCACGGTGGCGGAGAACAGGGCAAAGACCAGGGCTACGCCCACGCCGGTCCAGGCCCGAAAGCGTGCCTCGCTGGCCTGGCCCGCGCCCAGGGCCTGGCCCACGCGCGCCAGCAGCGCCAGGCCCAGGCTCAAGGGGACCATGAAAAGCACCGAGGTGACATTGAGCGCGATCTGGTGCGCGGCGGCCTGGGTGCTGCCGAACTTGGCTACCAGCAGTGCGATCAGGCCGAAGGCGCTGGTCTCGGCAAAGTAGGTGATGCCGATGGGCAGGCCCAGGCGCAGCAACTGCACCAGGGTGGGGGTGTGGGGCAGTTCCCAGGCGTCGAAGGGCCAGGTGCTGCGGTAGTGCGGGCTGCGGTGCATCCACCACAGCATGGCCAGCAGGTTGAACCACACGCAGGCCAGGGTGGACCAGGCGCAGCCCAGGCCGCCCAGTTCGGGGAAAGGGCCCCAGCCGTAGATGAGCAGGGCGTTGATGCCGACGTTGAGCAGCAGGGCGACCATGGCGATGACCATGAGCGGCTTGGTCTGGTTCAGGCTGGTGCTGTAGCCGTAGAGCACGCGGTAGGCGGCAAAGGCGGGCAGCGCCCAGGCGGTGATGTGCACGAAATCGACCGCCAGGTCGCGCACCGGGGGGCTGGCCTGCAGGTGGTCGAACACCTGGGCGGCGGCGTAGGCCAGGGCCACGCCGAGCACGCCAACGCCCAGGGCCTTCCACAAGGCCTGGCGCACCAGGTGCGGGACTTCATCGTGGGTTTGGGCCCCCACGTGGTGGGCCACCATGGGGTTGACGGCCATCATCAGGCCCATGATGGAGATGATGATCATGTTCCACACCGACACGCCCAGCGACACGCCGGCCAGGTCGTCGGCGCTGTAGCGCCCGGTCATGGCGACGTCGGCCACGGCCATGCCCATGGTGGCGAGCTGGCCGACCAGGATGGGCCAGGCCAGTTGCCACAGGGCGTGCAGCTCCTGGCGCAAGGCCTGGCGGCGTGAATGCGGGTGGGGGAAGAGCGGTGCGGGCACGGGCGTTTGTCTGGTGGGGGTGAGGGGGATCAGGGCTGGGCGTCCACGTCGCATGCGGTGGGGCGGCGCAGGGGCAGGTCGGTGACCAGGGCGCAGGCCACCAGGATGAGCGCGCCGCCCAGGAACAGGCCAGCCCCGAGCGGCTCACCCAGCAGGGCATGGCCCCACAGCACACCGAACATGGGGATCATGAAGATGGGGCTCATGGCGGCCACGGGGGTGACGTGCGCCATGATGCGCAGGTGGCCCCAGTAGGCCAGGCCCGAGGTCACCACGCCCATGACGGCCACCGCGGCCAGCGCCGGAGCCGTGGCCTGCGCCTGCGGCAGGCTCCATGCGGCAGAGGGCAGCAGCGCCAGCAGGGCCAGCAGATGGATGCCCGCAGCCAGGGGCAGGGGCTGCATGCGCGCCATGGCGCGCTTCATCAGCGGGGTCGAGACGCCGTAGCTGGCCGAGGCCAGCACGCAGGCCAGCATGGCCAGGGCTGTCCAGGGCGTGAAGGCCACCGGGCCCAGGCCCACGATCAGGCCCACCCCAGCAAAGCCGCTGAGGCAGCCCAGCAGCTTGCGCAGGGTGAGCCGGTCTTCGCCCAGCCGGGTCGAGTACAGCAGGCCAAAGATGACGGCGGTGGAGTTGAGCAGGGCGCTGTAGCCGCTGGGCAGGTGCAGCCCGGCCCAGGCGAACAGCAGGAAGGGCACGGCCACCGACAGCAACCCCAGCTTTCCCAACTCGCGCCAGTGCGCCAGCGGCCAGCGCTGCCCCAGCGCGCGCATCAGGGCGGCCAGGGTGAGCGTGGCCAGGCCGATGCGCAGGGCTGCGAGCACGCTGGGGCCCAGCACCGGGCTGGCGATGCGGATGAGCATGAAGGACGCGCCCCAAAGCGAGGACAGCGCGGCCAACTGAACGAAGTGGCGCGGTTTCATGGTGACAGCGGGAAGGTGGCGGTGCAGGCACGGGAGGTGCTGCGATGCACCATCATTGTGCAGGCAAAGCCATTGCCCGGTTGACCAGTTGGTCAAAATTTTGATGCGCCGGCGAACGTACACCCGGGCACGCAAGGCCGCAGCGCGCGCAGGGTGGGCAGCGGCGCGCGGGCGCGGCCCTGTGCCTGGCGCGGGATAATTGCGCATGACTTTGCGAACCCCCGAACTTCTGGCGCCTGCGGGCTCGCTGGAAATGCTCAAAACGGCTTTTGCCTTTGGCGCCACCGCCGTGTATGCGGGCCAACCGCGCTATTCCCTGCGCGTGCGCAACAACAGCTTTGGCAGCCTGGATGTCTTAAAACAAGGCATCGACCACGCCCACGCCCAAGGCGGCAAGTTCTTTCTGGTGTCCAACCTGATTCCGCACGACGCCAAGCTCAAGCACTACGTGGCCAATATGCAGCCGGTGATTGCGCTCAAACCCGACGCCATGATCATGTCCGACCCGGGCCTGATCATGATGGCGCGCGAGGCCTGGCCGGAGATGGAAATCCACCTCTCAGTGCAGGCCAACACGGTGAACTCGGCCTCGGTCAAGTTCTGGCAGAAGGTGGGCATCCGCCGCGTCATCCTCTCGCGCGAACTCTCGCTGGACCAGGTGGCGCAAATCCGCCAGGAATGCCCGGACATGGAGCTGGAGGTGTTCGTGCATGGGGCGCTGTGCATTGCGTTCTCGGGGCGCTGCCTGCTTTCGGGCTACTTCAACCACCGCGACGCCAACCAGGGCACCTGCACCAACGCCTGCCGCTGGGACTACAAGACCCACGAGGCCCAGGTGGATGCCAGCGGCGATGTGATGAATCCGCAGACCCAGAGCGGCAGTGGCGCTTGCAGCAGCCACGGCGGCGGGGGCCAGACCCTGCCGGAAGAGGCACGCCAGTCCCTCTCCTACCTGCTCGAAGAGAGCAACCGGCCGGGGCAGTTCATGCCCATCGAGGAGGACGAGCACGGCACCTATATCATGAACTCCAAGGATCTGCGTGCCGTCGAGCACATCCAGCGCCTGGTGGAGATCGGGGTGGACAGCCTCAAGATCGAAGGCCGCACCAAGAGCCCCTACTACGTGGCGCGCACCTGCCAGAGCTACCGCGCCGCCATTGACGATGCCGTGGCTGGGCGCCCACTCAACCCCACGCTGCTGGGGCAGTTGGAAGGCCTGGCCAACCGCGGCTACACCAGTGGCTTCTTCGAGCGCCACACGCCCGAGGCCACGCAGAACTACCTGCGCGGCTTCTCGGAGAGCGGGCGCAGCCAGTACGTGGGCGATGTGCTGGAGTTTGACGCCGCGCGCGGCCTGGCCAAGGTGAACGTGCGCAACAAATTTGCCGTGGGCGACTGGCTGGAAATCCTGCACCCCAGCGGCAACTTTGACGTGCAGCTCACGCGCATGGAAAACGCCGATGCGGCAGAGGTGCAGGTGGCCCCGGGCAGCGGCCACACCATGTGGATTCCCCTGCCCGAAAGTGCCGTCGGTGCCTTTGTGGCGCGCTACCTGAGCGCGCGCGAGGAGGCGGAGGCGAGCATCTGAGCTGCGCTGGGGTCGCTGGTTGCTATTTTTTTTGTAGCTTTATCCGCAGTATCCACGCGGGCCAGAAGTGAAAAGTGGCACCAGAAGCGCAGGCAAGGGCGCGCCCGCCATTGCTGCGGGCGAGGCCGTTGGGGGGCTTGCCAGGTCAGAGGTATTCGTCCTTCCAGCGCGCGGCGTCTGCCACCAGCTGTGCCAAGCCTTGGGCTTGCCCGGCCACGAAGGTGGCGATGCCCTGGACAAAGGCCTGTTCCTGCGCACCCTGGTAGTCGGTGGCCTGGGCCTGCGCCGCGGCCTCGGCGGCAGCCAGTTTTGCCAGGCGCGTGCCTTCCCGGCGCAGCAGTTTTCGGTCAATGCCGCAGTGTGCCGCGAAATCCGCCAGGGCAAAGGGGGTCACCTCGGCAGGGCTGAAAACGTCGCCGTAGGCCATGGCCCAGTCGGTGTCGAAGCCGCTGTATTGGAGCACGCTCACCAGGTCGTACCAGGGCGTCGGCTCCAGCAGGCCTGCGGGGCGGACGAAGAACGAGAAGTTCTTGCCGTGGGCGTCCGTGTTGCCGATGAGGAACTGGAACAAGGCCCAGCGCAGCATGGCCAACCGCGCGGCGGCCTTGTTCGCCGTGAGCTCGGCGCAGCCGAACAGACGCGCGAAGCCCATGCCGTCGCGGATGTGGCGGACCGCTGGGGCACTGCCCAGATTGCGTTCGTACTTGTAGGCCACCGGCAGGTCGCAGGCCTGGCAGGCGTCGATGATGTGCTGCCGGTGCACCCGCAACTGGCTGCCAGTGCCCTGCACCACGCGGTCGAAACGCCGTACCGCCAGCACCGGACGGGGCGTGCGCAGCAGGGCCACCTCGGCGGCAGGCAGGCCCATGCGGTGCGCCAGCGACATGCAGAAGTGCTCATTGACCGCAAGGTGGGGCGTCTGCGGGTTGCCGGTGTCGGGCTTGAGGATGTGGGTGGAGGCCAGGCGCTGCCCGTCCACCAGGAAGAGGCGCCCGCCTTGCAACAGCGGTCGGTCCATGTACACCAGCAGCTTGTCCTGTAAGCCTGCCACCGACATGCGCACCTTGCCGTCCCATACCGTCAGCGGCACATGCCCGCGCTCGGCGATGCGCTGGTCCAGCTCTTGCAGGGGGATTTCGCGCAGCACGGGCTCATCCGCAGGGGGGGTGGCCGCCGCCTCTGCGGTAAAGCGCAGGGCCCCGGCGGTCTCGGCGCCGAGTGCCCAGATGAGACCGAAGAGGTTCGTCCTGGCCAGGCCGTTGTAGGCGACCGCTACGTCCAGCGCACGCCCCTCGGGCAGCAGGTGTTCAATGAAGCGTTTGATCGATGCGGAGGGCGGGTCGGCAGACGTGCGCACCAGCGGCAGCGCCGGTGACAGCGGGTAGGACTGCGCATGGGCGAGCCAGGGCGTGGCGTAGCGCAGCTCCCAGCGGTCATCGCGCCCCTCGTGCGCAATCGTGGCAACCCTGGCTTCTCCGGCCCAGACCTGCAGTGCGTGCGCCATGCCGTGGGCCTTAGGACGGGGTGTCGAGGGGGGGCGCACCTGCGCTGGCGGCTTCGCGTGCCCAGGGGTGCTCCTTGGGCAGCACCATCAGCGCGAGCCCCAGGCCATCGAGGACGGCAAGGGCCTTGTCCAGGCGCACCGAGCCTTGGCCGTTCTCCAGGCGCGACATGAGGTCTACCGAAACGCCGAGCAATCCGGCGGCATCGTCAATGCGCAGCGCCTGCGACTTGCGGCGCTCGCGCACGAGGGGGCCGAGTGCCGTGGCTTTGCTCAGGAGCGCTGGGGGGCCGTTGGGGGTGTCCATGGTTTCGGAATTTCAGGTGCAAGGCTCTCGGGTGGAGGCGATGATTTCATATTTCTGTTATTCCGAAATTTTAGCCACTCCATCGGGTTCAGGTGAAAAAGTTTCGGAAAATCAGAAATTTCCTGTGAATCAGCGCGCCATGTAGGCGGCCCGCACTTGCGGCGCCAGCTTTTCCAGCGCATAGCGCAGCATGGTGCGCGGCATGTGCCCGGCGTGGGCGTCCAGAAAGCCGCGCAGCGCCGCTTCGTCGCGCTTGCCTATCTCGCGCAGCATCCAGCCGCAGGCCTTGTGCATCAGGTCTTCGCGGTCGCTCAGCAGGCGTTCGCACAGGCGCAGGGTGTCGGCATAGTCCCCGGCGCGGATGAAGGCGAAGCTGGCCAGCACGGCAATGCGCCTATCCCACAGCGCGGGGGACTGCACCAGGGTGCCCAGCAGGCTGCGTTCACGCGCCAGCAGATGCCTGCCCACGATGGCAGGGGCGGAAGCGTCCACCAGGTTCCAGTTGTTCACGCGCTGGCGCTGGGCCAGGTAGGCGTCGAACACGGCCTGGCGCTCGGTCTCGCTGGCGCGCTTGCGTTGGTAGTGCGCCACCAGCACCAGCACGGCCAGCAGGCGCACCTCGTTGTAGGGCGACTGCAGCAGCGCGACGGCGTCGGCCAGGGGCATGCTGCGGTACTGCGCCAGCACCGTGCGCACCTGTGGCACCGACAGGCCCAGAAACTGGTCACCCGCGCCGTACTGGCCGGGGCCGGTTTTGAAGAAGCGCTGGAAGAAGGCGGCCTTGGCCGGATCGCGCTGCGATTCAAGGGCCTGCAGGGCTTGGTCGGCAGTGGTGGGCATGGGGGTTTGTAAGGCGGTTCGTGGGTGCTGTGGGTGAAGTGCACTTCGTCGTCCATCCCTGCCTATCGCCACGTCAGCTCGATAGCCGCCAAGTGGTTGATGGGACAGGTTCAGCACATCGTACAGACCGATCATGCCCCATGACGCTATGCACTTTTTTTTGGTTTTTGGTACTATGGAACGGGTTCTTATCCAAGGAAATATACAGGGAGGTTTCAATGAACGTGATTTTTATCAACAAGGCGCCCTATATCGTGAAGCACGTCTGCTGCGTCAACAAGACTGCAGGCGGTCACACGAAAAGGTCAGGGGACATTGATGCGGGGCAGGAGTACATCATCGACCTGTCGTCCACGGGGTGGGCCGACACCGATGAAATCTATACGGAATTTGATGTCGTCGCCGGTTCGAAGGCTGTCAAGAGTAACTCAGTCCAGGTCAATGTAAAGGGACCGACCAATACACGGGCCGTATCCGCTGGCACGTCTTTCAACGCTACCTGCAGCATGGGCGGCTGATCGTTCCCAATTTTTCAGAAGATTACATAATTTACGGAGGAAGTTCTCATGTCCTGTACTCAAGGATGGGATTATTTGATCGCCACGCAAAACTATTTGGCGGCGGTTCGCTCCCTTGTCATGAATGTCTATGGGGCGGCCTGGGTAGGTAGCGCGACGGATGTGCCCGTTACGACAACTTCGGGAACGCAATATGTCGACGCCAATTGGGCTTTGACGTTCGAATTGTCCAAGGCAAACATCACCGTGTCGGCGTCGGTAGCCAATACCCTGGACGTTTCGGTGCCATTTTATGGGACTTTCACCGGGCCGGTCGGGATTGTGTCCAATCCGAATGCCACCAGCACGACCATCCCCATTTCCATAATCACCCCGGCGACGCTGACGCTCAGCGTGGACGTCAGCGACCTGGTGATCACCAGCACGGTATCCGCGTCCACTGAGACATCGCAGACCGTCGAGTACTACTATGCGTTCCAGGACGGGGCGTTCAGCAACATCGCCGTGTCGAACCTCTCCAGCGATTCGGCGGCGGCGCTGCAACTGCTTTTCGAGACGGCTCTCGACGATATCAGCGGAAATACCTATCTCATCGGCAGCAAGGTCTATGACCTGAACACGAAGACAGAGTCCTACATCTATCCGTCGCAGATGAACTTCATTACGAATTCCGCAAATGACGAGGTCGTCATTTGCGGAATGTTGAGCGGTCACGCCGCCCCTACAGGGTCATGGCAGCAAGCGCTTGACTCATCCGACGTATTGACCCTTCCCAGCGGATCGAACACGATCCTGGCGATCTCCGATACGCTGATCCTGAACGAAGCGACGGTTTTGCTCCAGGACGCGCTCAGCGACAATTCCAAGGGAAGGGTGTCGGTAAGCCTGTCGGACGGCGACCCAGCGGTGTTGACACTGTCGGTCCATACGCACCCAGAAAATCTGAGCCTCGCAGTATCGTTCGCGACGACAGATTATCTGACGCAGGTCCTGTCCATCACGGGTGTGTACGATGCGAGTGAGCAATGGAACGGTGCCATTACCATTTCCGATAATATCGATGGGACACAACAGCTTTCCTTTGTCAATAAAAGGGTTTCTTCGAGCGGTCCGACCCTGAACCAGAACAATTCCCAGGTCATCGCCTTCGAGGCAACCTATGCCTCCTTGCTGCTGTTATCGCCACTTCACGGGGCTATCTTCCTGGCGGTCGCAGTGACGATTGAGTCCATCTTCTATGAAGTCGTCGACAAGATATTCAACGGGCTCAATTCGGCGTTGAGCGTAAGTGTCACAAGGACATACAACCCGACGAAGACGATCACAAAGACCGTGAGTGGCGTCACCATCACGACGGCGATAGCCGCCCCATTGCAAGCCATCACGTTCAATTCCGGCATCATCGTCGCCGCTAATCTGAGCGTTTCGACCAGTTGACGCCAGATGGTCGTGCCAGCCCCTTACCAAGCCCAAAGACGGAGCCCAGCAGCCCCAGGTGGAAGCATCTTGGGCTGACGGGTGTTCGTACGCTGGGATGCGGGCTACCGCCCCCGCAGGAACAGCGCGTCCAGGTCTTTCATGCTGAGCTGCTTCCAGGTGGGGCGGCCGTGGTTGCACTGGTCGGAGCGCTCGGTTTCTTCCATCTGGCGCAGCAGGGCGTTCATTTCTTCCAGGGTCAGGCGCCGGTTGGCGCGCACGGCGCCGTGGCAGGCCATGGTGGCCAGGATTTCGTTGCGCGCGCGTTGCACCACGGTGCTGGCGTCGTGCGCGGCCAGTTCGGCCAGCACGCTGCGCGAGAGCTCCACGGCGTCGCCCTGCGCCAGGGTGCTGGGCACGGCGCGCACGGCCAGGGTCTTGGCGGAAAAGGGCGTGATCTCCAGCCCCAGCAGGGCCAGGGTGTCGGCATAGGCCTCTGCCGTGGCCACTTCTTCGGGCGTGGCGGCAAAGGTGGCGGGCACCAGCAGGGGCTGGCTGGGCAGGGCGCGCTGCGCACCCTCGGCGGCCAACTGGTTCTTGAGGCGTTCGTAGACGATGCGTTCGTGCGCGGCGTGCATGTCCACCAGCACCAGGCCCTGGGCGTTTTCCGCCAGGATGTAGACGCCGTGGAGCTGGGCCAGGGCGCGGCCCAGGGGCCAGACCGCAGGGGTGTCGCGGCCATGGCCCGTGCCGGAAGTGTTGGCGGCAGCGTTCTCGGTGGCTCCCGGTGCCGAGGCCGCAGGGGCGGACGCTGGGTTGCCAAAACCCTGCCCGGCGGCGCTGGCAGGGTTGTCGCCTGGGGGCATGCCGCGGTCTTGCGCCGGGCTGGTTTGCCACAGGGCGCCCAGGTCGCTGACCCGGTGCCTGCCGCTGGATGCTTCAAAATTCATAGCACTTTGAGCATATGGTACGCGGGCTAGGGGGCGATTTTGTTCATAAAAAGCGGCGGCGCTGGCGGGTGCTGCGGCCCCGGGGGCGTTGGCACGCAGCGGGGTGCCGACTGCGGTGCTGCCCCAGCCGCCAGAGGATGCGCTGCCAGCGGTGGGGCTGGCCCCTGTGAGCGGGGCCGTTCCGGGAGTGAACGCCGCACCTGCAGCAGGGGTGGCGCTTGCGCCAGGGGGTGCAGCGGCGGCAGGACCCGCAGCTGCGGCATGTACAGCGCCTGCAGCATGTACAGCGCCTGCAGCGCGTGGCGCGGCCAGGGCGTTTTCCACCGCGTGGCGCACGGCCTGGTGCACCTCGCGGCTGTCGCGGAAACGCACCTCGATCTTGGTGGGGTGTACGTTCACATCCACGCGCGCCGGGTCCATCTCCAAATACAGGGCGTAGACCGGCTGCTTGTGGCCGTGCAGCACGTCCTCATAGGCGCTGCGGGCAGCGTGGGTGAGCACCTTGTCGCGCACGAAACGGCCATTGACATAGCAGAACTGCTGGTCGGCGCGCGAGCGCGCGGCATCGGGCACGCCCGCGCGGCCCCACACACGCAGCACGCTGCCGTTGGCGGCGTGGGTCTGGAAGTCCACCGCCACCGAGTCGTTCAGAAAATCCTCGCCCAGCACGTCGCGCAGGCGGGCGTCCAGCGCTGCGCGCAGCTCGCCAGGGGCGCAGCGGCGCCATTGCTCGACCAGCTTGCCTTCGCTCCAGATGGCAAAGCCCACGTCGGGCCGGGCCAGGGCGTGGCGGCGCACCGCCTCCACGCAGTGGGCCAGTTCGGTGGCGTCGGTCTTGAGGAATTTGCGCCGCGCCGGGGTGCTGAAAAACAGTTCCTTCACCTCCACCGTGGTGCCGGTGGCGCGTGCCACGGGGCGCAGCTCGCCGCTGCGTCCGTCCAGCAGAAAGGCCTCTTTTTGCTCGTTGGAGCGCGACAGTATGGCGCAGTCAGCTATGGAGTTGATAGCAGCCAGGGCTTCGCCACGAAAGCCCATGGTGCCCACCGATTCGAGTTCGGCCAGGTTGGCAATCTTGCTGGTGGCGTGGCGCTTGAAGGCAATGGGCAGCTCCTCGCGCAGGATGCCTGCGCCGTCGTCTTCCACGCTGATCAGGCGCACGCCCCCGGCCAGCAGGCGCACCGTGACCTGGCTGGCCCCAGCGTCCAGGGCGTTGTCCACCAGCTCGCGCACCACCGAGGCGGGGCGCTCCACCACTTCACCGGCGGCGATCTGGCTGATGAGTTCGTCGGGCAGTTCGCGGATCGGGCGGCGCGCAGTGGTTGCGGGCGCAGGGCTGGGCGGCGAGGGGGGCAGGGCAGGGGCGTTCACCGGGCGGATTTTAGGGGGGCGGCTGGCGCGTTCTGGTGCCAGGGATAATGCCGCCCCCATGGAACTCATCAGCTTCGCCATCGACTTCATCCTCCACGTGGACAAATACCTGGAGGCCTTCGTGCAGACCTATGGCCTGTGGGTCTACGCGCTCTTGTTCGCCATCATCTTCGTCGAGACCGGCGTGGTGGTGATGCCCTTCCTGCCGGGCGACTCGCTGCTGTTCGTGGTGGGGGCGCTGTGCGGTCTGGGGCTGATGGACTACGCCTTGTCGGTGGGCTTGTTGTTCGCCGCGGCGGTGCTGGGCAACCAGAGCAACTACACCATCGGGCGTTTCTTCGGCCCCAAGGTGTTCCAGTGGGAGAACTCGCGCCTGTTCAACAAGGCGGCTTTCGACGCGGCGCATGCTTTTTACGAGCGCTACGGCGGCATCACCATCGTGGCAGCACGCTTCATGCCCTTTTTGCGCACCTTCGCGCCCTTTGTGGCCGGGGTGGCGCAGATGACACGCGCCAAGTTCACCTTTTTTGACGTCTTTGGCGGCGGCCTGTGGGTGGGCGGCATCGTGACCGTGGGCTACTTCTTCGGCAACATCCCTTTCGTCAAGGAACACCTGGACAAGATCATCTGGGCCATCATCTTCGTGCCCGGGCTGCTGGTTCTGCTGGGGGCTTGGCGCGCCCGGCGCAAGGCGGCGGCGCACACCTGAGCGGGGCCAGCCTGCGGGGGCGGCAGGTGTGGTCCAAGGCGGGAGAGACGGTGTGCGCTCGTGCAAGGCATGCGGGGCGGCGCGTGTGTCCAAGGCCGGTGTAGCGGTCGGTGGTCATGCAGGGTGTACGGGCGGCGCGTGTGCTCCAAGGCGGGAGCGCTGTGGGCGTAGCGCTGGGCCGGTGGGGGCGGCCACCGCTGCGCGCTGGCTTCCCTGCGGTGCTCGCGCCAGGCGGGTGCCGCACAAACTCGCTCTGTTCGCTGCGCTCTCTGCGCTCAAACATGTGCGGCAAGTCA
>JBQTHH010000078.1:0-37596 GCA_052390055.1 Rhodoferax sp.
CCAGGATGTTGGTCTGGAAGGCGATGCCGTCGATGACGCTGATGATGTCGCTGATCTTGCGCGAGGAGTCGTTGATGTCGCGCATGGTCTGCACCACCTGGCTGACGACTTCGCCGCCTTTGACGGCAACGCTCGACGCCGTCTGGGCCAGTTGGTTGGCCTGGCGCGCGCTGTCGGCGTTCTGGCTGACGGTACCTCCCAACTCGGCCATGGAGGCGCTGGTCTGCTCGATCGCGGCAGCCTGCTGCTCGGTGCGTGCCGAGAGGTCGTTGTTGCCCTGGGCAATTTCGGCGCTGGCGGTGGCCACGCCTTCCGAGCCATGGCGCACGCGCGAGACCAGTTCGGCCAGTTTGTCGCGCATGGCCTCCAGATGCCCCAGCAGGCGGCCCAGCTCGTCTTGCCCGTGCACGGGCATGGCGCGCGTGAGGTCTCCCTGGGCAATGCTGCGCGCCAGGTCCATGGCCTGTTCCACCGGGGCGCTGACGCTGCGCGGCAGCAGCCACATCAGCACCACGCCGATACCGATCACCAGCACCAGGATGGCCAGCGTCACGGTTTCGGTGGCGCCGATCACGCCCAGCACGGTGCGCGCGGCTTCGCCCGTGCCTTCGAGGTTGAACTTGAGGATCGCCTCCATGGCATCGTAGGCGGCACGGAAGGTGGGCGGCGCGCTCTTGCCGAATTCCTCCTGCACCATGGCCAGGGTTTCGGGGGCGGAAGAGGCGTCTTCGTAGGTTCCCAGCCCATCGCGCATTTTGGCCAGGTAGGCGTCGCGCAGGCCCACGTAGCGCTGGTACAAGGCCTTTTCCTGCTCGTTGCGTGGATTGCCCGCGTGGTGGGCGCCATTGAGCGCGTTGGCATACACCTCGGTGGCCTTGCTCCAGCGCCCCTCCAGCGCCTGCAATCGGGCGCTGAACTGGCTGCTGACGCTGGGGTCACGCCCGGAGACCCGGTCGTTGACCAGCAGGTAGTGCTCGGCCAGCAGATCCTTCATCTGCGCCAGGTTGCCGATGGCGGGAATCCAGGTGGCGGCCACCTCGGTGGCTTCGCGCTTGGCCTGCACGTTGCGGTAGAGCGAAAACGTGGCGCTCAGCACCGACAGCAAAAGGATGAGGCCCAGTCCGGCCGTGATGCGGGTCTTGATACTCCATGCCATGGCGCTGTCTCCTTGTTGTGTGTGCCACTCTCGATGCCGCCCCGGTCGGAACCAACAAGCCGCCGCGGCGGGCCCGGACGATAGCTCAGGCTTTCTTGCGAATTCCTGAAGCCTTGCGTGGCGTGGCCGCACGCGCGGTCTTGCGCGACGCAGCGCCCGCCGTGCTCTTGAGCGCCTCCTTGGCCAGGCCGGTGGCCACGTTTCTGGTCACATCGGCAGCCGATTTGACGCTGGCGTCCTTGAGCGCGCTGGCGGCGATCTGCTGGAACTGCTGGGTCAGCGCCCCCCACAGTTGCAGCGGGTCGACCATGGCCGCCGGGGCGGTGGGGGCGGCAGCGCCCTTGGCCCCCTTGCGGGGCGGCGCGGGCTTGACGCCTCCTTGGGCCACGTCGGCCAGGGTCTTGGCGGTGCTGGCGGCGCGCTCGCTCACGCGCTGCACGCCGGACGCGACCGAATCCGCCGCCTTGAGCTTGAGCGCATTGGCCACGTCGGCAATGTTGAAGTTCAGGCCCTGCAGGGTGCTCAGCGTCATCTTCTGCACCTCCAGCGCCTGGATCGTGGCGCCCAAGGCGCGCGCGTTCTGCTCCAGCCAGAAGTGCACGCCCTTGAGTTCGGAGATGCGCTTGTCCAGCTCATCCACATTCAGGGTCGGGGCCACCCAACTGCCCAGGTTGGGCATCTGGGGAATGCTGCCGCTGGCACCCTTGGCCAGGTTCTGCAAAAAGTCATACCCGGGGACGAATTTGCCAAAACCCGGGTTGCCGCTGTCGCTCATGGTGCCTCCAGAAAGGGGGGCCGGTCCGCACCGGCATGCCTGCCAGCTTACCGGAGAAAAATGGCCCGCGTGTGCGCCAATGATGGCCAGCAAGTGCGCCCACCCCCAAGCGGGTAAACCCGCACAGGCGGCGGCAGGAAAAAAAGGCCTGCACAGGCCCCACGCCCGGCAAGGAAGGTGCGTCCGCGCCCCAGGGTGGTAAGGCAACGGCGGGGACGCGCCAAGGCGTGGGAGCCTTGGGTAAGTGCAGGCAAAAACCAGTGGTGCGGTGTCAGTGCGCCATGCCGTGGTGCCCACCCGCAGGGGCCATGGGCAGAACAGGCACGCGCAACTCCATGCGGCTGGGCGCGCCCTTGGCGTCCTGGAGCGACAGGGTCAGCAGCACGCTGCTGTCCTTGGGCAGGGGCGCCTTGAGGTCCATCAGCATGATGTGGTAGCTCCCGGGCTTGAGCTCCACCGCCCGGCCTGCGGGCAGCTCCAGCGCGGGCACGGCACGCATCTTCATCACGTTGTTGGCGTCCAGGGCCATTTCATGCACCTCCGCCACCGCCGCCGCGTCGGTACTGACCCCGACCAGGCGCGCACCGGAGCGGGCGGTGAGCGTCATGAACACGCCGGTGGCCTTCTGCCCCACTACCGTGGCCCGCGCCCAGGCGCCCTGGACCTCCACGCCCTGTGCCTGGGCCAACCCCGAGGCGCCCGCCACAACCAGGCCGAGGCACCATTTGCGACGATAAAAAGGCAGGCTGGCCCGCGTGGAATAATGATATGTAGCTACAAATTTAATAGCAAAAAGAAACACCTGCATGGCAATATCCTCTCACAGGCGAAGGGCCGCAGCAGCGGCCCCCGGCCTCAAATGCATGGATCGGGAGCAAGACGCACCAGGACGGGCGAACGCCCCCCGGGCCAACGGACCACGGCCCCCGCACTGGCGGCGCACCGGGTCCGCAGGAAGGACATCAAGCCTGCGGCGGTGCCCGCGCCAGCAGCGGCGAGCGCAGCGATGCGCCATGCACCACCGCCATCGGGCGCCACGATGGCGCCTGCGCCAGGGCCTGCGCCCCGGCCGCGCCAAGGGCCACGGCAGGAGGCGCCCCCAGGTGCATGCACTGGATGCATTGCCAGCTGCCGTGCAGGGCGGGCGCGGCGCCGCCATCGCTGTCCGCACTGGCGGCGGGGCTGCTGCATACCGGCCCCAGGGCCAGGGGCTGCAGGGCCGGAGCGGCCACGGCCACGCCCATGGCCAGCACAAACCAGACCAGCACCAGACGGGCCGTGGCAGTGGATTGGCGCAGGACTTGCAGCAGCATGGCGGCATTATGGGGCTGCACCGCACAGACAAAGTTAAGGCATGTCAAAGACCTGCCCGCATGGCCCCCTCGCCCCATGGCGCGGCAGGCCATCCCTCTGGGGCCGCACACGCCGCGCGCCGCATCCCTGCAGCAATCCGGCGGCGGGCTGCTGCTATGCTGCGCCCATGCTGGAGTACACCTTTGCCTCTGCCACGGTGCTGTTGATCCTGATCACGGACCCGATCGGCAACATCCCGATTTTTGCCAATGCGCTCAAGACCGTCGCGCCCGAGCGCAGGCCGCGCGTGATCCTGCGTGAAATCCTGATCGCCTTCGTGCTGCTGCTGACCTTCATGTTCGTGGGCGAGCGCTTCCTGCAGCTCATGGGCCTGAGCGAGCTGTCCCTGCGCATCGGCGGCGGCGTGATCCTGTTCCTGATCGCGCTGCGCATGGTGTTCCCACCTGCCGCGACGGACGAGACCGAACCCGAGGGCGAGCCGCTGATCGTGCCCCTGGCCGTACCCATGATCGCCGGGCCCTCGGCCCTGGCCACGGTGCTGCTGCTGGTATCGCAGCAGCCCGAAAAACGCCTGGAATGGATCGCCGCGCTGTGCGTGACCATGCTGGTCAGCGCCGTGGTGCTGCTGGCGGCCGAGCGCGTGCAGCGCCTGGTGGGCTCACGCGTGGTGCATGCGCTGGAGCGCCTGATGGGCCTTGTGCTGGTATCGGTTGCGATCGAGATGATGCTCGGTGGCGTGCAGGCCTTCGTGCAGCGCCTGCAAGGCGCGGCCTGAGCGCGGCCTGAGCCCGCCCGCGCTCAACACTGCAAGGCTTACGCGGCCGCCCCTGCCTCTTCCTGCGGCGGCAACTGCGCGCTCGCGCTCGCTTGGGGCGCAGTTGCGCTGCTGGCACGCTCGCCCAGCGTCTGTTCGATGCTGCCAAAAAGGCTGCTGCCGTCGCGGGCCCGTACCTCGGAGGCCACGGTGTCGCCACGGCGCAGGTAGCCGGTGCTGGCGCTGCCATCGAGCCACGCCTCCATGCCCCGGCGCTGCGCCAGGCTGTGAAAGCCCTTGGGCCACTCCATGCGGCCGCGTTTTTCCTGGCCCCGGTTGCACACCGCGCCACTGGTGAGGATGGTGCCCGCCGCCAGCGCACGCAGGCTGCACAGGCGCTGCACCAGTTGCCCAAACGACCACTGCATGTCGGCGCCGCAATCGGCCATGCCCACCTTGCGGCCATTGAGGCTGCTGACCAGCCCCAGGTGCATGCGCCCGCGCGCCCAGGCCTCGCCCAGCTCGTCGGGCGTGACCGCCACGGGGGCAAAAGCGGTCATGGGGCGGGCGGCCAGGCCCTGCCCCGGGCTGCTGCGCTCCAGCGCGCGCAGCACGGTGCAGTGGGCCAGCATGAGCAGGCGCACGCTGTCGAGCGCGCGCTCGGGGCCGCAATCGGCGCCGACATCGGCCGTGACGACGGCGATCTGGGCCTCGAAATCCACCTCCAGCGCTTCGTGCAGCCCCTCGGGCATGGAGCGGCATGCGCCCAACACCCCGGCGGGCAAGGCCTGCAAGGCGGGCGCGGGTTCGTCCGCCTGCGCCGAGGCGGCGCCAGGGGTGGCTGCGCCGCGCACCAGCAGCTCGCCATGGTGCGGGTAGGCCTGGGCCTGCACCAGGGTGTGGGTGCGCGGCAGCGGCGCCAGGCAGCGCGCCGGGTCGAAGGCGAAGGCGTGGCGGGCACGCCCGGCGTTGAGGTTGTCGTACAGGTCCTGCAACTGCGGCGCCAGGTAGTTCCAGTCGTCCAGCACCGCGGCCAGGCGGTTGGCAATGTGGGTGGCGTAGTGGGCCTGGCTGAGATCACGTGAGACCACCACGAGCTGGCCGTCGCGGCTGCCGTCGGCATAGGTAGCAAGTTTCATGGCGCGCATTGTCGCAGGCCCTCCCGGCACGGCCCCCGGTACACCCGCACCCATGCGCGCGCGGGTGTGCACTGCGGGCGGACCCGCGCCAGCGGGACGCGGCGGCACGGCTGCGGCCCTTTGGACTGGCTGCTGGACGCTACACTGCCAGGGACTTGTCCCCGACCCGCCGATGCCGCAACGCCCCTTTGCCCCGCCCCCCGCCGTGCGCCGCCGCAGCGCAGCCGCCGCCGTGCTGGCCGCCCACGCGGCCCTGCTGGCGCCCGCACTGGCTTGGGCGGCCAGCGCCCCCCACGAGGCCCCCCCCATCACCGCAACGGCCGGGCCTGCCGCCCCGGCACCGGCTCCCGCCACTGGCGCCAGCGCAGCGCCCGCCGCCATGACCCTGCCGGGCAGCGTGCGCCTGGTCTACGACATCCAGGGCGAAATGTCGCGTTTTCCGGTGTCGGCCCAGGGCGCGCTGGACTGGCGCCAGGACGGCAAAAGCTACGACGCACGGCTGGAAATCCGCCTGTTCCTGCTGGGCTCGCGGGTGCAGACCAGCAAGGGCCTGGTGGGGGCGCAGGGGCTGGAGCCGCTGCGCTTTGGCGACAAGGTGCGCTCCGAGGTAAGCGCCCATTTCGAACGCAGCAAGGGCAAGGTGAGCTACAGCGCCAACACGCCCGAGGAAGCGCTGCAGCCCGGTGCGCAGGACCAGCTCAGCATCTTCTTCCAGCTCGCCGCCATGCTGGCCACGCAGCCCCAGCGCTATGGCGCGGGCAGCACCCTGGCATTCCAGGCCGTGGGGCCCCGGTCGTCCGAAACCTGGGTGTTCAAGGTGGCTGCGGCGCAGCCGGTGAGCCTGCCCGGCGGCCAGGTGCGCGCCATCCACCTCACCAAGGACCCGGCCAACCCCAACGACTCGCGCGCCGAAGTCTGGCTTGCCCCCGACCTGGAATACCTGCCGGTGCGCATCCGCCTCACCCAAAGCAACGGCGACTTTGTGGACCAGCTCTGGCGCGCCACCGAGCGGCCCTGAACCGCTGCCCGCGGGGCTGGGGCCTGCCGCGCCCGCCCGGCCCCTTGAAAGCCGCTGCGGCTCCCCCATCTGCCACGGTGTTGTTGGACCACACGAAACTCCCAAGGGGCGCACCATGAACACGCTGTACGACTCGGACGACTTTCACCTGACCCATGTGCTGGGGGTGTGGGAAGAGGGCGCCGCCGCCCCGGCCCCCGAGGAGGGGCAGCCGCCGCTGCGCCTGGCGCGCCACGGCTTCGAGCTGGTGGACAAGCGCACCGGCAAAGAAGTGTTCCTGGACGGGGCCTGGGCCGACCTGTTCGAACGCCACCTGCACGACTGGAAGCAGAACACCCCCACCCAGGAAGAGGTGGAAGAAACCCTGGAGCGCTACGCCGCCCTGGCACAGACCCCGCTGGGCATGCACTGAAGCGGGCCCCGCCACCGCAACACCGCAACACCGCAACACCGCAACACCGCAACACGGCTGCACGGCTGCACGGCTGCACGGCTGCACGGCAGGGTGCCAGCGATGGTGGACAATCGCAGCCCTATGGACGCCAGTTACATCCTCACCCTCTCCTGCCCCGACCGCCTGGGGCTCGTGCACGCCGTCTCGGGCTTTTTGCTGCAGCACGGCGGCAACATCGAAGAGGCCGCACAGTACAACGACCACGACACCGGCCTGTTTTTCATGCGCGTGCAGTTCTCCTGCGCGCAGTTGGCGCCCGCGCAGCTGCGCGAGCACCTGCAGGCCTTTGCCGAGCCCTTTGCCATGCGCTGGAGCCTGCACGCCACCTCGCAGCCGCTGCGCACCGTGATCATGGTGAGCAAGGAGGGGCACTGCCTCAATGACTTGCTGTTTCGCTGGAAGAGCGGGCTGCTGCCGCTGGACATCCGCGCCATCGTCTCCAACCACCGCGAGTTCTACCAGCTGGCGGCGAGCTACAACGTGCCCTTCCACCACATCCCGGTCAGCGCCGCCACCAAGCCCGTGGCCGAGGAGCGGCAGTTGGAGATCATCCGCAACGAGGACGCCGAGCTGGTGGTGCTGGCGCGCTATATGCAGGTGCTCTCGAATGGCATGTGCCAGGCGCTGTCAGGGCGCGCCATCAACATCCACCACTCCTTCCTGCCCAGCTTCAAGGGCGCCAAACCCTATTACCAAGCACACGACCGCGGCGTGAAGCTCATTGGCGCCACCGCGCACTACGTGACGGCGGACTTGGACGAGGGCCCCATCATCGAGCAGGACGTGGCGCGCGTGGACCACAGCAAGACCGTGGAAGACCTCACCGCCCAGGGGCGCGACACCGAAAGCCAGGTGCTGGCGCGCGCCGTCAAGTGGCACAGCGAGCACCGCGTGCTGCTCAACGGCCACAAGACCGTGATCTTCAAGTAGGCTCGCTGCCGCCCAGGTCGAAACGCCCCACCAGCCGGTCCAGCGACTGGGCCTGCTCGTCCAGCGACTGGGCCGCCGCTGCCGCCTGCTCCACCAGCGCGGCGTTCTGCTGCGTGCTCTGGTCGAGCTGGGCGATGGTGTCGGTGATCTGCGCGATGCCCGCGCTTTGCTCGGCGGAAGCGCCAGAGATTTCTTCCATCACGGTGCTGACCTGGCGCACGGTGTGCGCGAGGTCCGAAATGGCCTGGCCGGCCTGGTCGACCAGTTGCTTGCCGTCGCGCACCCGCTCGGTGGAACTCTCGATGGCGGCACTGATCTCGCGTGCGGCTTTGGAGCTGCGCTGCGCCAGATCACGCACCTCGGACGCCACCACGGCAAAGCCGCGCCCCTGCTCGCCCGCATGGGCCGCCTCCACGGCGGCGTTCAGGGCCAGGATATTGGTCTGGAAGGCGATGCTCTGGATCACGCCGATGTTGGCGTGGATGGCCTGGGTGGACTGGTTGATCTGCTCCATGGTGGTGACCACGTTGGACACCACCGCTCCGCCGTGCTGCGCCGCCTTGTCGGCCGCGCTGGACAGGCGCGCGGCCTGCGAGGCGCTGTCGGCATAGCGGTGCGAGATTTCGGACATCTGCTGCACGTTCTTGGTGGTCTGCTCCAGGGAAATGGCCTGCTGCTCGGTGCGGTGCGAGAGGTCCAGGTTGCCCATGGAGATTTCGCGCGAGGCGTTGGCCACCTGGCTGGAGCTGTCGGCGATGTCGCGCATGGTCTGCGCCAGCTGCTGCTGCATTTCGTGCAGCGAGTACAGCAGGCTTTCGCGGTCCTTGGGGTGGAGTTCGATGCGCAGGTTCAGCTCGCCATGCGCGATGCGCGCAGCGATGCCCTTGGCATAGGCGGGCTCGCCGCCGAGCTGGCGGATCAGGCGCCGGGTCACCCAGCCGCCCACCACGATGGCCAGCACGAACAGCGCCACGTTCATGACCACCACCCAGATGAAGGCGCCGCGGTAGATTTCCCCCGCATGCACGATGGTGGCCTGGGCAGAGGCGCTGCGCTGCGCCACCATGCTGTCCACGGTCTTTTCCAGCTTGCGGGTGTCGTTGAGCAGGCCGGCGTCCTCCAGCGGCACTTCCCAGCTCATCTCCAGCAGCTCCAGCGGCTGGGCCTTGACCAGCTCGACGAAAGCGCCCACGCGCTTGGTCCACTTTTCCAGCGGGCCGGCCAGCTCCTTGGCGCTGGCGCGGGTCTCGTCCGTGGTGGAGAGTTCGTCGATGGTCTTCATCAAGCGATTGATGGACTGCACCCCGGCATCCACATCCTTGCCCAGCGCCGCGCGCTCATCGGCGGTGGTGGCGGTGAGCAGCTGCTTTTGCGCCCGGCTGATGCGCAGCAGGTTGGAGCGCAACTGCTCGGCCGCCTGCCCGGCCAGGTATTCCTGCTCGTAGATGGCCTTGGTCGAGTTGTTGAGCCGCCCCATCTGGGTCTGGGCAAAAACGCCCATCACCAGCACGCCCACCAGCACGCAGGCAAAGGCAAAGGCCAGGCTGCCCTTGACCGACAGGCCGCTCAAGGGGTTGGCCCGGCGCTTGCGCACCGGGGCCGCGGTATCGGCGGCGGCATCATCTTGGGGCTCTTGCGCCTCGTGGGCGCTGGCCAGCACCAACGCCTGGGGTTCGTCGTCGTGCTGGGAGTGGGAAGTAGTGGTTGTGAGTTCCATAGCGGTCCAACGCACAGTCTGCGATGGGTGCAGGATAGCCCAAAACCTCAGGGGCGAAAACCCATCGTTTCCCCCATGCGCACGGGTCGCGCAGGTGACCATTGCGGGTTCCAGCCCACACGCCCGGGCTCGAACAGCAGCACCACGGTGGATCCGAGCAGGAAATGCCCCATCTCCTGGCCCCGCGCCAGGCGCACCTGGCCGCTGTCGTAGCGCCACTCGCACACCTGGGGCGCGCGCGGCGGGTTCACCTGCCCGTGCCACACCGTGGCCATGCTGCCCACGATGGTGGCGCCCACCAGGGTCAGCACCATGGTGCCGTGCTCGGTGTCGAACACGCACACCACGCGCTCGTTGCGCGCAAACAGGCCCGGCACGCCCCGCGCCGTGGCCGGGTTGACCGAGAACAGGTCGCCAGGCACATAGACCATGCGCGTGAGTTCGCCGTCGCAAGGCATGTGGATGCGGTGGTAGTCGCGCGGGCTCAGGTAGATGGTGGCAAAGCTGCCGTTGGTGAAACGCTGCGCCAGCGCCGCGTCCCCGCCCACCAGGGCGGTGGTGCTGTAGGTGTGGCCCTTGGCCTGGAAGATCTGGTCGCCCGCAATCGGGCCGAACTGGCTGATGGCGCCGTCCACCGGGCAGACAAAAGGCGCGTCCGAGAGCGGGCGGGCGCCGTCTTGGAGCGCGCGGGTGAAGAAGTCGTTGAAAGTGGCGTAGCTGGCCAGGTCGGGGTTGGCGGCCTCGGCCATGTTCACCTGGTAGCGCCGCGCAAACCAGCGGATGAAGGCGGTGGTGGTGCCCCCGAGGGACGCGCTGGCAAAACGCCCGGCCAGTTGGGTCAGGGCCTTTTTGGGCAGCAGGTATTGCGGCAGAACCGCCAGCGTGTCGGACATGGGAGCTTCCTGTAGAAGTGGGGTGGACCGGGCCCACGCATCCCGTGGGCGCACGGCGCTGGGCGCCCAAGCGCCTGCCAAGGCCCTGGGGCCTGGGGGGTGGAGGCCCCGAAAGCGGGCCCATGGAGATACGTTCCCAGGGGCGGCGGATTATAGTGGCGCCACCATGAGCGCTGGCCGCATTCCCCCCATCCAATGCCTGCTGACCTTCGAGGCCCTGGCGCGCCTGCGCAGCGTGACGCAGGCCGCCGAAGAGCTGTGCGTGACGCCCAGCGCGGTGAGCCACCGCGTGCGCCAGCTGGAGCAGGTCATAGGCACTAAGCTCTTTGGCCGGGCGGATTTCTCGCTCACCACCGAAGGCAGCGAGTACCTGGCCCACGTGCGCGACGGCCTGAGCAGCCTGCAGAAATTCCCCTCCGCCGCGGCGCTGCCGGGCAAGCGCAAGCTGCGCGTGGCTGTGACGCCCACGTTTGCACGCTCGGTGGTGATACCGCGCCTGCGCCAGTTCACCGAGGCCTACCCCGAAATCGACCTGACGCTGCAGGTGTCCATCCCGCTGCTGGACGTGGTGGCCGAGGACGCCGATCTGATGGTGCGCTTCGGCCCCGGGCGCTACGCCGACATGGAGCACGTGTGCCTGAGCAAGGACACGGTGCTGCCCATGGCATCGCCGGGCTTCGTGCGCGAACACGGCCCCTTTGCGGCCAGCGCCGACATTGCCAACCTGCCCCTGCTGCGCAGCCCGCTGGAGCCCTGGCGCACCTGGCTGGCGGCACACGCGCTGGACTGGCCCGAGCCCGCCGAGGGCTCGCAGTTCAACGACATTGGCCTGATGTGCGACGCCGCTGCCGCCGGCATGGGCATAGCCCTGGTGCGCCTGAAGCTGGCCGCGCCCTGGATGGACAGCGGCGCCCTGGTGCGCCTGGGCACGGCGCCGCCCTTTGCCCAGCCCGTGCCCAGCCCGCACGCGCACTACCTGTGCTGGCGCACCGGCGCCATGGACCGTTGGGAGGTGAGTTCGTTTGCGGAGTGGCTCAAGCAGGCCTGCGCCTGAGCGCCCAAGCCCCCCGGCAACACACGCCATGGCATTCCATAGCCACCTCGCGCTGCACCAGGCAGCCAGCGGCGGACCGTACCGGCGCCCGGCCCAAGGAAGCACGCAGGACAAGGCGGATGTGGAAATGGAGTCACAAGCCCTTGCAAGAAGTTTCACACCGCAGCGTGCCCACATGCCCTAGAGTCCGGCGCACCCCCGCGCACCGCAACGCAACCCGCCAACGCCCCGCCCCCACCCGCAGGAGCCGCACCATGTTCACCACCGCCATCGCCCAGGAATCCGAAGCACTACAAAATCAGGAGCGCTTGAGGTCCATTCTGCGCGGGCTAGAGGGTGTTTTCCCTGCCCATTCGCTGCTCTACCAGCGCGAGGACGTGACGCCCTACGAGTGCGACGGCCTGACCGCCTACCGCCAGCGCCCGCTGCTGGTGGCCCTGCCCGAGACCGAAGCCCAGGTGCAGGCCCTGCTGCGCACCTGCCACCGCCTGGGCGTGCCGGTGGTGGCGCGCGGCGCAGGCACCGGCCTGTCGGGCGGGGCCATGCCGCATGCGCGCGGCGTGACCCTGTCGCTGACGCGCTTCAACCGCATCCTGGAGGTCAACCCGCTGGCGCAGACCGCGCGCGTGCAGTGCGGCGTGCGCAACCTGGCCATCAGCGAAGCAGCGGCCGAGCACGGCCTGTACTACGCGCCCGACCCCAGCAGCCAGATCGCCTGCACCATCGGCGGCAACGTGGCCGAGAACTCGGGCGGTGTGCACTGCCTCAAATACGGCCTGACCCTGCACAACGTGCTGCAGGTGCGCGGCTACACCATGGAGGGCGAGCCTCTCAGCGTGGGCAGCGCGGCGCTGGACGCGCCCGGTTACGACCTGCTCAGCGCCGTGATCGGCAGCGAGGGCATGCTGGCCATCGTCACCGAAGTGCTGGTCAAACTGGTGCCCAAGCCGCAACTGGCGCGCTGCATCATGGCCAGCTTTGACGACATGCGCAAAGCGGGTGACGCGGTGGCCGGCATCATCGCCGCCGGCATCATTCCGGCCGGGCTGGAGATGATGGACAAGCCCATGACGGCGGCAGTGGAAGACTTCGTACACGCGGGCTACGACCTGGGGGCCGAGGCCATTTTGCTGTGCGAAAGCGACGGCACGCCCGAAGAGGTGGCCGAGGAAATCGAGCGCATGAGCGCCGTGCTGCGCCGCTTTGGCGCCACCGCCATTGCCGTGAGCCGCGACGAGGCCGAGCGCCTGAAGTTCTGGAGCGGGCGCAAGAACGCCTTCCCGGCCAGCGGGCGCATCAGCCCAGACTACATGTGCATGGATTCGACCATCCCGCGCAAACGCCTGGCCGACATCCTGCTCGCCATCCAGGAGATGGAAAAGAAATACCACCTGCGCTGCGCCAACGTGTTCCACGCCGGCGACGGCAACCTGCACCCGCTGATCCTGTTCGACGCCAACGACCCGGACCAGTTGCACCGGGCCGAAGCCTTTGGCGCCGACATTCTGGAAACCAGCGTGCGCATGGGCGGCACCATCACCGGCGAACACGGCGTGGGCGTGGAAAAGCTCGCCAGCATGTGCGTGCAGTTCACCCCCGAAGAAAACGCCCAGATGATGGGCCTCAAACTCGCCTTCGACCCCGCCGGCCTGCTCAACCCCGGCAAGGTCATCCCCACCAGCAAGCGCTGCGCGGAAGGCGGGCGCGAGGTGGTGCGCGGGGGGGAGAAGCCCAGGTTTGCGGGGATGGAGAGGTTTTGACCCGCCCACCGGGCCGAGAGGCCTGAGGCTTGTTCCTGAGCGAGCCCTTATGGTTTGCGCCGCTGCGGCGGCGCCAACAGTTCGGAGCGACCGATCGTTACGCGGCTTGATTCGGGAGGCTCGGGGTCGGAAAACCCGGCCGCAGCCATCGCAGCATCCAGGCCGCGCAGCGCTACGGACTTCTTTGGGTCGCGCAGCGACGCCATACCCTCATTCCACGCATGTGCCATTTGCTTGGCCATCGGCCTCCAGCGCGGCTCGTTCCTGGACGCTTCGATCACCTCCCCACCAACCTGAACCGCCGATTCGCACAAGCGCTCGACCATCTCGGCGTAGTGCCGTGGCGCGATGCCCAGCCGCGCATTGAAGAAGCGCTGCAGGGCCTTGCCCGCAGCCCAGGTCTGGCGGCCATCGATCGACAGCCCAGGCGGGTTGTTCGCAAAACGCGGGTAGGCCTGGGTCGTCACGATGTCGTAGACCGGCGCGAAACCCACATCGCCGAGCCGGGTGTAGGACAGCGCGATGTTTTTGGCGTGGCAGTCTGCGTTGCGCACCACATAGTTGGTCAGCACATGCCAGCCGAATTGCTCCAACTGAACACGTAACTGGGCGGGCGGCAGGTAGGAGCGCGTGGCGTTCAGTACCTTCTCTGTCGTGGTCGCGTACTTCTCGTGGGGCGGCAAGCCGAGCAGACCACAGGCATCTTCGAGTCCGTGGGTCGGCGTGCCATGCCCGTCCACGTCGAAACGCTCGACCACCAGCACGCGGCCATCGTCGGACATGCGTGTGCGAGCGACCGGCACAACATTCAGGCGCTCCAACACCCGCATGCTGTAGAACTCGTTGAAGCCGAGGTAGGGCGTGCTGTCGTCCGAGCCTTTGATGATGTGGCGGCTGGTGCGCAGCGTGGGTTTGCCCAAGGGGCCCAGCGTCTCATCGGACGTTTCTTCTGGTGCGATGAACTTGGGCACTACGCCCGAAATCGATGCGCGGGCATAGCGGCGCACCAGCGACGCGAAGTGTTCGGCGGTGTTCTCCGCCGTCAAAAGGCTCTCCATCTGCAGCGGCTCCATTTCCACGCCAGGCATGCCACCTTCTGGCGTGACTGTGACACGTCCGATGCCAGTGCCCCCAACCACTGCCAGCAGGGACAGATCCGTGCCATCGAGCAGTGGCCCGAACTCCTCGCGGATGATGTTCAGCAGATAGCCTTCGGGCAAGTTCTGGCGGAAGAACGGATGCAGGTCACGCGGCCAGCGCCAAGGTTCGCCGCGCACCGGCATGGTCAGGCTGACGAAATCGGCCGGATCAGCGTCCGGCAGGTACTTCAAAACGTATTCATCGCGCTCGCGGTAGAGCTGGGCGACGGTCTTTCCGCTGACCTGAACATCGAGTTTCATGCGGAATCACCCCGGCGCTGCTCGGCGAGGATGTCTTCGACCGTGCGCGCGTGACCTGGCTTCACCGGCTTCAGGTCGTAACCGGCGGCTTCGAGCAAGCGCACCAGCGCGGACACGCTCATGTCGCCCTTGGCCAGGTTTTCCATCCGCGCCACGGTCGTGCGCGCGACACCCGCCCGCTGGGCAAGTTCATCCTGGCTCAGCCCCGCTTCCCGGCGGGCACTTCTGAGCATTTCGGCAACATCGGATAGCGTGGTCACTGTAGCCCTCGGGCATCAAATTGGCGCTTCATGGCCAGAAATGTAGCCCATGGGACACAAAAACTCAAATGACCCGCCTCGCCCGCGTGTCCACTGGGTCGATCACCGCGTCGCTCGCGTCATTGCAAGCCGTACCACGCGCCCCGCCCACTGCCGTGCTGCTGCAGATGCTTGCGCTCGGTCAGGTTGCGCAAGTGCTGCTTCAGGGTGTTGCGGCTGGCGCCGGTCAGTTGGATGGCCTCCATCATGGTGATGCGGCCATGCTCCCGGGCGAATTCCACGATCTGCAGCGACAACTCGGGCAACGCGGCCAGCACGATCTTTTCGCGCTCCACCTTCTTCTCCAGCCGCCGCACCTGCTCGGCCAATGAGCGCAGGAAGAACACCAGCCACGGCTGCCAGTTGGGGGATGGGGTGCGGATGCTGCCCTGCGTCTGGCGCAGGGCCAGGTAATAGGCTTCCTTGTTCAGCTCAATCACGCTCTCCAACGAGCTGTACGGCACATAGGCGTAACCGGCCTGGATCAGCAGCAGGGTCGTCAGCACCCGGCTCAAACGCCCATTGCCGTCTTGGAAGGGGTGAATTTCCAGAAACACCACCACGAAGACCGCGATGACCAGCAAGGGGTGCAGATGCCCCTTTTCACGTTCATCGTTCGCCCAGGACACCAATTCGGCCATCAGCCGTGGCGTGTCGAACGGCGTGGCGGTCTCAAAAACGATGCCAATCTGTGTCCCGTTTTCATCGAAAGCGGCAACGCTGTTCGAGTGGGTCTTGTACTGCCCCCGGTGGCGTACATCCTTTTCGCTGTGGCGCAACAGAATCTGGTGCAGTTGCTTGATGTGGTTCTCGTTGAAAGGGATGTCCTGCCACGCACTGAATACCAGTTCCATCAGTTCGGCGTAACCGGCCACCTCCTGCTCATCTCGGGAATCGAAAGACTGGATGGCCAGGTTGGAGAGCAGGCGCTCCACCTCGCGGTCGGTCAGCTTGCTGCCCTCGATGCGGGTGCTGGAGCCAATGCTTTCGATGGTGGCCACGCGTCTGAGCGCCGAAAGACGCTCCGGCGCCAGCCTACCCAAGGCCCGCCATGCGCCTTTGAATTCGTCGATCCGGGCCACCAGGCCCAGGATCTCGGGGGTGATCTGGAGCGTGTCTGAGCGCAGCATGCCACCAATAATACGCCCATTAACACCCATTTCTGAGCCAGACGACCCAAAATGGGCGCTAATGGATGTCAGTTTGGTGGCCCCCCGCCAACACCCCCACCAACCAGGCCCGCGTGTCCACCGGGTCGATCACCGCATCGATCTCCAGCGTGGTGGCCATGTTCACGGCGCTGCCGGCGGCGATGTGCTGTTGCAGCAGGGCGTCGAAGCGGGCCTGGCGCTCGGGGCCCTCGGGCAGGGCTTCGAGTTCCTTGCGGTAGCCCAGGCGCACGGCGCCTTCCAGGCCCATGGCGCCGCATTCGGCCTGCGGCCAGGCGGCGGTGGCCACGGTGGCGTGAAAGCCGCCGCCGCACAGCGCCATGGCGCCCAGGCCGAAGGCGCGGCGCATCAGCACCGCCACCTGGGGCACGCGCCGCTGCGCGCTGGCCACGAACATGGCGCTGGCGTGGCGCACCTGGGCGCGCGCCTCGACCTCGGGGCCGACCATGAAGCCGGGGGTGTCCACCAGGCTGACGATGGGCCAGCCGCGCGCGCTGCACACCTGGGTAAAACGCGCCACCTTGTCCGCCGCATCGGGGTCGACCGCGCCGCCCAGGTGCGCCGGGTTGCTCACCACAAAACCCACGGCCCGGCCTTCGATGCGCGCCAGCGCGGTGTGCACGGCACGCCCGAAGCCCGTGCGCAGCCACAGCACGCTGCCCGCGTCGGCCAGGCCCAGCACCGCCTGGGTGCTGTCGAACACGCGGTTGCGCTGCACGGGCACCAAGTGGGCCAGGGGGGCGCTGTCGGGCGCCTGGGCTGGAGCGCCGGGCGCGGTGTGCGGTGCAAGGGCCAAAGCCAGGTACTGGCGCGCCACCGCGCAGGCGGCGCGCTCGTCGTCCACCAGCACGTCGATCACGCCATTGGCATGCTGCACGCTGGCCGGGCCGATCTCTTCGGGGGCGAACACGCCCAGGCCCCCGCCTTCGACCATGGCCGGGCCGCCCATGCCGATGTTGCTGTGGCGGGTGGCGATGACCAGCTCACAGCAGCCCAGCAAGGCGGCGTTGCCGGCAAAGCAGCGCCCGGCGGCGATGCCCAGCACCGGCACGCGGCCATGGAGCTGGGCAAAGCGCACAAACGTCTGCACGTGCAGCCCGGCGACGATGGGAAAGTCCACATCCCCCGGGCGCCCACCGCCTCCCTCGGCCCACAGCAGCACGGGCCAGCGCTGCGCCAGCGCCTGCTCCAGCAAGCGGTCCATCTTCTGGTGGTTGCGCAGGCCCTGCGTGCCAGCCAGCACGGTGGCGTCGTAAGCGAGCAGCGCCACGGCGTGGCCGCCCACCCGGCCGACCCCGCAGACCAGGCCGTCCGCCGGGGTCTGGGCCACCAGCTCTTCTTCGCTGCGGCGGCTGCGCTGCGCGGCCAGCGCCAGCGCGCCGTACTCGACAAAGCTGCCGGGGTCGCACACGGCAGCGATGTTCTCGCGCGCCGTCTGCGCCCCTGCCGCGTGGCGCCGCGCCACCGCCTGGGGCCGGGCACTGTCCAGGGTGGCGGCCTGGCGCTGGCGCCAGTGGCGCACACAGTCGGCCTCGGCCTCGGCCTGGGGCCCTTGCCCTTGCCCTTGCCCTTGCCCTTGCCCTTGCCCTTGCCCTTGCCCTTGCCCTTGCCCTTGCCCTTGCCCTTGCTGGTGCTGGTGCTGGTGCTGGCCCGGGAGTGTGGATTGAGATTCGCAAGCGTCGGCAGGCCCGAGCCCCGCATCCAACCCAGGCGGAGTGTCCAGGCCCGCAAAATGTGGAGCATTTTCGGCACCCAGCCCGCGTGAAATGGCGCTTTGTTGCTCTATTATTGATAGCAAAACACCTTCTTCCACCAGTTCCCCAGGATTGAAACGGTGCGGCCCCAGAACGCCATCGCAGGGGGCATGCAGCTCGTGCTCCATCTTCATGGCCTCCAGCAGCAACACCGGCTGCCCGGCGCGCACCGCCTGGCCGGGTGGCACCAGCCACTGCAGCAGCAGGGCGCCCAAGGGGGATCGTATTTCGCTCATGCGCCGGATTCTGTGCAGCGCCACGCGCGCACACGGTCATGCGGGTGACAGGCGCGCGCAAGCCCCCACAGCACGCAGAACACACGCCCCCCGTGTTTCAGCCCCAGCCAGGCAACGGATTTGGGGTGGCCCCTAGCATGCGGGCATGACCGATACCTCTTCCTCTGCGGCGCCCACGCCCCCACACGCGCACCAGCCCGGCACGCAGCACGCCACCGAACGCTCCGGCCCGCGCCCGGGTTTCCTGGCTACCGCCCTGGGCCTGATCGCAGCGCTGCACCTGCTGGTGGGCTTGCACCTGAGCGCGGCCTGGCCCTGGGATTCGCCTTTTGTGCTGGGCCTCACCGCCCTGCTGGCCGCCAGCACGCTGGCGATTCCGCTGGGGCTGCTGGGGCGGCGCAGCGCCTCCACCCGCACGGACAGCCTGCGCGCCTGGGCCGGTGGCCTGGCCCTGGGCTGGTTTTCCAGCCTGGCGGTGTTCACGCTGCTGCACGCCCTGCTGCACGCCCTGCTGCTCGCTGCGCTGGGCGCGCTGGGCCTGGACAGCAGCTCCTGGGAAGGTGCCAGCGCGCAAGGCGTGGTCCTGCTGTCTCTGGTGGCGACCGTGCTGGGCTTGGTGCTGGCACGGCGCACGCCCGCCATCCGGCACGTTCCCGTGGCCATCGAGGCGCTGCCCGAGGCCCTGGACGGCTACCGCATTGCCCAGATCACCGACATCCACGTCGGCGCGACCATCCGCCGCCCCTGGCTGGCGCGCGTGGTAGAGCGCGTCAACGCCTTGCAGGCCGACCTGGTGGCCATCACCGGCGACGTGGTGGACGGCAGCGTGTCGGCGCTGCGCGAGCACGTCGCCCCGCTGCAGCAGCTGCAGGCCAGCGATGGCGTGGCCCTGGTGATCGGTAACCACGAGCTGTACAGCGGCGCACCGGCCTGGGTGCAAGAGTTTCGCCGCCTGGGCCTGCGCGTGCTGCTCAACGAGCACTTCATCGCCCAGCGCGGCACGGCGCGCATCGCCATCGCCGGGGTCACCGACCACAGCACCGCCCACTTCCACCCCCACTGGGCCAGCGACGCCCAGGCTGCGCTGGCCGGGGTCCGGGCCGATGTGCGCGTGCTGCTGGCGCACCAGCCGCGCAGCGCCGCGGCAGCGGCCCAGGCCGGTGCCGACCTGGCCCTGCACGGCCACACCCACGGCGGCCAGTGGTGGCCCTGGAACCTGTTCGTGCGCCTGCAGCAGCCCGTGGTGCGCGGCCTGCACCGCGTCGGGCGCATGTGGAGCTACACCTCGGTAGGCACCGGCTACTGGGGCCCGCCCAAGCGCCACTTCCGCAGCGAGATCACGCTGCTGACGCTGCGCCGGGCCTGAGCGCCGTCCCTGGTAGACGCTCACGGCGCCCAGGCGGGTCCGGCGGTAGCGCGAGCGCCGATCTCGCCCCAGACCCCGTCACAGCGGCACCGCGCGCGTTTCGCCTGCCTTGAGCAGCCACACCTGCTCGGGCGGCAGGCCGCGCTCGCGCAGGGCCTGGGCCAGGTCGGTCAGGGGCTGGTCCAAAGGCTCCTGGGTCAGCCCAAACGTGCCCCAGTGCACGGCAAAGGCCTGGCGCGCCTGCAAGTCCAGCATCAGTTGCACCGCATCGAACGGGTCCACGTGCATGGGGCGCATGAAATCACGCGGCAGATAGGCCCCGATGGGCAGGGCCAGCAAGTCCACCGGCCCCAGGCGCTGGCGGATGGCGCGAAAATCGGCGCTGTAGCCCGTATCGCCAGGATAGTGGAAGCGCCAGGGCCCCGCCAGGCGCTGCCATTCCACCAGGAAGCCGCCCCACAGGCTGCGGTTGGTGTCCCAGGGGCTGCGCCGGCTCCAATGCTGCGAAGGCGTGAAATGCAGGCGCACACTGGCCGCCCCCTCGCCGCTGGCCACGCCCGCCACCGGGGGCAGCTCCACGCAGTCCCACCACAGCAGCTCGGTCACATCGGTCCAGCCCCGGCGCCGGAACCAGGCCCCCAGCCCCATGGGCACATACACCGCCGGGCGCTGGCCGCTGGCGCGCAGAGCGCGCACGGTGGCGCCGCACAGGTGGTCGTAATGGTTGTGCGAGATCAGCAGGGCATCGATGCGGGGCAGCTGTTCGGCGCGCAGCGGTGCGCCCACCTCGCGGCGCGGGCCCAGGCGCCCCCATGGCCCGGCGTGGCTGGCCAGGGTGGGGTCCATGAGGATGTTGCGCCCGGCCACCTGCAGCAGGATGGTCACATGCCCCAGCCAGCTCAGCTGCACCTCGGCGCTGGGCTGCCGCAGGCGCGCCAGGTCCACCGGCTGCGACCAGGCCTGCGCAAAGGCTCCATAGCCCCCGGCCGGTTGCGCACGGGGCCGGAAGTCGCCACGCCAGCTGCGCCGCAGCATTTCGTGCCAGGGCCAGTGCCCCAACTGCGTGAACCCATCGCGGTTGCAAAAGCCCTCTTCGGGCACCCCATCGCCGTAGCTGCTCACCGCAGGCTCACGCTCGGCTCAGGCGCCCGGCGCATCGACCACCTCGGCTGCGGCGCGGAAAGCCTCCGATGCGGCTGGCACGCCGCAATACACCGTGGCGTGCAGCAGCACCTCCTGGATCTCCTGCACGCTGGCGCCATTGTTCAGCGCCCCGCGCACGTGGCCCTTGAGTTCGTGGCTGCGCCCCAGCGCGGTGAGCATGGCCAGCGTCACCAGGCTGCGGGTCTTCAGGTCCAGCCCCTCGCGCAGCCAGACGTCGCCCCAGGCGGCGCGGTTGATGTGTTCCTGCAAAGGCTGGGTAAAGGCCGTGGCCGAGGCCTGCGCCTTGTGCACAAAAGCCGCCCCCATCACCTGGGTGCGGCGCTCCAGCCCGGCCTGGGCCTGTTCTTCACGGTTCATGCGTTCGCCCTCCTTGTCGCTGCCTGCGATCGTAGCCAGCTTCTGGGGCGAGCCCGCAAAAAAAAACCCCGCAGGCGCCGGGGCGCATTGCGGGGTGCGGGGGCGCGGCACCAGAACGGGTCTGGATGCCGCCCCAGGGCTGGGGCCGATCAGGCGCGCTTGGAACGCACGATCTGGTAGGCGCGGCCCAGGTAGCCAATCGGCGCGCTCCACACGTGCACCAGGCGGGTGAAGGGGAAAATCAGGAACACCGTCATGCCAAAGAACATGTGGGTCTTGAACACCGGGTCCACTTGGGCCAGCAGGCTGGGCTGCGGGTTCAGGGTCACGATGCTTTGCACGTAGTTGGCCAGGGCGATCATCACGCTGGCGTCGCCGTGGGAGGCGTGGCCGAGCGAGAACGGGATCGTGCTCAGGCCCAGCACCAGGGTCAGCATCAGCCAGGTGATGACGAACTTGTCCGAACCGCGGCTGGTGGCCGAGATGCGCTGGTTGAACATGCGCCGCGCCCACAGCATGGCGCCGCCCACCAGGGCCGACAGGCCAAACACGGTACCGGCCACGATCGCCACGTACTGGTGGCTCATGTCCGACACGCCCATGGCCAGGAAGACCGCGTGGGGCGTGAGCAGACCGACGAAGTGGCCGCCAAAGATGGCCAGCACGCCGATGTGGAACAGATTGCTGGCCAGGCGCATGCCCGATTTGGACAGCAACTGGCTGGAATCGCTCTTCCACGAGTACTGCTCGTGGTCGAAGCGCAGCCAGCTTCCCAGGAAGAATGTCACCAGCGCGATGTACGGGTAGACGCCGAAAATGAAGTTATGCAGGGTCATTTTGATCTCCTTATGCGTCAGCCAGCGCCAGCAGGCTGCCGCGTTTCTCTATGAGGCGAATGCACGGGGCATAGGGGCTGGCAACCTTGTCCAGGTTGTCGGCCAGGACGCGCGTGATCTTTGACGTATCGGCCAGGAACACCCGCGCCTCGCTGTCCTCCAGCTGCGCCGCGAACTCCAGCACCAGCGGCAGGTAGTCGGGCAGCTCGTTGGACGACTGGTCCAGCCCGTATTCCTTGTACATCTCGGTCAGGTCGATCAGTGCAGGACCACGGTTCTTGTCGTCGCCAAACAGGTGGTGCGTCAGGTGCAGGCTGTGCTCGGCGACCAGGTCAAAAGTCTTGACATAGTCTTCCTGCAACGCGATCGGGTTCGAAGCCTGCATGTGCGCCACCAGCGCCAGGATCACGTCGCGCTCGGCGTCGTCGATCGAGTCGCTCGTGGCCACAGCGCCTTGCACGGCGTCGAGGTTGTCGTACAGCTCCTGGCTGGGGTACTCCAGGAGCAGCGACATGGCCTTGTAAAAGTTCAGCGCCATGTCCGTCTCCTAGTTGCGCGGTCCGGCATCGGGCGCCAGCTCCTTGGAGTCGGCGTTGGTGTCCTTGCGGCGGCGCGGAAACAGCGTGATCTTGGAGATACCACGCGAGCTGTCGTTGCCGAAGGTAAAGCCGTTCTGGCCCTGGAAGCCGTAGGCGTCGTCCATGCGCAGCTCTTCGTGGCCGGTCGGAATCACGAAGCGGTCTTCGTAGTTCGCGATCGCCAGGTAGCGGTACATGTCCTGCGCCGTGGTTTCCGAGATGCCCACCGCGTCCAGCGCGCGGGTGTCGGCCTTGCCGTCCACGTGCACCGAGCGCATGTAGGAGCGCATCGCGATCATGCGGTTGAGCGCCGAGCGGATCGGCTTCTCGTCCCCTGCGGTGAGCAGGTTGGCGAGGTACTTCATCGGCATGCGCAGCACGTCGGCCTTGGGGATGCAGCCATCGGCCTCGGTGGGCAGCTTGCCCTGGTCGATCTGCGACTGCACCGGCGACAGCGGCGGCACGTACCACACCATGGGCAGGGTGCGGAACTCGGGGTGCATGGGGAAGGCAATCTTCCAGTCCATGGCCATCTTCCAGATCGGCGACTTGCGGGCCGCTTCGATCCAGTCCTCGGGCACGCCGTCACGGCGCGCGGCCTCGATCACCTTCGGGTCGTTGGGGTCCAGGAAGATGCGGCACTGCGCTTCGTACAGGTCCTGCTCATTGGTGGTGCTGGCCAGCTCTTCGATGCGGTCGGCGTCGTAGAGCATGATGCCGTTGTAGCGGATGCGGCCCACGCAAGACTCCGAGCACACCGTGGGCATGCCGGACTCGACGCGCGGGAAGCAGCCGATGCACTTCTCGGCCTTGCCCGATTCCCAGTTGTAGAACACCTTCTTGTAAGGGCAGGCGGTCACGCACATGCGCCAGCCGCGGCACTTGTCCTGGTCCACCAGCACGATGCCGTCTTCCTCGCGCTTGTACAGCGAGCCCGAGGGGCACGATGCCACGCACGCCGGGTTCAGGCAGTGGTTGCAGATGCGCGGCAGGTACATGTGGAAGGTGTTCTCGAACTGCTTGTAGATCTCCTTCTCGATGTTCTTGAAGTTCGCGTCCACGGAACGCTTGGCGAACTCACCGGCCAGGTCGTCTTCCCAGTTCGGGCCCCAGGTGATCTTCTCCATGCGGCTGCCGTCGATCAGCGAACGCGGGCGGGCCGTGGGCGCTGCTTCCGACAGCGGCGCGTTTTGCAGGTGCGCGTAGTCGTAGGTGAAAGGCTCGTAGTAGTCGTCAATCTGGGGCATGTCCGGATTGGCGAAGATGTTGAGCAGCTTGGAGCCGCGGCCACCGGCCTTGAGCTCGAGCTTGCCGTCCTTCAGCTCCCAGCCGCCCTTCCACTGCTCCTGGTTTTCCCACTGCTTGGGGTAACCAATGCCGGGCTTGGACTCCACGTTGTTGAACCAGGCGTACTCGACCCCCTTGCGGTTGCTCCACACGTTCTTGCAGGTGACGGAGCAGGTATGGCAGCCAATACATTTGTCCAGGTTGAAGACAAAGGCAAATTGTGCGCGTACTTTCATTGTGATCTCCTAGTGTCTTCGTCGCTTAGCGGGGACCGATTCCGGGCGGGTTGCGCTTGGCTTCACGCTCTGGGGTGAGCGGACGCTCCAGCCAATCCACATCCTTGTCGGCGATCTTGTGCAGCGCCACCATGGTGTCGCGCTGGCAGCCCACGGTGCCGTAGTAGTTGAACGAGTACGACAGCTGGGCGTAGCCGCCCACCATGTTGGTCGGCTTCATGATCACGCGGGTGACCGAGTTCAGAATGCCGCCGCGCTTGCCGGTGGTGTTGGAGCCGGGCACGTTGACGTTCTTTTCCTGGGCGTGGTACATCAGGGCCATGCCGCGCGGCACGCGCTGCGACACCACGGCGCGGGCCACGGTGGCGCCGTTGCCGTTGACGGCCTCGACCCAGTCGTTGTCCTCGATGCCCACCTGCTTGGCGTCGTCTTCCGAAATCCACACGTAGGGACCGCCGCGGAACAGCGTGAGCATGCGCAGGTTGTCCTGGTAGCTGGAGTGGATGCCCCACTTGGAGTGCGGCGTGATCCAGCTCAGGTTCAGGTGCGGCTTGGCCTTGACGGACGCAGGCACGCCTTCAAGCTCCTTGAGGTCGACCGGCGGCTTGTAGGCGCACAGGCCTTCACCGAAGTCCAGCATCCACTCGTGGTCCTGGTAGAAATGGGCACGGCCCGTGAGAGTACGGAACGGGATGTGCTCGTGGATGTTGGTGTACCCGGCGGTGTAGGACACTTTTTCCGACTCGATCCCGGACCAGGTGGGCGCGGTGATGATCTTGCGCGGCTGGGCCTGGATGTCGCGGAAGGTGATCTTGTCCTCGTGGCGGCCTTCGTACAGGTGGCTGTGGTCGATGCCGGTCTTCTTGGACAGGGCGGACCACGACTTGTGCGCCACCTCGCCATTGGTCTCGGGGGCCATGCGCATCACCGAGTCGCACACCGCAATGTCTTCTTCCAGCGAAGGCATGCCGTAGGACACGCCAGGCTCGCGCACGGTGCGGTTCAGGCTCTTGAGCTCTTCGTACTCGTGCTCGGTGTTCCAGTCGATGCCCTTGACGTTGTTGCCCAGCTTGACCATCAGCGGGCCCAGCGCGATGTACTTGTTGTACACGCTGCCGTAGTCGCGGTCCACCACCTTGAGCAGCGGCATGGTCTTGCCGGGAATCGGCTCGCATTCGCCCTTCTTCCAGTCCTTGACTTCGCCATAGGGCTGGGCCAGCTCGAACGCGGAGTCGTGCTGCATCGGCAGCGCGATCACGTCCTTGCGCGTGCCCAGGTGCTTGGCCGCCAGGGCCGAGAAGTGCTTGGCCAGGGTCTTGAAGATCTGCCAGTCGGACTTGGACTCCCAACCCGGCGACACGGCCTCGGACAGCGGGTGGATGAAGGGGTGCATGTCCGTGGTGTTCAGGTCATGCTTCTCGTACCAGGTCGCCGTGGGCAACACGATGTCGGAGTAGGCGCCGGTGGAGTTGAGGCGGAAGTTGATGTCCACCATCAGGTCGAGCTTGCCCACCGGGGCGTTCTCGTGCCACTTCACTTCCTTGGTGTTGTTGCCTGCGCCGCCCTCTTGCAGCACGCCGTTTTGCGCACCCAAGAGGTGCTTGAGGAAGTACTCATGCCCCTTGGCGGAGGTACCGATCAGGTTGCCACGCCAGACGAACAGGTTGCGCGGCCAGTTCTGCGGCGCATCCGGGTCGGCAAAGGCCACATCCAGCTGGCCGCTCTTGAGCTGGTCGACCATGTACTTGGCGATACCGGCCTCGTCGCTGGCACCGGCCTTCTGGGCGTCGGCCACGATCTCCAAGGGGTTCTTGTTGAAGTGCGGCGCCGTGGGCAGGAAGCCCAGGCGGGCGGCGACCACGTTGTAGTCGGCCACGCTGTAGCCCTTGTACTTGGCCTTGGCCGACTCCGCGTGCAGGCCATCGGCGTTGATGGTCTCGTAGCGCCACTGGTCGGTGTGGAAGTACCAGTAGGAGGTGGAGTTCATGTGGCGCGGGGGACGCTGCCAATCCAGCGCGAACGCGATCGGGGCCCAGCCCGCTTGCGGGCGCAGCTTTTCCTGGCCCACATAGTGTGCCCAGCCGCCGCCGGTCTGGCCCACGCAGCCGCAGATGTGCAGCAGGTTCATGACCGAGCGGTAGCCCAGGTCGTTGTGGTACCAGTGGTTGATGGCCGCGCCCATGATGACCATGGACTTGCCCTGGGTCTTGGAAGCGTTGTCGGCAAACTCGCGCCCGGTGCGCTCGATGTCGGCCGACTTGACGCCGGTGACCTTGGCCGACCAGGCCGGGGTGTAGGGCACGCTGTCGTCGTTGTAGGACTTGGCCACATTGGCGCCGCCCAGACCCCGGTCGATGGAGTGCTGCGCAATCAGCATGTCGAACACCGATGTGACCAGCGCTTCCTGGCCATTGGCCAAGGTAATGCGGCGCGCGGGCACGTTGCGGTAGATCAGGCCCGGCTCACCGTGGTTGAAGTGGGGGAAGCCCACCGACACCACCGTGGCGCCGTCCTTGCCCTGGCAGGACAGTTCGGCCTGGATCTCTTCCTGGCTGGCAGCGTCCTTGGGCAGCAGGTTCCACTTGCCGTTTTCGCCCCAGCGGAAACCGATGGAGCCGTTGGGCGCGACGAAGCGGGCGCTCTTTTCGTCAAAAACGATGGTCTTCCACTCGGGGTTGTTGGTCTCGCCCAGGGCGCCGTCGAAATCGGAGGCGCGCAGGTTGCGGTCGGACACATAGCCCTCGCCGTGCGCACGCAGCACCACCTGCATGGGCATGTCGGTGTAGGTGCGGGCGTACATGCTGAAGTACGGGTCCTGGCGGTCAACGTAGAACTCCTTGAGCGCCACGTGCGCCATGCCCATCAGGGCGGCGGCATCGGTACCCTGGCGCACCGGCATCCACAGGTCGGCAAACTTGACGTACTCGGCGTAGTCGGGGGCCAGCGAGACCACCTTGGCGCCCTTGTAGCGCACCTCGGCGGCGAAGTGGGCGTCAGGGGTGCGGGTCATGGGCAGGTTCGCGCCCATGATGATGAGGTAGGTGGAGTTGTACCAGTCGGCCGCCTCGGGCACGTCGGTCTGCTCACCCCAAGTCTGCGGAGACGCGGCGGGCAGGTCGCAGTACCAGTCGTAGAAAGAGCCGCAGGCGCCACCGATCAGCGACAGGTAGCGCGCACCGGCAGCGTAGGAGATCATGGACATGGCCGGAATCGGCGAGAAGCCGAAAATGCGGTCCGGGCCCCACTTCTTGATGGTGTAGACGTTGGCCGCGGCGATCAGCTCGTTGACCTCGTCCCAGGTGCTGCGCACAAAGCCGCCCAGGCCGCGCACGGCCACGTACTTCTCGCGCTTGGCGGGGTCCTTCTGGATAGCCTCCCAGGCTTCCACCGGGTCCTTGCCGCTCTTGCGCTCGGCGCGGTACAGCTCCAGCAGGCGGCCGCGGATGAGCGGGTGCTTGACGCGGTGCGGGCTGTACAGGTACCAGGAGAACGATGCACCGCGCTGGCAGCCGCGCGGCTCGTGGTTGGGCAGGTCGTCGCGGGTGCGGGGGTAGTCGGTCTGCTGCATCTCGAACGACACCAGGCCGTTCTTGACGAAAATTTTCCACGAGCAGCCGCCCGTGCAGTTCACCCCGTGGGTGGAACGCACCACCTTGTCGTGCTGCCAGCGGTGGCGGTACACGTCTTCCCATTGGCGGTCTTCGTTGGTAACGATCCCGTGGTTCCCCGAGAAAGTCGATTTGACTTTTTCGAAGAACTTGAGTCGGTCCAGAAAATGGCTCATGTGCTTCTCCTAAAAACGTTCGGTATGGCTTGTGGTTATGGGAAAAATCAGGGGTTCTTGATCTCGGAACCCGAGCGCAGGTAGAACCACCAGTTCAGCACCAGGCACAGGGCGTAGAACACCGCGAAGCCATACATGGCGTATTCGGGCGTACCGGCCTTGAGCTGGGAGCTGATGACCTGCGGCGCGATGAACGAACCGTAGGCAGCCACCGCGGAAGTCCAGCCCAGCACGGGGCCGGCTTGGGCGCGGTCGAAGATCACCCCCACGGTGCGGAAAGTCGAACCGTTGCCGATGCCCGCGGCGGCGAACACCACCACGAAGGTCAGCATGAAATGGGTGAAATAGATCTCGGGCGTGGCCGAGTGGTAGGCCTGCATCATCACGTAGCCCGCGTATACCGAGGCCACCACCATGACGGCGGAGATGACCTGGGTGACGATGGAGCCGCCCACCTTGTCCGAAATCCAGCCGCCCAGCGGACGGATGGCCGCGCCCACGAAGGGGCCGATCCAGGCGTAGGTCAGGGCCGAAGGAGCGTTCGGGTTCTTGAGCGTGTGCTGCCACAGCCCGGTGGCCGGGTCCAGCACGTGCTGCACGCCAAAGAGCACCGAGATCGCCAGCGGCACCACGGCCGAGAAGCCGATGAAGGAGCCGAAGGTCACCAGGTACAGGGCGGTCAGCGACCAGGTGTGCTTGTTGCCAAAAATCTCGAACTGCTTGGCGATGTTGGCCTTCATGTCACCGATGGCGCCCAACTTGAGCACCAGCAGGGTGGAGACAATGATCAGCGGCAGCGCCACCCACATGTTGAGCAGCCCCAGGCCCGTGGGTGCTGGCAGGTACAGGTACAGGCCCAGGCCGGCGGTGACGAAGGCCAGACCGTAGAGCCACAGGACCTTGGCAAACGCGGCCGCCGTGGAGCCGATGCCGGGCGAGACCACCAGCAGGTTGTTCATGCCCAGGAAGCCGAAGAAGGCCAGCGGCACCAGAATGATCAGCCAGACAAAACCGGCGTTCTGCACGAAGGTGGGGGTGCCCGCGGCGATCTTGCCCAGGATCCAGCCCGAGTCCTTGACCAGCTCCATCGAGCCCCCGGCCATGGCGCCGAAGAGGCTCACGGTCATCACCAGGGGGATCAGGATCTGGGCCGTGGTCACACCAAAGTTACCCAGGCCCGCGTTCAGGCCCAGCGCCGTGCCCTGCAGGCGCTTGGGGTAGAAGGGCGAGATGTTGGACATGGAGCAGGCGAAGTTGCCGCCGCCAATGCCCGACAGCAGCGCGCACAGCTGGAAGAACCACAGCGGCGTGGCCTTGTCCTGCAGGGCGATGCCGGTCAGCACCGCCGGCACCATGAGCAGCGCGGTGGTCAGGAACACCGTGTTGCGCCCGCCGCAGATGCGGATGAAGAAGGACGCCGGGATGCGCAGCGTGGCGCCCGACAGGCCGGAGATGGCGGCCAGGGTAAAGAGTTCTTCCTGCTTGAAGGGGAAGCCCAGGTTGAGCATCTGCGCGGTGATGATGCTCCACATCATCCAGACCGAGAACCCGCACAGCAGGGACGGAATGGAGATCCAGAGGTTGCGGCTGGCGATGGACTGGCCGGTGGACTCCCAGAAGCGGTCGTCTTCCGGGCGCCAGTCAACGATGTCGCGGCTGGAAGTCACCGCAGGGCTAGGGTTGGACATGATCAACTTTCCTTTGTGTTTTTGAGTGCGGACCGGCTCACTTGGCCGATGCCGCCAGGGTGTGCCCGGCGCGCCCAGTCGGGTCGGCACGGCGCACTTCGGTCCAGTACATCCAGATCAGGGACACCCAGACGATGCCGTACATCAGCATGAAGCAGCTGGAGCGGATGCCGGTGAGGTCCACCAGCGCGCCGAACATGATGGGCAGCAGAAAGCCGCCCAGGCCGCCGGCCAGACCCACCACGCCGGAGACCACGCCGATGTTCTTGGGGTAGTCGTCCGAGAGGTACTTGAAGACCGACGCCTTGCCCACCGCCCAGGCCACACCCATGATGAACATGAGCCCCGTGAACGCCCACACGTTCAGGCCGATGTGGAAGCTCTGCGGCCCGGTCACGGTCTGGATGGTGAGCTGGGTTTGGGGGTAGGACAGGATGAACAGGCAGATCCAGGACACCCACAGCACCCACCAGGTCACAGAGTGCGCGCCCCACTTGTCCGACATCCAGCCACCCAGCGCACGCAGCACGCCGCCGGGCAGGGAGAAGCACGCGGCCAAAAAGGCGGCATCCTTGATGTCGAACCCGTACTCGGTCACGTAGTACTTGGTCATCCACAGCGACAGCGCCACATAGCCGCCGAACACGATGGAGTAGTACTGGCTGTACTTCCACACCACCGGGTCCTTGAGGGCCTGCAGCTGCTCGCGCACCGACACGCTCTTGCCCGCGTTGTGCGACGGGTCGTCGTAGGAGAAGAGCCAGAACAGGATCAGGGTGCCGAGCATGATGGCCGAATACACCTGGGGCACGAACTGCCAGCCATAGGCCAGCACCAGGGTGGGCGCCACGATCTTGGTCACCGCCGAGCCCGAGTTGCCAGCGCCGAAGATGCCCATCGCCGTGCCCTGCTGGTTCTTGGGGAACCAGCGCGCGCAATACGAAATGCCGACCGTGAAAGAGCCCCCCGCCATCCCCACGAACAGGCCTGTCACCAGAAAGTGCCAGTACGCGGTGGCGTAAGAGATGAGGTAAATCGGGACGATGGTGGTGGCCATCAGGATGGCGAACACGATGCGCCCACCAAAACGGTCGGTCAGCATCCCCAGCGGCAAGCGGATGAGCGAGCCCGTCAGCACCGGCATGGCCACCAACAGACCGAATTGGGTTTCGTTGAGGTCCAGGGTCTTCTTGATCGGGATGCCGATCACGGCAAACATCATCCAGACCATGAAGCACACCGTGAAGGCAAAGGTGCTGGCGATCACTACCGACCAGGCCTTGCGCTTTTGTTCCGCTGTTGTCATTTCTTGCTCCTGCAAACACCGGGATAGGTTGTCCGCATGGTAGGCAAGGGTTAACCCGTGGGAAATCGGTCAGAGGCACATCCCGGACCGGCATTCGTAGGGGGTGGAGCAGGCCTTAGGAGATAGTCCCGGCCGCCCCATCTAGTCCTTTGGAACTAGTCCCTCTGGCCGGGCGCACGGCGCGGCGCGCCTGCGCACGCGGGCCACGCATGCAGCGCCGTTCAGCCGCCCTTGGCGGCGAGATCGTTCTCGACGGCGTAGATGGCGGCCTGCACGCGGCTGGCCACGCCGAGTTTCTTGAGGATGTTCTGGATGTGGATCTTGACCGTGCTCTCGGCCAGTTCCAGGCTGCGCGCGATTTCCTTGTTGCTGGCGCCGCGCGCCAGGTGGGCCAGGATTTCGCGCTCGCGCGGGGTGAGCTTGTCGGCGTCGCTGGCGCGCGCCGGGGTGGGGCCGCCGCGCACGCTGGCCATGAGCTTGGCCGTCATCTGGGCCGACATCACGGCCTCGCCTTCGGCAGCGCGGCGCACGGCGTTGGTCAGGAAGTCGGCGTCGATGTTCTTGAGCAGGTAGCCCAGGGCGCCGGCGCGCAGGGTGTCCATGAGGTCGTCGGCGTTTTCCGACACCGTGAGCATCACCACCCGGGTTTGCGGGCAGTCTTCCATGATGAGCTGCACCGCCTCGCGCCCGGACAGACCCGGCATGTGCAGGTCCAGCAGCACCACGTCGGGCTTGAGCGAGACCGCGCGCTTGACGCCCTCCAACCCGTCGCCAGCCTCCCCGACCACTTCGAACGCGGGGTCGCGCGAGAGCAGGGCCTTGATGCCGCTGCGAAACAGGGTGTGGTCATCGACCAGCAGGACACGGATGGGCGAGGCCATTTCCAAGGCTTTCGAAGGGGCTATGCATGCACGAGGTCGAGGGTAACACAGGTGCCCTGGCCGGCCTGGGCGCGCAGGTCCACCGTGGCGCCGATGCGCTTGGCACGCGCGCGCATGATGCCGATGCCGACGTGCGAGCCGCCCTCCTCCACCACGTCGCCGGGCTCAAAGCCCTTGCCGTTGTCGCGCACCTCGACGTGCAGGTCGCGCCCGTCGCAACGCATCACCACCTCGACGCTGCTGGCCTGGGCATGCTTGCGCACATTGGACAGCGCCTCTTGCAGGATGTGCAGGATCTGCAGGATGCGGCTGGCCTCGCTGATGCTTCCCGCCCCCTCCTTGGTGAAGCGGGTGCGGATGCCGGTGTGGCTTTCGAACTTGTCCAGCGCGCTGCGCACGGCGTCCTCCAGATCGGCGTGCTGGACCTGGATGCGGAAATGCACCAGCAGCTCGCGCACGTTGTCGTAGCTTTCCTGGATGCCTTCGCGCATGCGCCCCAGTTCTTCCAGCGCCTGCGGGGTCTGGCCCGACTGCAGCGAGCCCTGCAGCATCTGGGCCTGGATGTTGAGAAAGGCGAGCGACTGCGCGATGCTGTCGTGCAGTTCCTGCGCCAGCAGGTTGCGCTCTTCGGACACGGCCATGTCGGTTTCGCGCACCGCCAGGCGGCGGTTCTCGATCGAGACCGCCAGGTGGCGGCCCACGGCTTCGAGCAGCTTGACTTCGTCTACGGTGAGCAGGCGCTGGCCGACGAAGAAGAGGTTGAACTGGCCGAAGTTGTGGTTGCGCTTCTTGATCGGGATCGCCACCATGGAGTTCAGACCCTCGCGGTAGCAGTGCGGCAGCAGGCCTTCGCGGTGCGGAACGAAGTGCACCACCGACTCGCCCTTGACCGCGCCCTCGCCGCACAGGCAGGTGCCCAGCCCGAGCGTGGTCTCGCAGCTCAGGAAACGCTCGGAGAGGTTGATGGAGGCGATCATCTCCAGCTCCTCGGTCTTGGTGTTAACCAGCCGCACCGCGCCGGACTCGGCCCCGAGCAGGTTGCTGAGCTTGCCCAGCACGCCACGGCACACGGTGGCGAGTTCGGCCGGCTCGGCCAGGTAGGCGGCGATGTCGTAGAGCACGCCCAGCTCGCGGTTGCGCCCTTCGATGTCGCGTGTCTTGTCCACCACGCGCTGCTCCAGGGTGGCGTAGAGGTCGCTGAGGTGGTCGGCCATGGTGTTAAAGCCCTTGGCCAGGTCCCCGAATTCGTCCGTCGTGTCCACCGGCAGGCGGGCGCCGAAGTCGGCCGCCGCCATGCTTTCCATGCCCTTGCGCAGTTGCACGACGGGTGCGATCACCAGCAGGTGGAACACCAGGGTCAGGAACAGGGTGCCGGCCATGGCCAGGGCCACCAGGGCGTTCTGGTAGATCCACATCCAGTCGGTATAGCCAGCGTTGCTTTTTTCGATGCGCAGCACCAGGTCGTTGATGGTGCCGACGAAGGTGCGCACGTGGCCATTGAGCTGCTGCAGCACCAGCGCGCGCTGCTCGGGCTGGCTGGCCGCCAGGGCCTGGCCCAGCAGCGGGCCCAGTTGGCTGGACCATTGCTGGCGGATCTGCGCCAGGCCCTTGCGCACCTCGGCCTCGCGCGGTACGAACAAGGGGCGCTCGGGGTCGCCCGCCTCCAGCAGGGCGAGCGCGTCCTCGAACAGTTTGTAGACCGTGCGCGCCTCTTCGAGCTGGGCCTGTGCGGTGGAGGCCTCGCGCACGCTGTGTTCAAGCAGATAGACCATGCGGTACACGCGCATGCGCTGGGCACCGGCCTCATTGATGGCACCGGCCCCGCCTTCGAGCTGGCGCCCCACGTACAGGGTGGCGATGATGGTTGTCAGCGCCACCACAAAAAACAGCAGCAAAATCGCGTTGATCTTGGTGCCAAGCTTGCCGGGAATGCCTTTGATGTTCATGGTGGTGTGCCGCCCGCGCTACGGTACGCTGCAATGGAAAACGGTCCGCATGATGAATCCGCCTTCTGCCAATACGCCCCGACTGCCGTGGCTGCAGTCATTGCATCCCGGAAATTTTGCCATGGTCATGGCCACGGGCATCGTTTCCATCGGTTTTTCCACACTCGGATGGCAGGCATGGGCCCAGGCCCTGTACGGCGTGGCGGTGGCGGCGTGGGTCGCGCTGGTGGGCTTGAGCGCCCTGCGCCTGGCGCTGTTTCGCCGCGAGGTGGGCATTGACCTGCTCAACCCGCGCATGGTGTTCTCCTACTTCACCCTGGTGGCGGCCACCAGCATCCTGGGCGTGCTGTTCCACACCCGGGGCCACGCTGCGCTGGCGCTGGCGTGCTGGATCGCGGCCTTCGTGGTCTGGTGCTCGCTCTTGTACCTGGCCTTTTCGGTACTGACCTTCCTGACCCATGAGCACAACGTGAACATCGTGCACGGCGGCTGGCTCATTGCCATCGTGGGCACGCAGTCGCTGGTGCTGCTGGGCGCGCGCCTGGCGCCCGGCCTGGGCGAATACGCCAACGCCATGATGGTGGAGGTGCACATGCTCTGGGGCCTGGGGCTGGTGTTCTACGGCATTTTCGTGACCCTGTTCTGCTACCGCATCTTCTTCCTGACCCTCAAGCCCGAGCAGGTGTCGCCCCTGCTGTGGGTCATCATGGGTGCGGCCGCCATCAGCGCCAACGCGGGCACCAGCCTGATGCTGGCCGACACCCAACTGCCCTTCCTGCTGGCGCAGCGCCCCTTTGTGGATGGGGTCACGCTGATGATCTGGTCCTGGGCGACGTGGTGGATTCCCATGCTGTTCCTGTTCTTCCTCTGGAAGCATGGGATCCGCGGCCTGCCCCTGGCCTATGAGCCGGTGCTGTGGAGCTTTGTTTTCCCGCTGGGCATGTATGCCGTGGCCAGCGCGCGCCTGGGCCTGGCGGCGGAGTTCGCGCCGCTGGGCTGGATCTCCGCCGCCATGATCTGGGTCGCCTTTGGCGCCTGGCTGCTCACCCTGCTGGCCCTGGCGCGCAGACTGTGGCGCGGCGCCCCGTATTTTTGATCGGCCCCCGACCTGGGTACCATCGCCACCGCGCACACCACCGGACCACCACCATGCCACAACGCTCCTGCGACTCCCTGGACCACCTGCTGGACCGCAATGTGCAATGGGTGACGGAGAAGACCCGCAACGACCCGGGATTCTTCCGCCGCCTGGCCGAGCAGCAGCGCCCCCAGTACCTGTGGATCGGCTGCTCGGACAGCCGCGTCACTGCCAACGACGTGCTGCGCCTGGACCCGGGCGAGGTGTTCGTGCACCGCAATATCGCGAATGTGGCGCACACCAGCGACCTCAACATGCTGGCGGTACTGGAGTACGCCGTCACGACCTTGCAGATCGAGCACGTGATGGTGGTGGGGCACTACGGCTGCGGCGGCATCGAGCGCGCCCTGGGCGACGAGCGCAGTGCGCTGGTGGACTACTGGTTGCAGCCGATCGTGATGCTGTACCGCAAGCACAAGGCGGTGTTCGATGCCCTGCCCGACCGCAAGACGCGCGTCGACCGCATGTGCGAGATCAATGTCTCCATGCAGGTGCGCCGCCTGGCCTCCACGCCCCTGGTGGAGAACACCTGGCTGCGGGGCGAGCGCCCGCTGCACCTGCACGGCTGGATTTACGGGCTGGAGGACGGGCTGCTGCGCGACATCGGCCCCACACTTTCCTCGCAGGCCCAGCGCGACGCGCTGGGCAGCATCGACGACCAGGTGCGCCAGCCCGCCACCGAGGCGCTGAGCAGCCGGCGGCTGCAGGCGATGCACGCCTTTGGCGGCTGCTGCGACAGCGGCGAGGCGCCGGGCGCGGGTGGGGCGGCTAACGCCCCGTGAGCTGGAAGCCGCCCTTGGGGCGGAACACGCCGCAGCCGATGAGCATGTCCTGGCCCAGGGGCAGGATGTAGGAGGTCTTGGCGTCCACCACGCCGTTGGTCGGGTTGATGACGTCGTAGTAGATCCAGCCGCCCCCGGCCTGGACTGCGGCGAAGCCGTCGTCGAGGGCCTGCTGCCCGTTCAGCCCCCGGGTCTCGAACACGGTGCCGCCGACCCGGCTCGGGGTGGAGCCGAACACCGTGTACACCCCCCGGCGATCAAAGACAAAGATGTACAGGTCGCGGTCCAGGAAGCCGCCCCGGGGGTCGTGGAACACCTTGGCGGCGGCGCTCAGGCCGATCTGGTCCACCAGCGCGCGCGCCCGGCGCACCAGGGCGTAGGCCTCGTCGGCGGTGCCGCGGCGCAGCCGGATGGCGGAGACCGCCTTGCTGAGGCTGGCGGCGCGGTCGCGCAGCCCCATGCTGGACTGCTCGGACTGGTCCACCATGGCGGCATTGCGCTGGGTGATGGCGTCCAGGTCCTTGACCGCTGCGGCGATTTCGCTCAGCGTGAGGCTTTGCTCGGCACTGGCCTGGGACAGCGAGGCCAGGCCCGTGGCCACCTGCGCCACGCCGTCGACCACGGTGCGCAGTTTTTCGGTGACCGAGGCCACGCAGGCCACCCCGGCCTCGACCTTGTCGCCGGAGTTGGCGATCAGGGTGCGGATTTCGCGCGCCGAGGTGGCGCTGCGCTGGGCCAGGGTGCGCACCTCGGCCGCCACCACGGCAAAGCCGCGCCCGGACTCACCCGCGCGCGCGGCCTCGACCGCGGCGTTGAGCGCGAGGATGTTGGTCTGGAAGGCGATGGCGTCGATCACGCCCACGATCTCGCCCATGTGGCGCGCGCCGTCCTGGATTTCGCCGATGCTGCGCATGGCGGCATCGGTGGCCTGGGTGCCGTCGCGCACCTCGCTGAGCACGCGCTGCGTCAACTGGTCGACCTGCTGGGCCCGTTCGGCGCTGGTGCGCACGGAGTCGCTCAGGCCCTGGATGCTGGCGTTGGCCTGCTCCAGGCTGGCGGCCTGGGCCTCGGTGCGCTGGGCCAGCTCCTGCAATTCGCTGGTGAGGGTTTCCCCGGCCATGGCCACGTGCACGGCCTGGTCGCGCACGGTGCCGACCAGGCCGGAGATGTTGTCGGTCATGGATTCGAGCAGGCGCCCGGCCTGGCCGAATTCGTCGTTGGAATGGATCTGCACCGCACGGGTGAAGTCGCCGCTGGCGTTCTGGCGGGCGGCGGCCAACATGCTTTCGGCACTGGCCAGCACCTGCCAGGCCATGGCGGCGAACAGGTACAGCGCCAGCACGCCCAGGCCGGCCAGCACCAGGGTTCCCAGCGCGCTGGGGGCCGCCAGGCCCTGCGCCTGCGCCCCCAAGCCCAGCACAGGCAGCAGCCAGGCCACCGCGAGCAATGCGAAACGGGCACGCAGCCCCAGGTGGCGCAGCAGCCACTGCGCGGGCACGAATAGCAGGTCGGCCATGATCTTCCTTGTCCAAAGGCGCCCTTGCCGGGGCCCGCAGGCCATGGCAAGGCAGTGCTGCGATGGTGGCGCAGTGTGGCCTGCCCATGGCCTGGGGATTTCCCGCAAACGCCGACGTTTGGGCGCGGGCGGTCAGGCTGCTGTAAGGCAGCCCATGCCGGTCAGAACGCGTCTCTGCGAGGTCGCGCTGGACAGGCGCCTTTCGGGGGGGCTTGCGTGACCCCATAGAGGCTCTGGATACGTCCTTAGACGCACCCCTTTCAAGGTCTTGGTTGTGAGTACACGGCTGCCCCATCAGGCCGTGGCAGGCGCTGCCCGGTGCGCGCTCCTGCTACTGCGGTCGGCGCGGGGCGCCGACTCCGCCGTGCCAGAGACTCGGGGGCCAGCGCGGCGGAACTCGCTCCACGCCCTGCGGGCGTTGCGCTCAAACAGCCGCCGCGAGAGTGTTGACAAAGCGCGCTGCGCGCGCCTGGCCCCCAAGCCTCTGACACGGCCGCCGCAGAAGTCGCACGCCCCGGGCAGCGCCTGCCACGGCAAAGAGGTGCTGTGGTACACGAACCATGGAAATTTCCACCAGGGCATGCTTGCAGCGCTCCACCACACTGGATGGTTTGGGCTCCCTGTGGGCATGTGCCACAAAAGCCACTTCCCGCGAAATTGCATTTCCTGTGGGCATGCCACCAACGCCACTTCCAAGGTGTGTGCGGGCAGGGTACAGCGCTTTCCCTGGGGGCGCCGAGGCGCGCAGCGGCAGGCGGGGCGCGCGCAGCGCGCTTGCGTATACAAGCTTGCCGCGCATGTTTGAGCGGCGAGAGCGCAGCGAACACAGCGAGTTGCGCGGCACCCGCCTGCTGCGAGCACCGCAGGGCAACCGACGCGCAGCGGCGGTCGCACGCATGGAAAGCGCTG
>JBQTHH010000079.1:0-5499 GCA_052390055.1 Rhodoferax sp.
GGCCTTCGAAGCAGCTGACTTCGAAACCTTGTATTCCTGGTCGCAGTTCGGCGACGACGCGCTTCATCGCTTCGATATCCTGATAGATCAGCGCATCAGCACCAATGTACTCGCGGATCTCCTCAACCGTTCGTCCATGAGCGATGAGTTCCTCTTTGGTTGGTCAGTCGATGCCGGAGACGTTGGGAAAGCGGACCGGCGGCGCGGCGGACGCGAGGTAAACCTTGCGTGCACCAGCCTCGCGGGCCATTTCCACAATCTCTTTCGACGTGGTGCCGCGTACGATTGAGTCGTCCACCAGCAGCACGTTGCGCCCCTTGAACTCGCTGGCAATCACGTTGAGCTTTTGGCGCACGCTCTTCTTGCGCACCGACTGGCCCGGCATGATGAAGGTGCGGCCCACGTAGCGGTTTTTCACAAAACCTTCGCGGTAAGGCTTGCCAATCAGCTGGGCCAACTGCTGGGCGCTGGGGCGCGAAGATTCGGGGATGGGGATGACGGCGTCGATCTGGTCCGGCGGCACGGTGGAGATAACGCGCTTGGCCAGGGTCTCGCCCATGTTCAGACGCGCCTGGTAAACCGACACGCCGTCGATCACCGAGTCCGGCCGCGCCAGGTACACGAACTCGAAAATGCAGGGCATGAGCTGCGGCGCGGCGGCGCACTGCTGCGCCTGCACCTTGCCGTCCAGGCCCACAAAAACTGCCTCACCAGGGGCCACACTGCGCTCAAACGCCTGGCCCGTGCCCTCCAGGGTGACCGACTCGCTGGCCAGCATGACCGTGCCATCGGCCCCGCGCCCAATGCACAAGGGGCGGATGCCATAAGGGTCGCGAAACGCCAGCACCCCGTGGCCCGCGATCAGGGCTATGACGGCGTAGGAGCCTCGGATACGCTGGTGCACCATGCGCACTGCGGCAAACAGGTGTTCGGGCAGCAGTGCGGGCTGGTCGCGCGTGGCCTTGTCCAGCTCGTGCGCCAGCACGTTGAGCAGCACCTCCGAGTCGCTCTCGGTGTTGATGTGGCGGTGGTCGGTTTCGAACAGCTCTTTCTTGAGCGCGCGGGCATTGGTCAGGTTGCCGTTGTGCACCAGCACGATGCCAAAGGGCGCGTTCACGTAGAAGGGCTGCGCCTCCTCTTCACTGAAGGCATTGCCCGCCGTGGGATAACGTACCTGCCCCAGACCGCAGTTGCCCAGCAGGGCACGCATATTGCGGGTGCGGAATACGTCCTTGACCATGCCCTTGGCCTTGTGCATGAAGAACTTGCGGTCCAACTGCGTGACGATGCCCGCCGCATCCTGGCCACGGTGCTGCAGCAACAGCAGGCCGTCATAAATGAGCTGATTGACCGGGGTCTGGCTGACCACCCCAACGATTCCACACATAGTGATTTCCCTTTAAGGAAGATATTTTCCGAATTCCTGCGGCAGCACGGGCTTGAGCCCGGCCAGCGCCGCCTCGCCCACCCGGGGGGCAAACGCCTGCGTCCAACTCTGGGTGTCCCGCAGCGGCGTCATGCCCACCAGCAGCACCACCACCAGCCACACCACCATGGCCCGGGCGGCGCCGAACAAGGAGCCCAGCACCCGGTCCGCCGGGCGCATGCCGCTGGCGGCAATGAGCTTGCGCACCAGAAAGGCCACCAAGCTGCCCAGCATCAGGCTGAGCACGAACACCACCACAAACCCGCCCGCATAGCGCAGCGTCTCACCCGCCCCGGCCATGGGCAAATGCCCGGCCACCAGGGGCGCAAACCACTGCGCCAGAACAAAGGCCACAAACCAGTTCAGCAGCGACAACACCTCGTACACCAGCCCGCGCCACGCCCCCACCACCATGGACAGCAGCAAACCGCCCAGCGCGATCCAGTCCAGCGTGGCCAGCTCCATGGCGCTGTCGCTCACAGCTCCAGGATGGCGCCGCTGAGTTCCAGCGATTTGGCCTTGGCCGCCGCCTTCTCGGCCTGGGCCCGGGTCTCAAACGGCCCCACGCGCACGCGCAGCCGCTTGCCATCCTTGAGCGACACCTCCTGGGTATAGGTCTTGAACCCGGCGCGCTCCATCTTCATGCGCGCCTCGCGCGCCTTGGACAGGTCCACATAAGAGCCCACCTGCACCACGAAACGGCCTTGGGCGGCGGCAACGGCATCCCCCTTGGGCGCCGACGCGGCAGTAGTAGCAGCTGCAGCGCTAGCGGCAGCAAGCGGTTCACGCCCTTCGAGCAGGGCCTGCGCTTTGGCCGCCTCGGCGGTCTGAACCGGGGCAGAGGCAGCAGCGGCTTTGGCGTCCTTCACCGCCTCCTTGCCGCCAGCGGCCTCTTTGCGGTCCTTGGGCATTTCCTTGGGGTTGGCGTCCTTGGTAGCTGCCTGCCTGGAGGCGTCCTTGGCGGCATCCTTGGGCATCACCTTGGCTGGCTCTTTGGTCGCATCCTGACCGGACGCCTTACCGGGACCCGCAGCCAGCACCTCTTCCTTGGGGAGCGCAGCGTTGCTTTCGTCCACCACCGCGCCACCGTGCGCTGGCGTGGCTGCGCCCGAAGCATCCGGTGTGGCCGATGCGCCCACAGCGCCCAGGGGCTTGGCCTTGTTCTTGTCTGGGATATCGATCGGAATGTCCACCGCGATCGGACGCGGCTGGTTGTCAAACACCAGCGGGAAGCCAATCACGCCCAGGAGCACCAGCACCGTGGCGCCGATGAGGCGGTGGCGTGCACGCCTGCGCAAGGCCTGCACGCTCTCGGAGGCGGCAGGGGCCGGGGCAGCGTCATCGCCACTCGCTTTGCGAAACTTGAAAAATGCCATGGGCGCCGGGCGTGGGAAGGCTACAGGTGCGGGGCCGACAGGCGCGGTATGCCGTCTTGCAAGACGCCACCGACCGTGTAGAAGGAGCCAAAGACCACGATTCTATCAGCGGGGTCCGCAGCAGACAGGGCGGCCTGCAGCGCCTGGGCCGGGCTGGCATGGGCGCCAATCGGCACGTCCGGGCGCAGCCCCAGGGTCTGCCAACGCCGCAGCACATCGGCCCCGGTGGCGGCGCGTGGGGTGGGCAAGTCGGTGAAGTACCAACGGTCCACCAGCGGCGCCATGCGCGCGAGCATGGGGGTAAGGTCCTTGTCCGCCATGGCCCCCAGCACCGCATGGGTATTGGGAAAAAAGCCCATGGCATCCAGGTTGGCCACCAGCGCCGCCACGGCGTGGGGGTTGTGCGCCACGTCCAGCACCAGGGTCGGCTGGCCCGGCACGATCTGAAACCGCCCCGGCAAATCCACAAACGCCAGCCCATTGCGCACCGCCTGGGCCGTGACCGGCAGACGATCGTGCAAGGCGCTCAAGGCCGCCAGCACGCCTGCGGCATTGAGCAACTGGTTGGCCCCGCGCAGCGCTGGGTAGGCCAGACCCGCGTAGCGGCGCCCCCGCCCCACCCAGCCCCACTGCTGCTTGTCGCCGCTGGTATTGAAGTCACGCCCCACGCGCCACAGGTCGGCCCCCACCTCCATCGCGTGGTCCAGCACGCTCTGGGGCGGCATCGGGTCGCTCACCACCACCGGGCGCCCCGTGCGCATGATCCCGGCCTTCTCCAGGCCAATGGCTTCGCGCGTACCGCCCAGCAGCTCGGTATGGTCCAGGTCGATGCTGGTGATGATGGCGCAGTCGGCATCAATGAGGTTCACCGCGTCCAGCCGCCCGCCCAGGCCCACCTCCAGCACCGCAGCGTCCAAGCCAGCGCCCGCCATGGCGTGCAGAATGGCCAGCGTGGTGAATTCGAAATAGGTCAGCGCCACTTCAGGCCCCATTTGGCACCTGGCCCGCTCCACCGCTGCAAACGACGCTACCAATTGCATAGCATCCACAGCCTGCCCCTGCAGCCGCAAGCGCTCTTCAAAATGCACCAGGTGCGGCGAAGTGAACACCCCCACCCGGTAGCCCGCCTGCAACAGAATGCTCTCCAGCATGGCACAGGTCGAGCCCTTGCCGTTGGTGCCCGCCACGGTGAACACCGGGCAGCTCAAGCGCAACTGCATGCGCTGCGCCACGGCGCGGATGCGCTCCAGGCCCAGCTCGATGCCATGGATGCCCTTGGGGTGCATCCGCTCGCAATAGGCCAACCAATCGGCCAAAATCGTCAGGTGTTCCATGGCACGAATTGTCGCCCAAGCCCCCACACTGGCGCCCGCCGGGGGGCCAATGGCATCATCGCGCCCCATGAGCACTTCCGCCACGCCCACCGTCTACGCCATCCCGAACTGCGACACCGTCAAAAAAGCCCGCCAGTGGCTCGACGAACACGGCGTGGCCTACCAGTTCCACGACTACAAAAAACAAGGCGTGCCGCCCGAGCGCGTACGCCAATGGATGCAGACTCTGGGCTGGGAGGTGCTGCTCAACCGCAAAGGCCCCACCTGGCGCAAGCTCGACCCGGCCGAACAGGCCGCGGTGGTGGATGCCGATTCCGCCCTGGCCTGCATGCAGGCCCACAGCAGCGTGATCAAACGCCCGGTGATCGAATGGCCCCACGGCGCACTCACCGTGGGCTTCGACCCCGAAGCGCTGGAAGCTGCCCACCGCGCTGGCCTAAAATCGCGCTCTTAGCCTGGAGGGCGGCGCCCGCTCTCCCGCTCCACCCCACCCTGCCCCGAGCATTCGCATGACTACCAGCAAGATCGACGGCGTGTCCGTCACCACCACCGCCAACGTGTACTTCGACGGCAAGTGCGTCAGCCACTCCATCACCTTCCCCGACGGCACCAAGAAATCCGTGGGCGTGATCCTGCCTGCCACGCTCACCTTCAATACCGGCGCACCGGAAATCATGGAATGCGTGGCCGGTAGTTGCGAATACCGCCTGGCCGGTAGCGAAACCTGGGTGAAGTCCAGCGCGGGCGAGCAATTCAGCGTGCCGGGCAACGCCAAATTCGACATCCGCGTGGCGGACGCCTACCACTACATCTGCCATTTCGGCTAAGAAAGCGGCCCACAGGCTGCCTGCGCGGCAGCCCGAAACGCTCCTATTTTCATAGCTTTATCCGCAGTATCCACGCGGGCCACAGGCCAAAAACATGTCCAACACCATCCTCCAATCCATCCCCACCGGCCAAAAAGTCGGCATCGCCTTCTCCGGCGGCCTGGACACCAGCGCCGCGCTGCACTGGATGAAGAAAAAAGGCGCGCTGCCCTACGCCTACACCGCCAACCTGGGCCAGCCCGACGAGAGCGACTACGACGCCATCCCACGCAAGGCCATGGAGTACGGCGCCGAAAAAGCCCGCTTGGTGGACTGCCGAGCGCAACTGGCCGCCGAGGGCATTGCCGCGCTGCAAAGCGGTGCCTTCCACATCAGCACCGCAGGCCTGACCTACTTCAACACCACCCCCCTGGGGCGCGCCGTCACCGGCACCATGCTGGTGGCCGCCATGAAGGAAGACGACGTCAACATCTGGGGCGACGGCTCCACCTTCAAGGGCAACGACATCGAGCGCTTCTACCGCTACGGCCTGCTGA
>JBQTHH010000080.1:0-26102 GCA_052390055.1 Rhodoferax sp.
AGATGAGGAAGGCGCGCTGCGCGCGCCCCCCGCCTGGCGCTGCGCGCCTCGGCGCCCCCACAAGGCCCAGCGCTGCGCCCACAGCGCACCCGCCTTGGAAGTGGCGGTGGTGGTACGCCCGCAAGAACTTCCATGCATCCAGATGGGGCGGTGGCGGTACGCCCACAAGAACTCCCACGTATCCAGATGGGGTGTTGGTGGTTCGCCCACAAAGTTCCCCATTCGCCGGGAAATGGCGCTGGTGGTGTGCCCCGTAAAAAGGGTGCGTGGTCCACCTCCTTCGCTTTGCCGTGGCAGGCGCTGTCCGGCTCGGGCGACTTCTGCGGTGGCCGTGGCACGGGTCCGGGGGCCAGGCGCGCGTCAGCGCGCTTCGTGGTCTGACTCGCGGGGGCTGTCCGAGCGCAGCGCCCGCAGGGCGAGAAGCGAGTTCCCCCGCGCTGGCCCCCGGGCCTGTGCCACGGCGGAGTCGGCGCAGCCGACCGCCGCAGTGGAGCCCGAACCGGGCAGCGCCTGCCGCGGCATGAACGGGACAGCCGTGTGCCCAGGCAACGACAGCAACGGTTGCCGCGGCACAGACGGGACAGCCGTGCACCCAGGCAACAACAACAGCCAGCCTGCCACGGCACAGACGGGACAGCCGCGCAAGCCTTGCCCCTGACGCCCACAGGGTTCCTGGCGGCTGCAGACCGCTCCCACAGATACTGTATAAAAATACAGCTGTGCCACCCCATAACCCCCGCATCGCACCGCCAGACAGCGCGCCAACGCCGCCCAAGGGGCGTGGCAGTGCGCAAGCCCTGCCGCACCGCTTTGTGCGCCTGCAGCGCGAGCCGCTGGACGACGGTTGGCAGCCCTGTGACAGCGGTGCGATCGACGGGGCCGATGACCACGGCGGTGCACAGGGCGGGGAGGGCGGCCCCGGCCCCATGCGGTGCCCGACGCCAGCGCAGGCCGTGCCCACCCAATGGCGCTGGGAAGAGGCGCGTTCGGCCCTCACGCGCAACCGCTCGCCCGATATTCCGTTTGAACTGTCCCTCAACCCCTACCGGGGCTGCGAGCACGGCTGTGCCTACTGCTTTGCCCGGCCCACGCATGGCTACCTCGACCTCTCCCCGGGGCTGGACTTCGAGACCCGGCTCGTGGCCAAGCGCAACATTGCGGCGCTGCTGCGCGCCGAGTTGTCCCGGCCCGGCTACCGGCCCACGCCCATCGCCATCGGCACCGTGACCGACGCCTACCAGCCGCTGGAGCGGCGCCTGGGGCTCACGCGCGCGTGCCTGCAGGTGCTGCTCGACGCCCGCCACCCCGTGGCCATGGTCACCAAGGGCGTGCTGGTGGAGCGCGATCTGGACCTGTGGGCCGCCCTGGCGCGCGACGGCCTGGCAGGGGTGTACGTGACCATCACCACGCTGGACAAGGACGTTGCGCACCGCCTGGAGCCGCGCGCGCCCAGCCCGGCGCGGCGCCTGGCCATGGTCGCCGCTCTGGCACGGGCAGGGGTGCCGGTGGGGGTGAGCCTGTCGCCCCACATCCCCTTCATCACCGACGACCTGGAGCAGGTGCTGGCGGCTGCCGCGCAGGCCGGGGCGCGGCGCGCCTTTTGCATCCCCTTGCGCCTGCCCTGGGAGGTGGCGCCGCTGTTCCAGCAGTGGCTGCAGCACCACTACCCCGAGCGCGCCGAGCGCGTCATGGCGCGTGTGCGCGACCTGCACGGCGGGCGCGACAACGAGGCGCGTTTTGGCTGGCGCATGCGTGGGCAGGGCGTCTGGGGCGAAGTGCTGCACCAGCGCTTTCACGCCGCCTGCAGGCGCTGGGGCATGGTGCGCGAATACGAGCACGAGCGCATGCCGCTGGCGCTGTTTCGGCCCCCCGGCCCCGCGGGGCAGGGGCAGTTGTTTTGAACCCGCCTGCACAGGCGGGCGCCAGCGCCCGCTTTGGGTGAGAATCGGCGGTTTTCCCCTGTGCGCGCTGGCGCTGAAAGGCCCCCATCTTGGATACCGTACTGCTGATCAAAGCCGCCCTGATGGGCATCGTCGAAGGGCTGACGGAGTTTTTGCCCATCTCCAGCACCGGCCACCTGATCCTGGCCGGGGCCCTGCTGGGTTTTGACGACGAACGCGCCAAGGTGTTCGACATCGCCATCCAGACCGGCGCCATCTTTGCCGTGATCCTGGTGTACTGGCAAAAGATCCGCGACACCGTGGTGGCCCTGCCCAGCCAGCGCCAGGCGCAAGTCTTTGCCCTGAACGTGTTGATTGCCTTTGTGCCTGCGGTGGTGCTGGGCCTGCTGTTTGGCAAGGCCATCAAGGCGCACCTGTTCACCCCGGTGGTGGTGGCCAGCACCTTCATCATCGGCGGCTTCATCATCTTGTGGGCCGAGGCGCGCCACAAGGCGCAGCCCGGCCTGGCGCGCATCACCGATGTGGACCAAATGACGCCCCTGGACGCGCTCAAGGTGGGGCTGGTGCAGTGCCTGGCCATGGTGCCCGGCACCAGCCGCAGCGGCGCCACCATCATCGGCGGCATGTTCCTGGGCCTGTCGCGCAAGGCCGCCACCGACTTTTCTTTCTACCTCGCCATCCCCACCCTGATCGGCGCCGGGGTCTACAGCCTGTACAAGGAGCGCGCCCTGCTGAGCTGGGCCGATGCCCCCATGTTCGCGGTCGGCCTGGTGGTGAGTTTCCTGAGCGCCTGGGTCTGTGTGCGCTGGCTCCTGCGCTTCATTGCCAGCCACAGCTTCAACGGCTTTGCCTGGTACCGCATCGCCTTTGGCCTGGTGGTGCTGGGCACCGCCTGGACTGGCGCGGTGCAGTGGGTCGGGTAGGGCGCTATTTCTGCAGGTACTTGTCGTAGATGGCCTTGAAGCGGCCGCTCTTCTTGAGCTGCGCCAAGCCGGCATTGAAGTCATTGCGCACCTTGGCGTCGCGGAACACCGGGCGGTAATCGTTCGGGTTCACCTTGGTGAACTCGTGTTCCGTGACCGGCTTGAGCTTGATGCCGTCGGCCTTTTCCACCTGCAGCGCGTGGTAACGGTAGATGTAGCGGTCGCTGAGCACCACGTCGTAGCGCCCCCGCTCCAGCGTGCGTACCTGCAGCTCCTGGTTCGCCTGCTCAAAAAACTGCCCGCGCTGCGTGACGGCATCGAGCCACTGCGGGTAGCGCCGGTTCGCGCCCTGGAACGACAGCACCGTGTAGCCCACCAGGTCCGCCGGTTGCTCCAGCCGGATATGGCGCTCCTTCAGGGTGATGAACACATTGTCATAGACCACCGCCGGGTCCCCATAGTGGGCGCCAAAGGGCCGCAGGTCTTCGCCCAGATCGGTCATGGCGGCATCGACCTTGTGGTGCTTGAACTCCAGCGGCACGCGCCCCAGCGGCATGTACACCGGCCTGAGCCGGTGGCCCCGGTAGGCCAGGGCTTCGCCAATCACCTCCAGTTCGATGCCGGAATTGGTCTCCGGAAAACAGTAGGGCGCAATCTTTTCGCCAAAGGCCATTGCCACCGCAGCGGCCCAGGCCGGGGCGCTGCACCCGCCCAGCAAAGGCAGCAGCCACCAGCCGCGCGGCAGGGGCCTGGCAGGGGTTTTCATCATGGTGCTTTCAGCGGGGCGCTCGCATGGACAGGTTGGCCCATGCTACGCCCCCGGGGTGGGCCGGGCATGCGCGTTTATACCTATGGCGGTGTGCGTCACGCCCCCATGTTGCGCAGCGCCGCCTCCACCGCAGCGGCACTGGCCAGGGGCTTTTCCATGGGGAAGAGGTGGCTGCCGTCGAGTAGCATGGTGCGGCCCTTGGTGAGCTGGAGCACCATGTCCATGCCCACCTGGCGCCGCTCCACCGAGTGGCTGCCACCGATGAAGGTGATGGGGCATTTGATCGGGTGGCGGCGCAGATAGGTCGGCAGGTGGTCCGGCACGGTGTCGTAGAAGCGCGTCTCCACCTCGCGGTCGAACACCAGCACACGTTTGCCGCCCTCGTCGCGCGTGCCGTGCTCCACATAGTCCCACAGCACCTGGGTGTCCCAGTGCGCAAAGGCGCGCTTGGGGCGGAAGTGGTCGAACACCGCCTGGCGGTCGCTCCACTGGTTGCGCCGCTTGCGGCTCACCGCACCGGGCGAAAAGCGCTCCATCAGCGGCAGCGTCTTGGCCACCCCCAGCGCGTGCGATTTCCAGCCGCCCACGATGGGCGAGTCCAGCAGCACGATGCCGCGCACCCACTGCGGGTGGCGCGCCGCCACCATCAGGCTCAGCAGCCCGCCCATCGAATGCCCCACCAGCCACACCGGCGCGCCATGGGCCGCCGCCTGGGCTTGCACGAACTCGGCCAGTTCCTCTTCGGTGTGGGGCCAGTTGTTGGCCACCGGAAAGCGCGCATCGTGCCCCAGCATGGGCAAGTAGCGCACGCCGAATCCGCGCGCCTGCAAGGAATCCAGCAGCACCTTGTAGGTCAGCGCGGGAAAGGAGTTGCCGTGGGTGAAAACGATCATCTTTAGGGTCAGCCCGTGGTGAAGGAGAAAACCGTGCAAGGGCTTGGGGTACAGTGCGCCACGCACAGCGACAGGGAGGTCGGCACCGCGCAGTCCGCATCCGCAGACCAGTGCCTGTGCGAAACCGCATTTTTACAAAAAAGGCTTTGGTGTATGAAACATGCGTTTGCACAAACGTTCCCCCGGGTTGGGGGTTGGGTGCTCATGGTCCTGTGGTTGGGGGTGTCCGGCGTTGGCGCCCAGCAATTGCCCAATCCGCACTGGAAGATCACCCGGGTGCAGCAGCAGGTGAGTTTCTCCTCGGCGGAGCAGGTGAGCGTCGAGAGTGAATTGGAGCTGCAGGCGCTTACGGTGGAAGGGGCGCAGTGGCTGACCAAGGCCCAGGTCGGGTACAACGCCTCTTTGGAGCGGGTCGAGATACTGCAGGCCAAGACGATCAAGGCCGATGGGCGCGAACTGCCGGTGCAGAGCAACGGCATGGCGACCCAGAAGGGCTGGAGTTCGCCGGGCGTGGGAGTCACCATGCCGGAGTGGGAGGTGAAGGAAATCCACTACCCCGATGTGCAGGCGGGCGACAAGGTGCTGCGTGTGGTGCGCCGCACGTCATTGTGAACAGAGATGAGATATTCAGGACGGGAATGACGCGATATTTCGGGGACATTCCTGAATGAACTGGGATTTTGGAGAGGCGGTCGGGAAAGTTGTTTTCGTATCAGGAAAGTGTGGGGGCATAGCCTGAGGCACTTGCCTTATGGCACCAGGTAGCCGCCAACGATGTCCAGGATGGTCGCCTTGTCCTGCGCCGACAAGCCAAGGAAGGGGCGAGCGGGGATCGCTTTTCCGGGGATCATGCTGCTGGGGCTGGTGGTGCCGCCGAATTGTTGCATGGCGGCGTACACCATAGGACTACCGATGTGAACGCTGTTGCCTCCCGAGAGCTGGTAGTTGATCGTGGTGCGCAGGGCCTTTGTTTCCCCCGTCAGTGGCGTCTTGGCAGCGCTGCGGGCGGCGCCAGACTTGCTCAGTGTGCCGTCTTTTTTGTAGCTGCCACCAAATGCTCCAAGGTAAAGGGGGATGGTGGAACGTGGCGAGTTGGGGGCCCACGGTGTGCCGTCCGGGGCAGTCGCTGAGGCAAAGCGGCGCTTGGTGCTGTCCACCAGTTCGACACCGATTTCGCGCAGCGCGGGTTGCAGATTGGCCAGGCGCTGTGACAACTCTCCCAGCGTGTCGAGCACCTGTTTGTCTTCAATGGTGATAGTGATCATGGCGGTTGGGGCTTGTGGCCGCAGGCGGGATTTCTATAATCAGGGCCGGTAGGCAGTTGTTTCCAATGGGAATGGTTAGGGGCTGGCGCAGGCTGGCAACTATGATCCGGTTCGAATCCGGCGCTGCTTACCTTCTCAGTTCCTGGTAGCGCGCATCTACAGCGATGTTGTCTCGCTCAACCACCCCCCCGGTCTGTACGAAATTCGAGACGATTTTGGCGCGCACACCGTCGAATCGGCCCTTCTCGTTGTAGTTGACACGCACGACCACTTTGCCCAGGCCGTTGCCCAGGTCAATGGCGTAAATCAAGGCAGTATCCTGGGTGTCGAAGTACGGCACGGCGCGCTCCAGCAAACGCGGCAGCTCTCTCCACACCGCATCGGGCAGTGCAGCGCCGCGCGCGGCCTTGCTGTCGCGCAGCGCGTGCAATAGCTCGGTATCGCGCATCCAGACGGCAGCGTTTTCCAGCACCACACTGTTTTCTGCCAGCGCCGCCACGGTCGCAGGGGCAATCGTATGCACCATGACCGCAGCGCCCGTGGCCTGCATGCTTTGGCGCGTGGCATCAAAGGCCTTTTTCCATTGGGCCAGGCGTTCTGCGTCCAGCATGGGTTTGAGGCTGTCCCACAAAGCGGCACCAATGGGGGCATCCAGCCTGATCAACTTGTCGTCCACCAGAGACTGCATTGCGGTGGTCGCGTTGGCGCCGGGCGCATAGGCCCAGCCCTTGTCAATGCCCACGGGGGCATCGGTTTTTGGGTCGATGGCGTCCCATCCATCGGGGGGCGCCGTGGCGTCGCCGCCTTGGGGGCCCCGAACGGCCTTGACGTAGCAGTGGCACCCCCAGCCGTTGGGCGGAAAGTGGGTTTGCCAGAAAGGATGGTCGTAGCGCAGCGTCAAACCAGAGTCGCCCCAGGCTTTGTGCAGTGGACGCGGGTGCAAAACGCTGTCGCTGTGCACGTAGCGCCAATACGGGCGTACTGCCAGCAGATCGGGGTGGTGCAGTTGCTCCCACTGTCCGGCGGCATAGCTGGTGGCGATATTGGTCTGGTAGATCACGCGGGTGCGCCAGGCCTGGCCCGCTGCGGAGCCTTCGCCCGTCCATCCCGTCCACCCGGACTTTTGCACGGCGGTGGCAAAGTCTTTGCGGAACGCGCCAATGCTGCCCCCGCGCACCGACTTCTCTACGGCGGATCGCAGGTCATTCAAAAGGTCGGCTTTTTGCGCGCCCGCCACGATGAATGCCCGATCATGGGCGGCGGTCTTGATGTCGTCCCAGCGCTCGCTGGGCAGATTGAGCTTGGCGCGAAAGAAGTTGATTTGCTCCTGGAAATACAGGCGCGCTCCGTCGATGTTGGACACACCACCTTGCGTGGTCATCAGGCCGCCTCATCGGTCTGTGCAGCTACGCTGGCCATGCCTGCCAGCTCCGCCGCAGCAAAGGCCAGGGCCATGATTTCGGTGAGCTGCTGTGTGGGTAAATCACCAAAGGCGCCCACGAGGCGGTCGCGCAGATCGTCGGCAGAGGCCGCCTGATTGACCAAGGCAGCAATGGTCTGCATCCACTGTGCCAGCACCTCGTCCCCGGCTCGCCCCAGGGTGCGCGCCAACTGCTCGGGCTGGCGGGAGGCCGTTTGCCCTTCTGCAAAACTGGCACTGCCGCTGTCAGTTTCGCCGGGATTCGGTTCTGTGCCGGTGGGCGGTGGCTTGGATGGGCTGGGGGCCAGCTCCCAATGTTCACCATACTTGGCCTGCACGCCAGCCAGCGTCATCTTGAAGCCCATCGATGCCACGTTCTTGTCGGTCTCGCTGGCGGCCTTGAGGTCTTCGTCTTTCTTGATGACGCGGTAGACGCCGCACGGTGTGAGGCCGTTGTAATCGCAAAACCACGCCAGCAAGCTGTCGTTGATGGTTTCGCTGAGCAAGTCTGAATCGGCTTGCGACAACTCCACACGCACGTCCTCGCGCTCGTTGGCAGCAGCGGCCAGCGCGCCGCCGCCCTTGCCGCGTGGCGACTGGCCCAGCAGCACCTCCATGATCCAGTCGTCCATGTACTCGCACAGGGCCTGCTGGGTGGTGATGGAGCCTGTCAGCCTGCTTTCCAGCAGACCAATCTCCATGCCTTCGGGGGTCATGATCACCCCGTCATTGCTCATCGCCTTGAGGGCGTCAAACAAGGTGCCTTTTTCCTTGGGGCTGGCCTGGCGCGGATATTTGCCGTGCGGGGTGGGAGAACCAAAACGGTCACACAGCTTGTTCCAGGCAATGACGCCCTTGCGCTTGAAGAACACCGGCCAGTACAGCTGCAGGCCCAGGCCGGTGCCATAGGGGTTGTCATCCTCCGGGTTGAAGCGGTGCACCAGGAATTTGCGCTGCGGCAGGGCTTCGCCAGTGAGCATGTTGGCGCGGGTGAGCATGTGCAACTCGGGCGGCGCGTTTTCGTCGGCCTGCACATACACAAAGCGGCGCTGCGCGCGCTTAATGACGCGGGCTGGAACCACCTGCTGGTCGCGCAGCGTCCAGACGATTTCGGCGGGCACATAGCCCACCAGCAGCGCGTCCAGGAGCTGATCGCACAGGCCATCGAAGTTGATGGCTTTGAGCATATCGGTGACCACTTCCACGTCTGCCTCGGCGGTGCTGGACTTCTGCCGTGCTTGCACCTGCCACGGTTTGCCAATAACGGCCATTTTTCGGCGCTGCAAGCCGCTGTATACCTTGCCGTCGCGCTTGAGGTCGCGGTACAGCTCAAAGGCCATGCTGCCCCCGTTGCCGCGCTCCAACAACAGCGGGTCATTGGTGCGCAGCACCCCCATGTAATTGGTCTCAAACGGGTCGCGCAGCCGGTTGGCCACTTCAGTGTCCAGCTCGGGGGCTGGTGGTTTTTTGTTCGGGTTGGCCATTACATAAATCCTTGCGCGTCGTAGCCGCGTGGCATGCCGCTGCTCATGTATTCCATGGGAGCGCATGGGTTGGAGCCTGCATGCAAGGCAAGCGCCAGAGCCCAGAAGCGGTCGGCATGGCCATCGGGCGTGCTTTCGGCCACAAAGCGAATGTTTCCAGCTGCGGTGGTCACCTTTTGCACCTTGCGCAGATCGGCGCGAATCTTGGCGTCATCCGGGATGCGCACCTTGCGGTCTTCCAGGGCTCCGCGCAGCGGGTAGGCCAGGGCTTCTTTCACCGGGCCGGTGAAAGTCACGGCCTCCACCCGGTTCTCTCCAAATGCGTCTTGGGCATCGTCACACCAGCCAATACCCAAGCCCGTGGCATCAATGCAGATGCGCTCGCATATCTCAAACCAGGGCCAAAGAATCGCCTCCTGCGCGCTTTTGCGCATCTTCTCCATGGTCTCGACGTGGCGCGTATAAAACACGTCGCCCAACTGCTCGACCACCCACAGCACCGTCAAGTCACGCTTGCGTCCAATGTCCACGCCGCAGAACAGCCGCCCCTGGAAGGGCCCCTGCAGGCCGCGCATCCAGTCCGCGCCACCAGGGTATTCGCACGCGGAGATCAGGCCGTATTCCAGGAACTTGGCATCGTCGTCAGCAGGGATGCAGCCGTACTCCTGGTCGAAGGACTCTTCATCGGCGGCGCCAGCCTTGACGAAGTCGAAATAGGCCGCTTCATCCATGTCCTGCTGCTCTGCATCAGTGGGCAAGGCCTGCTGCAGCTTGAACAAAAAACCCTGGTCCAGCGCGTCTTGCAGCGTCACACGGTGCAGGCTGATGTTCTTGGGGTTGCCGCCAAAGCGGGCTTCGCGCACCAGGTTGTTGAAAAAGCTGTGGGAGCCGCGGTGCGTGCTGACCAGTTCCATGCTGCCGCCCCAGGTGATACCGGGGTAGGCGATGGCCCACATCTTGCGCTGTTCACGGTGCAAGGCAAATTCGTCCAGGATGCGGCTACCCCGCTTGCCCGCCTGGGCGTCCGGGTTGCTGCTCATGCTGTGGATACGGCGCCCGCTGGCGAACTGCAGCACATAGGCGCTGACCTTCTTTTCGGCGTCCAGCACCACCTCGCCCAGGTCTTTGGCCGCCATGCCCATGACACCTGCCCACAGCTTGCAGTCTTCGATAAACAGGCGCGCCTGGATGTCGTCGCGGCTACTCACCCACTCATCGAACCGTGCACCTTGCGCTGCGGCGCGCTCATCCGCTCTGTAGGCCGTTGACCAGCTGATGCCGATCTGGCGTGACTTCTCCATCAGCTTGATGCGCGAACCGTCCATGATCCACTTGGACTGGAAGGGCAAGAAAATGGCATTCCGGTCAGCCGGAATGATCTTGGCGCGGCCCTTGAGCTTGGCCATCACACAATGCCCAGCGCCTCACGGATGGCGCGCTTGGTGTCCTCTGTCACACCGCCCTTGTTGCCCATGGCGTCGAGCTTGGCGCGCTGCTCTTCGAGCAGCTTGCGCCGGGCTTCCTCGGCCACACTGCGGCGCTCCTTGAGGTTGAGGCTGCGCGCCTCCTGCGCGGTCTTGGCGGCACGGGCCAAGTCCAACACATCACCGATGTCCATGGCCTTGCCATTGGCCACGTCTTCGACTGCCTGCAGCGCGCGCCTGCTGGCCAGCGTGGTCACAGCCTGGGCCAGCAGCGCGCCGCTTTTGGCGTCAAAGTTCTCGCCCAGCTCCGCCACCAGGGCCTCGGCGGCCACGCTCATTTCACGCTCATGCGCCACAATCTCGCGCACGCTTTGGCTGTGCCGATGCACCGCGCTGCGGCTCGGCAGCGCACCGTTGGCGGCCAGGTCGGGGAACTCTGTTTGCAGATCGGCAATGAGTTCGTCCAGCGTCAGGCGGTTTTCGCGCAGGTGCTTTTGGATGCGTGCGCGTACGTCCGCAGGCAAGCGCTCTATGGAGGATTTGCGTCCCATCGCTCAGGCCCGGGGGCGTTGGATGCCGTCCACGCGCGCACGGCCCTCGGCCACGTCCTGGCCGCGTTCCTCCAGCGTGGCCACCAGTACGGTACCGGCCTCTTCGAGCTTGAGCAGGCCCTGTTCGGCCAGCCAACGCAGCTCGGTCTTGACCTGGTCGCGGCTCATGGTGTGGCCCATTTTTTCAATCAGGCCCACAAGCACCGAGCTATTGGATCGGTACGAGGGCAGCTCGGACAGGATGCGTAGCAGCACCAGGCGCTGGTCTTGGCGCAGGTGTTGTGCAAAGTCTTTGGATGGCATGGGGGGCTCACTTCTGCATCAGAAAATCTTCAATGCGGGACACGCTGGTGCGTATGGGCAATAAATCGCGCTGGATGGCTTCATGCAGTTGCTGCACCTCGCGCACGTAGTCGTCACGGCGCAGATAGGTGCGCGGAATTTCGGTCTGGAATTTGAGGAAGTCCCGCTCCAGTTGCAGCGTGGTTTCCTGGTTTGCCTGCAGCAGCTCGGCCAAGACTTTGTGGCGGGCGTCTTGCGATTTTTCGATCTTTTCCAGGAAGAACTTGGCTATGGCCCAAACACCGCTGAACAGCGCAACGACGACAAAAATGATGTTGGTCAGGTTGAATTCCACAATCATGGTGCATGCCATTCGATCAATGCGTTGAGACGGGCGCGGCAGACTTCGTACTGGCCTGCGGCGTCTGCGGCCCACTGGGCGACTTGGGTGTCGGTGCTGCGGCGCTCGCTGTCGTCTGCATCGGCGCCAGCGGCCCCATCGGCTGCAGCAGAGCTGCTGGCGGGCGCGGGCAGTCCGCTGATGGCCAGGCCTGGGGCTTGGTCGAGCAGGCGCAAAGCAGGGCCGCTGAAGCAAGTGCGGCCAGTGGTCGCAAGCGCGATGGCATGGGCTTTCTCCTTTTTGAGTTGGTCAATCTGGCCCTCGCGCGCCAGCAGCTGGCGGCTCAAGGTGTCGCCGCGCTGCTGCGCTGCCTGCAGGGCCTCTTTGGCCGCTCGCTGGGCCGATGCCTGCTCGTGCAGCCATGCGTTGTTGCGGTGCTGATCGCCTGCGTAAAAGCCCAAGGCACCCCAAGCCAGAGAAAGGGCGCCTACCAGCACCCAAGAAGGCAGCCAGGGGCTCATGGCAACACTTCTCCCAGGCACTGGCGGCGCAGGCGCTTGCGCCGCTCCCACAAGCCGCTGCAGGTCTTGTTCCCCGGAGCGGAGCAATCGACATCGCCCACGCGCTTCCACATCAATATGCCCTCGCAGGCGCCTGTGTAGTCTTGCGCGTTGAGCCGCTGAACGAGGGTGGAATACCCGCCGCGCTTTGACCAGCAAAAGCCATCGGCCACGCCTTGCTTGCCTGCGCCGATGTTGTAGGCCAGGTTCACATAGGCGTCGTACTCGTATTGGTGCAAGGGCACCTTGACGCAATCCTTGATCGCGCCTTCGAACTGCCGCACGTCGGAGAGCTTGCGCTCCAGTGCTTTGACCGGCGTGATGGTGTCGCCCATGTGCACCCCGGCGGTGGTGCCAAAGCCGATGGTGGGCACCTTGGTGCCATGCACCGGGTCTGGGTAGGCGCTGCTGCTGTAGCCTTCATCCACCGCAATGCCAACCAGGGCAGCGGCGGAGAGCACCAGTGCGGCAATGAAGGAGCGGTTGTCGGCCATGCACACGACTTTGCCGTGGGCATGGGGATGGGGGTAACTGAGACGCCTTAGTTATTGGCCACGGTGGGCGGTGCTTACGCTTGGGCTGTCTATCACCCCAAAGGTCACACAAATATGAAAACAATCGGTCCGGGTTGGGCAGCGACGATGGCGCGTCGGTTGGGTCGGCTTGCTGTGCGATTGGCGTGCTGGTGGTTTGGGTGCCGCCCTGACCATGAGGCCATACGGCACGGCTGCGAATGTATCCCATGCGATCATTGCGGAGCGCCCGACACCAGCTACGCGGACCACGTGGGCGATACGCGCCACAACCGGGTGAGGGATCGGTTGTGCTACTGGCGGTGGCGGCGTTGGTTGCCAGCGAAGTGCCCCTCATGCGGTGCTCGTTTTAGATGCAGGGCCAACTGCGACGGGATACCGTTTTGACACACTGAGGCATGCCGTGATCGCCGAACTACGGCGGCTTCAAATGGACACTCCCATCCAGGGGCAATTCACTTGCATCCGCCAAGAGCTCGGCACTCTTTTCGCAGGTTTTCAAGTTCGTCCCGTAGCTCCCGATTTCGGGTGTCGCAGCGAGTAGCAACGGCACTCATTTCGGTGGAAATAGAGCCCTCCCAGGTTGCTCCCGCCAGGTTGTTGCTGGCCAAACGCTTGGATTCTTTGAGGTCCTGCAGTTGCTTGTCACATGCCCGGCGCTGATTTATCACCGCCTGTTGCGCCTCTGGGACGATGCGGAATTCGTACTCATCTGCACGACGCTTCTTCTGGCTCTCCGCCACGAAGGACTCTATCCGCTGTGCCTCGCTTTTGGGCTGTGCCTGTCCAGGCGCAATGGGCTGTGGCGCCTCTGCGTGGCCAGAGGCCGGGCGAACTGATATTTGCTCACTCCTGCCTGCTTGGCAGGGAGCATCTTGGAAAGTGACCTTGCCGTCGGCTCCCGTGCATTTGTTGATGGCCCAGGCCGGTGCACACACGGCGGCGACGCACACCGCTGCCGCCACGATCACGGTTTTTTGCGTCCAGGCTGCGCGTGGTGTAGAGAAACTTTTTGGCATGAACACTACCCCCTGAGCGCTCGCTCGACCCGCTTGGCCACCTGCTGCGGGTGCAAATGCGAGCGGACGAAGTAGACCATCGCAGCCAGAGAACACGACATAAATAGCACGGCCATTGAGGTGTTGTACATGCTGCGACTCTTGTGATCCGCCCATAGAAAGACCACCAACAGCAGCGTGAAGGCCCCAAAGAAAAAAAGAAAGCCGAGCCAGCCAAATACCAAATCAACCTCACGGGACGACACACGTAGTTGCCCAGTTTTCCGGTCGTCCACGATGGCGTGGGTCACCCATGCGCGTGCAAGTTCGTGGTAGTGAAAGCCGTGCTCTTCCATGAGCATTTCGAGCTGCAGGCGCACATTCTTGCCGCAGCGGATGCCCGTTGCCGCGAAAAAATTGGCTTGCAGCGTGGATTCATTGAGTGAATTGAGCAGCTTGCCGATCTGTATCACAGTGGCCCTGTCACCTCGGATTTGTATAGCCCCATCTCCTGTGCTGACCTGGGTGCTGTTTTCACTGTTGTCTATGGCGTCCCTGCCTGCAACGGTGCCGACTTCTTCGTGGAAGTCTTGTTGGGCAGTTGTTGCGGTTGCCCCGGTGTTTTTCGTATCGCTATCGTTTTCCATTCCTCGGTTTTTCCCTGGTTGATGATGGTGGTTGGACTATCTTGTCCCTGCCAACGACGTCGCCTTTGACTTCCTTGTGGAAGTTCTGCTGAACTGAGTGGGAGCCGGTGTTGATGGCACCGCTGTTTGCGCCGCCCACGTTGACGCCACCGGACGAAGCGGTCTGCGTGATATCTGCGCTGGCGCGTAAATCGCTCGGGAGGCAGAGCTCATCCATCGTCATTCCCAAGAGTGCAGTGACCTTTAACAGGTAGAGAACGTCAGGTGTTGCCTCACCACTTTCAATTCGGTACTGGTTGGCCAGGCTAACTCCACCTGCCGTAGCCAATTCGATTGGCTTCTTACCAAGTCGTCCTGACTCACTGCGGATAGTCGCGCCGATCCGCTCACGAATCGCCTGATCAGCAGCAGACAGCTCAGGTTTCTTTGGCATATACCCCTACAACTTTCTCAACTTTGCGAAATTCTTTGGACTTTTCTCAAAGTTGAGAAATAATCACACCAACAGCCAATTAATCCGACCTACCAACACCCACCGGATCCAAAAAAATGACAGCCACGCACAACCCTTCGATTCACATCATTGCTGCCGCCCAGCGTGCCGACCAGCTGTTCCAGCAAGGGGAGCAAGCGGGCCTTATCCAAGCGCAAGTGTTTGCCCTGGCTTTGAGCAGTCGCCGCCTGGATGCCTTTGGATGGTTGTGGATGCTCAGCAACCTTCTTGCCCTGGATCTGGACTCCAACCCAGCAGCCGCGCTGCCTCTTCATGCTGGACACGTTGCATGTGACCGGGTTGCTGACCTTGCACGGGTGCCAGAAGGGCAGCAATCAGCCCCTGTGTTGTCAGGGCATGTCCCTGCTGATGCAGCGCCACTGCAGTTTCACCAATCGTGCGCGTCGCTTGAGACACAGCCATCTCGCGCAACGCCGCTGCTTGGTGTTGAACCAACCTCTGAAGCCGCTCCTCTGTAGCCATCAATCCCTCCTGACCGTTATTTCTTACTCACACCATTCTATGAAAAAACTTCGCACGCCCGCCGAGGCCAAGGCCTGGCTGCAGTACCAGGGCATATCGGTGTCCCAGTGGTGCCGCGAGAACGGTTTTAACGTCAGCCTGGTGTTTGAAATCCTGGCCGGACGCAAGAAGTGCCACCGGGGCATGAGCCACAACATTGCAGTGAAACTCGGCATGAAGGACGGTGTCCTTACCACCCGGCCTGGCCGTGTGAAGCCGCAGGCCCACGTGGGAGCGCAGGCATGAGCGCCACCCACAGCCCCGCAGGCGGTAAGTTGAATGCGTCCTTCATGGGCCACGTTCCAAACTTCGGTTTCGGTCGCCTGGTCCACATGGGCCTGGTGTTCGATGCCGAATGCCAGCGCGAGCTGCAGGGCTCGCTCACTGCACCAGGCTCTGTGCATCCACACCCGGCTGGCGCAGCGCCTGCGCCGCGTCTGTCAACCCATAAAACCAGCCCGGCAGGTGCTGCGCACGCAGGGCATGCTCTTCCAGCCGCAGCGCCAGTGCCTCGGCGTTCAGCACGCCTTGGGCAGCCAGCGCGCGCGCCAGCTCCAGCCACATCTGCTCGATCACGGCAAGCTGCACGCTTTGCACGTCAAGCTGCTGCGCTGCGAATTGCTGGCGCATCTTCTGCATCTCGTCATCGCTTGGGTTCATGGCCCGTCTCCTCGCAAGGGGTGAAGTGATGGCCGTACTTTGCCCCACGCAACAGGCTTGCGCCACAGCAAAACCGGCTTTTTGTTTGGAAGGTGCTTTGCGGAGGGCTTTCCAATGACGCGGCGCAACTGGAAACAGGTGCGCGCCAACAGCGCCACGCACGCCCTGCGCCTGTGCAAGGAGTACGCGCAGGACAAGCACAACCTATCCATAGAGCGGATTGCAGACCGCATGGGCGTGACGCACGACAGCCTCTACAAGTGGCTGGCCACCGGGCGCTTGCCCTATATCTTGCTGCCTGCCTTTGAGCACGCCTGCGGCTGCCACTTCGCCAGCGAATGGGCCGCAGCCAGCGCGGGCAAGGTGGTCATCAACCTGCCCAAGGGCCGGGCTGTGACCCAGGCCGACCTGGTGGAGCTGAACACCGGCTTTGGCGCAGCCCTGCAGCTGCTGGCCGACTTTTACAACGCCCCTGGCAAGGCCGACGCCACCCAGACGCTGGCCGTGCTCACCACCCACCTGCAGCAAGTGGCCTGGCATCAGGCCAACGTGGCGCAGTTTTCTACCCCCGAACTGGAGTTCTGAACATGCCTCTACCCGTTGAAACGCTGCGCGAGCAAGCAGCCTGCTGGAGTGACCTGCAACTGAGCTGGTGCATGGCCGTCGATGAACTTTGGGCCGAGTACGGCATGGACGCCGCCCGGGTGTTTTTGTTTGGAGCCTGATGCATGAGCCGCAAGACCGACTACACCAACGCGGCCCAGCAGCGCCTGCTGCAGTTGGTGAACCTGCTGGCAGGGCACGAGCTGGCGGGCCTGGCCCCGGGCCAGATTGCCAACGCCATGGACTGCAGTGCCAGCGTTGTCACCCGCGACCTGGACAACCTGCGCACTGCAGGCTGGGCAGAGCTGACTCCGAAGGGCGACCGCTGGCGCCTGGCGCCGCACGTCATTCAGATGAGCCTGCGCTACGCCGCCGCGCTGGATGCAGGCGCCCAGCAGTGGCGCGACGTGCAGCAGCGCTACGGGCAGGCAGCGGCATAGGCCGCAAACACTTCACAACCAAAGAACTGAACGACATGACACGCAGAGAACTTACCGACGAACAGATTGAAGCCAAGTTCTTCAAGGGCAAGGCCGGGCGCAAGCCCACGCCAGCCGCCCAGCCCGTGCCGGTGGTGGTGAACGCCCAGGTTACTGCGCAGGAACTGGTCGCTGTGGACGGCCTGGCACAGCTGCAAGCCAGCTACGGCCAGGGCCGCGACCTGGTCAATCAACTGCTGGGCCAAGCGCAAGCATTCCAAGCAGCAGGCAACCTGCTCCAAACGTTTGGAGTGTCGAAGCTGGCGCTGGTGAAGGAAAACAAGCTGTATCAACAACTTAGCGGCATGAAGACTCCAAACGGTTTGGAGCTGAAAGGCACATGGAACGAGTTCTGCCAGCTACTGGGTATGTCTGACGAGAAGGCAAACCAGGACATTGCCAACCTCAAAGCCTTCGGTGAAGAAGCCCTGGAACAGATGCAGCGCATCGGCATTGGCTACCGCGAACTGCGCCAATACCGCAAGCTACCCGAAGACCAGAAGCTGGCCCTGATTGAAGTGGCCAAGGCGGGCGACAAGGAAGGTTTTGTGGAGCTGGCCGAAGAGATCATTGCCAAGCACGCCAAAGAAAAAGAAACCCTGGCCGCCCAGGTGGAAGAAACCAAGGCCACCCTGCAAGCCAAAGACCGCGTGCTGCAAACGCGTGCCGAGCTGATCGGAAAGCTCGAAGAGCAGGTGGCACGCCGCCACAAGTTCACCCCGCGCCCTGGCAGTGTGGCGCGCACCCAGGCTGAGGACGCGCTGCTCAAAGAGGTGTTCACGCAAAGCCTGCGCGTCAATGGCCGCATGCGTGCTCTGTTTGTGGCGGTGGACGGTGCCCTGAGTGACAGCGGTGGCAATGCGCCTGAGGCGGTGCAGCAGGCCGCACGCGCCGCCGTGCAGTACCTGGCACAGCAGTTTGCCGACGTGGCGCAGGAGTTCGGCATTGCCATCGACCTGGACGAACGCATCGAAGCGCCCTGGACGGCCGAGGACGAAGCTGCCCTGCAGGCACTTGCCGCCAAGAACGCCGCCGAGGACAAGGCTGCACACCGCCCCACCCGCTGATAGCCCTGCCGCCGCCACTACTGCCACCTGCAAACGCCATGGAGACCCTTCGCATGGAAACCCTCATCACCGCCGCGCATGAATGCGCTGCCGCCGTGCATGGCGAGCGCGGCGCCATCATTGCCCGTGCCGCTCGCGTGCTGAACCTATCGCCCCAGCGCACCCATGCCCTGGTGGCCAAGGCAGCGCGCAGCCTGGGCCTGGCACAGCCGCGCAAGAAGCGCGCCGACGCGGGCGAAAGCGCCATCAGCGCCGCCGACCTGGACACGATTGCCGGTGTGCGCCTCAAAGACTTGCGCAACGGCAAGCGCATGATCACCCTGGACGACACCATCGACATGCTGTTTGCGGACGGCAAAATTTCCGCGCGGCTGTCCACCAGTCACGTGGGCAAGCTGCTGCGCCAACGCGGGCTGGACCTCGACAGCCTCACCGCACCCGCGCCGCACGTGCGTATGGCTACCTCCCACATCAATGCCGTGGTGCAGGTGGACGCTTCCATCTGCGTGCTCTACCGTGCCCCCAGCGGCGAGCTGCGCCTCATTGAAGAGGGCGGCGTGCACTACAAGAACAAGCCGCAAAACCTGGTGCCGGTGCTCGACAAGCTGCTCACCCGCTTTGTGGCGGTGGAGCACGCCAGCGGCTGCATTGCGGCACGCTTCTACGTGGGGGGTGAAACCACCGAGAACCTGCTGGACTTCCTCATGTGGCTGGTGACCCAGCGGCACGGCCCATGCGGCGAGCCCATGCCCTTCCATGGCGTGCCTTACCTGCTGTACAGCGACCAGGGCGGCATGTTCAAAAGCGGCCCCGTGCGCAGCTTCTGCAGTGCCATGGGCATGGATCAGCAGTGGCACGCCCCCGGCAACAGCCGCGCCACGGGCAGCGCCGAGGTGGCTCAAAACATTTTTGAGCGCGGCTTTGAAAGCCGCCTGCGCTTCATCGACCGCGCCCGCCTGGACGTGCCGTATCTCAACGCCATGGCCGAGCGGTGGATGCACCACTTCAACGGCACCAAGAAGCACAGCCGCCACGGCATGACACGCTACGCCGCCTGGAGCACCATCAGCACAGAGCACCTGCGCATTGCCCCCAGCATGGAGATCATGCGCAGCCTGCCCGCCAGCCTGGCCCAGCCGCGCCAGGTCAGCGGCAACATGACAGTGAGCTACGCCATGCGGGGCCAGGGCAGCCGTGAATACGACGTGCGCTATGTGCCTGGCATCAGCCCGCGCAGCAAGGTGCTGGTGTGCGTGAACCCCCTGGCCGCCCCTGCAGTGCGTGTGGGTGTAACCGACCAGGACACCGGGGAGATCGTCTGGCACGAAGTGCAGCCCATGCAAGAAGGCTTTATGGGCTACCAGGCCAGCGCTCCCGTGCTGGGCAAGGATGAATACAAGGCCATGCCCGCCACCCCGGCAGATGAGCGCCGCACTCGCATTGCCGCCCAGGCTTTCGCCAGCAACGGTGTGGCCGCTACGGCCACGCAGGCCCAGGCCGCCGCCACGCCCTACCAGGGCCAGTTTGATTCGTTTGCTGACGTCAAGGCCAGTGTCGCCAGCCTGCCCACCTACCTGCAGCGCCCCGGAACACCCCACCAGGCACAGGCCACCAGTGTGGAACCCGAGCGCCTGTCGGTGGCCGAGGCCTGCAAGCGCATGCGCCTGGCGCTGGGCGATGCCTATGACAGCGGCACCTACGCCTGGTTGCAAGAGCGTTATGGCAGCACAGGCGTTCCCGAAGACGTGGCACAGGGCCTGATCGCCGCGCGCCGCCAGGCCATGGAGCCCACACCCGCCCCTGCGGGGCTGCGCGTAGTGGCCGGAGGTGCCCAATGACGTTGACGCTTGCCCCCGTGCTCCATGAGCTGGGTATTGCCCAAAGCGAGCTGCGTTGTGCCACGGGCTTGAGCCGCTCGGCCATCAGCCGCCTGTGCAGCCATGGGCAACTGCCCGCGCGCGGGGCCGACAAGGCCCTGCAGCAAATAGAAGAGTTTTTGTATCAAAGAAACCTGTCTGCGCAGCGTATGGCCCAGTGCCGTGCCGCGTTGGCCAGTGCTTCTGCGAAGAAGGTGGCCCCGGCAAGTTCGCAGCTTGCCGAGGCCTTTCCCCCAGCCTCAGAACCAACCGAAACCCAGGAGAAAGAAGCAATGTTACTCCCCCCCCAATCCCTGAACGAAGCCGCGCGGCGGCAGTTCACCCTGTTCACCAACCCCTTTGCGGGCGAAGTCACAAGCGACGCGGAAATGTTCGTCAACGGCAACATCCGCTTCGTGCGCGAAGTGGCCTGGCAGGCCGCCGTGGGTGCCCGCATGGCCGCCATCGTGGGCGAGAGCGGCGCGGGCAAAACTACGATGCTTGATGACTTGAAGGAAAAAATTCTGCGCGAGCACAAGAGCGTGGTGTGCATTGAGCCCAGCATGGAGGGCGCAGAAGAGACCGACACCAAAGGCAAGACGGTCAAGGCGGTGGACATTCACACTGCCATCGTGCGCACCTTTGACGCCCGCGCCAGCGTGGCAAGCAATGCTGAGGCGCGCTCACGCCAGGTGTACCTGGCACTGTCCGAGTCCTGCACCGCAGGCCACTCGCACCTGCTCATCATTGAAGAGGCGCACGCGCTGCCGGTGCCCACACTCAACCACCTCAAGCGCCTGCACGAAAAAATGCGCCTGGGCCGCAAGCCCATGCTGGGCATTTTGCTGGTGGGCCACCCCGAGCTGGAGAAAAAGCTTTCCCGCTGGGACGTGCGCGAAGTGATGCAGCGCATTGAAGTGGCGCGCCTGCCCCCGCTGTCGGCAGACCTGTCAGCCTATTTGCAGTGCCGGGCCACAGTGGCGGGGCGCAAGCTGGACGACTTCATCACGCCCGACGGCGTGGATGAGCTGCGCACTCGGCTGACCGTACAAGGCACGGGGCAGGCCGCGCCCGTGAGTCTGCTGTACCCGCTCAACGTCAACAACTGGATGGCCGCCGCGCTCAACACCGCCGCAGCCTTGGGCGCGCCGCGCGTGGATCGCGACGTGATCCGCGCGGTGTGAGCTGAGCCATGCGCCGCTACCTCGTTTACATCACCATGCCCGACAGCTCCCAGGGGCAGCACAACGGCTTGTATGCCGACGGCTTTGAGGCCGCGATCTATGCCATTGAACACTTCCCAGATGCCAAGCGCATCTCCGCCCGGAGGCTTGCATGAAAACCGCCCCTCATCCCCACGGTGGAGCGCTGTCCAACGCGCGCTTTCCCTTCGCCCCTGGCGTGATTGAAGGAGGCCCGGCCAGATTGGCGCGCACTGGCGTGCCGCTGGTGGTCGGCCTGGCAATTGTGCTGGTGTGCCTGGGCGCGCTGGCCGCAGTGGTGGGCTTTGCGGCGGGCTACCTCAACTGGACAGGAGCATGGCTGTGAGCGAACCCAAAGACACCAAACAGCTCAACCAGGAAATAGTGCGCCACGTCCTGCGCTATGGCCCTTGCGGCTTTGCTGAGCTGTATGACCTGTTTGGGCGCTATCAGGAGCCGTGCGGGCAACGCGGCGGCAAGAGGGCTACCGAGCGATTCCGCTCGCGCCTGAACTACCTGGCGCACAGCAAACAGCTCCTGGCCACGGGCGGCGCGGCAACACGGCGCTGGCGTGCGCCGCTGCAAGACGCCCAGCCCGCCATGGCGCCCGAACCATCCACGCCCGCTGCCAGCCCCTGGGTGGACGCACTGGTGCCGCCTGCGCGCAACGATGTCATGCATTGCCCTGTGTATGTGCCCGCGCGCGAACCCGCCATGCGCCCTGGCAGCCAAGACTACAAGCGCTGCGCCAGCCGTGGCCTGCGCTGCTGATCCCTTACCAACCCTGTTCCTGGAGTAATTCGATGGCAACCCGAATCAAAACACCCGCTGCACAAGCACCGCAAACGTTAGCCGAGGTGCAAAGCGACATCCGCGCCATTGGCGACCTGCAGCGCCAGCATGCCAGATCGCTGGCCGACCTCAATGACAAGATTGCTGCGCTGACCGAAGAGGCCGGGCCAGTGCTCAAGGACCTGTCCGACCGCATTGCGGCGCGCCAAAAGGGCGTGCAGGCCTATTGCGAAGCCCACCGCGAGGAGCTGTGTGGCAAAGGCAAAACCGCCAACCTGGTCACGGGCGAAGTGCTGTGGCGGCTGCGCCCGCCCAGTGTGCGGGTGGCGGGTGTGGATGCGGTGATTGCCTGGCTCAAGAAAATGGGCCTGGACAGCTTCGTGCGCATCAAGGAAGAAGTGAACAAGGAAGCCATGCTCAATGAGCAGGAAAAGGCCAAAGCGGTTCCGGGTGTGACCATCGTCACCGGGGTGGAGGACTTCGTGATTGTGCCGTTTGAGGTGGAAAACGAGGTGGCGGCGTGAAGTCCTACCTCCAACTGGCCCGCGCCGCCTACGAAGCTGGCCAGAAGTCCATGCAGGAGCAAAAGCTGCCTACTGCCGGGGTGCTGCCCTGGGCGGCTTTGCCTGCGGCATCCAAAAACGTGTGGGTGGCCGTGGCCCGCTGCGTCGTTGCGGAAATGGCCAGTGTGCAATGACTTTTCCCGTGGATAAAAACATGACGATCACCATCACCAGCCGCAAGGGCAAGCAGACCATCCGCGCCACCGGCAAGGATGCGCAAGCCCTGTTTGATGCCATGTGCCGAACCGTGGGGGCGAAGTCCACCGCAAAAACACCCGCAAACGCACCAAAACCCCTCCCAAATCGTCCCAGGGAAGAAATCCAGGGGGATGGTGCTGCCCACACGGCAAAGGCCTTTGCGCGATGAGCAAGCCCGCCACCCGCCCCAACCACCTGGCAGCCATCCACATGGCGCAAAAGGCCCTGATGCTGTCAGCTGATGATGCGACCGCGCTCAAGCTGGCGGTCACCGGCAAGGCCAGCGCGGGCGACATGAGCGAAGCCCAGCGCCGCCAGTACCTGGCCCACCTGGCGGGGCTGCAGTCACAGATGGCCCAGGCGCGTGGCGACAAGCCCCCCTTCGTGCCCAGGCGGGCGGCCTTGCATCGCACCGTGGACGACAGCCAGGATGTGCGCTGGGGCAAGGCGCGCGCGCTGTGGGCGGCGCTGGCGCAGTCCGGTCAGGTGCACACCGATACCGATGCCGCCCTGATGGCCTACGTGCGCCGCCAGACCCATGTGGAGCACTGGCGCTTTTTAAACACCCACCAGGTCAACCAGGTGATTGAAGCGTTGAAGTGCTGGGGTCGGCGCGCGCAGGCTCCCGCTGTGCCGCCCAACATGTGAGTACCACCATGAACGATATGTTTCAACGCCTGGAATTGCAGGAATTGACGGCACAGCAGCTGACACCGCTGGAGGCGCTCATGGCGGCGGATTGGCCGGATGTTTGGCGCGAACTGGCTACCAGCCACTACGTGACGCTGCTTTCCGCCCCCGGCGCGCAGGAGGTGGCCGCGCCCGTGCTGGCCAAGCTGGCGGTGGCACTCACCTTGGGGCTGGCGCAGGATCTGGGCGGCACCCAACCGTATATCGCAGTGGGTGCCATGCTGACGACCAATGCGCGGGCCCGGCGTGTGGTGGACATGCTGGGTGCGGGCACCAGTTACCGCGATGTGGCGAAAGCCACAGGGCTGACCGAGCCGCGCGTGCGCCAGATAGAAGCCGAGTGGCGGCGCCAGCAAATTGCGCTGCGCCAAGGAAGACTGCCGTTTGACGACACCTGAGACACCCTCGCCCCCTTGAAGAGCCTCGCCATGCCAGCCATGTGCGGGGCTTTTTTACGTGCAAAAGAATTGGAGCGCTCTATTTAGCGTGGGTTGCCATGCCTGCAGAAACTTGCAGCATGCCTTCACAAAACCCCGCCAACACCGCCGCCAGCCTGCCAGCGCAGATTGAGATTTTCCGGGCCGGGCAGCACATAGACGACAGCGGCACGGTGCACAACTTCAGCCCCGCCGATGTGTGGTGCATGGCGCAAAGTTATGACCCCGCGCTGCGCGAAGCGCCGCTGACCATAGGCCACCCCCAGGACAACCTGCCCGCCTATGGCTGGGTCAAGGGTCTGGGCCTCAAGGGCGACACGCTGACCATGGATGCGCACCAGGTGCAGCCCCAGTTTGCCGAGATGGTCGGCAAGAAGCTGTTCAAGAAGCGCAGCGCCAGCTTCTACCCACCCCAGCACCCCAACAACCCCAAGCCTGGCCACTGGTATTTGCGCCATGTGGCTTTCCTGGGCGCACAGCCGCCCGCCATTGCAGGCCTGGCCGACTTTGCCGAGGGGCAGGCGCCCAACAACACCCCCGCCGAAACGGGCGAACCGTCAGGGCTCGCGCCTGCCGAGTCCGGCACGGTCAACTTCTCCGAAACCCTTTTTACCCAGGAGCAACTACGTATGAGCAAAGAACTGCAAGACCAATTGGCCGCGTCGCAAGCGCAGGCCGCAGCGGCGGACGCCGCCCGCACCAAGGCCGAAACCGAAGCAGCCGAAGCCCTTGCCAAACTGGCCCAGTTTGCTGAAGCGCAGCGGCGTGAGCGGGTGGCGGGTTTTACCAGCTTCTGTGAGGCGCAGATTGCTGCGGGCACCTTGCTGCCCAAGGAAAAAGACGCCGCCGTGGCCGTGATGAGCACCCTGGCCGATGCCAAGGAAGTGAGCTTTGCCGAGGGCGGCAGCACCAAAACCGTGACGGCGGTGGACTGGCTCAAAGACCTGATCCAACGCGCCAAGCCGGTGGTGAGCTTTGGCGAGCATGCCGCTGCCGGTGCAGCCACGGGCCTGGCTGCGAAGGGCATGAGCGATGCCGAGGTGGACAAGCTGGCCCAGCAGTACGCAGCCCAGCACAACCTGAACTATGCCGAGGCGCTGTCCAAGGTGACGGTGAGCTTCACCCGCTAAACCATTTTTTCCACAACCCATTCATAAGGACGCACCATCATGATGACTGCTGCCGAGATCCGTCTGCGACAAAACCCGATCCTCACCAGCCTGCTGCTGGGCCTTGGTCAAGGCACCATGGTGGCCGAGAAGCTGTTTCCGCGCCTGCCGCAGGCGCTGAGCTCCGTGGCCCTGGCACAGTTGGGCAATGAGCGCCTGAAACGCTACAACCTGCGCCGTGCTCCGGGTGCGCCCACCAAGCGGGTGGACATCAAGTTTGAAGGCAAGGTGTACAGCGTGGCCCAACACGCGGTGGACATCCCCATCCCGCGTGAGCTGATCCGCGAAGCGGATGAGAGCCGCAAGCTCAACGTGAGCAACCACCTGGAGATTTCGCAAATTGCGATGACCACGGCCAATGACATCCTGGGCCTGGGCTATGAAGTTGAGGTGGCGGAGCTGGCCACCAGTGCAGGCACCTACGCTGCAGGCCACGTGCTCGCCCTGGCCGGTGGCACCAAGTGGAGTGCTTCCACGGGCACGCCGGTGACCGACATTCGCGCTGCAGCCAACGTGATCCGCAAGAAGATTGGCAAGCGCCCGAACAAGCTCACCCTGTCACCCGACGCCAAGCTGGCGCTGGAGAGCAATGCCGAGGTGAAGACCTTCTTGCCATCCACCCAACAGGGCGTGGCCACGATGGAGCAACTGGCCAAGATTTTGGAAGTGGACGAAGTGGTGTGCGGCGATGCGGTGTGGGTGGACAACGCCGATACGGGGCAGGATGTGTGGGGCAACAACGCGGTGCTGGCTTATGTGCCCAAGATCGGCGGCGCGGGCAACTCCATCAGCCTGGCCGAGCCGGGCTTCGGCTTTACCAACGTGATCGACGGCCACCCCTTTGCCGAAACCCCGTACTACGACAACGGCGCCAAGAGCTGGATTTACGGCGCCACCTATGAGCGCCAGCCCAACGTGGCCTACAACACCGCGGCCTTCCTGTTCACCAACCCGAAATAGCCCCCGGAGCCAAGCGCAGACCCCAGGGGCATTGGCCCCTGGGCACCAGGCCCAGGCTTTGTGATTACCCAAAGGATTTGAAGATGTCAAAACTGATCGCGTGCGTGCCTATCGCCTTGATGGTGGACGGCCAGCGCCAGGAGTTCGCTGCAGGCGCCGAGCTGCCCGAGTTGTCGCCCCACGACGAAGCGGAGCTCAAGAAAACAGGCGCTATCAAAGACCTGGCCGAAGAGGCAGCCGCAGAAAAAGCTGCGGCCCGTGACAAGAAAAAGGCCGACGCTGCGTTTCAGCGCGCCCGCGAAGACGTGGCCGCCCAGTTGGCGGGCCTTGATGCCGGGCAGGGCTCCAAATGCGAGGCCAGAAAGGCCCGCGCGACGCTCCCGACCCGTTTTCCCAACCCACCACGTTTAGGACTACACCA
>JBQTHH010000081.1:0-53316 GCA_052390055.1 Rhodoferax sp.
GGGAGTGTCAGGATTTCTGTGTGTGAAGCGGTTTCAGAAATCGACTGTTGGATAAATTCTATTCAAACAAAGGCCCCTGCCAGGCCGCCGGAGGCCCCCCCCGGTTGAGCCCTGTATGGCAGGGTTCAACCCCATCATTTTGCCCCCCCGTGAGCAGGCTGCGTGAACCTGTCGCCGTACAGGATGGCGAACTGGTTCATGGCTGACTTCCAGTGGTTGGCTGCGCGTCCCCAGTCCTCGGTGATGTTGCGCAGTGCCAGCCAGATCAGCTTGGTGGCCGCATCATCACTGGGGAAGTGCCCACGTGTCTTGATGATCTTTCGCAGCCGCGCGTTCACGCTCTCAATCGCATTGGTCGTGTAGATCACACGGCGCACCTCGGGTGGGAAGGCAAAGAACGGAATGACCCTGTCCCAGGCCCTGCGCCAGGCCCCCACCACGGTGGGGAACTTCTGGCCCCAGGGACCGGCCTCAAACGCATCGAGTTCGGCCTGTGCCGCCTCTGCACTGGTGGCCGTGTAGATCGGTTTGATGGCCGCAGCCAGTGCCTTGCGATCCTTCCAGTTGGCAAAGTCCAGGCTGTTGCGTATGAGATGCACGATGCAGGTCTGCAGTGTCGTGGCCGGGAACACCGCACCAAACGCCTCGGGCATACCTTTGAGCCCGTCGGTGACGGCAATCAGGATGTCGTGCACACCTCGGGTTTTGAGGTCGTTGAAGACCTTCATCCAGAACTTGGCCCCTTCGGTGTTCTCGACCCAGATTCCCAGGATGTCGCGGCTGCCGTCGGCCAGCACGCCCAGGGCCAGGTACACGGCCTTGGAGCGCACCACCCCATCTTCGCGGATCTTGACGCGCAAGGCATCGAAGAACACCACCGGGTACATGGACTCCAGTGGGCGGCTTTGCCAGGCCGTGACCTCGCTCATGACTTCGTCGGTGACGCGGCTGATGAGGTCAGGCGATACGTCTACCGAGTACATCTCGCTCAGAAACGCCTGGATCTCGCGCACCGTCATACCGCGTGCATACATGGCAACGATCTTGTCGTCAAAGCCCGAAAAACGGCGTTCATGTTTTGCGATGAGTTGGGGCTCGAAGGTGCCTTCGCGGTCGCGGGGGATGTCAATGCGCAGCGCTCCTGCATCGGTCAGCACGGTCTTGGCGCTTTTGCCGTTGCGGTGGTTGGCAGCCCCTTCGGGCTTGGCTTGACCCGCTGCGTAGCCCAGGTGATGGCTCATTTCTCCAGCCAGGGCGCGCTCCAGTACGGCTTTCTTGAACTGGTCAAACAGCCCTTGGACTTCGCCCGCCGTCATGGGGCCGGTTATGAGTTGATCCAGCAACTGGGCTGGGATTTGCAACTGCACTGCTTTGTCCGCCGTAGCGGTCATCTTGGTCTTGCGTGGCATTCATGCTCCTTGGTGACATGGTATGCCCCACACACAAAATTTCTGACAGGCTCTCCGTCACGTACAAACTGCCCTGCACACGCCGAAATCCATGCTCGCCCAACACCGCGCCGATCTCCGTGTAAGCCTGCGTCACACCCTTCGGGTGGTTCTTCTCGGTGTCTGCCACCACCAAGTCAAATGCAACCGCGTACATCAGTGCGCCTGCGGGTCGTTATTAAGGCGAGTCCAGCGGTATTCCGTCTTCTCGCCCGTGTCGATGATCGTCACTTCAACCATCCAATCGCCATCCTCCAGGGGCCGAAGCACTTGACCCACCTCGTATTTCGGTCCAAAAGGTCCAAAGCTCTTAATCTGGCCGGTGGGCACTGTCGGGTGATCGGTCGTTGCTTGCATGGTCTTGCTCCTGATAAGGCCGGATCCTACTCCTGCTAAAAAAACGATACCCCTGTCTAGTTCCTGCGTCCAGTCCTTGGCAGGTGCTACCGCAGCACCTACAGGCCTGGGATCTTGGCGTCGGCGCTGGCGTGGACCATCCAGGGTTGCCGCCCCCGGCCGCCCTGGCTATACTTTTGTATTTTGGTACCACAATTCCATTATTGGCCACTACAAGGACCACCCATGACACCTTCCGCCCCCACCGCAGCGCACGCGGTACAGCAGGTCGTCCACGCCCATCTGGCCCCGGCCCTGGTGGCGCGCCGGGAGTGCCCCAGCACCCAGGAGCTGGCGGCGCTGCTGGAGTCGCTGGGCCTCGTGCCCGCCCTGCAAGCCGCTGCGCAGCAGGACTGGCAGCCCATGCTGCGCCTGCGGCTGGAGAACACGCGTGAGTTCGATTGGGTGCTGAGCGCGCAAACCGGCGGCGCACTGGCCGACATGGCCGGTGCACCCCAGGGCGAAGCGCGCACGGCCGTAGCCGCCGCGCTCACCCAGCCCACGGATTTCCTGCGCCAGCTCCAGCGCAGCGGGGCCTACCAGCGCGTGGCGGCGGCAGCGCGCCAGCGCGGCGAAGCTGCCCCGGACGCGGCGCTGCTGGAATGCCTGGGCACCTTGCTGGAGCTCGCCCGAACGCTCGCCGAGCCGCAGGATTGGGCCCTGCAATGCCTGGAATTCGACCTGGTACCGGCAGGGCCGCGCCTGCAGGTGCGTGCCGCGCACTGCCGCCTCGGCGCCCCGGCCCCGCGGCGCCTGCCGCGCCCGCTACACAAGATCGAGCACCTGCTGCACCCCCGGCGCATCGGCGTCATCGGCGTGTCGGCCACCAGCATGAACTTTGGCCGCATCATCCTCAAGAACCTGCTGGGCAGCGGCTATCCCAAAGCACAGTTGTGCGTCATCCGCGAGGGTGAGGCCGAGATCGACGGGGTCCGCTGCGTGCCTTCGCTGCAGGCCCTGCCGCAGGCCTTGGACCTGCTGATCGTGGCCGTCGCGGCGCAAGCCGTGTATGCCCTGGTGGACGAGATCGTGGCCAGCCGCAGCGTGCACGCGGTCATGCTCATCCCCGGCGGCCTGGGCGAAACCCAGGCCAGCAAGGAAAGCGCCGCCGCACTGAGCGCATGCATCCAGATCGCGCACGGCCAGGACGACGGCGGCCCCATCTTCCTGGGGGCCAACTGCCTGGGGGTGGTGTCCCACGCCGGGGGCTACGACTCCTGGTTCATTCCGCTGGAACGCCTTCCCAAGCCGCAGAAAAAGCCGGTGCGCCGCGCCGCCATGCTGAGCCAGAGCGGCGCCTTCATGATCACCCGCCTGAGCCAGAACCCCTGGCTGGACCCGCGCTACATGCTGGCCCTGGGCAACCAGACCGACCTGACGCACGGCGACCTGATGCAGTACTTCGCCCGGCACCCCGAGATCCAGACCCTCGGCGTCTACATCGAGGGCTTCAAAGACCACGACGGGCTGGACTTTGCGCGCGCCGTGCGCCAGGCCACATTGAGCGGCAAGCAGGTCGTGGTCTACAAGGCCGGGCGCACCCCGGCCGGGGCGGGCGCCGCACAGGGGCACACCGCCTCGCAGGCCGGCGACCCGGACCTGTTCGACGCCGTGGTGGGCCATGCCGGTGCCATCGTGGCCACGGATTTTTCCAGCTTTGACGACCTGTTCTACCTCGCTGGCGAGCTGCACGACAAGACGATCGGCGGCGAGCGCCTGGGCGGCGTCAGCGGCGCCGGGTTCGAGGCCGTGGGCATTGCGGACTCCATCGCCGGGCCCGGTTACGCGCTGCAGATGGGCGCCTTGCAAGACGGCACGGTAGCGCGCGTCCAGGAGGTCTTGCGCGCCAAGAAGCTCGACACCCTGGTGGAAGTGCGCAACCCCATCGACATCAACCCCGGCGCGGACGACGAAGCGCACCTGCAGGTGGTGCAGGCCTTTTTGGACGACCCCGGCATCGACGCCGTGGTGGTGGGCCTGGACCCGACCGCCCCCATGGTGCGCGCCCTGCCCAGCAGCAAGCTGCGCCCGGGCTACGACCTGCAGGACCCCTTGAGCACGGCACAGCTCATGCCCGCCCTGGTGCGGGCCAACACCAAGCCTGTCATCGGCATCGTCGACGGCGGCGTGCTCTATGACGCCATGGCTGCCACACTGATGGACCAGGGCGTGTGCGTGTTTCGCAACTGCGCGCGCGGCACGCGCGCCCTGGCGCGCTACCTGGCCGCGCGCCGCTACGCCCAGGCGCTGCGCAGCGCGCAGTCCCAATAACCCTTGTTTTTTCCCACCTCAACGGAGACCCTTCATGAGCGACACCCTGCAACCCGGACTCAGCGCCACCCGGCGCATCACGGTCGACACCGCCCGCACCATCGGCTTCATGGGCGACGACTGCCGCGTCTACTCCACCCCCAATCTGCTCTACGACGTGGAAATGGCCTGCCGCGACCTGTTGCTGGAGCACGTGGAAGCGGGCAAGGACTCGGTCGGTACCCGGGTCGAGCTGGACCACCTGGGCGCCACCCTGCTGGGCATGTGGGTCGAGATCAGCGTCACGCTGAGCGAAGTCAACGGCCCGGCGGCGGTTTTCAGCTTCAGCGCCAAAGATGCAGTGGAAGAAGTGGCACGCGGCAAGCACCACCGCTTCGTGGTGGACATTGCCAAGACCGCCAAGCGATTGACCGCCAAACAGGAGAAGGCAAAATCCATAGCCTGAAAGCCCGACCTGGAGACCGCTTTGGACACCACCGCTGGGGCGCAGTTCAGCTGCGACAAACTGATCCGCTTTCACCACTGCGACCCCGCGGGCATTGTCTTCTACCCCCAGTACTTCGTGCTCTTCAACGAGCTGGTCGAAGACTGGTTCAACCAGGGCCTGGACGTCAATTTCGCCCGCTACCACACGGAAACCGGCCTGGGCGTGCCCATGGGCAAGGTGGAATGCCGTTTTGTGGCGCCGAGCAAGGTTGGCGACACCCTGCGCCTGTCGCTCACCGTGAAACGCCTGGGCGGCGCTTCGCTGACCCTGCATGTGCGCGGCGAGTCCCAGGGCCAGACCCGGGTGGAGGCCACCCTGACGCTGGTGCAGGCCTCGCTGAGCACGCGCCGCTCCGTCCCTTTCAGCGCCGACATGCGCGAGCGCCTGGCGCGCTACTTCGAGCCGCAAGCGCAGCACCCATGACCCACCCCTGCGCAAGGCGGGTCTGAGGGGTGTGTTCGCAGACGCCTAATAGGTTTCCAGGTGCAGGCGGCCTTCGCGCTCCAGGCCGAGCACGCAAGGCTCCCAATCCAGGCCCGCCTGGCGCGCGCAGTCGGCCAGGGCGTGCAGCACCCCGTCCTCCATGGCGCGCAGGCCGCACACGTAGATATGCGTGCCAGGGTCGCGCAGCAGTTTGCCGACCTGGGCGGCCTGTTCACGCAAGGCATCTTGCACATAGCGCCGGGGCGCGCCCGGCATGCGTGAGAACGCAAAGTGGATGTCGATGAAATCGGCACCCAGCCTTTGCAGCGGCCCGAAATAGGGCAATTCCTCGCGGCTGCGGGCGCCAAAGAACAGCAGCAAGCGTCCCAGGTCGTCACGGCCCGCCTGGCGCTGGCGCCGACGCCACTCGGTCATGGCGCGCATCGGTGCGCTGCCGGTGCCGGTGCAGACCATCACCAGGTGGGACTGCGGGTGGTTGGGCATCAGAAAGCTGCTGCCAAAGGGGCCCGTTACCTGCACCGTATCGCCCACCTTCAGGTCGCACAGGTAGTTGGAGGCCACGCCGCGCACCGCATGGCCGGCGTGGTCCACCAGCACGCGCTTGACCGTCAGGGCCAGGTTGTTGTAACCCGGGCGCTCGCCGTTGCGCGCGCTGGCCACCGAGTACTGGCGCGCGTGGTGGGCGCGGCCCTGCGCGTCCCGCCCCGGCGGCAGGATGCCGATGGACTGCCCTTCCAGCACCGGAAAGGGCATGCGGCCCAAATCCAGCACGATGTGGTGGGTGTCATAGTCGCTGCCCAATGCCGTCACGCGCAGGTTGCCGCTGACCGTGGCTGTGACGCTGGCCTGCGCCGCCTTGGGGCCGTAGAGCTGGGTATAGGGGTGGGCCGCCGACCAGGGCGGCACGCGGGCGCCGCGCACCACGGCGGGTGCCGCCAGCGCTGGCGCCGCATCCCCCACCGCAGGTGCTGCGGCCAGGGAGGTCTCGGCGTTTTTTGCGCAGCCCAGCGCGCCCTGATCCGGCTGACCCGCCAGGGCCTGCTGCGCCGCCAGTTCCTGCGCCGACCAGGCGCGGGGCAAGGCGTCCCAGCCCAGTTGCTCGTCCACGCCGTAGGCCTGCGCGCGCACCACGGTGCGCCAGTGGTCGATGGCCCCAGTAGGACAGGGCGCGATGCAGTCCATGCAGTGCTTGCAGGCCTGCGCGCTCACCGCGTAGTTGCGCGCGTCGTGCGTAATGGCTTTTTGCGGGCAGATCGACTCGCAGGTGTTGCAGCGGATGCAGACCTCGGGGTCGATCAGGTGCTGCTCGATCAGTGCCACGGCGCCCATGCTGCGGCCCTAGTTGAAACGCACGTATTCAAAGTCCACCGGCTGGCGGTTGATGCCGATGGCTGGGGGGGCGATCCAGTGCGCGAACTGGCCCGGCTCCACCACCCGCCCCATCAGGCTGGCGACAAAGGCGCGGTCTTCGTCCGTGGGCAGCCACTGCGCGCGCTGCGCCGCCCACTGCGCCGCGCCCACCACCTGCCCGTCGGGTGTCACGTGCGCGCCCGACAGCGAGCCGATGTGGCGGTTGAAAGCCTTGTGCGGGGTGCGCAGGCGAAAGGCAATGCCGGCTTTTTCGATCACCTTGTTCCAACGCTCCACGCCGCCGATGCTGTCCTGGATGTAGTCGTCGCGCAGCACCTCGTTGAGGGCATTGAGCAGGGGCACCTGGCGCTCCACCAGTTGGCCGTCCGCCACCGCCAGCACCCCGTAGCGCTGGCCGTGCAGCCGGTGGTCGTCGCTGCGTTTGCCCTCTTCAAAGCGTCCCTTGAGGCCGCTGCTGTAGAAGGTGGCGGCGTTACTGGACTCGTCCGCGCCAAACAGGTCGATGGTGACGCTGAAATGGAAGTTGAGGTAGCGCTGCACGGTGGGCAGGTCGATGACCCCGGCGGCGCGCAGCCGGGCCGGGTCTTCGGTTTTGAGCGCGTTCATCACCGCGCAGGTGCGCTGGATGATGCGCGCCACCCCGCTTTCACCCACGAACATGTGATGCGCCTCCTCGGTCAGCATGAAGCGCGTGGTGCGCGCCAGCGGGTCAAAGCCGCTTTCTGCCAGGGCGCAAAGCTGGAACTTGCCGTCGCGGTCGGTGAAATAGGTGAACATGAAAAAGCTCAGCCAGTCGGGCGTGGGCTCGTTGAATGCCTGCAGGATGCGCGGGTTGTCCACCTGGCCGCTGCGCCGCTGCAGCAGCGCCTCCCCCTCTTCGCGGCCATCGCGCCCAAAGTACTTGTGCAGCAGGTAGACCATGGCCCACAGGTGGCGCCCCTCTTCGACGTTGACCTGAAACAGGTTGCGCAGGTCGTACAGGCTGGGCGCGGTCTGGCCCAGGTGGCGCTGCTGCTCCACCGAGGCGGGTTCCGTGTCGCCCTGGGTGACGATGATGCGGCGCAGGTTGGCACGGTGCTCGCCGGGCACCTCCTGCCAGGCCTTCTGGCCCTTGTGGTCGCCGAAGTGGATCTGGCGCTCCTGCTCGGCGGGCGTGAGGAAAATGCCCCAGCGGTAGTCCTGCATCTTCACGTGGCCGAACTGGGCCCAGCCTTGCGGGTCGACACTGACGGCGGTGCGCAAATACACCTCCAGGTCACGCGAGCGCTCCGGCCCCATGTCGGCCCACCACTGCAGGTAGTTGGGCTGCCACTGCTCCAGTGCCCGCTGCAGGGCACGGTCCTCGCTCAGGTGGACGTTGTTGGGAATCTTCTCGCTGTAGTTGATGCTGGACATCGGGGGCTCCTGGCTTGCTGTATGGATGAACGAACGGGGTCTGCGGGCTAGACGCGGTGCCAGTCGAAGGCGGCCTTCTCGCCCTTGCCGTAGACCTTGAGGGCGCCTTTCTCCCCCACGGCGTTGGGGCGCTGGAAGATCCAGTTCTGCCAGGCCGAGAGGCGGCCGAAGATGCGGGCGGCCATGTTTTCCGGCGCGTGAAAGCGCAGATTGGCCTCCAGGCCGCTCAAGGCGTCGGGCGACAGGCAAGCCCGCTCTTCGGTGGCGATGCGCACCTCGTCGGCCCAGTCGATGTCATCGGGCGCCGCCGTTACCAGCCCCAGGGCCAAGGCCTGCGCCGCCTGCAAGGGCGCGCCGACCTGCGCCTGCAGTGCCTGCAACACCGCCGCATCGCCATGGAAGCGCCGCATCAGCCGGCTTTGGCCGCTGGCCATGGGGTAGCTGCCGAAGTTGCGCCCCCCCAGCGCCAGGGCCGGGCCTGCGCTGGCGTCCTGCGCCGACAGGTCCAGCATGTAGCTGCGGTCGCAGGCCAGGGCCAGTTCCAGCAGGGTGCCGGCAAAGCAGGAACCGGGTTCGATCAGGGCAAACAGGCTGCGCGCGCTGACATCGAGCCGGGACAAGGTGCGCCGCAGCAGCCCGGTGGTCTGGCGCACCAGCCAGTGGTCGCGCGCTGCGTCCATCCAGGCGTCGAGCTGCAGCATGGCCTGCGCCTGGCCCTGGGTGCGCAGCAGCCAGATGCCGATCTCCGGCTCGTTGGTGCGCAGGTGCAGGATGGCGTCGTCGAGTTCGCGCGCCATGGCCAGCGGGTACCAGGCGTCCCCCAGGCGCTGCAGTTGCGCGGGCTCCACATCCAGGTCCTGCGCGCTCGGCCCGTGCACGCACAGGCTGGCGGTGCGCCGCGCACGGTCGATCTCCACCCGCACGTGGCGATAGGCCAGGGTATCGGGCTGCAGCTCGCACTCCAAGGGGCGAAGCACCACGCCCACGGCGTCCAACGGGCGGTCGCTCAAGGCCGCCAGGGCCAGTGCGCGCTCGCGCACGCACTGGGCGAACACGGCCGGTTTGGCCAGTGCATCCACCAGCCCCCACTGCAGGGCGCGCTCGCCGCGCACGCCCTCCGCGCTGGTGCAGAACACATCGGCCCGGTCGTGGCGCAGCTTGCGCTTGTCGGTCAGACGGGTCAGCCCCCCGGTGCCGGGCAGCACCCCCAGCAAGGGCACCTCGGGCAGGCTGACGGCGCTGGAGCGGTCGTCCACCAGCACGATGTCGTCGCAGGCCAGTGCCAGCTCGAAGCCGCCCCCGGCACAGGCCCCGTTGATCGCCGCCAGAAAGCGAATACCGTCATGGGCCGCGCTGTCTTCCATGCCATTGCGGGTTTCGTTGGTGAACTTGCAGAAATTCACCTTCCAGGCATGGCTGCTCGCGCCCAGCATGAAGATGTTGGCGCCCGAGCAGAACACCTTGTCGCGCGCGCTGGTGATCACCACGGTGCGCACCTGCGGGTGCTCGAAGCGGACGCGGTTCAGGGCGTCGTGCAGCTCGATGTCCACCCCCAGGTCGTAGCTGTTGAGCTTGAGCTTGTAGCCCGGGCGCAGGCCCCCCTCCTCATCAAAGTCGGCCCACAGCGTGGCCACTTGGCCATCGACCTCCAGACGCCAGTGGCGGTAGTGCGCGGGATCGGTCTGGTAGCCAATGGCATCGGTCGTGGGCATGGGGGCACTCCAAAATTTTTGCACTAAATTGCATTTGTTTGATCTGCGTCAATGCAGTATATTGCCCATTGCATCCATGCTGCGGCGTCCAGCCAATAACCCCTGCAGATGCGTGGCTATCCGATAGGCTCCCTGGTGACGTGCCATAGGGCCGTCCGAACAGAGCTGGATGGACCGCTTGCACTCAGGCCTTGGAGCAGCATCCGTAGCCGCCCCGCAATGGCAAAACAGGCAGCATATTTCATCTTTTGGCACCAGGAGAGTGATGTGACCCGCGACCCGCTTGACATACCCGCCCCCGGCCCCGTGTTCAATTTCGCAGCCCACCTGTTGGCACGCAACGCCGAACGCGGCGCGAAAACCGCCTACGTGGACGAGCACGAGAGCCTCAGCTACGGCATGCTGGCCGAGCGGGTGCGGCGCCTGGCCCAGGCCCTGCTGCAACAGGGGGTGCGCCGCGAGGAGCGCGTGCTGCTGCTCATGCACGACTGCTGCGATTGGCCGGTGTGCTTTCTGGGCGCGCTGTACGCGGGCATCGTCCCGGTGGCGGTCAACACCCTGCTCACCGCCGAGGATTACGCTTACATGCTGCGCCACAGCCGCGCCCAGGCCGCGCTGGTGTCCCCGGCGCTGCTGCCGGTGCTGCAGCGCGCCATGGCGCAGTGCGCGCACGAACTGCGCGCCGTCCTGGTGGCAGGGCCGGACACCGGGGCCACCGAAGGCACGCTGGGTTTGCGCGCGCTGCTGGAGCAGACCGAGGCCCTGCCCCAGTGCGCCGACACCGGCGCCGACGACCCTGGTTTCTGGCTGTATTCGTCCGGCTCCACCGGCAAGCCCAAGGGCACCTTGCACACCCATGCCAACCCCTACTGGACCGCCGAGCTGTACGGGCGCGGCGTCCTGGGCCTGCGCGCCGATGACGTCTGCTTTTCCGCCGCCAAGCTGTTTTTCGCCTACGGCCTGGGCAATGCCCTGAGCTTCCCGCTGAGTGTGGGGGCCACCACGGTACTGATGGCTGAGCGCCCCACCCCGCAGGCAGTGGCCCAGCGCTGGCGCGGCCTGGCCGGTGGGCGCGCCGTGCCCCAGCCCACGGTGTTCTTTGGCGCCCCCACGGGGTATGCGGGGCTGCTGGCCTACCCCGAGCTGCCCCAGCGCAAGGAGGTGGCACTGCGCATGGCGTCCTCAGCCGGTGAAGCGCTGCCCGCCGAACTGGGCCTGCGCTTTGCCGAGCGCATGGGCGTGGACATCGTGGACGGCATTGGCTCCACCGAGATGCTGCACATCTTCCTCTCCAACCGTCCCGGCGCGGTGCGCTATGGCACCACCGGCTGGCCGGTTGCGGGCTATACCATCGAACTGCGCGACGAAGAGGGCCAGCCGCTGGCGGAATCCTCCAACGCCATGGGTGAGCTGTTTGTCCAGGGGCCCTCGGCGGCGCTGCTCTACTGGGGTGACCGGGCGCGCTCGCGCCAAACCTTTCGCGGCGACTGGACCCGCAGCGGCGACAAATACCTGCGCAACAGCGACGGCAGCTACACCTACTGCGGGCGCAGCGACGACATGCTCAAGGTCAGCGGCATTTACGTCTCGCCCTTCGAGATCGAAGCCACCCTGGCCCAGCACCCCGGGGTGCTGGAGGCCGCCGTGGTCGGCTACACCGACGCCGACGGGCTGACCAAGGCCAAGGCCTATGTGGTGCCCAAGCCGGGGGCCAGCATCGAGGCTGGCGCCCTGCGCGACTTCCTCAAAGACCGTCTGGCCCCTTTCAAATGCCCGCGCGCCTTCGTGTTCGTGGCCGACCTGCCCAAGACCGCCACCGGCAAGATCCAGCGCTTCAGGCTGCGCGCGCTGGAAAACGCTGGCCGATGAGCACGGTCGAGTGCGCGGCGCGCGTGTCCACAGGAAATGCAATTTCGCGGGAGATGGCACTGATGACGCACTCCCATAAGGAATCCACCCCCTCCAGAAGGAAGCACTGCAAATATGCCTGGTGGGCATTTCCATGGTTCGTGCACTACTACCACTCCTCGCCGTGGCAGGTGCTGCCCGGTGCGCGCGACTTCTGCGGCGGCCGTGCCAGAGGCTTGGGGGCCAGGCGCGCGCGAGCGCGCTTCGTCAACACTCTCGCGGGGGCTGTCCGAGCGCAGCGCCCGAAGGGCGCGAAGAGAGTTCCCCCGCGCTGGCCCCCGAGCCTCTGGCACGGCGAAGTCGGCGCAGCCGACCGCAGCAGCAGGAGCGCGCACCGGGCAGTGCCTGCCACGGCCTGACGGGACAGCCGTGTAAACCAGGCACGCATCTCACCCGGGCAGTGCCTGCCACGGCCTGATGGGGCAGCCGTGTACTCACAACCAAGACCTTGAAAGGGGCGGCGCTTACGCCACAACGCAGCGGCGCAGTTCGGCCAGCGCCTGCTCCACGTCCAGGCCCGAGGTATTGACGGTCGCGTCCGACTTGCGGTACATCGGCTCGCGCCCCACCAGGATGCGTTCGAGGTCCTGCATGGCCTCGCGGTTGTCGCCCATGGGGCGGCGGTCGCCTTGTGCGACCACGCGCGCCATGTGGTCGGCAGGCGTGGCCTTGAGCCAGACTGTGAAGCACGAACTCAGCAACTGGTCGAAGGTGGCCGGCTCCGTGGCGATGCTGCCGCCGGTGGAGAGCACAAAGCGGTCGTGTTCCTCCACCAGCGACTCCAGGGCGCGGCGCTCGTAGCGCCGGTAGGCCGCCTGCCCGTACAGGGAAAACACTTCCGGCAGGGACATGCCCGCCGCCTGCTCGATGACGGCGGCCAGTTCGATGAAGGGAACCTCCAGCTCCGCAGCCAGCCTGCGCCCCAAGGTGCTCTTGCCCGCGCCGCGCAGGCCCACCAGCGCGATGCGCTGGCGCCGGGTGCGGTTTTCGAAAGTGCCGCGCAGCAGATGGCCCGCCTCGGCCAGTTGCGCGGGCGACAGGCGCGCCAGGAACTGCGACAGCAGCGTCAGCTCGGGCGGCTGCTCGGGCCCGACCCGGATGATTTCTTCCAACGGAATCGCCATGGCCTGCGCCACCTGGCGCAAGCGCAGGATGGAAATATTCCCATCCCCCCCCTCCAGTTGCGCCAGGTAGCGCACCGATACCCCGGAGTCACGCGCCAGGATGGCCCGGGTCATACCACGGCGCACGCGCAGGTCCCGGATGTGTTCCCCCAGGGCATGCAGGTACTCGCCGTCCTCGGCCTCCTGCCGGTTTTCCACCAAAGGCGCTGCGGGCTTGTTCATTGCGTCCATATCGTTCCAGTTCCGAGCCTTAATGCATTATGTTGCAGTTTTTGCACTTGTCCATCAATCACCTACAGGGCCCATGGTCAGGGGCCCCGGAGGGGATAACTCCGTTTCAACCCCTGTTTGGGCTTCATTTTTTTGATCTATGTCAAAAAAAATCCATCTTTTTGCATCCTCCAAGCTTTTCAGCACCCCAAAACAGGCCAAATAATTCATCACATGCGATATAGTGCATCTCCAACAGGGCCCGTCCCGCCAGTGCATTCACCCCTGTGTCCAAGGAGACCTCACCCATGAGCGACGGATTGTTCAACCAGTTCAAGGACTGGTACGAAAAGCGCCACGACTACGCCCGCAGCTGGAAACAGCGCACCGGCGGTCAGGTCGTGGCCACCATGTGCACCTACACCGCCGAAGAGCTGTTGATCGCGGCCAACATGCTCCCCGTGCGGGTGCTGGGCGCACACGAACCCCAGAACGTCACCGAACCCCACATTTTCGGTATGTTTTGCCCGTTTTGCCGCGACTCGCTGGCGCAGGGCCTGCTCGGGCGCTTCGATTACTGCGACGGCGTCACCCTGACCCAGTCCTGTATCCAGTACCGCCAGACCTTCAGTGCCTGGCGCAACAACGTGCCCAGCGTGCAGTGGGACTATTACGTGCCCATGCCCAACGAGGTGCAGTCGGCCCACGCCCGCAAGGCGCACTGTGCGGAGCTGCAGTCCTTCCGGGTCTTTTTGCAGGCCCTCACCGGCAAGGAACTGACCGAAGCGATGCTGCGCGAGTCGCTGTCCATCGTGGACGAGAACCGCCGCCTGCTGCGCCAGCTGTTCGAATACCGCAAGGCGACCGATCCGAAGGTAACCGGGGTGGAGGCGCTGTACGCCTCGCTGACCTCGCAGTTCGTGGACAAGCGCGAACACAACGCGGAGTTGAAGCGGGTGCTGGCCGCCCTGCCCCAGCGCAAGCTGCAGCGCAAAGAAGGTGTGCGCTTCATGACCATCGGCTCCGAGAACGACGACATTGCGTTCATGGCCATGGTGGAGTCGGTGGGGTCCACCATCGTCATCGACGACCAGTGCTCGGGCACACGCTATTTCTGGAACGCCTCCAAGCCCCACGACGACGTGATCCAGGCCATTGCCAACCGCTACTGCGACCGCCCGGCCTGCCCCACCAAGGACTACCCCAACCATTCCCGCTTCGACCACGTGCTGGGCCTGGCCAAGGAGTTCAACGCGCGCGCCGCGATCTTCCTGCAGCAGAAATTCTGCGACCCGCACGAAGGCGACTACCCCGACCTCAAGCGCCACCTGGAGGACAACGGTATCCCCACCCTGTTCCTGGAGTTCGACATCACCAACCCCATCGGTCCCTTCCGCATCCGTATCGAGGCCTTCCTCGAAACCATGAGCGAAGAAGACCTGTTCTGACCCAAGGCGAGACCCCACCATGCAAGCCAAGTACCCGACCGAACCACTGAAACTGTGGAAGAAGGCCAAGGAGCTGCGTGAGCAGTATTACCAGAACTACGCGCGGGCCAAGGACAACGGCGGCCTGCGCTGGTCTGGCTCGGCCTGGGCCCTGGACGCCCTGCCCGCCGGACTGGGCGACGACGTCTACTCCCTGACCGGGGAGCCCTATGCGGCGTCGGTCTCGCACGACCGCAAGTTTGCCAAGGAATGCATGGACGCCGCCGAGGCTTATGGCTTTGCCCGCGACCTGTGCTCCTACATGCGCATCTACTGGGGCGGCATGCACCTGGACAAATACCTGTTTGGCGGCAAGTTCCCCAAGCCGGACTTCGTGTTCCAGACCCAGATCTGCTGCTCGCACTCCAAGTGGTACCAGCACGTGGCCGCCACCGAGCAGGTGCCGCAGTTCTACGTCGACGTCGGGGTCGGCCCGCACAAGGACATGAACGACCAGCGCCTGGACTACGTGGTGGCGCAGCTCAATGACGGCATCGAATTCCTGGAGCGCAGCACCGGGCGCAAGTTCGACGACGAGCTGTTCATCCGCGCGGTGAAGAACGAGATGCGCTCCACCGCACGCTGGGCCGACATCTGCGCGCTCAACAAGGCGCGCCCGGCCCCGCTGGACGAGAAGACCATGTACTCGCTTTACGTGCTGGCCACGCTGGCCAAGTCTTCGCAGTGGTGCGCCGACTTCTACGACGAGCTGTACGACGAGGTGAAGGACCGCGTGGCACGCGGCATCGCGGCGGTGCCCAACGAGACCGTGCGCATGATGTCCGACACCCAGCCGCCGTGGTCGTTCCTGAAGATCTTCCGCTACCTGGAGACCTACGGCGCGGTGTCGATCGGCTCGCTCTACACCTTTGCCCTGGAAGGCATCTGGGAGGTGAAGGAAGACGGCAGCTGGGGCGGGCGCACCCTGCCCTGGGACAAGGGCATCGAGATCAACGACCGCCAGACGGCCTTGCGCCTGTATGCGGACTGGAACCTGTCCAAGCCCCAGTGGCAGCACTTCTACGACCCGCGCCTGAAGACCGAAATGATGCTGCGCATCGTCAAGGAGTGGCAGGTGGACGGCGTGATGCTGCACCTGAACCGCGGCTGCGAAGGCCTGTCGCTGGGGATCATGGAAAACCGTATGGGCATCGCCCAGGCCGGGGTGCCGGTGATGACCTACGAAGGGAACATGGGTGACGAGCGAGAGTTCGACGAAGTCCGCACCCAGGCGCGCGTAGACGCCTTCATGGAACAACTGGGCTTGCGCCGCCAGGCCGCCTGAGCCCGCCACCGCCAAGGAGACTGAAGATGATTACCGCAGGTATTGACATGGGCTCGCGCACCATCAAGGTGGTGCTGGTGGAGGACGCCGCCGTCGAGGGCGCCCCCCAACTCACGCACAAGGTGCGCCACGCGCACATCATGATGCCGGGCGATCTGGACGCCGACCAGGCCGCCGAGAAAGCCTACGACGAAGCCCTGGCCGCAGCGGGCCTGGGGCGCGGACAGGTGGCCGCCGTGTTTGCCACCGGCGCGGGGCGCAAGCAGGTCGCATTTGCCACCGAAGGCATCACCGAAATGACGGCGGGCGCCAAGGGAGCGCACTACATGTTCCCCCAGGTCCGCACCGTGGTGGACGTGGGCGCCGAAGAAGGCCGTGGCATGAAGACCGACGCGCAAGGCCGCGCGGTGGACTTTGCCGGCAACGAGAAGTGCGCCGCCGGGGCGGGCTCGTTTGCCGAAGCCATGTCGCGCGCCTTGCAGATGACGCTCCAGGAGTTTGGCGACGCCAGCCTGCTGTCGGACAAGAGCATTCCCATGAACGCCCAGTGCACGGTGTTTGCCGAGTCCGAGGTGGTGTCCCTGATCCACTCGGCCACGCCCAAGAACGACATCGCCAAGGCGGTGCTCGACGCTGTGGCCAGCCGCGTGTGCGCCATGGTGCGGCGCGTCGGCATCGAAGGCGAGGTGGTGCTCATCGGCGGCATGGTGCACAACGCGGGCTTCGTGCAGTCGCTCAAGAACGCCATGGGCGTGGACAGCGTTTCCCTGCCCGACATGCCCGAGTACATCAGCGCATTGGGCTGCGCCCTCATCGCCGCCGAGCGGCAACAGTGACACCGCTAGAAACAGGAGAACCCCATGAGCGAACTGACGACCCCAGCGGCGACCACCGTACCGGCCAAGAAGGAATACTGGCGCTGGCAAGAAAACGTGTGGGTGGACCCGCACAAGGACTGGCGCAACGCCAAGATACTGACCTGCGGCATTGACGTGGGCTCGGTGTCTTCGCAGGCCGTGCTGGTGGCCGACGGCGAGCTGTTGGGCTACAACAGCATGCGCACCGGCAACAACTCGCCCGACTCGGCCAAGAACGCCCTGCAAGGCGTGATGGACCAGTGCGGCATGAAGCTCGAAGACATCCACTACGTGGTGGGCACGGGCTATGGCCGGGTCAACGTGCCCTTTGCGCACAAGGCCATCACCGAAATCGCCTGCCACGCCCGCGGCGCCAACTACATGGGCGGCAACGGCGTGCGCACCATCCTGGACATGGGCGGCCAGGACTGCAAGGCGATCCACTGCGACGAGAAGGGCAAGGTCACCAACTTCCTGATGAACGACAAATGTGCCGCAGGCACCGGTCGCGGCATGGAAGTGATCTCGGACCTGATGCAGATCCCGATCGCCGAACTGGGGCCGCGCTCCTTTGACGTGGACGTGGAGCCCGAGGCGGTGTCCTCGGTCTGCGTGGTGTTCGCCAAGTCCGAAGCCCTGGGCCTGCTCAAGGCCGGCTACACCAAGAACAAGGTGATCGCGGCCTACTGCCAGGCCATGGCCGAACGCGTGGTCTCGCTCTTGGAGCGCATTGGGGTGGAGGAAGGCTTCTTCATCACCGGCGGCATCGCCAAGAACCCGGGCGTGGTCAAGCGCATCGAGAAGCTGCTGGGCATCAAGGCGCTGGACACCAAGATCGACAGCCAGATCGCCGGGGCCCTGGGCGCCGCGCTCTTTGGCTACACGCTGATGCAAAAGCAAGGCGCGGGCAAGACCGCCTGAGCGGCGGGCCAGGCCAAACCCAGGAGCACGCGATGATTGCCAACTACGGCTACAAGGACGGGTCGGGCGAGTACTACATCAGCATCGACACCGACCTGTGCATCCACTGCGCGGCCCAGCGCGCCTGCCTGCAGGCCTGCCCCAAGGCCATGTTCGAGACCATCACCGACGACTACGACGACGAAGTGACGTGGGTGAAGCGGGCGAACTGCCGCACTTTGGCATACGACTGCGCGCCGTGCAAACCGGCGGCAGGCTACACCACCCTGCCCTGCACCAGCGCGTGCACGCCGGGTGCCATCAAGCACTCCTGGTAAGGACACGCCATGGCTGCCGTGCACCCTGTCATTCCCATCGCCAGCGCCCCAGCGGCTTCGGCCTGTGCCAGTGCCACCGTGGTGGCCGGTGCCTGCTCGGCTGCGGCAGGCTGTGCCTCCAGCAGTGCGTGCGCCGCTGGTGGCGGTGCGGACCCGAACGACCCTGGCATGCGCCTGGCGCAACAGGGCTGGGTGCTGCGCACCACCATCGGAGAGCCCCGTCTGTCCGAAGTGGCCGAGAACTACCGCGCCATGGGCTACGAGGTCCATGTCGAGTACCTGGCACCGGCGCCGCACATCCACACGGCCGACGCCAGCGCCTGCACCACCTGCTTCGACGCCGACCCCCAGGGCCAGAGCCAGCGCTGGGGCTCGGTCTACGTCCGGGCGGCGCAGGCGCGCACGCTCAACGACGAGCTGTATTGACCCCCTTCACGTTTGTACCGAAACACGAACCCTCTGGAGTGTGAACATGCCCAAGAACCAACGCATCCTGCGTGTACTGCGACAAGAAGACCTGGACGACATCGTGCGCATCGACGAGGCCGCGAGCAAGCAGCCGCGCCGGGAGTACTACGAGCGCAAGATCGCCAGCATCCTGAACAAGAAGACCAACATCAACTGCTCCATCGTGTGCGAGATCGATGGCCATGTGGTGGGCTTCATGATGGGTTACGTGTTCTTCGGTGAGTTCGGCATTGCCGATGGCACCGCCACCATCGACGGCATTGGCGTGGCGCCCGAGTTCCGCAAGTTCGGCATCGCCAGCGAAATGCTGGAGCAGTTCGTCATGAACATGAAGGCCGCCGGTGTCAAGAAGATCTACACGCTGGTGAATTGGGACGACTTTTCGCTGGAGAAGTTCTTCACGCGCCAGAAGTTCGTGCCCTCCAAGCGCATCAACCTGGAGCTGGCGCTGCCCTGAGGCCCGCGCTACCCCGCTCACGCCGGAGGCCGCCATGTGGATCGACACCCATTGCCATACGAAGTACTCGTACGACAACTGGCTGGAGCCGCTCGATCTGGTGCGGCGCGCCAAGGCGCTGGGCATCGACGCCGTGTGCATCACCGAGCACCACTCCTACGAGGCCTCCGAGCCCGTGGAGCAGGTCGGGCGCGACGAGGGCCTGCTGGTGCTGCGCGGGGTGGAGATCGCCACCGACCGCGGCCACCTGCTGGCCTACGGTGTGCAGGACGACGGCTGGAACGTGTGGGGGCGCGACAACTACCTGCCGCTGCAGGACGTGATCGAGCGTGTGAACCGGCTGGGCGGCATTTGCGTGCCCGCCCACCCCTTTCGCGAAGTGGGGCTGGCCAGCCTGCTGCACGGCATCGACCAGTTGCAGGGCATCGCGGCGGTCGAGACGCACAACGGCAACAACTGCGAGGGCGACAACGCGCTGGCCCTGCAGGCCGCCGAGCGCCGCCAACTGCCCACTCTGGGCGGCAGCGACTGCCACAAGACCCAGGCCGTGGGCCGCTGCGCCACCGCGTTCAGCGTGCCGGTGCGCAGCATGGCGGACTTCATTGCCGCCGTGCGCGCGGGGCAGTGCCGGGGCGCCTATTTCCCCGGCTACTCGGCCTCGCGCGCGCTCGATCGCCAGGCCAACGCCTGGGGCTGCGTGAATGCCTAGAGCCCGTAACGGACGATCCCAACGCGCAACCAACACACCATGCCCACACCCCACACCGCAGTCATCCAATGGTGGAGCGCCAGCCGGTCGCGCACCCAAGAGGCCTTCGGCCCGGACGTGACCGTGCAGATTGACGGGCGCACCGTGCGGGCCCCCCAAGGCGCTTCCCTGCTGAACGCTGCCACGGCGGCGGGCCTGTACATACCGGCCCTGTGCGCCCACCCGGACCTGCCCCCGGCCGAACAGCGCGGCTGTGATGGCAAGGGCGACGGCGGCTGCAATCTGTGCCTGGTGGAGGTGGAAGGCAGCGACACGCTGCGCAAGGCCTGTTCCACGCCCGTGGCGGCGGGCATGGTGGTGCGCACCGCCACCGCCGCCGTGCAAAAGGCGCGCCAGGAACACCTGGCCCGGGTGCTGGGCACCCACCCCCACGTGTGCCTGGTGTGCCCGCAGCGCGAGGGCTGCTCGCGCACGCAGTGCTCCTACGGCAACCCGCCCGAGACCCGCTGCTGCTCCATTTTTTCGAGCTGCGAGCTGCGCAAGGTGGCGGACCACATCGGCATCCCCAACACCACCCCGCCCTACAAACCGGCGCAATTGCCAGTTTTCAAGGGCGAGCCCTTTTTCGACCGCGACTACAACCTGTGCATCGACTGCCGCCGCTGCCTGGTGGCCTGCAACGAGATCCGTGGTGTGGGCTGCCTGGAAGTCAAGGAAGTGCAAACCCCGCAGGGCGTGCGCCGCTACGTGGGCACCATCGCCGAGACCCTGATCGATTCGGGCTGCAAGTTCTGCCAGGCCTGCGTCACGGTCTGCCCCACTGGCGCCCTGACAGACCGCACGCTGGACCCCGCGCGCCGCGAGCAGAGCATGGTGCCGTGCAAGGCGGCCTGCCCAGCGGGCATCGACGTGCCGCGCTATGTGCAACTGGCAGCCGAGGGCAAGTACGGCGAGGCCACTGCGGTGGTGCGCGAGAAGCTGCCCTTCCCCGGCATTCTGGGCCGGGCCTGCTTTGCCATGTGCGAGTCGGCCTGCCGGCGCGGCCAGTTGGACGACCCGCTGTCCATCCGCTCGCTCAAGCGCATCGCCGCCGACAAGGACACCGGCCTGTGGCGCGAGCATGCGGTGCAGCTCCCGCCCAGCGGACACCAGGCTGCGGTGATCGGCGCGGGCCCCGCGGGGCTGACCGTGGCCTACTACCTGGCCAAGAAGGGGCACGCCGTCACGGTGTTCGACGCCCAGAGCGCCGCCGGGGGCATGGTGCGCTACGGCATCCCCGCGTACCGGGTGCCGGTGGCGGTGATCGAGCAGGAAGTGGCCGAGGTCGAGAAGCTGGGGGTGCGTTTTGCCTTCAACACCCCGGTGGAGGACATCGACACCCTCTTTGCGCAGGGCTTCGGGGCGGTGTTCATCGGCATCGGCTGCCAGGGCGGCGACAAACTGGGCATCGAAGGCGACGCGCTGCCCGGCGTGGTGGACAGCCCGAGCTTTCTGAAGGCTGCCACCATGGGCCTGGTCAACACCGCCGACGGCATCGCGGTGGGCTCCAAGGTCGTGGTGGTGGGCGGCGGCAACGTGGCCACCGACAACGCGCGCAGCGCACGCCGCTATGGCGCTGAGGTGGACATGGTCTACCGCCGCACCCGCGAAGAAATGCCCGCCCGCCTGGAAGAGTTCGAGGGCTGCGTGGACGAAGGCGTGAACATCCGCTACCTGCTCGCGCCCAAACGCATTGCCCCCGGCACCAAGGGCCACAAGCTGGACGTCACCTTCGCCCGCATGGCACTGGGCGAGCCCGACGCCTCCCAACGGCGCAAGCCCGTGGACACTGGCGAGGAGGTGTGCGAGGGCGCCGACCTGGTGGTGGCCGCCGTGGGCCAGCACCCGCGCAGCTTTGCCGGGTTTGGCGTGCGCACCGATGCGAAGGGGCGCATCACGGTGCGCGTCGACTCCATGCTGACCAGCCGACCCCGGGTGTACGCAGGAGGCGACTGCGTGCTGGGCCCTTCGACCCTGATCGAGTCCGTGGCGCAGGGCCGCGTGGCCGCTGCGGCCATGGATGCGGCACTGGGGGGTGACGGCAACATCGAGGAAACCCTGCTGCGCGATGGCTGGGACACGGCGCCCCACCTGGGCCGCGACCCGGCGTTCAACCGCACGCGCCAATTCCACCCCATCGTCGTCGCCCCGGCCGAACGCCAGGGCTGGGACGAGGTGGAGCGGGGCTTTACCGACGAAGCAGCCCGCGCGGAAGGCGCGCGCTGCTTCAAGTGCAACCTGGCCCCGCGCATCACCGACGCCGTGTTGCCACCGGAATCCTGGCTGGAATTCAAGCGCGAGGTGGTGGACACCATCAGCACCGAGCCGGGCGTGTTCCAGCTGCTGGATGCGGACAAGAAGGTGCTGACGATCAAGGGCGTGGACAACCTGCGCCAGGGCCTGAGCGAACAGCTGGGGCGCAACGCGGCCGCCGTGGCCTTTGTGTGGGAAGAAGCGGCCATGTTCACCTCGCGCGAGTCCCAAATGATCCAGGCCTACCTGCAGGAGCACGGGCAAATGCCCGGCGGCGGCAGCGACGAACTCGACGACCTTTTCTAGGAGGAACACCCATGGCCCAGATTCTGTTTCTCGCCCCCCCGCCCCTGGTGGAACCGACCGCGCCGCGGCGCTGCTGCGAGCGCTGCGGCACCGAGCTGTGGACCATCACCACCCAGGGCTGGGTCGCCTGCGCCGACTGCGAACTGATCCACCCCCTGCGTGTCCAGCCCCTGCTGGAGCGCGCCACCCTCCCTGAAACCAGCACCCTGCCATGAGCCAAGCCCTTGACTTCACCCATATCCAGTACGACGTCCAAGACGACGGACTGGCCCGCATCGTCATCCAGCGCGCGCCCTTCAACGTGCTGGACATCCCCACCATGGTCGAGATCAACGCCGCCCTGGACGCCTGCGCCACCGATGCGCGGGTGAAGCTGCTGACCCTCAGCGGCGCGGGCGAAAAAGCCTTTTCCGCCGGGGTGGAAGTGGCCGACCACACGCCCGACAAGGTGGACCGCATGATCGAGGTCTTCCACGGCATCTTCCGGCGCCTGCAGCGCCTGCAGGTTCCCAGCATTGCCCTGGTCAATGGGGCCGCGCTGGGCGGCGGCATGGAGCTGGCCATTGGCTGCGACATGATCGTCGCCGCCTCGGGCGCCAAGTTCGGCCAGCCAGAAATCAAGCTCGCCGTGTTTCCGCCCATTGCGGCGGTGCTGCTGCCGCGCCTGGTGCCGCCAGCCCGGGCCATGGAAATCGTGCTCGGCGGCGAGAACTTCACGGCCGAAGAGGCCCTGGCCATGGGCCTGGTGAACCGCGTGTTCCCGCGCGAGAGCTTTGCCGCTGACGCGCAGGCTTTTGTGGCGCCCTTTTTGCAGCTCTCGGCGGCGGCGCTGCGCAGCGCGCGCAAAGCCCTGCGTGCTGCAGGCGACCGGCCCTTTGAAGCCGCTCTGCAGGCAGCGGAGACGATTTACCTGCAGGAGCTGATGCAGACCGCCGACGCCAAGGAGGGGCTCAACGCCTTTCTGGAAAAGCGCAAACCCGTGTGGAGCAACACCTGATTGCGTTTCCCCGCCCTCAAACCCATTGCAACAAGGACGCTTACCCATGATTCCTGAATTCATCGATACCTGGCAGATGCCCGAACCCGGCACCCTGGTGCGCACCCGCGTACCCATGCCCCCATTGGGCGATGGTGATGTGGTCGTGGCCATCAAAGGCTGCGGCGTGTGCCACACCGACCTGTCCTACTTCTACATGGGCGTGCCCACGGTGCAAAAGCCCCCCTTGTCGCTGGGCCACGAGATCAGCGGCGTGGTGGTGGGCGGCGCCGCCACCTGGGTGGGGCGCGAGGTGATCGTGCCGGCGGTGATCCCCTGCGGCGAGTGCGCGCTGTGCAAGAGCGGGCGCGGCAACCGTTGCCTGGCGCAAAAGATGCCGGGCAACTCCATGGGCATCTACGGCGGCTTTTCCAGCCACATCGTGGTGCCAGCGCGTTTTCTGTGCCCGGTGGGCGAGCGCAAGGGTGTGCCGCTGGAGCACCTGGCGGTGATCGCCGACGCCGTGACCACGCCCTACCAGGCCGCCGTGCGTGCCCGCCTGGGTGCCAACGACCTGGTGGTGGTGGTGGGCGCTGCCGGTGGCGTGGGCAGCTTCATGGTGCAGGTGGCCAAGGGCATGGGGGCCAAGCTGGTGGTGGGCATCGACGTGAACGCCGAAAAGCTGGCACGCATGCGCGACTTTGGTGCCGACGCCACCATCAACCCGCGCGAGTACCCGGGCAAGGAACTCAAGGAGCGCTTCAAGGCGATTGCCAAGGAGGCCGGGGTGTCCGCCAACACCGGCTGGAAGATTTTCGAGTGCACCGGCACCAAGGCCGGGCAGGAAACGGCTCTCTCGCTGCTGTCCTTCGTGGGCACGCTGGTGGTGGTGGGCTACGGCACGGACGAGACCAGCTACATGCTGTCCAAGCTGATGGCCTTTGACGCCGAGATCATCGGCACCTGGGGCTGCACCCCGGACAAGTACCCGGCGGTGCTGGAGATGTGCCTGGACGGACGCATCCAGCTCGCACCCTTTGTCGAGACCCGCCCCATGGGCCAGATTCAGCAGGTGTTTGAGCAAGCCCACCACGGCCAACTGCAGCGCCGTGTCATTTTGACCCCCGATTTTTTCAACTGAACAGGAGACACGATCATGACCCTCGAATGGCTGCGCCGTGACAACAAGCTCAAAGACCACGCCCTGATGGGCATGGAGCAGTTCGGCACCGATGCCCCTTCGGTGATGTACGAGCGCCGACCCGTGCTCGACCCCCAGGGCGCGCCGGTGGCGGGCCTGTATTCGGCCTGGATCGTGCTGAACAACCCGACCCAGTACAACTCCTACACCACCGAGATGGTGAAGGCGGTGATTGCCGGTTTCCAGCGCGCCTCCAGCGACCGCGAGATCGTGGCCGTGGTGTTCACCGCCGTGGGCGACAAGGCCTTTTGCACCGGCGGCAACACCGCCGAGTACGCGGCCTACTACTCCAAGCGCCCGAACGAGTATGGCGACTACATGGACCTGTTCAACGCCATGGTGGACGGCATCCTCAACTGCAAGAAGCCGGTGATCTGCCGCGTCAACGGCATGCGCGTGGCCGGTGGCCAGGAGATTGGCATGGCCACCGACCTGACCGTGACCTCCGACCTGGCCATCTTTGGCCAGGCCGGCCCCAAGCACGGCAGCGCGCCGGACGGCGGCTCCACCGACTTCCTGCCCTGGATGCTGAACATGGAAGACGCCATGTACAACTGCGTCTCCTGCGAGACCTGGAGCGCCTACAAGATGCGTGCCAAGAACCTGGTGACCAAGGTGGTTCCGGTGCTGCAAAAGGACGGTGCCTGGGTGCGCAACCCGCTGGTACGCACCGACGCCTACGTGGACGACGGCGAGCTGGTGTACGGCGAATCCATCCCCGCCGACCAGGTGAAGGCGGCGCGCGAGCTGATGGCGCAGTGCACGACCAACTTCAGCAAGCTCGACGAGGCGGTGAACGAACTCATTTGGAAATTCACCAACCTGTTCCCGCATTGCCTGATGAAGTCCATCGACGGCATCCGCGGCAAGAAGAAGTTCTTCTGGGACCAGTTCAAGCTGGCCAACCGCCACTGGCTGGCCGCCAACATGAACCACGAGGCCTACCTGGGCTTCAACGCCTTCGACGCCAAGAAGGCCACCGGCAAGGACGTGATCGACTTCGTCAAGTACCGCCAACTGGTGGCGCAGGGCGCCCTGTTCGACGAAGCCCTGGCCAAGCAGGTGCTGGCCCAGCCCAAGGTATGAGCGCCGCCCGGCCGCCCGAAGGTGCGAAGGCCCCCGCGGGGGGCGCGGTGAACACGGCCATGCAACTGGTCGGCAAGGTGGCCATCGTGACCGGCGCCGGGCAGGGCCTGGGCGCGGCCATTGCGCGCGCCTATGCCCGTGAGGGCGCGCGTGTGGCGGTGGTGGACGTGCAGCAGCATGCGGCGCAAAGCGTCGCCGAGGAACTGCAGGCCCTGGGCGCCCAGGCCCTGGGGCTGGGCTGCAACGTCGCCGATGCCGAACAGGTGCAGGCCATGGTGGAGGCGGTGCACCGGGCCTGGGGCCAGGTGGACATTTTGGTCAACAACGCGGGCATCACCCGCACGGCCATGCTGCACAAGATGACGGCGCAGCAATGGCAGGACGTGCTCTCCGTGCACCTCACGGGCAGCTTCCACTGCCTGCAGGCGGTGGTGGGCGGCATGATGGAACGGCAGTACGGGCGCATCCTCTTCGTCACCTCCGCCGCCGGGGTGCTGGGCACCATCGGGCAGATCAACTACAGCGCCGCCAAGGCGGGCCTGCTGGGCATGGCCAAGAGCGCCGCCAAGGAGCTGGCCCGCTACAACATCACGGCCAACGCCATCGCGCCCGGGGCGGCCACGCCCATGACCGAAACCATACGCACCGACGAGCGCTTCAAGGAGAAGTACCTGGAGCGCATTCCGCTGGGCCGCTGGGCCGAGCCGGACGAGGTGGCGCCGGTGTTCGTGTTCTTTGCGTCGGACGCCTCGTCCTACGTCACCGGACAGGTCGTGGCCGCCGATGGCGGCATGACCATTTACTGAAACCCCAGCGCAGGAGGACCCCCACGCACCAGAACCACTCCCCCGCCCCTTCTCTACGGAACACTTCCTGGTCCCCATAACGTGTTGGCGATCTCCACGGAGCCCCCTGGAGATCGCCAACACGTTCCCGGCCAGGCACGCGAAACCATCAATGGGTCAGAAGAATTACCGAGGAGCATCGCATGAAGAAGTTGTTTGTCAAAACGCGGATCGTCGCAGCAGCCATCGCCGCTGCCAGCGCGCTGGTCAGCCACGCCCAGGAAGTCACCCTCAAGGTGCACCACTTCCTGGCCCCGTCCACCTTCATCCAGGTCGGGGTGTTCGGCCCCTGGTGCGACAAGCTGGCCAAGGAGTCGGCGAACCGGCTCAAGTGCCAGATCTACCCCGCCATGCAATTGGGTGGCACCCCGCCGCAGTTGTACGACCAGGCCAAGGACGGCGTGGCCGACATCGTCTGGACGGTGGCGGGCTACTCGGCCAACCGCTTCCCGATGTCGGAGGTGTTCGAGCTGCCGTTCATGATGACCAATGCCGACGCCACCAGCCGCGCGGCCTGGGATTTCGTGCAGACCTATTCGGCCCACGAGTTCAAGGACACACACATCCTGGCGGTGCACGTGCACGGCCCGGGCTACCTGTTCACGACCAAGAAGCAGATGAACGCCATGGCCGACTTCAAAGGCATGAAGTTCCGCGCCCCCACGCGCCTGACCAACAAGATGCTGGGCATGCTGGGCGCAACCCCGGTGGGCATGCCGGTGCCGGCCGTGCCGGAGGCCTTGTCCAAGGGCGTGATCGACGGTGCCGTGGTGCCCTACCAGGTGGTGCCCAGCATCAAGGTCAACGAGCTGGTGAAGTACGCGGCGGAAACCGACCCCGGCTACAACGCGCTCTACACCACGGTGTTCGTGGTGGCCATGAACAAGGCCAAGTACGAGTCGCTGCCGCCGTACCTGAAGAAGGTGCTCGACGCCAACTCGGGGCGCGAGTTCTCGGCCTTCATGGGCCGCACCCAGGAGGCCGACGATGCGCCCGGGCGCAGCAAGGTCAAGGAGTCGGGCGTGGCCATCAACGTGATCGGCGCCGCCGAGCTGGACAAGTGGAAGAAGGCCACCGACAGCCTGGACGACGAATGGGCCACCAACATGACCAAGGCCGGCCATGACGGCCCGAAGCTGCTGCAAGCGGCGCGCGATCTGGTGAAGAAGTACTCCACCAAATAGGGCTTTCGCCCACCACAGGAAGCACAGGAGGCGTGGGGTTCGGGCCCCCGCTTCTGTGCCCCCTGCCCATGGACACGGGCGCAAGCCCCCTTCTGGAGTTCTTATGGCAGACGCGGTATTTGTTGACAAGGCCTGCGGCCCCGCCGACCCGGTGGGCCGGGTGCTGAACCGCTTGGCACGCGCGCTGGCGGTGGCCGCCGGGCTGGTGCTGGTGCTGATGGCGCTGATGTCCCTGGCCAGCATCGTCGGGCGCACGCTGCTGGACAAGCCCATTTTGGGCGACTACGAGCTGGTGCAAAGCATGTCGGCAGTGGCGGTGGCCCTGACGCTGCCCTTTTGCCAGATGATCCGGGGCCACATCATCGTGGACTTTTTCTCCACCGGATTTCCCAAGCGGCTGAACCGCGGGCTCGACGCCCTGGCCAACCTGGTGCTGGGCCTGGCGGGCTTTCTGGTGGCCTGGCGCACGGCGGTGGGCATGGTCGGGCTCTATGCCAGCGGTGACGCCTCGATGCTGCTGAACCTGCCGATCTGGTGGGCCTATGTGCCCATGGTGCCGGCCTTCTTCCTGCTCGGCTGCACCGGGCTGTACGCGGCCTGGGTGGACTGGAAATCCCTGCACACCGGAAGGACCACGTCATGAGCGGCATTGAACAGGGTTTGTTGATGGCGGCGCTGATGCTGCTGCTGCTGGCGCTGCGCATGCACATCGCCATGGCCATGATGGTGGCGGGCTCGGTGGGCTATGTGTGGGTGGCGGGCCTGGAGCCGCTGCTCAACCACCTCAAGCACGCGGCCTTTGCGCGCTACTCGGTGTACGACCTGTCGGTGGTGCCGCTGTTCTTGCTGATGGGGCAGTTCGCCACCCACGGCGGCCTGTCCAAGGCGCTGTTCAAGGCCGGCAACGCCATGATCGGGCACTGGCGTGGCGGCATGGCCATGGCAGCGGTGGGCGCCTGCGCCGGTTTTGGCGCCATTTGCGGCTCCTCCCTGGCCACGGCGGCCACCATGGGGCAGGTGGCGCTGCCGGAGCTGCGCGAGCACCGCTACTCGCCGCGCCTGGCCACCGCCGCGATTGCGGCCGGGGGCACGTTGGGCATTCTGATTCCGCCTTCGGTGCCGCTGGTGATCTACGCCATCCTGACCGAGCAGAACATCGCCAAGCTGTTCGTGGCGGCCTTCATCCCCGGCATCATCGCCATGATCGGCTACATGCTGGTGATCGGCATCGTGGCGCGGCTGGACCCGAAAGCCGCACCCGCAGGCGAGCGCGTGTCCTGGCGCGGGCGCTGGGTGGCGGTGGTCGATACCTGGCCGGTGCTGCTGATCTTTCTGGCGGTCATCGGCGGCATCTACGGCGGCTTCTTCACCCCCACCGAGGCGGCGTCCATCGGCACCCTGGCCACCGGCTTCGTGGCCTGGCGCAGCGGCGGCCTGAACCGGCGCAGCTTTCTGACCTGCATGTACGGCACCGCCCAGGCCACGGCCATGATCTTCCTGATCCTGCTCGGCGCCGACGTGATGAACGTGTTTCTGGCCCTGACGCAGATGCCCACGGAGCTGGCCAAGTGGGTGGTGGGCCTGGGCTATTCGCCGCTGCTGATCCTGGCCGTGATCATCGCCATCTACCTGTTCCTGGGCTGCATCATGGACAGCCTGTCCATGCTGCTGCTGACTATCCCGATCTTCTTTCCCATCATCATGGGCACGGACTACTGGGGGCTGGACCCGGAGGCCAAGGCGATCTGGTTCGGCATCCTGGCACTCATGGTGGTGGAGATCGGGCTCATCACCCCACCCGTGGGCATGAACGTGTTCATCATCAACAGCATGGCCAAGGACGTGCCCATGAAGGAGACCTTCGCGGGCATCGGTCCCTTCCTGGTGTCGGACAGCCTGCGCATCCTGCTGCTGGTGTTCGTGCCCTCCATCGCGCTGGTGGCACTGCGCCTATGACGCCCGGTCTTGGCCTGCCACTCTCTTAGTTTGCTATTATTTTGATAGCTGTAAAAGCATATTCCATGCGGGCCAATAGCCATTTTTCCCCACAAAAAATGGCACCCTGCGTGCCACCCCTTTCAAGGTCTTGGTTGTGGTGTACGCGGCTGTCCCGTCAGGCCACGGCATGCGCTGCCCGGGTGAGATGCGTGCCTGGTTTACACGGCTGTCCCGTCGGGCCGTGGCAGGCACTGCCCGGTACGCGCTCTGTATGGGTCACACGGCTGTCTCGTCTATGCCATGACAGGCGCTGCCCGGTGCGCGCTCCTGCTGCTGCGGTCGGCTCGGGGCGCCGACTCCGCCGTGCCAGAGGCTTGGGGGCCAGCGCGGGGGAACTCTCTTCGCGCCCTTCGGGCGCTGCGCTCGGACAGCCCCCGCGAGAATGTTGACGAAGCGCGCTGCGCGCGCCTGGCCCCCAAGCCTCTGGCACGGCCGCCGCAGAAGTCGCACGCCCCGGGCAGCGCCTGCCACGGCGAAGGGACGCTGTAGTACACCAGCCATGGCAATTTCCGCTAGGCATATTTGCAGCGCTGCATCCTCGAAGGGCTGGATTCCCTATGGGCGCGCGCTATCAGCGCCACTTCCTGCGAAATTGCATTTCCTGTGGGCATGCCACCAACGCCACTTCCAAGGTGTGTGCGGGCAGGGCGCAGCGCTTTCCCTGGGGGCGCCGAGGCGCGCAGCGGCAGGCGGGGCGCGCGCAGCGCGCTTGCGTATACATGCTTGCCGCGCATGTCCGAGCGGCGAGAGCGCAGCGAACACAGCGAGTTGCGCGGCACCCGCCTGCTGCGAGCACCGCAGGGAAGCCGACGCGCAGCGGCGGTCGCACGCATGGAAAGCGCTGTGCCCTGCCCGCACACACCTTGGACACACGCACCGCCTCGCGCACCGTGGTCACCCATCTTGCCCCATACGCCTTGGGCACGCACTCCCGCGCACCTTTGGCCAGACGAGCAGCACAGGCAAAGACCCGGCAATCCTCGAAAGACTGCAGCAAGACCTTGAAAGGGGTGATCCTGAGTGCCTATGAGGGGGAAGCCGGGGGCGGTATCAGGGCGCGGTGGCCTGCTCGGGCAGGTGCACGTGAAAGCGCCGGGCCTTCATCTCGAAGCGCGGCAAGGTGTTGTGGGCCACCACGCGCACGCGCGGGCGAAACGCCAGCACCGCATCCAGCCGGGTGGCGATGGTCTGCGCCAGGGCGGCGGGGTCGGCCCCGGCGAGCAGTTCGACCTCCACCTCCATCTCGTCCATCTGGCGCTCCTTGTGGACGCAGATGCGGTATTCGTCCACCTCGGCAAAGGCGCGCAGGATGTTCTCCACCGCGCCAGGAAAGACGTTCACGCCGCGCACCGTCACCATGTCGTCAGCACGCCCGAGCACACCGCCCTCGAAGCGCAGGCTGGTGCGCCCGCAGCGGCACGGCTCGGTGTTGATGCGCACCAGGTCGCCGGTGCGGTAGCGCACGACCGGAAAACCCCAGCGCCCCAGGTTGGTGATGACCAGTTCGCCGCGCTCGCCCTCGGCCAGCACCGCGCCCGTTTCCGGGTCCACCACCTCGGCGATGAATTCGCTCTCGATCAGGTGGGTGCCGCCGGGCTGGGCCTCGCACTCGAAGGAATGCGCCCCCACCTCGGAGGCCCCGGCGTGGTCGTAGCACTGGGCGGCCCAGGCCTGCTCGATGCGCCGCTTGGTGGCGGGCACGTTGGCCCCGGGCTCGCCCGCGTGCACCGTGGCGCGCAGGGGGATGGAGCGCAGGTCGAAACCCGCCTCGCGCGCGACTTCGGCCAGGCGCAGCGCGTAGGACGGCGTGCAGCACAGCACCGTGGCCCCGGCGTCGCGCATCATCTCCAGGCGCTGTAGCGAGTCCCGCCCGCCACCGGGCAGCATGAGCGCGCCCACCTTGCGCGCCCCCTCCACCGCGCCCCAAAAGCCGATAAAGGGGCCAAAGCCAAAGGCCATGAACAGGCGGTCCTGCGCGCCCACACCGGCCCCGGCCAGCACATGGCCCCAGCAGCGCCCCCACCAGTCCCAGGACGCCTCGGTGTCCAGCACCCGCAGCGGCGCGCCGGTGGTGCCCGAGGTCTGGTGCAGGCGCACATAGGCGTGCGCGGCATAGGTGCAGTGGCTGCCAAAAGGGGGGTGCCGGGCCTGGTCGGCCAGCAGCTCGGCCTTGCGCGTGAAGGGCAGGTGCGCCAGGTCGCTCAGGCTGCGCAGCTGCGCCGGGTCCACCCCCGCCTGCGCCCATTGGGCGGTGTAGAAGCGGTTGCGGCCCTGCAGGTGCGCCAGCATGGCCTGCAGCTTGCGCAGTTGCAGCGCCTGCAACTGCGCACGGGGCAGCACTTCGGTGTCACGGTCAAAATACGCCATTTCCAGCACCTTTCACCCATAAAAAACACCTCTAGCCCGCGTGGAATAAGCACTTATAGCTACTATTTTTATAGCACTCCATCCACGCAACGGCGGTGCCCATCGGCGCCATAGCGCCTTCGGACAAACCCGCCTACCCGCCTACCTGTCACCCGCCACCCGGCGTTGACGCGCCCGCGCATCAACCCCCGGCAATCACCGGCACCAGGGCCACGCGGTCGCCGTCGGCCAGCGGGCGCTGGGCCTCGCCGCTGAGCACCATGGCGCCGTTGAGCGCGATGTTCCAGCTCGTGTCCTGCAGGGCCTGGGCCGCTTGCGGCAGCTTGCGCGCCAGCGCCGCGCGCAGGCCCTGCAGGTCGCCCACCGGCTCGTCGATCACCACCAGCTTGTCCGGCGCGCCGGGCAGCGCCCGTGGCAGCTCCACGCGCACGGCAAAGCCGGTGGTCCAGCGCGACAGGGTTTCGTGCCAGTCGGCGCTGGGCAGGCCTTCGGCGTTGAGGCCGGTGAGCGCGTAGAAGCGCTGCTTGAGGGCTTCGAACTCCTGGCGGTCGATCTTTTCCCCGGCAAAAGGGCCTTCGGTCAGGGGCTCTTCGAACCAGCGCCGGGGCAGGGTATCGTCCTGGGCGCGCAGGCCCAGGCGGAAATTGAGCATGCGCTCGATGCCGGTCACGTTGCGCCCGACTTCATTGAGTTCTTCCGGCGAGAAGCCCTGCCCGGTCAAGGCGCCCAACTGCACCGCAAAGTCCTCCAGGTCGGGCAGGGTGGGCGAATTGAACAGCTTGGTGTTGAAGCGGCACATGCCCACCGAATCGCCCACGGCGTAGTTGTTCTCGCATTGGCGCACCGCGTATTCCTTGCCCTCGTAGCTGTTGGGCGCGGCCGCGACCGTGCCGCCGTAGAGCGCGGTCTTGAAGGCCGGGTCGTCGTTGATGCGGGCGTTGATCTCCAGCGTGACGCGGTTGCGCAGGTGGTCCATGCCGCGCGTGGCCACCGACAGCCCGAGCGCAAAGGCCTTGAGGATGCGCGCGTCGTGCGGGTCGGACTGGAACAGGCCCTTGACCGCCATGCGGTAGTCCAAAGCGGCAGCCGGGTACTTGCCGCGCTCCACCGCGCGCGCCGAGTCGGCGATGGTGTCGCCAAAGCCCTCGCGCCGCGCGGTCATGAACAGCAACTGCTCCACCACCGGGTAGTTGCCCCAGGCCAGGTCCAGCCCCCCGGTATCGCGCTGGGTGATGATGCCGCGCTGGTACAGCTCCATGGCCCAGGCGATCGCGCTGCCGGTGGAGGCCGAGTCCAGGCCCAGGTCGTTGAGGATGTTGTTCAGGCGCAGCACCTGCTCGGGCTCGCGGATGCCGATCATGGGGCCGAACTTGCCCAGGGTAACGTACTCCGGGCCGTCGCCCTGGTCGTAGCGGTCGTACTGCCCATCGCCCTGGATGCCGTTGTAGCTGCGCTGCTTGCCGTGCTCCACCAGGGCCTGCGCCTTGTCGTAGCTGGCGTTGCCGCTCAGGCCCTTGAGCGCCGAGGCGCCCCAGCCCCCCTGCACCTCGGGGGTCATGTCATTCTGGTTGCGGCAGTGCACCGGGCACAGGTAGCAGCCGTCCATGCCCGGGCGGTAGGGGTCGAAGTTGTCGGCATCCAGCGCCGGCACCCAGGCGGTTTCCTGGTTGTTCTTGGTGCCCAGGGCGCACAGCACGCGGCTGGGCTTGTACAGGAAGGGGGTGCCGACCATCTTGAGCGCGTTCTTGATCACGCTGGTGGAGATGATCTTCTTGCCAATGACCTTGTTGTAACGCGCCATGGGCTCCTGCGGCTGCAGGTCCTGCGGCTTGCCGTGCACCATGATGGCCTTCAGGCCCAGTGCGCCCATCTTGGCCCCGCCGCCTCCGCGCGCCCAGATCGCCTTGATGCCGCCCATGATGCCGCTGCACAGCACCTGGTTCTCGCCCGCGCTGGTGATGCGCGCCAGGGCCATGGTCTCGCGTTCCACGCAGTCGTAGTCGCGCGCCACGGCGGCGGCCATGTCCATGTTGTTCAGGCCCTGGTAGGGCGTGGCGTCCACGAACTCCACCTGCTCGTACGCAATGCGCAGCATGGTCCACTGCGGCGCGCGCCCGTACAGCACCACGTGGTCGTAGCCATGGCAGCGCAGGAACGCGGGGAAGTAGTCGCCCGCATTGGCGTCCAGAATGGCGTAGCTGTCGGGCGACATGCTGGTGATGTTGCCGCGCGTGGCCGAGGGCATGCTGCTGGTGAGCACGCCCACACCAAAGATCAGCGGCACCTCCGGGTCCAGCGCCTGGCGCGACTCGTCCAGCAGGTTGTAGAGCAGCCACATATTGGCCCCGCGCCCGCCCAGGAAGTGGCGCAGCACCTCCAGCGGGAGGTACTTGCGCTGCACCGCGCGCTGCTCCAGATCGACGAACAGCACCGCGCCCTGGGTGGGGTACTGCGGGGTGTCGTGCATGCGCGCCACCAGGCGCGCCACTTTCTCACGAATGGCCATGGACAGACTCCTGCGAAGATGGGGGTGGGCGCTCAGGCGGCCTTGCGCGCCTGGAGCGCCTCGTACTTGGCCTGCAAGGCCTCGCGCGACTCGGCGTGCGCCGGGTCGGGGTGGATGGCGCGCACCGGGCAGACCTTGACGCACTGCGACACGGCGTGGTGCCCCACGCACTCGGTGCACAGGGCCGGGTCAATGAAGAATATCTCTTCCCCAGCGGAAATCGCCTTGTTCGGGCAGGCGTCCAGGCAGACGTCGCAGGTGATGCACAGGTCGTTGATGATGAGAGCCATGGGTCGTCCTCGTTGTGGTGAAAGTGCGGGGCGCGCTACAGGCGGCCCCCGTCGTCCGGAAACCGCGCTTATTCCTGGCACAGGGGCGGGTCGGCGGCGTCCACCACCGTGCCCGGCACGCCTTCGCGCGCGCGCAGCGCAAAGGCCGCCTCCAGCGCACCAATGGAGCCCGGGGTGTTCTCGTGCTCCGGCCGGAACGGAGGGCGCGAACCCTTGTAGAGCACCCGCCCGACGTTGAAACCGTCGTCCGTCATGAGGCGGCGGGCCGCCCGTGCCGCGTCGTCGGTGCAATCCACCACGGCGGTGCGCACCAGATCGCGCCACTCGGCCTGCTCCGGGCGGAAGGTGACGCAGGGGCTGAGCACCTGCACCAGCGAAAAGCCCGGGTGCCGGATCGCCTCGACGATGATCTGGGCCATGTTCACCGGGTCGCTGCTCGACACCCGGGCAATGAAATTGGCCCCCGAGGCCAGGCCGATCACCAGGGGCTGGAAGGGGTTGATGCCGGTGCCATCGGGCGTGAGCTTGCTGCCCTCCCAGTCCGGCGCCGTGGTGGGTGAAGCCTGCCCCTTGGTCATGCCATAGACCTGGTTGTCCATCACGATGTAGGTCAGGTCCACATTGCGCCGGCAGGCATGCAGGAAATGGTTGCCGCCAATCGAAAAACCGTCGCCATCGCCGCCCGTGACCAGCACCGTCAGGTCGGGCCGCGCCAGCTTCAGGCCGGTGGCCACCGGCAGCGCGCGCCCATGCACCCCATGAAAGCCGTACACGCTGGTGTAGGCCGGAATGCGCGAGGAGCAGCCGATGCCCGACACCACGGCCACGTTTTCCGGCGCCAGCGCGAGTTCGGCCAGCGCGCGCGTGAGCGCGTTGAGCACCGTGTAGTCCCCGCAGCCGGGGCACCAGATCGGTTTCAGATCGGACTTGTAGTCCTTGGGTTTGAACGTGCGCACCACAGCATCCATCACGCGCTCCAGCAGTTGAGTTGGTCCAGAATCTGCCCCGGCCCAAACGCCAGGGGGCCTGCCCGGTGCAGCACATGGGTGTCGCGCGGCAGCTCGTAAAACGCCCGCAACATGCGGTGGAACTGGCCGCTGTGCGACTGCTCCACCACCAGCACGCGCGCTATGCCCTGCAGCGCCTGCGCCATGCGCTCGGGCTGGGCGGGCGCCAGCAGGCGCACCGAAATCAGGCGCGCTTTGCCACCGGCGTCGGCAAAGCGCGCCAACGCCTCGCGCGCCGCCCCGGTGCACGAGCCCCAGGTGAGGATGGCCAGATCCCCCGCACCATGGGGCGACTCGGTGATGTCGGCCCAATGCTCCCCATAGTCAAACGCAGTGAGCTTGCGCGCGCGCTTGTCCATCTGCGCCTGGTGGTCGCTGGCCTGCGACGAGGGCGTGCCGAACTCGTTGTGCTCCAGCCCGTCCGCCGTGTGCATCAGGCCCGGCGTGCCGGGAATCGCCATGGGCGACACCCCCGATCCACCCAAGGCATAGCGCTTGTAGCGCTGCTCCCCCGCGGCCTGGGCCTGCGCCCGCACACGCTGGCCAATGAAGGCCATCTCGGCCGCCTTGGGCAGCACCGCGCGCGACTGCCCCATGGACTGGTCCGTGAGCACGATGGTGGGGGTTTGCAAGGCTTCGGCCAGGTGCACCGCCCACTGGCTGGTGAACAGGCAATCCGCCACCGAATTCGCGGCCACCACCACGTGCGGCGCATCGCCATGCAGGCCATAGACCGCGATGTTGAGGTCGCTCTGCTCCGACTTGGTGGCAATGCCGGTGGACGGGCCCACGCGCATCACGTCCACCACCACCAGGGGCACCTCGGCCGCCACCGCCAGCCCCAGCGACTCGATCATCAGCGACAGCCCCGGCCCCGAGGTCGCGGTCATGGCGGGCACGCCGCCAAAGCTGGCCCCAATGATCTGGTTGATGGAGGCCAGCTCGTCCTCGGCCTGCACCAGCATGCCGCCCACCTGCGCCAGAGAAGGCGCCAGCCACTCCAGCACCTCGGTGGCCGGGGTGATGGGGTAGGCCGCCACGAAGCGCACCCCGCCCCGGATCACGCCCAGTCCCGTGGCCTCGTTGCCGGTGATGCTCCAGCGCGCGGCGCTCACCTCGGCCACTGGCGGCAGTGTCGGCACCGCAGGCAGCCCGGCGGCGGCCGCAATGCCCGCATGAAAAGCCGCCATGCTGGCATCAATCGCCCCCTGGCCCTTGCGCGCCAGGTGCTGGCGCACCACCGCGTGCATGGCCTGGGTGGGCAGGCCGATGAGCGCCGCGATCGCCCCCAGCGCCACCATATTGGGCCGCCCGCCCTCGATGCCCTGGGCGATCTCCTGCAGCGGCAGCGCCGCCTGGCGCGGATGGGCACCGAGCAATGCCGCGGGAGCAGGCCCGAGGGCGGCGTCGCCCAGGATCAGGCTGTCCGGCCCCAGGGGAATTTCGGCCGCGAAACGCCCGATGTTCTCCCAGTCGATCGCCACCAGCAGGTGGAACTGGTCATCGTGCGACACCACCGGCTCGGTGGCAAAACGCAGCATGGTGGCGGCCTCGCCGCCGCGTATCTGCGGCCCCGCCGAACGCCCCATCAGGGCGTACCAGCCCGCTTGCGCCGCCGCCTCCAGCAAAAGCGCCCCGGCGGTCACCACCCCGGCGCCACCACTGCCCGCAATCACCAGCGATACGCTGTGCACAGCCATTGTCCTGCTCCTCATCGTTGTCAGAAACGCTGCCACCGGGCTGCGTTTTCTGGTGGCAGGCACAGGGGTTCCGTGCCTTGCCGTGTTGTGGAGTCAAGCTTAGGCCGGGGTGCACAACTTGCCTATACAAGTGAACAACATTTGTGCGATTGGCGCGCGTATTGCGCGATAATCGCGCAATACTTGTACAGCGGGTGGGGTCATGGACATTGCCAAAGCAGACTTGATCGAAGGCCTGGCCAAGGGCCTGACCGTACTGGAGAGCTTCGACACCGAGCGCCAGCGCCTGAACGCCACGCTCACCGCGCAGCGCACCGGCCTGACCCGTGCCGCCGCGCGGCGCCACCTGCTGACCCTGGCCCACCTGGGCTACCTGGAAAGCGATGGCCGCTACTTCTGGCTCTCGGCCAAGGTGCTGGGCTTCTCAGGCAGCTACCTGGCCTCGGCGCGCCTGCCGCGCGCCTTGCAGCCCAGCCTGAACCGGCTGGCCTCGCTGGCGCCGGAATCCTTCTCTGCGGTGGTGCTCGATGGCGATGAAGTCGTCATCGTCGCCCGCGCGGGCAGCGACCGCAGCCTTTTCACCACCGTATCAGGGCGCATTAGCGCCTATGGCCTGCACCTGGGCGCACGCCTGCCGGCGCACGCCACCTCCACCGGGCGCGTGCTGCTGGCGGCCAAGACGCGTGCGGCCTTCACCGCCTGGATGAAAGACCGCACCCTGCAGCGCATGACCCCGCTGACCACGGTGGAGCCACGGGCCTTTCGCGCCCTGATCGAAAAAGTCCGCCGCGACGACCACTGCCTGGCCAGCGAAGAACACGAACTGGGTGTGCACGCCCTCGCGGTGCCGCTGCGCAACGCCAGTGGCGTCACCGTGGCCGCACTCAACGCCGTCGCCACCCAGGGGCGCATCACCTCGGCGGCCGACATCCAAAAGGAACTGCTGCCGCTGCTGCAAGACACCGCGCGCGAGCTGCGGCCCCTGCTCTGAACCGCCACTGCGGCGTCGACCCAGCCGCAGGAAACGCACCGCGGCGGCACCCTGCCACCGGCAGGGTACGCGAGCGGCCCGCATGTCCAGAGCGGATGGAGGTGGTGCAAGGTACGTGGGACGGTACGTGTGCTCCAAGGCGGGTGGTGCAGCGGTGGCCGTGCAAGGTACGCGGGGTGGCGCGTGGGCTCCAAGGCGGGAGCGCTGTGGGCGCGGCGCTGGGCCGGTGGGGGCGGCCACCGCTGCGCGGCGGCTTCCCTGCAGTGCTCGTGGCAGGCGGGCGCCGCACAACTCACTTCGTTCGCTTCGCTCTCTGCGTTCGGACATGCGCGGCGAGCATGATGGACGAAGGCGCGCTGCGCGCGCTCTCCCGCCTGCCACTGCGCGCTTCGGCACCCCCACAAGGCCCAGCGCCGCGCCCACAGCGCACCCGCCTTGGAAGGAGCGGTGGTAATCCGCTTACAAGAACTCCCATGTATCAAGGTAAGGCGCTGGTGGTGCGCCAATAAGAACTACCGCGTATCCCGGTGGGGCTTTGGTCGCGTGCCCGTAGGAAAAGGGTGCGTGGTCCACCCCGTCACTTTGCCGTGACAGGCGCTGCCCGGGGCGGGCGACTTCTGCGGTGGCCGTGGCACAGGTCCGGGGGCCAGGCGCGCGCCAGCGCGCTTCGTGCTCTGACTCGCGGGGGCTGTCCGAGCGGAGCGCCCGCAGGGCGAGAAGTGAGTTCTCCCGCGCTGGCCCCCGGGCCTGTGCCACGGCGGAGTCGGCGCAGCCGACCACCGCAGTGGAGCCCGAACCGGGCAGCGCCTGTCACGGCATAAACGGGAAAGTCGTGTGCCCTGCACCAACCCACCACCAGCGCCTATCGCGGCCTGGACGGGACAGCCGTGTACCCAATGCAACACCAGCCACACCCGCCACGGCACAGACGGAGCCGCCGTGGACCTCAGCCCTTCGGCCGCAAATCCCGCACCCGCACCGCCTTGCCCTGCGAGCGCGGCAGCGTGCCGGGCTCCTTGACCTGCACCTGGGTGGAAATGCCCACCATGGATTTCACGTGGTGCGCCACATCCTTGGCGATGGCCTTGTACGCCTCCAGGTCCACTCCGGGCAGGGCTTCGACCTCGATCGTCACCTCATCGAGCACGCCCTTGCGCTCCACCACAAGCTGGTAATGCGCCGACAGCATGGGGCGCCCCACCAGCACCGCCTCCACCTGGGACGGGTACACATTCACGCCCCGGATGATGAGCATGTCGTCACTGCGCCCGGTGATGCGCAGGATGCGCATGTGCGTGCGCCCGCAGGAACAGCGCTCCGTGCTCACGCGCGTGATGTCGCGCGTGCGGTAGCGCAGCATGGGCAGCGCCTGCTTGGTCAGCGTGGTGATCACCAGTTCACCGGCCTGCCCCTCGGGCACAGGCTGCTGGGTTTCCGGGTCCAGCACTTCGAACAGGAAGTGGTCCTCCCACCCATGCAGCCCCGCCTGCGCCGGGCACTCGCAGGCCACCCCCGGCCCCATGATCTCGGACAGGCCGTAGATGTCGATCGCCTGCAGGCCCATGCGCTCCTGGATTTCGCTGCGCATCGCGTTGCTCCAGGGTTCGGCACCGAACACGCCCACCTCCAGCGCGCTTTCGCGCAGGTCCACCCCCATCTGCTCCGCCACTTCCACCATGGCCAGCGCATACGAGGGCGTGGCGCACAGGATGCGGGGCTTGAGGTCCATGATCAGGCCGATCTGGCGCTCGGTGGCGCCACCCGACACCGGCACCATCGCCGCCCCCAGGCGCTCGCCGCCGTAGTGCGCCCCCAGCCCCCCGGTGAAGAGACCATAGCCATAGGCGTTGTGGATCACATCGCGGCTGCGCGCCCCGGCGCCATACAGCGAGCGCGCCATCAGCGACGACCAGTGGTTGATATCGCTCTGGGTGTAGCCCACCAGCGTCGACTTCCCCGTGGTGCCCGACGATGCGTGCAGGCGCACCAGATCCTGCACCGAGCGCGCGAACATGCCATAGGGGTAGTGGTCGCGCAAATCGGTCTTGAACGTGAAGGGCACCCGGTGCAGGTCCGCCATCGAACGCACCTCCTCCGGGACCACCCCGGCCTCCTGCATGCGCCTGCGGTGCAAGGGCACGTTGTCGTAGGCGTTGCGCAGCACGGCGCGCAAGCGCTCGAACTGCAGCGCCGCCAGCGCTTCGCGCGGCATGGTCTCGATCTCCGGGTCGTAGTACGCGGACTCGAAGTCCGGTTGTCCAACTACCTGGTAGGCATGGGCGGTTCGCATGGTGTCTCCTCAGTCTCGTTGTATGGAAATCTCAGTGGGGCGTGCGCACACCCCGCACCGGGGTCCGGGGCAAGGCAAAACCCTGGTTGAAGGCTGCGCGCGTCACCACGGCGGCCTTGGCCGCCGCGCCGCTGCCCAGCGCCAGGGCACCTGCCGCGCCCGCCAGCACGGCCGCAGCAGCCTGCGGCAGCAGCAGGCCCAGCAGCGCCGCGGCGGCACCCAGCGTGCCCGCCACCAGCAGGGTGCGCCCGCCATCGTCCAGCGCCTGGCGCGCACGCGGCGCCAGGGCGGCATCCACCGCAGTTCGGTACCGGCCCCACAGCCATTGGCGCAGCAGCGTCAGCACCACCAGCAGCGCCCAAGCCAGGGTCGAAGGCCCCGAGGCGAAAGCCGCCAGCAGCAGCCACAGCCCGCAGCCTTCGGCCAGGCCCGTGGCCAGAATGAAATGCGTCAACGCGCGCGGGCGCCAGGCCGGTATGCCGCGCGCTGCCGGCAAGATGCGCCCCTGGCAGTACAAATAGGCCAGCGCCAGCGCCGCCAGCGCCCAGCGCCCCCCGTCCCAGCCCAGCAGCACCAACAGGCCCAGCGGAAACAGCAGCGCGGCCACCCAGGCCTCACGCGACATCCACGAGGTGCGCGGGTTGTAAAACACATGCAGGGCGCGCAGCGGTCGGCCAATTTCCAGCCACACGCACAGCAGCCCCAGGCCCACGCAGGCCAGCCCGACCAGCAGGGACCACAGGCCCAGCGGGCCCGGTCCCCCCAGCACCGCACCCACCACGAGCAGACCGCTGCCCACGCCGCCACCCAAAAAATTGCCCGCCGCACGCCAGTCCCAGCTGGTTTGCTGCCAAGGATGGGGTCCGTAGCTCATGGTTGGTCCGCCTTGTCCCAAAGATAGTGAAAGCCCGGGCCGGTGCCCAGTTCCTCGTGCATGCGAAAACTCTGGTTGTTGGCCAGCAGGGTCGAGACATTGCTGGCCGGGTCGTCCAGATCGCCAAAAGCCAGCGCGCCCGCGATACAGGCGTTCACGCAGGCCGGTGTCGCCTCGGGGTCCACCCCGGGTCGCAGCCCGCGCGCCAGCCCGGCGTCGATGCGGTCCACACAAAACGTGCACTTGGTGGCCACAGCCATGCGTTCCTCGTCGTGGCGCTTGGCCTCCTGGGCCGTGGGTTCGCCGTAGGCAAACGCGGCCCGGTCGGTCTTGTAACGCGCCTGGTAGGGGCAAGCCACGGCGCAGTACGAACAGCCGATGCACAGGTCGTAGTCGATGGTGACGACCCCGTCCGCACGCTTCTTCGTGGCCGTGGTCGGGCACACCACCATGCACGGCGGGTTCTCGCAGTGCTGGCAGCCCACCGGCACAAAGACCCGCTTCACCTGCGGGAACTCGCCCAACTCCATGTCCAGCACGCGGCGCCACTGCACCTCGGGCGGGGTGGCGTTGGTGAGCTTGCACGCCGCCGTGCAGGTCTGGCAGCCCACGCAGCGGCGCAGGTCCGCAGTCATGGCCCAACGTGTCATGCGCTTATCTCCAGGGGTTTGTAAGGTTGATTCATATCGGTTATTTTTGCATTAGGATGCAACAATTAGTGAAAAAAAGCCCCATGCCCAAGCCATCGGCCCCGCTTGCCACGACGCCCCGGCAGCGCAAATCCTCCGCCCCCCGTCCCCCCACCGCCGCCACCCCAGCCACCATCCGCGCCGTGCAGTCCGGCGATCTGGACGCGGTGGTGGGAATCGACAGCCTGGTCACCGGGCTGGAAAAGCGCGACTACTGGCGTGCGCTGTTCGCGCGCTACGCCAACGCAGCGGCCACCGGGCAGCACTTTCTGGTGGCCGAGGTGGAGGGCCAGATCGCGGGCTTCGTGATCGGCGAGGTGCGCGACTGGGAGTTCGGCTCGCCCCCCTGCGGCTGGGTGTTTGGCATCGACGTGCACCCCGGGCTGCGCCTGGGCGGCATCGCCACGCGCCTGCTGCAGGCCATCTGCGCGGAATTCAAGAAGACCGGCGTGCACAAGGTGCGCACCATGCTGGCGCGGGACAACACCCTGATCCTGTCCTTCTTCCGCAGCCAGGGCATGATGATCAGCCCCTTCATCCCGCTGGAAATGGACCTGGACGCCTGAGAATCCGCGCCAACGCACCCCACTGCCGCTTATGAAACTGCAACAGAACACGCGCCTGGCGCTGTACAGCCTGCTGGAATTTGCCTCGCAGCCCGAGCGCAAGATCGGCGCCGCCGAGATCGCAGAAAAGTACGAGGTATCGTCGCACCACCTGGCAAAGGTCCTGGCTGAGCTGTCGCGTATGGGCATGGTGCGCTCGGTGCGTGGTGTGGGCGGGGGTTACCGTTTCATTGGCAATGCCCGCAGGCTCACCCTGATGGACATCATTTCGCACTTCGAGGACACGCCGCCCAGCGAGCCCCCCGGGCGCGAGCACACCCCGGTGGAACGCGCCCTGGCCTCCGTGCTGTCGGAGGTGGACGAAATCGCGCGGGCGTCCATGAGTTCCATCACGCTGGCCACCATGTTGCGCATCGTGGGCCGGGTGGAAGGCGTCCCCCCTGCCAGCCCCCCGTGAACCGCTGCGTCTGGCTCATGCCGCCTCTCCCACCCCGGCGCGCCGGCACAGGGCTTCCCATCCGGCGTCGATCTCGGCCTGCAGCGTGGCAATCTCCTGCGCCGGCAGGCCGCGGTAGCGCCGCTGCAGCGCCAGGTAGTCGCCAATCGGGCGCGTCTTGGCCGTGTGGTTGAGGGTGTAGCGCGTGCCGTCCTCCACCTCGTACAGCGGGAAGGCGCCCGACTCCACGGCATAGCGCGCAGTCTGCAGCCCCGCGTCGTCCGCCACCCCCCAGCCGTCCATGCAGGGGATGAGCAGGGTGATGATGCGCGTGCCGCGCATCGCCTTGGCCTTTTCCACCTTGCGCAGCAGGTCGGGCAGGTAGCCCGCCGTGGCGGTGGCCGCGTAGGGCACGCCATGCGCGGCCATGATCTCGGTCAGGTTCTTCTTGCGCGAGGTCTTGCCCGCCGGGGTGGACCCGGTGCGCGCAAAGTGCGGCGTGGACGAGGACTTCTGCGCCCCGGTGTTCATGTAGCCCTCGTTGTCCAGGCAGATGTAGAGGAAATCTTCATTGCGCTCGGCCGCCGACGACAGACACTGGAACCCGATGTCGTAGGTGCCCCCATCGCCCGCCAGCACCAGCACCTGGGTGCCGTGTCGGCCCTTGGCATCGAGGGCGCGGCGCAGGCCGCTGGCAGCGGCGGCGCTGGACTCCAGCGTGGGCTGGTAGACCGGAATGCGCAGCGAGCTGTAAGGCTGCGGCCCGGCAATGATGGCCATGCACGAGGGCGGAATCACCGCCATGGTGTCGTGCCCCATGACCGTGAGCACATGGCGGACCGACAGCGCGTCGATGCAGCCCGGGCAGGCGGCATGCCCGGAGCACAGCATCGGGTCTTGTTGGGCAGCCGCAATCGGTAGCGTGTTGGACAGCATCTTCATTACCTCACCCACTGCGACTCGGCGCGCACCGGGGCCTGACGCATCTGGTTCACGAAATCCACAATGTGCCGGGGCGACACGTTCACGCCCCCCACCCCTGCCAGCAGGCCGTGGATGCGGGGTGCGACCGCGCCGCCGTAGAGCGCGGCGCGCAACTCCTGGTGCAGCACGCCGCCGTGCCCGGGCGAGTAGTTCCGGTCCAGCACCACCAACTGCTCCACCCCGCTCAGGGCCTCGGCGATCGCCGCCACCGGCAGCGGGCGAAACAGGCGGATCTTGAGCAGCCCCACCGCCTGTCCGGCGGCGCGCAGCTGGTCCACCGCCTCGCGCACCGTGCCGCACATGCTGCCCATGGCCACCACCACCACGGACGCGCCCTCGCAGCGGTAGCGCTCCACCACCCCGTGGCTGCGTCCGGTGCGCTCGGCCCACTCCCGGTCCGCCTGCGCGGTGAGCGCGGGCACACGCGCCAGAGCCTCCCCCAGCGCCTGGCGGTGGCGGTAGTACATGTCCTGGGTGACCACATTGCCCCAGGACTCCACGTGTTCCGTGTCGAGCTTGTGGGGCGGGTCGAACGCGGGCAGGTAGGCATCCACCAGGGCCTGGTCGGGCACGCGCACCGGCTCCATGGCGTGGGAGATGTAGAACGCATCCAGGTTCACCATGGCCGGCACCAGCACCTGCTCGGCCACCCGAAAGGCCTGGACCACCGTGTCGAGCGCCTCCTGCGCGCTCTCCACGTAGTACTGGATCCAGCCCGTGTCGCGCTGCGCCAGGCTGTCGGTCTGGTCTGGCCAGAAAGCCCAGGGCGAGGCCACGGTGCGGTTCACGTTGGCCATCACGATGGGCGCGCGCGCGCCACTGGCGTAGTGCAGCAGCTCGTGCATCAGCAGCAGCCCCTGCGAGGCGGTGGCCGTGAACACGCGCGTGCCCACCAGCGAGGCCGGGATGCAGGCCGACATCACCGAGTGCTCGGACTCGGGCGCAATGATCTCGCCGTCGAACTCCCCTTGCGCCTGGAACGCCGTCATCTGTTCCAGCACCGGGGTCTGGGGCGTGATCGGGTACACCGGCACCACCCCCGGGCGTGCCAGGCGCGCGCCCCAGGCCACGGCCTGGTTGCCCGTCATCAGCACCGCTTGGTTCGCCTCTTTCATCGCACTTCCTCCTGCAGAACCATGGACCCGGTGGGGCACTCCTTGACGCACATGCCGCAGCCCTTGCAGTAGTCGGTCAGCACGCTGTAGCCCTGCTCCACACGCTTGACCGCCATGTCCGGGCAATACACCACGCAGTTGTCGCAGCGGATGCAGGTGCCGCAGGAAAAGCAGCGCTCGCTTTCCGCCAGGGCCTGCTCCAGCTCCAGACCGAGCTGCACCTCGTCGCCACGGACCAGCCGCTCCGAGACATCCAAGACCCGCGCCGGCACGCGCGGCGCATGGGGCCGGTAATGCGTGGCAATGGCCGCCAAGGGCACCGGCGCTTGCCCGGCGTCGTAGCGGGGCACCGCCGCCGGGTGCGGCGCCGCACCCAGGCCCTCTGGCGCCAAGGCCTGCGCCATGGCCCAGGCGGCACGCTTGCCCATGCCCACCGCCTCGGTCACGAAACGCGCCATGCTGGCCATGTCGCCACCGGCGTAGACCCCGTCCAGGCTGGTCGCCCCGTGCGCATCGGTCCACACCAGCGCGCCCTGGCGCGAGAGTTCCTGCGCCAGGCCGTTGAGATCGGGGTCCTGGCCGATCGAGGTCAGCACCGCATCGGCCTGCAGCGCAAAGCCGCTTTCGGCAAGCGCCTGCACCGTGAACGCACCGCGCGTGGCACCGGGCACGAACTGCACCCGCACGCACTGCAGCGACAAGCCTTCGGCGCCCTGCTCCAGCACCCGCTCCAGCCGCGCGCCGCACACCAGGGTGACGCCCTCTTCCAGCGCCTCCTGCACCTCCTCGTGCTGGGCCGGCATCTGCGCCCGCGACTCCAGCGCCAGCACCGTCACCGTGTGCCCCAGGCGGCGCGCGCTGCGCGCCGCGTCCAGCGCCGCGCTGCCGCCACCCACCACCACCACGCGCTGGCCCAGGCGCAAGGGCTCGCCGGCATTGGCCGCCGCCAGGAAGCGGGCCCCGTCGCAGGCCCAGGCGCGGCTGTAGTCCACCTGGGCCAAGCGTTTGCTGCGCCCGGCGCCGCAGGCCAGGTAGACCGCGCCGTGGCGCGCACGCAGGCGCTCCAAGGCTGGCGCGTCGTCCAGCCGGGTGTTGCACTCCACCGTGATGCCGAGGGCGAGGATGCGCTCGATTTCGCCCTCCAGCACCTCGCGCCCCAAACGGTAGGTGGGAATGCCGTAGCGCATCACCCCGCCCAATTGCGCCTGCGCCTCGTAGACCGTCACGGCAAAGCCCATGCGACGCAGCTGGAAGGCGGCCGACAAGCCCGACGGGCCGCCGCCCACGATGCCCACATTCCCCCGCAGCGCGGCAGGGGGCGTGGGAAAGCGCCATCGCTGGTGCAGCGCCTGGTCTCCGATAAAACGCTCCAGCTTGCAAATCGACAGCGCCTCGTCATAGCCCGCGCGGTTGCAGGCGCTCTCGCACGGGTGGTGGCAAATCCGCCCGGCAATGGCCGGAAACGGGTTGTGGCGCGTCAAGACCTGCCAGGCGCCCTCGAAATCGCGCGCACGTGCCAGGCCGATCCACTCGGCGATATCGCCGCCCACCGGGCAGGCGCCATGGCAGGGTGCGCTCGCCTGGACGTGGCGCGGCAGCGAGGCACGCCAGGTGCCGGTCTGGATCAGCTCGGTGCTGCCGGTGGTCCAGATCGGGGCCACGGGCGCCGCCGCTGCGGACGGGGTGTGCAGGCGGGTGTTCATGCCACGCTCCCGGCGAGCTGCGCGTCCGCACAGCGGTACCCGGCCGCGCAGGCGGCGGCGTTTTCCGACTGCAGCTTGGGCGCGTTGTCCATGATGGCCTGCGTCAGTACCTCCAGGGTGGGCGCCTCGATCACGCGCGCCAGCGCCCCCAGCAGGGCCGAGTTGACGATGCGCCCCAAGCCCTGCTGGCGCGAGATCGACAAGGCATCCACCGCCACGATGCGCCGCCCGGGAAAGGCCTGGGTGTACTCCTGCGCGCTGCGGGCCGAGTTCACCACGATCAGGGTGTCGTGGTCCGCCGCGGCCAGCAGGCGCCCCTCCAGCAGGCTGGCGTCGAAACACAGGATGGCGCTGGCGCGCTCGATGTCGCAGCGCACCCGCACCGGCTTGTCATCGGCGCGGATGTAGGAGTTGACCGGCGTGCCGCGGCGCGCGCCACCGTAGCTGGCAAAGCACTGCACGTGCAGGCCCTGGGCATGGAAGGCACCGGCCAGCAGATTTCCGGCCGTTTGCGCACCCTGGCCTCCACGGCCCTGGATGATGATTTCTCGCACCTTGTTGTCTCCTGTCGGGTACCGCGCCCCAGCTGCGCAGGGTGGCGCGGTCCCTTTTATGCATCGCCAGCGTCAGCGCTGGTCAGGAGCCAATTTACGCCCCCCGTGCCCATTCTCCTAATTGATTGTTAGGATTGTCGGTATTCACCAATCAAATATAGAAGCGTGACCAAGCAACCCAACTTCCGGCAACTCGACCTGAACCTGCTGCGCGTGCTGTGCGCGGTGTACCGGCTGGGCTCGGTGACCCAGGCGGCCCAGCAGCTGTCCCTGTCGCAGCCTGCCACCAGCAACGCCCTGGCGCGGCTGCGCAGCTACTTTGACGACGCGCTGTTCGTGCGCTCCCCGCACGGGCTGCACCCGACGCGCAAGGCACAGCGCATCGTGCCGGGCCTGATTGCGCAACTCGCCACGCTGGAGTCCGCCATCACCGCCCCCGAGGGCTTCGAGCCCGTCCACAGCGCCATGCACTGGCGGCTGTCCACCTCGGACCTGGGGGAGATGATGTTCCTGCCCCGCTTTGCGCAGGCGCTGCGCGCGCAATCCCCGCGCAGCCAGGTGTCCAACGTGGCGGTGGACGCCTCGCGCGTGCCCTCCGCCCTGGAAGCGCACGAGATCGACCTGGCCATCGGCATCCTCGCGCCCGGGCCGGATTCGATCGCCAGCGAGCTGCTGTTCCAGGAACGTTTCGTCGGCATCACGGCCGAGAACTGGCATCCGCCCGTGGGGCGCGCGCGCGCTCGCCTGAGCGCGCGCCAGCTCAGCGCCACGGCCCTGGCCGTGGCTGCGCCCGCCGCCACCTTCCACGGCAGCGTGGAGGGCATGCTGGCCAAGCTGAAGCTGACCGACAACACCGTGGTGCGGGCACGCCACTACGGCGCCCTGCCCGATCTGGTGACCCGCAGCGACCTGATGGCCATCGTGCCGCAGATGTACGCCAACTCGCTGTCGCCGCGCTACCCGATCCGGATCTGGGAACTGGCCGACCACGGCCCGCACTACAGCGTGCGCATGCTCTGGCACCAGACCGCCACCCAGGACCTGGCGCACAGCTGGCTGCGCAAGGTGATCCGGGAGCTGTTCTCCCGCACCGGGGACGCCAAACCCGCACCGTCTCCCCAGCAATAGGCCAGGGCGCGCACAACGGGTGGTGCCCCCCGGCGTGACGCACCTGCGGGCACCCAGACCGCGCTCAGGCGCCCAGTCGGTGGGGGTGGCTGAAGGCCGTCAGGCGCGTGGCACGCACAAAGCCGCACAGGGTGATGCCCGCGCTCCGGGCCACGTCCACCGCCAGGCTCGATGGCGCGGACACCGCCGCCACCAGCTCCAGGCCCGCGCGCGCCGCCTTGGTGACCATTTCCAGACTCACCCGCCCGGACAGCATGACAAAGCCGCCCGCGGTGGGAACGCCGGTGAGCAGGCAGTGCCCGATCACCTTGTCCAGCGCGTTGTGCCGCCCCAGGTCTTCGGCCAAGGCCCGCAACGTGCCATCGGCGCCGAACAGGGCAGCCGCATGGGTGCCCCCAGTGCGCGCAAAAAGCACCTGGTGCTGGCGCATGGTGTGCATGCAGCGCTGCAACTGTGCCGCGCCCAGCACCAGGGTGTCGCCCACGCCCGCGCCGCCCTGGACCACCTCGTCCACATTGCCGCACAGGCCGCAGGAACTGGCCACCAGGCCGCTGCGCCGCGCGGTGTGGGCACAGGCCGGATCGCGCAGGCGCACTTTGACCACGCTGCTGGAGTCCGGGCAAATGGCCATGGAGGCGATCTGGTCCAGGGTGTCGATCAGGCCTTCGGTGAACAGAAAGCCCGCCGCCAGCGCCAGGGCACCCGGCTCCCGCACATCGCCCAGCACGCCGTCCTGGGGCAGGTAGCCGCTGGCCTGTGCGGGGCCGGTCGGGGTGCACATCAGGGTGTAGTGGCCGACCTCCTGCACCTCGATGCGCAAGGCCTGCTCTTCCACCACCCAGCAGCCCTCCTGGACCGGGACGGCGCTGGCTTCGTCGAGCCGGTGCGCCAGCAGCGAGCGCATGCCGGGCTCGGGCGGCAGCCAGTCGGCCAAGGATTCGCAGGGATCGCGCTTCATGCTGCCCCTTCTTTCAGAGAGGCAGGCGTCGGATGGCCACGCGCACGATGTCCGCCCCCGAACCCGTGGCATCGGTCAGGTCCAGCGACATGGGGGCAATGGTGTTGAGGCTGGGGGCCTTGAGGTCCTTGGCGTAGGGCGTGGCCCAGTAGTCAAACTGCCCCACCATCACCAGCGTGTCCGGGCGTATGCCCTGCACCACGATGGCCGGGCCCTGCGTCACCCCGATGACCGATTGCACCTGCACCATGTCGCCGTCCTCGATGCCGAGATGGCGCGCCTGCGCGGCATTGATCATGACCCCATGGTGGCCGCGCACGTTGCCGGCCAGTTCGTCCATCATCTGGATGGAGGCATTGCCGCCCGCGTGGTACTGCATGCTTTTGGTGGTGATGAGCCAGTACGGGTAGTCCTCGGGCTTCAAGCCACGGCGCACCAGGTCCTGCTCCCACACACCAGGGAAATCGTGCCACTGCGGCAGGGCCTGGTATTCGTTGAGCTGGGCGTCCCACCAGTCCACGCCGGCGTCGTGCAGGCGCTTGCCCAACTCCTTGCCGGAGCGCATCAGCCGCTCCTGGTAGGGCAGCTCGAAGCGCACCTGGTGGCTTTGCATGGTGGGGTACAGGTACCAGCCAGTGCGCGCATAGGGCTTGGTCAGCAGGCCGTTTTCCTTGAACCAGTCCAGCCCGTGCGCCTGCGCGCCCTCGGTGAGGTCGTGGCTGGCGGCCAGGCAGATGGCGTCCCAGATGGCATCGACACTGTGTACTTGGTCTTCGGCCAGGCTGAAGTCGCGCCCCTCCCCTTTGAGCGGGGCGCCGAAGATGCCGCGGTTGATGGCGGCGTTGTAGGGTTCCAGCAGCCCCGTGCGGCGCGAAATCTCGGTGGCAATCCAGGTGAAGTCGCGCGAGTCGCCTTGCGGCTGCACAGCGGGTTGGCGCAGCACATAACCCTGGTGCTCCCAGTACTGCTCCATGAATTTGGTCTTGCCCAGGCGGATGAGCTGGGTGGACTCCAGGTCGGTGGCGTCGGGCAGCAGGATGTCGGCCATGTGGTTGGTCTCGTCCGGCGTGTAGGCGAAGCACACGGTGAAGGGAAAGCGCGCAATGGTCTTGGCCACGTTGGGCGTGTCCCAGAACGAGATCGAGGGGTTGGTGCGGTAGGCAAACCAAATGTCCGGCGCCGTGGGGCGCGGCCAGTTCTTGGGCGCATGGGTCTGGAACATCCAGGCCAGGTGCGAGGGGCCCAGCGACTGGCTCCAGGCGCCGCTGTTGCCCGACAGCGGCACCAGCGTGCGGTGCGCGTTGCGCCCGCTGGGCACCTTCTGCCACTTGTCCTTGCTGGTGGGGTTGAGTTTGTTGAGCATGAAGCCATCCGGCCCCGGCTGCACGCTCTTGTGGCGGTCTTCGCGCGGGCTGTTGATGCGCACCGTGGTGCCCAGAATGCCCCCCGGCACTTCCAGTGCGCCCACCAGCACAGAGAGCACGGTGCGCGCCCAGCAGCACTCGTAGGCACCCCAGCCGTTGTTGACGGTCTTGCCCAGCGTCACCGCCACCGGCCTATAAGGCAAGGTTTGGCCATCCACTTCGGTGGTCTGTCCGACGCAGGCCTGTGCCACATATTCTTGCGCCACCTCGCGGATCTTGGCAGCGCTCACGTCGCACAGCGCCTGGGCCCACTCCGGGGAATACTGCTTCATGTGGGCGACGAGCTTGGTGAACGAGGTCTCGCCCAACACGCTGGGGTAGTCCCAGCGCTGCTCGTCGGCACCCACCTCCACCACACCCTGCAATTCAAACTGCCCTTCCAGCGCGGGCTCGATGCCTGCCGTGTCATGGGGCTGGGCGCTGGCACTGCGCGCGTCCCACACCAGGGGCTTGAGCGACGCGGCATCGCGCAGGAAAAAGCCTTGCGGCCCGACCAGGTAGGGCGAGGAGGACATGTCGCGCAGGAACGGGATGTCCAGCCGCTCGCGGTCCACCTCGTGCAGCAGCACGTGGATCATGGCGAACATGAAGGCCGGGTCGGTCTTGGGCTTGATCGGGATCCATTCGGCCGAGGCCGCCGCAGTGACCGACAGGTGCGGCTCGATCTGCACGCGCTTGATGCCGCGCACGCGCGCCGCCGCATGGCGCGACACGGCGCAGACGCCGCCCGTCACCTCCACGTTGGCACCGAAGGAGACGTTGTAGTTGCAGTGCGGCGTGTCGGCTGACACCGTGAACGCCCGGTGCCAGTATTCGCCGTATAGGTGCTCGGAGTGCACGCACTTGACCCCTTGCCCCGATCCAAAGCTGAAGTCGATGGGGCCCCAGGCAGCGATAAAGGCCGGGAAGGTGCCCATGTAGTTGGCGGGCGTGCCACCATGGCCCAGCGTGAGCGCCACACGCGGCAAACCCGCTTCGTCCAGCACGCCACGCGCGCGGATGTCGTTGAGCCGCGCCGTGACGGTCTCCAGCGCTTCCTCCCAGGAGATGGGCACGAAGCCGGGGTCCTGGTCCTTGCCCTTGTGGGGGTTGGTGCGCTTCATGGGCGTGAGAATGCGCCCGGGGTGGTAGGTCTTCTGGATCAGACCATAGGCCTTGACGCAGGGCTTGCCATTGCCCGGGTACAGGCCCTGGCCCTTGAAGTTGGGGCCGATCTCGGTGGCCACGCCGTCTTGCACCTTGACGCTGAGCAGGTCGGGCCCGGACACGCAGTTGTAGCAATAGGTGGGCACCTGGCGGGTGCTGCCCGCCTTGGCGCAGGAGGTCTCGTGGGAGGGGCCGATCGCGGTCGCGCTGGTCATGGTGCTTGTCTCGTGTTAATTTTGGTATTGCAGTGCAATTATTCACGATAGACCACAAGCGGCGCCGTCGCAATATGTGAATATGTACAGTGGTACGCGCACCCTCCTGCGGCAGGCGCGGGCGCGGGGCGGGCCTCCTGGCGTGCAAGACCCGATGGCGCGAATTCAATTATGGTATTACGATGCAATATTTAACCCGGGAGACACCGAACATGCTGTCGTCTTCTCTGCGCCTTCGTTGGAGGTTTCTGCTGCGCGCCATGCCCCTGTCCGCCCGGGGATGGCTGGCCGGTGGCATCGCGGCATGGCTGTTGCGTATTCCGGTGAACGTGACCGCTGATTCCGGCATCGTGACCGACATTCCGGTGAACGTGACCGCTATGAATATATGAGCGGGTTCCGGCGAACGTGACCGATGCGGTGTTGCGCGTTCTGATTGTAATTTGGGTGTGGTTTGTGGCTTGTGGTTGGTACGTCCTTTCTTGGTTTGCGGCTGTTGGGCTGTTTGGCTTTTTCTCTACCAGGCCCCTGCCAGGCCGCCGGAGGCCCCCCAGATCGTGCATGTACCCATGCATGATCCGGCCCTCGGCAGGCGCTGGCGGGCTATGCAGCGGTGGCTTGGGCGTTGATTTGGATTGCCGCCTTGTTCTTCCCGGTACCTGGCGCTTTTCGTAACGACTCCCCGCTCAACGTGAACCGATGATGGCTTTGCATCAACCGGTCCAGCATGGCGTCGGCCATGGTGGCGTCGCCAATCCACTCGTGCCAATGCTCGATAGGCAACTGGCTGGTGATGATGGTGGCGCGGGTTGTTGCCCGGTCATCGATGATCTCCAGCAAGTCCGCCCGGGTCTGCGCATCCATGGCCGCCATGCCCCAATCGTCAAGTAGCAGCACGTCGGTGTTTTTAAGCGCATCCAGCCAGCGCGTGAAGGTGCCGTTGGCATGTCGGATGCGCAACTCCTCGCCCAGGCGCGGCACCCGCTGGTAATACGCACTGTGACCGCGCCTGCAGGCGTGCTGCGCCAAGGCGCAGGCAAGCCACGATTTACCGGCGCCCGTGGCCCCCGTGATCAGCACCGCATGCCCAGCCTGCACCCAGTCCCCCAGCGCCAGACTCATCACCGCACTGCGCTCGATGCCACGCGTGCTGCGACTGTCCAAGTCTTCAATCGCTGCCTGCGGGTACTTCAGTTTGGCCAGCTTCAAGAGCCGCGC
>JBQTHH010000082.1:0-33817 GCA_052390055.1 Rhodoferax sp.
TGGAGGTCCATCTTGTTGACGCCCTCAGGTCGTCGGAACAAGACCCCGCAACGATCGCCTCCATCGTATCCTGGTCATGGATCGTGGGGAGCCTATTGATTTCATTTATGAATTAGAAATGGAATAACTACTTCATAAAAGGAAGTGTAGTCCCTAGCATCGGAACTCCCTTCTACTTTTTTTGAAAGCGGCGTTTATGTTTACTGTGTTTTTGCGTGTGGTGGCCTCGGTGCAGCTGGCCCTGGGCCTGGCGTATTTGTTCTTTCCGGGGGTGGTGCTGGCGTCCATGGGGCACAGCGCTGCCGCGCCCGACCTGTACTACCCCTTGGGCATGCTGGCGGCGCGGTTTGTGGCCTACGGGGTGGGCCTGTGGCTGATCAGCCGCCAGGCGCAGCGCCACGCGCTGTGGGTGGGTTTGATGGGCTTGGTCCAGGCCATCGACCTGGCCGTGGGCGTGGTCTACACCGCCACCGGGGTGGTGCCCCTGCAGTTGTCGGCCTTTCCCATGTTCAACGCGCTGTGGATCGGCGCCACCTGCGCCGTGTGGTATCTGCGCACGCCTACGGCGGCGGCGGGCGGCGTCGTGCGGGCGGGATAAGGCGCGGGTACGCAGGCACTCCGTGCCCCCGGCGGCAGATCGCGTGGCGCCTGCGCCCCCGGCCTTCAGGCAAACGCGCTGGCCATCAGCACCGCCAGCGCAAGCGCCAGGCTGCCCACGTACAGGCGCAGGCTGGTGCGGTAGTGGGACAGGGCCTGGCTGGGGTCGGCCAGGGGCGAAAGCATGCGCCACAGCACCCACAGTTGCACCAGGGCGCAGGTCACGCAGCCCCAGAACGTCAGATAGTCGCCACGCCCCCGCAAAGCAAATTGGTCCTCAGTGACCCATTGGCCGAGAAAACCCAGGATGAAGCCGAGGATCACCCCCAGCGAAGTCACCATGGGCTGGCGGTAGTCCTTGATGTCAAACGGCGGGGTGTCGGGGGGTGGGGTGGTGCTCATAGGGGCAGTGTAAAACGGTGCGCACCCAGCCAATACCCCTACCCGTACACCACCCGCAGGTGCTCAATGAAGTAGTCGGCACGGGATACGGTACTACTGGATACAAATACTTGTAGAATCATGATGCCATTCATGGCATTTTCAACAACAACACTCCGTTTTTCATGAAAAAACTTATCATCACCGCAGCTGTCAGCGCCACATTTATTATGTCTCCCCAAGCATTCGCCCAAGCATCAAAGTTTGAGGGGTTTTCCATCGGGGTGGCATTGGGTTCTTACAGCCCAACATTTGAAGTTCAAACAAGTCTTTCCACTCGCAAAGCAGACCAGTCTGCCACCGGACTGGGGATGACACTGAACTATGACAAGGCCATCAACAGCAACATGCTCCTGGGTTTTGGTATGGACATTGGCCTGACGAACCGCAAGTACGGCACTTTGACAGGCACCAGCAATGAAGTGGAAGCCAAAAGCAATGTAGGCATATATGGCACCCTGGGGTACGCGGCAACGGATTCCTTTGTCGCATATGGAAAGATTGCGATGCAATCCACCAACCTGCAGGGATCCACAGGTGGAAACACAACCCATACAGGACCAGCGTTTGGCGTTGGAGCCAAGTACCTGTTTGACAAGAACTGGGTTGGCTCCCTGGAATACATGAACAACACGTATGAGGATGTCAAGCAAACCGGAGAGACCGACAAGCTGAAATCCTCCAGCATTTCCATCGGTATTGCCTACAAGTTTTAATAAGAAAGTAGCGACGCAGGGGGCATCCATTAAGGGTGTCCCTGGATCCCCCCCAACCAATACCCCTCCCCCCCAAACACCCCCCGCAGGTGTTCGATGAAGCAGCGCAGCTTGGCTGGGGGGTGGCGCTGCTGGGGGTAGACGGCGAGGATGTCGTAGGCGTCCAGGGCGTAGTCATCCAGCACGGTGACGAGCGCGCCGCTGCGCAGATCGGCCTGGATCTCCCAGGTGGAGCGCCAGCCCAGGCCCAGGCCTTCGCGCACCCAGCGGTGCAGCAGCTCGCCGTCGTTGCAGTCCAGCCGCCCTTCCACGCGCACGGTCACGGGTTTGCCGTCTTGCTGGAAGTACCAGCCCCGTTGCTGGCCACCCTGTAGGTTGAAGGCCAGGCACTGGTGGCGGCGCAGGTCGTCCAGGTTGCGCGGGGTGCCGTGGCGGCTTAGGTACTCGGGCGTGGCGCACACCACGCGCTGGTTGCGCGCCAGGCGCACGGCCACGTAGTTGGGGTCGATCACACCGCCTATGCGTATGCCCAGCTCGTAACCCTCGCGCACCAGGTCCACCACACGGTCGGTCAGGTTGAAAGACAGGCGCACACCCGGGTGGCGGGCCAGAAAGCTGCTGGCGTGCGGCGCCACGTGCAGCCGCCCAAAAGCGGCGGGCGCCGACACCACCAAGTGCCCGTGGGCGCTGTGGCGCTGCGCGCTCACCTCGCTCTCGGCACGCTCCCACTGCGCCAGCAGGCTACGGCATTCGTCCAGAAAATTGGCGCCGTGCTCGGTCAGCGCCAGCGCGCGGGTGGATCGGTGCACCAGCTGCGTTCCCAGGCGCCGCTCGAGCGCGTCCAGGCGCCGCCCCATCATCACCGGGGTTACGCCGGCCTGCAGCGCGGCTGCGGCCAGGCTGCCATGCTCCATGGCCAGCACAAATGCCTCGATTTCCTTGTAACGGTCCATAGGCCCTCCGGGGATTGCGTACCAAGAGTATCGGATCGGTGTACGCCCGGTGGCATTCTCAAAGCGGTATGCGCTCCATAGCATGGGCACCGTGTTCTCCCAATCCCAAAGGATGTGTCCCATGGCCCGTATGAGTGCCGCCGCCGCTGCGGTGTGTGTGTTGGAAAAAGAAGGCGTCACCCAGGCCTTTGGCGTACCTGGCGCTGCCATCAACCCCCTGTATGCCGCGCTGCGTGCGCGTGGCAGCATTGCCCACGTGCTGGCGCGCCACGTGGAGGGTGCCTCGCACATGGCTGAGGGCTACACCCGGGCCCGGGCCGGCAACATCGGCGTGTGCATTGGCACCTCGGGCCCGGCGGGCACCGACATGGTCACCGGCCTGTATTCGGCCCAGGCAGACTCCATCCCCATTTTGTGCATCACCGGCCAGGCACCGCGCGCGCGCATGCACAAGGAAGACTTCCAGGCCGTGGACATCACGCGCATCGTTGCCCCCCTGACCAAGTGGGCGCAGACCGTGATGGAGCCGGGCCAGGTGCCACGCGCCCTGCAGCAGGCCTTTCACCTGATGCGCTCGGGCCGCCCCGGGCCGGTGCTGATCGACCTGCCCTTTGACGTGCAGATGGCCGAGATCGAGTTCGACCCCGACACCTACGAGCCGCTGCCGGTGTACAAGCCGCGCGCCACCCGCGCCCAGGTGGAAAAGGCCCTGCACATGCTCACCCAGGCCGAGCGCCCGCTGCTGGTGGCCGGAGGCGGCATCATCAACGCCGATGCCTGCGATCTGCTGGTGGAGTTTGCCGAGCTGACCCAGGTGCCCGTCATTCCCACCCTGATGGGCTGGGGCAGCATCCCCGACGACCACCCGCTCATGGTGGGCATGTGCGGCCTGCAGACCAGCCACCGCTATGGCAACGCCAACCTGCTGGCGAGCGACTTTGTATTGGGCATTGGCAACCGCTGGGCGAACCGCCACACCGGCTCCATCGACGTGTACTGCAAGGGGCGAACCTTCGTGCATGTGGACATCGAGCCGACCCAGATCGGGCGCGTCTTCGCCCCCGACTTTGGCATCGTCTCCGACGCCCGTGCCGCGCTCGAACTGTTCGTGCAGGTGGCGCGCGAGTGGCGCACCCAGGGGCGCTGGCCCCAGCGCACCGAATGGCGCGACCAGTGCCAGGCGCGCAAGCGCGATCTGCAGCACCTGCGCAAAACCCATTTTGAGCAGGCGCCGCTCAAGCCTCAGCGCGTGTACGAGGCCATGAACCGCGCCTTTGGCAAAGATGTGTGCTACGTCAGCACCATCGGCCTGAGCCAGATCGCGGGGGCGCAGTTCCTGCACGTCTACCACCCTCGCCACTGGATCAACTGCGGCCAAGCCGGGCCGCTGGGCTGGACCGCACCGGCCGCCCTGGGTGTGTGCACGGCCGACCCAGACCGCATGGTGGTGGCGCTGTCGGGCGACTACGACTTCCAGTTCATGGTGGAAGAGCTGGCGGTGGGCGCCCAGTTCCACCTGCCCTACCTGCACGTGGTCGTCAACAACAGCTACCTGGGCCTGATCCGCCAGGCGCAGCGCGGGTTTTCCATGGACTACTGCGTGCAGCTCGGTTTTGACAACCTCAACACCCCCGAAGACGAACCCGCCCGCGCCTACGGCGTGGACCACGTCAAGGTGGCCGAAGGCCTGGGCTGCAAAGCGATTCGCGTGCACCACCCCGACGAACTCGAAGGCGCGTTCGCCCAGGCACGGGCGTGGATGGCGCAATACCGCGTGCCGGTGGTGGTGGAGTGCCTGCTGGAGCGCGTCACCAATATTTCCATGGGCACCGAAATCGACCAGATCACCGAGTTCGAGCCCCTGGCCGATGGCGGTGCCGACGTGCCCACCGCCATTGCCCTGCTCGACTGAACGTTTTTTTCTTTCCCCAGGAGTTCCCCCATGCTGCGTTTTGCCGCCAACCTTTCCATGCTCTACCCCGAGCATGCCTTCATGGACCGCTTTGCCGCCGCCGCCCGCAGCGGTTTTGAGGCGGTGGAATTCTTGTTCCCCTACGCCTTTGAAGCCGCTGCGCTGCGCCAGGCCCTGGACTACCACGGCCTGCAACTGGTGCTGCACAACCTGCCTGCGGGCCGGTGGGAGGCGGGCGAACGCGGCATCGCCTGCCACCCCGACAGGCGCCACGAGTTCCGCGACGGAGTGGAGCGCGCCATTGCCTACGCCCAGGTGCTGGGCGTGCGCCAACTCAACTGCCTGGTGGGCAAAGTCCCCCCGGAGGCCACCCCCCTGGCCCTGCGCAACACCCTGGTGGAGAACCTGGGCTTTGCCGCGGCCGCCCTGGAGCGCGCCCAGCTCACACTGCTGATCGAGCCCCTCAACACCTTCGACGTGCCCGGTTTTTATCTGCACCACACCGACCAGGCCCTGGCGCTGATGGACGAGGTGGCCGCGCCCAACCTGCGCCTGCAGTACGACCTCTACCACGCCCAGCGCATGCAAGGCGAACTGGTGGGCACACTGGAGCGGCTGCTGCCGCGCATGGGCCACATCCAGCTGGCCGACAACCCCGGGCGCCACGAGCCCGGCAGCGGCGAGATCCGCTACGCCTGTGTGTTCGATGCGCTGGAGCGCCTGGGCTATAGCGGCCACATCGGCTGCGAGTACCTGCCCGCGCAGTCCGGCCCTGGTGGCACCGATGCCGGGCTGCACTGGCTGGCCGCACACGGCCAGTCGCTGGCCGCCTGAACCCCGCCCCCCCCCATTAACCCCGATTTTTCACCGACCCTACGGAGCCACCTTCCATGACATCCTCACCCCAACGCATTGGCTTTATCGGCCTGGGCATCATGGGCGCACCCATGGCCCTGCACCTGCTGCGCGCCGGCCACCAGCTTTTTGTGCACAGCCGCAGCAAGATCCCCACCGTGTTTGCCGAAGAAGGCGCCACCATCTGCACCAACGCCATGGAAGTGGCCAAGCGCAGCGAGGTCATCATCACCATGCTGCCCAACACCCCGGACGTGGAGCAGGTGCTGTTTGGCGAGCAGGGTGTGGCCCAGGGCCTGCAAGGCAGCGATACGGCCGGGCGCAAAACCGTGGTGGACATGAGTTCCATCGCCCCCGGTGCCACCAAAGGCTTTGCCCAGCGCATCCAGGCCCTGGGGGCGGACTATCTGGACGCCCCAGTCTCCGGGGGCGAGGTGGGCGCCAAAAACGCCACGCTGACCATCATGGTGGGCGGCAGCGAAGCGGCCTTTGGGCGCGTGCGCCCCCTGTTCGAAACCCTGGGCAAGAACATCACCCTGGTGGGCGACAACGGCGCCGGGCAAGTCACCAAGGTGGCCAACCAGATCATCGTGGCGCTGAACATCGAAGCGGCGGCCGAGGCCCTGCTGTTTGCCAGCAAGTCCGGCGCCGACCCGGCGCGCGTGCGCCAGGCGCTGATGGGCGGTTTTGCCGCCAGCCGGGTGCTGGAGGTGCATGGCGAGCGCATGGTGCAGCGCCGCTTTGCCCCCGGCTTTCGCATCGACCTGCACGCCAAAGACCTGCAACTGGCCCTGGCCGATGCGCGCAGCCTGGGTCTGGCCCTGCCGCACACCGCCAGTGCGGCGCAGTTGCTGCAAAGCTGCCAGGCCCAGGGCCTGGGCGGGCAAGACCATTCGGCCCTGTGCCAGGCCCTGGAAACGCTGGCCTGCCACCCGATCGCCCCCACGCCCGAAGCCCCCTGAAAACGCGCAGGCGGCTCGCCGCCAGCGCACCACCCCACCCCACCCAGCGCCTGCCATACTGCCGCCATGCCTGCCCAGCCCACTGCCCCTGCGGCGCACTGCGCCGATGCCCACGCCCTGGCGCCCGGTGCCACTGCCCAGCCCGAGGCGCCCGGTGCTGCCCCCCATGGCCCAGCGCCCAGCGTCCATGCCCAGCAGCTCGCGCTGGACGCCCAGCCCCCGTCCGACCTGGGCGAACCGCGCCGCCTGCTGCGCCACCTCTACGCGGCGGCGGTGCAGCGCGCCCTGCCCGCGCACACGCTGGGCGCCCACCTGCCGCCACCGCCGCGCGGGCGCACCGTGGTGATCGGGGCAGGCAAGGCCGCCGGGGCCATGGCGCAGGCGCTGGAAGCCCTGTGGCCACAGGACGCACCCTTGAGCGGCATGGTCATCACCCGCTACGGCCACACGCCGCCGCGCCCCCAAGGGCTTGCCCAGCGCATCCAGGTGCTGGAAGCCGCACACCCCGTGCCCGATGCCGCAGGCCTGCAAGCCACCCAGCAGCTCCTGGCCCTCACCCAGGGCCTCACACCAGACGACCTGGTGCTGTGCCTCATCTCCGGCGGCGGCTCGGCCCTGCTGACCCTGCCCTGCGCGGGCCTGACGCTGCAGGACAAGCAGCGTGTGCACCAGCAACTGCTGCTCAGTGGCGCCAGCATTGGCGAGATGAACACGCTGCGCAAGCACCTCAGCGCGGTCAAAGGCGGGCGCCTGGGCGCGGCCTGTGCCCCAGCGCGCCTGTGCACCCTGCTCATCAGCGACGTGCCCGGCGACGAGCCCAGCCTGATCGCCAGCGGCCCCACGGTGCCCGACCCCAGCAGCTGCGCCGAAGCCCTGGCCATCGTGCAGCGCTATGGCATCACCCTGCCCGAAAGCGTGCACAAGGGTTTGCGCAGCGGCGCGCTGGAAAGCCCCAAGCCCGGCCACCCCTACCTGGCCGCGCAAAGCCTGCGGCTCATCGCCACCCCGCAGATGAGCCTCGATGCGGCCGCCAGCGCTGCCCGTGCGTTGGGCGTGCGCGCCTATGTGCTCAGCGACGAGATCGAGGGCGAATCGCGCGAGGTGGGCGCCGTGCACGCGGCGCTGGCGCGCTCCAGTGCTAGCGGGCGCAGCGCGTTTCAGGCCCCCTGCGTGCTGCTCAGCAGCGGTGAAACCACCGTGACGGTGCGGGAGCAGCCCCCCGGCACCCCACGCGGGCGCGGCGGGCGCGCGGGCGAGTTCTGCCTGGGGCTGGCGCGCGCCCTGCAAGCCCACCCCCACATCTGGGCCCTGGCGGCGGACACCGATGGCATCGACGGCGTGGAAGACAACGCCGGCGCCTTCGTCACCCCCGACACGCTGGCACGCGCCCGCGCCCTGGGCTTGTCGCTGGACGCGCACCTGCAACGCAACGACGCCTACGGCTTCTTCGCCGCCCTGGGCGACCTGCACACCACCGGCCCCACCCACACCAATGTGAACGACTTTCGGGCGATCTGGGTGGACGTCAGTCCAGAATAGTGCTTACAGCAGTTCCACTGTCAACGCAATTCGGATAAATAGCTTTCCGACAGGCTTCCACTACGGCTGGGACAAAATCCATGGGATAACTATCAATAGCTCCGCGTCACTGATCTGCGGATTTGCCGGCATAGGGGTACTCCCAAAGGTGCCATTTCCTCCATTTTTTACTTTTCTCTCCAGTACTCCCGACGCTGGCGGGTTGGAGCGATAAAAACTGGCAATACGGGAAAAAGATGGCATGCTTGCAGAATAACCTGGCTCAGAAACCGAATGACATGCTAGGCAGTTTTTATCGCGAGCAATTTGCAATGGATCCGTTTTTGGCGGGGGCACTTTGTCGCATCTACCTGTCACGTTTGCCCATACACTCCAAACACCATCATTGCTGCACTGCATAACTTGACCACCATCCAGACCAGGTTCCGAATTGATTACAGAAATGGTATTTCCTGGAAAGGTTCGGGGAGCCGTACCGGAGCATCTATTTTCTCCCGATGACCAACTAATAACCTGCACCGGACAATATTTGGGTTGATAGGAATCAGCACAAGTGCCGTTATTAGATCGCTCCCAGGTACCCTTGCTACATGTAGCCGTTACCACCCCCTTGAGACTGCTGGTACCGCTGTGGGCGACTTGAATGCTGCGTCCCGACCCTGTGGGAGTCGTTTGACCATCGCACACCGACCCCCCACCGGACTCAGACCATCTCATCGTCACAGCCCCCGGACATGGAGCATCGGGCTCAGGGGGTAAAACGGATGTCTTTTGAGCCCAAACACTCGACGACAATTCTTGTGGATATCCTTCGCTATCGTAGATAGAAGCACCATCAAATAATGAGTCGCCTTCCAGCCTCCAGAGATCATTGGCGTAAAAACCAGTTGCGAATATTCTCGGCACTTTCAGACGCAACGCACTTCCCAGAAGCACCGTATCCGATGTTGGTCCATCGGTGTAACTTACATTTGATGGCAGAAGAGTCAAGACAACCCGATGTGCAACGCCCCCGGAAACTTGTTTTTCGGAAACCACTTTCAGAGCGGTGCCGTTTGAGTAATAAGGAATCGCGCCCAACGCCATGCCAGAACATGCGTTATCATCAAACAAATCCAGACGACCGCCCAGCCGAGTCACAGAACTGGCACCCTGATCTTCAACACTAAAAACGAACTTCGCATACAACGGAGCCGTTGTCTCGAAGTTTGTAGCATTGGTTACCGGAGAACAGCGGCTGACATAGCTCCCCTTGTACTGGCTCGCGCTGGGCTGTGCATTTGCCGGGGACGTACTTGCCGTCCCTTCAGCCCCCCCACCACCACACGCGGTTACAAGTCCAAGCACACCAACCACCGCAAGTGCACGCCGCAACATCCGCATAAATCTATTCTCCCTGAGTTTCGAAATAAATTGTATTCTTTCCGGGAACCATCACATCCGGCGCCTATGAGAAATTTCATGGCACTCAATGGGCTGTTCATTGCGAAAACCAGCTACGCGCAGTTCAACCCTCTCGCCATGATTCAGTTGCGCAGAATGGGATACAGCATCTGCGGCCCCAATGTGAACGACTTTCGGGCGATCTGGGTGGGTGCGGCGGCGGCCCCCTGAAGAGCGCGCCCCGCAGCGCGGGCACGCTGCGGGAAATCCCTAGCCAAAGGCGGGGAGCGCAGTACCGATTCGCGTCAAGGCAGTACGCGTTTGCACACCCCGCCACGCCTATTCTGCGGGCATGCCCACACCGCACTTTCGCACACCCTGCGCCCCCTCCTGGCTGCGGCCCTGGATAGGGCAGACCCTGCTGGCCTGGGCGTGCGCCCTGGGCACTGCGGCCTTGGCCGCAGAAATCACCATCGCCACCGTCAACAACCGCCAGATGGTGGAAATGCAGGAGCTGAGCGCGCATTTCGAACAGGCCCATCCCGACATCCGCCTGAAATGGGTCACCATGACCGAGGCGCAGCTGCGCGAGCGCGTAACAGCCGACGTCACCCGCAAGGGCGCCCAGTTCGATGTGGTGACCATCGGCATGTACGAAACCCCCATCTGGGCTGCCCGGGGCTGGCTGCATGAAATCACCCCCAGCGAGGACTACAACGTCAAGGACCTCATCCCCACCGTGGTGGAGGGCCTTTCGCACGGCAAACGCCTGTATGCAGCCCCGTTTTATGGCGAGGGCTCCATGACCATGTACCGCGCCGACCTGTTCGAAAAAGCAGGTCTGAGCATCCACAACCGCCCCACCTGGCCCCAGATTGCCGCGGCCGCCGCCAAGGTGCACGACCCGGCCAATGGGGTGTACGGTCTGTGCCTGCGCGGGCGCGCCGGGTGGGGTGACAACATGGCCCTGATCAGCACCATGGTCAACACCTTTGGCGGCCAGTGGTTCGACATGGCCTGGCGCACGCAGATCGACACCAAACCCTGGCACGACGCTGTCGGGCTGTATGTGAAGCTGCTGCAGCAGTTCGGCCCACCGCATGCCGCAGACAACAGCTTCAATGAAAACCTGGAGCTGTTCGCCCAGGGCAAATGCGCCATCTGGGTAGATGCCAGCAGCGCGGGTGGCGCGCTCATCAACCCCCGGTTCAGCAAAGTGGCCCACCAGACCGAATTCGCCCTGGCCCCCACGGCGCTCAGCACCAAGGGCGCGGGCTGGCTGTGGGCCTGGGCGCTGGCCATTCCCACCAGCAGCACCCACGCACAGGCCGCACAGCGCTTTGTGCAGTGGGCCACTTCACAGACCTACCTGCGCCTGGTGGCGCAGACCCGGGGATGGGCCGCCATGCCCTCGGGCACGCGCTTGTCCACCTACCAGCGCCCGGAGTTCACCCGTGCCGCGCGCTTCGCCTTGACCGAGGCCATTGCCATGGTCACGGCCAACCCGCGCGATGCCACGCTGGACAAGGCGCCCTATGTGGGGGTGCAGTTTGTCGGTATCCCCGAGTTCCAGGAAATTGGAGAGATCACGGGCGCCGAAATCAGAAACGCATTGACCGGGCAGCAGACCGTGGCCCAGGCCTTGCGCCGGGCCCAGCTCCAGGTGGAACAGCGCATGCGCGCAGCGGGCTACCACCCATGAGGAACAACGCAGGGGTCTTCGCGGGCCGCAGGGCCTGGAGCGTGGGGCAGCAGCTGGGCGCCGCATTTGGCGCGGTAGTGGCATTGGTGCTGTTGCTGGCCCTGAGCGCGTGGAACGGCATCGCCGCACTCAACGGCACGCTGGACACACTGGTCGACCAGACCCTGCCCGCCATGACGGCGCTGAGCGAAGTCAATGACCGGCTGCAACGGCTGCGCACCGCCGAGCTGCACCACCTGGCCGCGCTGACCATGCCCGCCAAGGACCGCGAAGAGCAGGTGGTGAAAGCCTCGGCCAAGGCCCTGGCCGAGGCACAGCAGCGCTACCAATCCAGCGACGCATCGCAGCAGCACGGGGCGCAGTTGCGCCAGCTCGCCCAGGCCATTGCCCATTTCAACGCCGAGCGCAGCACCTTCTTGCAGATGTCCAACTCCGCAGCGGGCGCCGAGCCCGAACGCGCGGTGGAAGCAAGCGACTACTTTGCCGGGCCCGGTGAGCGCGCCTACCAGGGGGCCTACGGCGCGGTGCAAACCCTGTGGAGCGCGCACCTGGCCCAGGCGGACGCGGCCAAGGCCCAGAGCCGACACACCGCGCAGCGTGCCAAGCTGCTGCTGGCGGCGGTATCGCTGGCCTGCTCAGGACTGGCGGTGCTCCTGGCCGTGCTCATCAGCCGACACCTGCTGCGCCAATTGGGGGGACAACCCGCAGCCGTGGCGCGCGTGGCGCAAAGCGTGGCAGATGCCGACCTCTCCACCCCCATTGCCAGACGCCCCCACGACCGCGACAGCGTGGTGGCCGCCATGGCCCGCATGCAGGAATCCCTGACCGGCATCGTGTCCACCGTGCGCGAGGGCGCGCACAGCGTGGCCACCGCCAGCACGGAGATCGCCCAGGGCAACCACGACCTGAGCCACCGCACCGAGCACCAGGCCAGCGCCCTGCAGGAGACCGCTGCGCGCATGGAGGAACTCAACACCCGGGTGGGCGAAAACGCCCACCACGCCGGGCAGGCCAAGACGCTGTCCCAGCGCGCCTGCGCCGTGGCCGAACAAGGCAGCCAGGTGATGGAGCAGGTGGTGCACACCATGAACGGCATCCACGCCGCCTCGCGCCGCATCGAAGACATCATCCAGGTGATCGACGGCATCGCCTTTCAAACCAATATTCTGGCCCTCAACGCTGCGGTGGAAGCGGCCCGCGCCGGAGAGCAGGGCCGGGGTTTTGCCGTGGTGGCCAGCGAGGTGCGGGGGCTGGCGGGGCGCTGCGCCGCTGCGGCCAAAGAGATCAAGCAACTCATCGGCGCCAGCGTGCAGTGCGTGGAGCAGGGCAACGCGCTGGTGGGCCAGGCCGGCGCGACCATGCACAACGTGGTGCAGGCGGTGCGCAGCGTCAGCGACACCGTCGCGCACATCAGCCAGGCCAGTCAGGAACAGAGCACGGGCGTGGCGCAGGTGGGCGACGCCATCCGCGCCATGGACCTGGCCACCCAGCAAAACGCCGCGCTCGTGGAGCAAATCGCCGCCGCCGCCAGCAGCCTCAAGATGCAGGCGGCGGAACTGGTACAGGTGGTGGCAGTGTTTGCTCTGCAGGACACGCCGACGGACGCTGCGCTGCCCGCGCTGGAGCACGACAAAGCGGCGGGCCACGGCGCCTGGGCCGTCACCGAGTAATCAACGCTCGGTCAAAGCCAATTGCGCGCCCAGCCCCGCAAAAGCGGCGGCGAAACTGCGCCGCAGCCAGGCCTGCACGCGCGGCGACTCCAGCACCGCGGTGCGAAAGGCGTGCGCCAGCAGGCCGTAGAGCGCAAACACCACAAAGGTCATGGCCATGAACACCGCGCTCAGGCCCAGCAACTGCGCCAGCGGGCTGCTGCTGGCGTCGGCGCGCACGAACTGCGGCAGGAAGGCGAGAAAGAAGATGGTGAGCTTGGGGTTGAGCAGGTTCAGCAGCACCGCCTTGCTGACCAAGCGCGCAGCCGGGGTGGCCTTGGCCACGGCGTCCGCCGCCACCAAGGCGCTGCGGTCGCGCCAGGTGGCCACGGCCAGGTACAGCAGGTAGGCCACACCCAGGTAACGCAGCAGCTCAAAGGCCAGCGCGCTGGTGTGCAACAGCGCCGCCAACCCCAGCACCGTGGCCAGCAGGTGCGGCACGATGCCCAGCGTGCAACCCACCGCCGCCCAGAACGCCCCCCGGCGCCCCTGCGACAGTCCCACCGACACCGAATACACCGCCCCGGTGCCGGGGATCAGCACCACGATGAAGGACGTGATCAGAAATTCCATGCTGAACATACAAACCTCTCCTTGCCGTCAAAGACCCTGCGGCCCGCGCCAAGTCTCGGCACGGGGAAAAAACGCAGTGAAACACAAGTGCCGCCGCCGCGCCAGGGCTGTCGGCCTAAAACCGCTCCAGCCGGAAGGGCTGTGGATCCACCACCGTGGGGCCACCCAGCATCATCTCGGCCAACAGGCGGCCCGTGACCGGGCCGAGTGTGAAGCCCTGGTGCCCGTGGCCAAAGGCGCACCACAGGCCCGGGTGGCGGGGGGCGGGGCCGATCACCGGCAGCATGTCGGGCATGCAGGGGCGCGCGCCCATCCAGGGCTGCGCATCCAGCCGCTCGCCCATGGGCAGCAGGCTGCGGGCGATGGGCTCCAGGCGCTGCAGTTGCACCGGGGTGGGCGCGGCGTCCACCGCACCCAGCTCGGCCCCGGTGGTCAGGCGCAGGCCGCGCGCCATGGGTGCGAGCACGTAGCCGCGCTCAGCGTCCAGCACCGGGCGCTGCAGCCGGTGCTCGCCTGCGGGCGCGTAGTGCATGTGGTAGCCGCGCTTGTGGCCCATGGGCACGGCGTAGCCCAGTTGACGGCACAGGGTGTCGGACCACGGCCCCAGCGCCAGCACGGCGGCGCGGGCGCGCACCGGCCCCTCTTGCGTCTGCACGCTCCAACCCGGCTGCAGCGTGCTGGCGTCGCCCACCAACACCCGCCCGCCGCGCTGCACGAACAAGCGCGCATAGGCCTGCACCAGGGCGCCCGGATCATCCACCGACCACGACTGCGTGAAATGCACCGCCCCCGCCAAGTCGCCCTGCAAGGCGCTCTCGCGTTGGCGCAAAGCGCTGGCGTCCAGCGCCTCGAACGCCACGCCGTATTCACGCTGCCAGGCTTGGGCGTTGCGCACCTCATCCTCCCACTTGGGCGCGGTGCGAAACAGTTTGATCCAGCCGGTGGTGCGCACGGTGGGCGTGCCCGTGGCGTGGTCCAGGAAGGCCTGGTGCTCGTCCTGGCTGCGTTCGATCAGGCTGGCATAGGCACGTGCAATCTGCGCATGGCGCGTGGGGTGCGAGTGGTACCAGTAGCGCGCCAGAAAGGGCGCCACGCGCGGCAGGGCACCCCAGTGGTAGCGCACATCGAGTGCGCGGTTGCTGGCATAGCGCAGGATCTGCGCCCAACTGCGCGGAAAGGCGTAGGGGTAGACCGCCTCGCGCTGTATCAGCCCCGCATTGCCCAACGATGTCTCCTGCCCCGGCGCCTTGCGGTCCACCAGCGCCACATTCCACCCGCGCTGCTGCAGGTGCAGCGCCACCGACACCCCCACCATGCCCGCGCCCAAAACCACGGCATCGAATTCCATGAAAACAATCTCCTCGTGCAATGCCGACCAAAGCGTGCCATCGTAGAACAAACCCGCACGCCGCCGCACGTGGCACGGCCTCCTGGGCACAGAGGGGGGCACAATGGACGAAAAAAACACGCTCCGCTACCAACTGCTGTCACCACCATGCCACCCACGCTTCAACGTCTGATGACCCTGTGTGTTCTGCTGTGGGCCTGTGTGCAAACCGCCTCGGCGCAGGACTGGATCACACACTACTACCGCAACCCCCAACCCGAGCGCTTTGTCGCAGAGGTCCAAGATTTGAGCCAAGGCGGGCGACTGTCCGGCCCCAACACCTCCGCGCTGTTCTCCGTCTTCCTGGGTCGCGTTCTGGCCATGCATCCGGAAAAAACCAAGGAGTGGATGGAACAACTGGCAGACCTGCAAGGCAAGGACCGCCAGGCCCTGCTGCGTGCTCTTCAGTTCTCGGCAACGCCGCAAGCCAGCGCCTATCTGAAGCAGCAGGGCGATGGCGCACCCTTTACCCAGGCGCCACCGGATATCCGTTCCATACAGCCTACAGAAGCGGTCCAACTCGACATGCTGTGGGCCGATTTTTTCGTGACAGGGGACGCTCCCCCGGTGCGCCAGATCGTGAGCGCCTTGAACTATGAGCGTTACAGCGGGGCGCTGGACCGCTACACCAGCTCCGCCAAGACCGAGAAGGACCGGCAAGAGGCACTGCTCGAGACCATCTTCAAGGCCGCTCAGTGGTCCCTGGGGGCAAACACCAAGCAACACGCCCGGGTGGCAGAGATCCTGGACCAATTGTTCTTCGCGGGGGAACTGAGCCCCTCGGAAACGCTGTGGGTCGCGGCCATCCTGGCCAAGGCCCTGCCCGAGCGCTACGAGTTGGACATGCAGCCCGGGAGCGCACAGCTGCGCAAGCGCCCACCGGCCGACGGTTTCTGGCGCGACCCGCAAGGGCGTTTATTGCCCGACACAGAAGCCATGAAATCCCGCCAGGGTTTTGGTGGCTCTTTGCTGGCGACCGCCGACGAAGGCTGGGCTCGCGAGTGGAACACGCCGTCCGACCATGCCCCGGTGCTCAAGCAGGCAGGCACGGTCACGGTGGGGCAAAAAGTGCATGTGCTTGTGCTGTTTGCGAACCCCAAAACAGATTCCCAAGGGGTGGCCCATGTGCGGTGCAACCTGCGCATCCGCGACCCACGGGGCAGGTTGGTGCTCGAGCAACGCGGCATGCAGTGTTATCGCGGCGCCTTGGAAGGGAGCAGCAATGCCACACGCTTGTCGCAGGCGGTGCCGGTCATCGAGACCAAAGCCGACTACCCCAAAGGAACGTGGGTGGTAACGGTGGACCTGCTGGATACCCAGCGCAACGCGCTGCTGCCTCTGCGCACCAGCTTTGTGCTGCAGTGAATCCACGGCAAACCATTTCCCTTCCCGCCCCACCGTCGCACAAAGCCCAGGCTCAGGGCCCGTCCCCACACACCGCACGCACACAGCCGCGCAGCCAGCGGTGGGCAGCGTCGGCGTGCTGGCGCGGGTGCCAGAGCATGCACACGCTGATGTCGGGGGCCGGTATGGGCAGCTCGAAGCTGTACAGCCCGGCGCGCAGCCGCGCCGTGTGGCGTTCGGGCACGGTGGCCACCAGATCGGTGTCACGTGCCAGGGCCAGTGCAGCGGCGAAGCCGCCCACGGTGGTGGCGATGTCGCGCTGCAATTGCTGGGCGCGCAGCGCTTCGTCCAGCGGCCCGGGCGACAGGCCCCGGCGTGACACCAGCACGTGGCGCGCACGCAGGTAGCGCTCGCGCGTGACCCGGCCCGTGGCCAGCGGGTGGTCGGCGCGGACCACGCCCACAAAGCGGTCCTGGAACAGCGCCTGGGTGTAGACCTCGGGCCCGGTGCGCTGCCCCACCACGCCGGTTTCCAAATCCACCGTGCCATCGCGCAGCAGTTCGCTGTCGCGCTGGGTCTTGGGCATGAAATACAGGCGCACACCCGGGGCCTGGGCGTACACCCGCTCCAGCAGGGCGGCGCCAAACTCCTCCACAAAGCCATCGCTCACGCGCAGCGTAAAGGTGCGTTGCAAACGCTGCAGATCCAGTGCCTGATCGGGGCGCAGCACGGCCTGGCCCTCTTGCACCAGGGCGCTCACCCGCTCGCGCAGCTCCAGCGCGCGCGGGGTGGGCACCAGGCCGCGCCCGGCCCGCACCAGCAGCGGGTCGCCCATGGTCTGGCGCAGGCGCGCCAACGCGCGGCTCATGGCCGATGGGCTCAGGTGCAGGCGCTGCGCGGCGCGCGCCACGTTGCATTCGGCCAGCAGCACGTCCAGGGTGTGCAGCAGGTTGAGATCGGTGCGGGGCATGCGCGCCACTGTAGCGCGCCGAGTCATGGTATGGCGTTGTGTACAGGTATTCAGTGCAATTGCTGCGTCTTCCGCCAGGCATATGAAAAACCTAGGCTACGGGGACTGTGTTCTTTGGAGTTTTTGCCATGCCGCCACCCGCTGCCGAGTCCCCTGCACTGCACCCAGTCACCGGGGCGCCGCCTGTCCCGCCACAAAGCCAGCGCCAGCGCGCCGCACTGGCGGGCCTGGGGCTGTGCATGCTGCTGTCCTCTCTGGGCACCAGCATTGCGCCGGTGGCGCTGCCCGCGCTGGGCGCGCACTTTGGCGTGTCGGTGCAGGCGGTGCAGTGGGTGGTGCTGGCCTATCTGCTGAGCGTGACCTGCCTGGTGGTGAATGCCGGGCGCCTGGGCGATGCGCTCGGGCGCAAGCGCCTGCTGCTGGGGGGCCTGGGGGTGTTCACGCTGGCCTCGGCGCTGTGCAGCATGGCCCCCAGCTTTGCGCTGCTGGTAGCGGCGCGCGCCCTGCAGGGCCTGGGCGGCGCGGCCATGATGGCGCTCACCCTGGCCCAGGTGGGCGAAGCGGTTGCGCCCGAGCGCACGGGCCGCGCCATGGGGCTGCTGGGCACCTTGGGTGCGGTAGGCACGGCGCTGGGGCCGTCGGTGGGCGGGCTGCTGCTGGCCGGGTCGGGCTGGCGCGGCCTGTTTCTGCTGAACCTGCCGCTGGGGCTGCTGGCTGGCGTGCTGGCCTGGCGCGCGCTGCCCGCCGATGCACGGCCCGACACCCGCGCGGCACGCGCCGCCTGGCAACCCTGGGCCACTGCCTTGCTGGCCAGCGCCGTGGCCGCCTACGCCCTGGCCGCCACGCTGGGGCGCGGCGCCTGGGGCTGGCCCAATGCGCTGAGCCTGGGGGTAGCGCTGCTGGCTGCGGGCCTGTTCTTGGCCACCCAGGCGCGCTCCCGCGCCCCCCTGCTGCCCCTGGCGCTGCTGAGCGAGCGGGTTCTGCGCCAGAGCCTGCTGGCCAATGCCGTGGTGGCGGCGGTGATGATGGGCACGCTGGTGGTGGGGCCGTTCTATTTGTCCGGCGCCTTGGGGCTGGATGCCGTGGCCGTGGGCCTGGTCATGGCCGTGGGGCCGGTGCTGTCTACCGTCAGCGGCGTGCCAGCGGGGCGCCTGGTGGACCGCTGGGGTGCGGCCACGGCGGTGCAGCGCGGCCTGCTGGCCATGGCCTTGGGCAGCGTGGCCCTGGCGCTGCTGCCCGCGCTGGTTGGCATGGCGGGCTACCTCGGCGCCATCGCCTTGCTCACCCCGAGCTACCAGCTCTTTCACGCTGCCAACAACACCGCCGTGGTGCAGGCCGCCCCGGCGGCGCAACGCGGCCTGGTGTCGGGCCTGCTCACGCTCTCGCGCAACCTGGGCCTGGTCACAGGCGCGTCGCTCCTGGCGGCGCTGTTTGTGGCGGGGGTCGGACAGGATGCGGCGAGCGCCCCGGCGAGCGCCCTGAACCAGGGTTTGCGCTGGGTGTTTCTGGTGGCGGGTGGGGGGCTGGGGGTGGTGTGGGCGAGGATGGCACTGAACAGCTCCCAGCAATAAACCACTACCGCAAGTCGTGCATGTAAGTGAATTGGCCCCGTACCACCCAGACCAAACGCGCCACCCCCGCAGAACGCACCACACTGAGATAGGTCTGCGCGGGGGCGTCCAGCATCCAAATGCGATCACTGCCTTTGGTCACGGCGGGTGGCCCCAACTCCGCCTCCAGGGCCGACACAGCCGCATCAGGCTCCATCCCTCGTAACCGCTCCAGTAGCTCCCGCTGAGAGGAAGACATTGCCTGCAAAGCGACCCGATTGTTTGCGTCCAACGACTGCTGTGGGTCAAAGCCGTACATGAGCCGATTCAACAGACCATCCGAGCTTTGCACTCCGAAAATGTCCATCAATTCTTCAAAGTAGCCAAGGCATCTTTGCCTGTCCTCGGTGTCCAGGTAAGCGAAGTCTGAGTACGCAGCTTCGAATGCCGCCAGCAATACGGGCTTCGGGTTCGATTCGTTCACCAACTGCTGCAAGCGCGTGGCCAGGGCATCAATCAGTGCCTGCAGCCTCGCCCTTTCAGCCTCATTGATGGCACCGGGATAGCCTTGTTCCGGAAGAAATTTCTTCTTCGCCACGAACGCATCCAACATCCTCTGACGGCCCACCGCGGCTTCACCTTGCATCGGAAACACTCCAAAGACACAAACCGCAATGGTGCACAGGCTCACACGGCGGGAGACTTGCATGGCGAAGTCGCTACTTGGTCACCACTGTGCTGAGCCGCTGCCCGGTCTGCGCATCCTCAATCCACACCGAGGACTTGGCCTTGCTGAGTTCACCTTTGACCACGTACACCCCATTGGGCTGCGGGGTGAACTCCACGACGCCCTCAACAGAGAAAAAGGTACCCAACAACTGGCTGGCCATGGCGTGAATGGGTGCCCCAGTAGCGTGGCTGCCACTAAGGGTCAATCGTTGGGGAACTGCCTTGACTTTGCGTTCCGGATACTCGGTGCTCAGCATCGGGCCTTGTCCATGGCTGCGCTGCGCACTTGCCCAGAAGGCGTTCATGACACGCTCGCCGTCAATTTCCACCACCGCAAACATTTGCGCCTTGGTGGAGTCTTCTGCGAAACCGGAGTCACGAATGGTGGCAGTGGGGCCGCTATAGCCTTCTGGCACCGGCTGGTACTGGGTCGCGCACCCACTGACAAACAAAGCACCACCGAGCAATGTGGCAGCCAAAAGGCCTCTTCTTCTCATCATCCAAACACTCCCTGAACTTCCGCAGACCATGCGCTGCGGTCCCGATCTTATGGCACCAATGCGTCTGCGGTTCGATGGCAGCGGCCCTCTATGCCACATACCCCGTGCGCAGCGCCCGCGCCCAGTCTTCGCGCCCGTTGGCCTGGGCGCGCTGGGCGGCAGCTTCGTGGTCATACGGTACGCAGCACAGCTGCGCCATCCAGCCCGCAGCGCTGCGCTCCACGATGGCGTAGCGGGCGTCGGGGGCGCCGGTTTGGACCCCATGGGGTTCGGGGTGGGCGTCGTCGTAGGCGGGCAGGCCCACGCTGCCGGGGTTGAGCACGCGGGTGCCGCCGGTGGTGCACACCCAGCGGGGCACATGGGTGTGGCCGCAGGCCACCAAACTGGCTTGCACAGGGCCCAGGCGCTCGGCCACGGTGGTGGCGCTGGCGGGGTGGACTTGGCCTGCGGTGACGTCTTCCAACCAGTAGTGGTGGTCGTGCAGCGGCGTGCCGTGGCACAGCAGCACGTCGTCGGCCCACCAATGGGTGCTGGGCTGGGTGCGCAGCCAGTCCAGGCTGCGCGCATCGAGTTGGCGGTGGGCATAGGCGTCCGAGGGGCCCATGCGCTCGGGCGGGGTGCGCAGCAACTGGCGTTCGTGGTTGCCCGCCAGGTGCAGCCAGTCTTGCTGCATCAGGTAGTGCGCGGTTTCCAGCGGCCACAGCGGGCCGCTGAGGCTGTCGCCCAGGTTCACCACCTGGGTGATGCCACGGCTGCGCAGGTCGGCCACCACGGCCTGCAAGGCAGGCAGGTTGCCGTGAATGTCGGAGAGCACGGCCAGCCGCGTGCCCACGGGCGCGCTCACGTGGGCTCCTGTTCCTGCGCCTGCGCCAGGCGCTCGCTTTTCCAGTACACGTCGTCGCCCACGCTGCCGTCGGGGCGGTAGCGGTTGAGCACGCGCGCGAGCACAAACATGAGGTCGGAGAGGCGGTTGAGGTACTGGCGCGGGGTGTCTTTGAGCGCCTCTTCCTGGCCCAGAGCGACCACGGCGCGCTCGGCGCGGCGCGCCACGGTGCGGCACACGTGGGCCTGGGCGGCGGCGCGCGTGCCCGCGGGCAGGATGAACTCCTGCAGGCGCGGCAAGGCGGCGTTGTGGGTGTCCAGCGCCTCGTCCAGCGCCAGCACGGCATCGGCCTTGAGCAGCTCGAAGCCGGGGATGGACAGCTCGCCGCCGAGGTTGAAGAGCTGGTGCTGCACGTCGATGAGCAGTTCGCGCACCGCGCCGGGCAAGTCTTCGCACAGCAGCAGGCCGATGTGGGAGTTGAGTTCGTCCACATCGCCCATGGCGTGCACGCGCAGGTGGTTCTTGGGCACGCGGGTGTTGTCGCCCAGGCCGGTGGTGCCGTTGTCTCCGGTGCGGGTGGCGATTTGCGAAAGGCGGTTTCCCATGCGCGGCTCCTTGGTTCAAAACAGGATTATGGCCACGCGCACCCCTTGCCCGGCAGCGCAGGTGGCGCTGATGCGCTGGCTGGCCGTGCGTCAACCCTCCGTCAGGCATGGGCAGGAACGCAGTTTCTACAATGGTCCGCACCCACCCCTTTGCCAGGAGACGCGCCCCATGTCCGCCCCCGACACCCTGCTGCCCGTGGTGCAGCAACGCCCCGCCCCCGATGCACTGCTGCAGGCTCTGCAATCGCGCTTTCAGGCCCAGTTCAGCACCGCACAGGCGGTGCGCGAGCAGCACGGGCGCGACGAGTCGGCCTTTGATGTGCCGCCCCCGGCGGGTGTGGTGTTCGCCCAGAGCACGCAGGACGTGGCGGACGCGGTGGCGCTGTGCGCGCAGCACCGCTACCCGGTCATTGCCTACGGCGTGGGCTCCTCGCTGGAGGGGCACCTGCTGGCGGTGCAGGGCGCCATCAGCCTCGATGTGGCGCGCATGGACCAGGTGCTGGCCATTCACCCCGAAGACATGACCGCCACGGTGCAGCCGGGCGTGACGCGCACCGCACTCAATGCCGCGCTCAAGGAACACGGCCTGTTCTTCCCCATCGACCCGGGTGCCGACGCCAGCATTGGCGGCATGTGCGCCACGCGCGCCAGCGGCACCAACGCCGTGCGCTACGGCACCATGCGCGAGAACGTGCTGGCGCTGGAAGTGGTCAATGCCCAGGGATGCGTGGTGCGCACCGGCACGCGTGCCAAAAAAAGCAGCGCGGGCTACGACCTCACGCGGTTGATGATCGGCAGCGAAGGCACGCTGGGCGTGATCACCGAAATCACGCTCAAGCTGCACCCGCTGCCCGAGTGCGTGATGGCCGCCACCTGCTGCTTTGGCAGCCTGGCCGACGCCGTCAACACCACGATCCAGATCATCCAGTTGGGCGTGCCGATTGCGCGCTGCGAGCTGATCGACGCCACCACGGTGCGCGCCGTCAACCAGCACTCGCGCCTGAGCCTGCCCGAAGCGCCCATGCTGCTGATGGAGTTCCATGGCTCCCCCGCCGGGGTGCAGGAGCAGGTACAGACGGTGCAGGCGCTGGCCGAAGACCACGGCGGCCAGGGCTTTGCCTGGGCCGACACGCCCGAAGAACGCACCCGGCTCTGGACGGCGCGGCACAACGCCTACTTTGCCGGCGTGCAATCACGCCCGGGCTGCCGCGCCATCACCACCGACGCCTGTGTGCCCATCTCCCGCCTGGCCGACGCCATCCTGGAGTCGGTGCAGGAGGCCGAGAACGCGGGCTTGCCTTACTTCCTGGTCGGCCACGTGGGCGACGGCAACTTCCACATCGGCTACCTGATAGACCCTGAGCAGCCCCAAGAGCGCGTATTGGCCGAGCGGCTCAACCACCAGCTGGTGCACCGCGCCCTGGCGCTGGGCGGCACCTGCACCGGCGAGCACGGCGTGGGCCTGCACAAGCAGGGCTTTCTGCTGGCCGAAACCGGCGACACCGCCGTGGCCATGATGCGCGCCATCAAAACCGCGCTGGACCCGCACCACATCATGAACCCGGGGAAGATTTTTACGCCATGACGCAGGTAGATAACAGCAAACCCGCATGCGGACACCGTCAGGCCTAGAATCCAGCTCCACAGCGCCCCGGGGCATCCGCGTGCCCGCCGTGCTGCACTGTTGGCGCAACCAGGCGCAGGAGGCTGACGCATGAATGCAGTGGTGTTTGAACACGTTCAGGTCCATGAGCTGCCTGCGGCATGGCAGGCCAGGCTGTCGAAACAAGGGGGCGCCCGTGTGACCCGCGTCACGGTTCGCATCGAGGAAGAGCCTGACCTGGCAGGGGCTGTGCAAGCCCTGGAAAGCATCCAAGCCAACCCCCTGTTTGGCATGTGGGCCCAGCGCGACGATATGCAGGACGTCGCCGCCCACGTGCGGCGCCTGCGCGCCCCGCGCCTGCCACAGGACGCGGCGCCCCACCGCAAGTGAGCCCCATGCTGATTGACACCGATGTGCTGGTGTGGATGACACGGGGCCACCTGGGCGCGGCCCAGCGGCTGAGCCAGTTGCTGCCCTGGCAACTGTCCGTGGTGACCTACATCGAGCTGGCCCAGGGATGCCGCACCAAGGTGGAGCTGAACCGGCTGAAAAAAGGTTTGGCGCAAAGCGGCGCCCACATCCTGCCCTTGACGCCCAGCATTTCCCAACGGGCCATGGAGCTCATTGACGGGCACGTTCTGTCGCACGGGCTGCAACTGGGCGACGCATTGATCGCAGCCACCGCCGTCGAACACGGGCTGACGCTGCTCAGTGCCAACGCCAAGCACTTTGCCAAATTGCCCGGCGTGCGCCTGGAAGTGTTCAAACCCTGAGTCTCCACAGGCCATCAAAACCGCGCTGGACCCGCACCACATCATGAACCCGGGGAAGATCTTTGCGCTATAATTTTTATAGCTAAAACTCTATATTCCACGCGGGCCAGTACCCATTTACGCTTGGTAACCAGACCAGTGGCGGCCCCGCCGGGGCGGATGGGAGCGGACTCCTACAATGCCTGCCACCAGACACAGGGAGGCAAGGATGCGCGGAGTGCGGGCTTGGTGGGTGCGTGGTGGCAACAAGGGCTTCATAGGCCTGGGCGTTTTGGCGCTGGCAGTGGTGCTGGCCGCCGGGGCGTCGTGGTGGTGGTACGGGCACCAGCCCAGCGAGGAGGCCGACACCTCTGGCGTGGCCTTCGAGCTGGCCGACGTGGCGCACCGTGAGTTCGAGGGCTCGCCCGCGCTGGCGCTGTCCTTCACCCTGCCGCTGGATGGGGGCACCGATTACGGGCGCTACCTGCAGGTGCTGAAGATGCCCCCGCGCCCCAACGAACCCGCTGCGCGCGAGGACGACGAACACGAGGACTACGACGACAGCCCCCGCCCCCAACAGGCCGGTGGCGTCAGCCGCGCCGAGCAGGACACCGCCACCGAGGGCGGCACCCCGGTGCAGGGCGCCTGGGTGGTGGGCGACAACCCGCGCCTGCTGTACTTCCCGCACGTCAAGCCGCAAACCCGCTACCTGCTGCGCGTGCTGCCGGGCCTGTCGGCACAGTCCGGCGCCACCCTGGCCGGCGAAGAACGCTACTCGGTGCGCACCGCGGCGGTGGCCCCCGCCTATTACTTTGCCAGCCGTGGCATGGTGCTGCCCGCAGGCCAGAACGGGGGCCTGCCCGTCACCACGGTGAACGTGCCCGAGGTGGACATCCAGTTCCTCAAGGTCAAGCCCGAGCAGTTGCCGGGCTTTCTGGAAAAGGTCATTGCGGGCGCCAAGGCCCCCAGCACCCCGCGCCACACCGAGGACGATGAAGAGGGCGACTACTACGACGGCGGCTACTACGACCCCGGCACCCGGCTGCAAGGCGCGGTCAACGGCTGGACGCTGGACCAGTTCCACAAGCTCACCACCAGCGTGTTCGTGGGGCGATTCCTGACCGAACAAAAGCGCGACAAGCGCAATGTGACCTTCATCCCGGTGGAGGGCATCCCGGCGCTCAAGGAGCCCGGCGTGTACATCGCCGTCATGTCGCAGCCCAACCGCTTCCGCCACGACTACCAGGTGACCTATTTCTACGTCAGCGACCTGGGCCTGCACGTGCGCCAGTACGCCAAACACAGTGCCGACGCCTTCATCAGCTCGCTCACCGACGGCCAAGCGGTATCGGGGGCCGAAGTGCGCTGGCTGGGCGCCGACGGCAAGGTGCTGGCGCAGGCGCACAGCGACGGCCAGGGCCGCGCCGCCTTTGCCGAGCGGCCCGAGGGCGCCCGCGTGGTGGTGGCGCAAAAGGGCGAGCAGCTCTCGCTGATCGCGCTCAAGGAACCCGCGCTGGACTTGGCCGAGTTCGACACCGGCGGCATGGCGAGCGCGCCGGTGCGCCTGTTTGCCTACAGCGGACGCAACCTGTACCGCCCGGTCGAGCGTTTTGAGGTGTCGGTACTGGCGCGCGATGCCGATGGCAGCGCGGTACCCGCACAACCGATCCAAGCCGTGCTGCGCCGCCCCGACGGCAAAGCGCAATGGACCGCCACCTGGCAGCCGCACGACCCATTTGGCGGCTACTACCGCCAGCCCATCGAGCTGCCCGCCGACGCCGCCACCGGCACCTGGAACCTGGAGCTGCGCGCCGACCCCGCCGCCAAGAGCGCCAGCACGGTGCTGCGCCTGGGGGTGGAAGAGTTCCTGCCTGAACGCATGAAGCTGGACCTGCGCAGCGACGCCGCCGCCTTGCAAAGCAGCACTTGGCCCATCGCGGTGCAAGGCAGCTACCTCTATGGCGCCCCGGCTGCTGGCAATGAACTGCTGGGCGTGGTCAACACCGAACGCAACCCCAACCCGCTGAACAAGCAATTGCCCGGCTTCGTCTTTGGTGACTCGGACGACGACAACGCCCGCAGCCGCGCCGAGCTGGAAAAAGACGCGCTGGACGACGAGGGCCAGACCCAGGCCCAAGTACCGCTGGACGCAGTGCAAAAGCGCCGTTCGCCCATGCGCGTGCGCGCCACCTTCAGCCTGCTGGAGAGCGGGGGCCGCCCGGTGGTGCGCTCCATCGAACGCACCTGGTGGCCCGCCCCGGCCCTGGTGGGCCTGCGCCCGCTGTTCCACGGCGCCTACGCGCAAGAGGGCTCCAACGCCGCATTTGAGGTGCTGCGTGCCGATGCCCAGGGCAAGCTGCTGGCGGCGGCCACGCTGCCGGTGCGGCTGTTCCGCGAAAACCGCGCCTACTACTGGCGTTTTGACGACCAGCGCGGCTGGCATTCGGGCTTTACCGAAACCGACGAGCTGGTGGCCACCACGCAGGTGCGCCTGGCCGCCGGCCAGCGCGGCAAGCTGGCGCTGCCGGTGAAATACGGCCGCTACCGGCTGGAGCTGCTGGACCCCGACACCGGCCTGTCCACCCGCTACCGCTTCTACGCCGGCTGGTTTGCCAAGGACGAAGAAGGCCAGGGCGTGCGCCCCGACCGCGTGGGCCTGAAACTGGACAAGGCCGCCTATGCCGACGGCGACACCGCGCGCCTGAGCATCACCCCGCCGCACGCAGGCCAGGCCTTGGTCACGGTGGAGGGCGACGGCCTGCTGTGGTCGCAGCGCCTGAGCGTGGCCGCCGAGGGTACCACCATCGACATCCCGCTGGACAAAGCCTGGCGCCGCCACGACCTGTACGTGACAGCCATGGTGCTGCGCCCCGGCAACGCCAGCACGGCCTCGGGCGGCGTGGGCGTGACCCCGGCGCGTGCCCTGGGCCTGCTGCACCTGCCCCTGGCACGCCAGGACCGCAAGCTCAACGTCACGCTGGATGCGCCCCAAAAAATGGCCCCCGACCAACCGCTCAAGGTGAAAGTGCGTGTGCCCGAGGCCAAGGGCCAGAGCGCGCTGGTAACGCTCTCGGCGGTGGACGCGGGCATTCTCAACATCACCAACTACAAGAGCCCCGACCCCTTTGGCTTCTTCTTCGGCAAACTGCGCTACGCCCACGACCTCTACGACGTCTATGGCCGCCTGATCGAGAAGATGGCGGGCCAGCGCGGCCAGCTCAAGTGGGGCGGCGACGGCGCACCCAAGCCCACCAAGGACCTGCCCAAGAAGGTGCGCCTGGTGGACCTGTTCAGCGGCCCGGTGGCGCTGGACGCCAACGGTGAAGCGCAGATCAGCCTGCCCGTGCCCGACTTCAACGGCAGCCTGCGCCTGATGGCCGTGGCCGCCAGCGCCGAGCGCTTCGGCATGGCCGAGGGCGAAGTGACCGTGGCCGCGCCTTTGGTGGTGGAGCTGGCCACGCCGCGCTTTTTGTCGGTGGGCGACGCGGCGGTGCTGGCGCTGGACGTGCACAACCTCGCAGGCGCCAGCCAGGACGTGAAGATCAGCCTGCGCAACAGCGACGGCCTGCTGATCCGGGGCACCGAGCACAAGCTCAGCCTCAAAGACCAGCAAAAGCGCGTGCTGCGCATTCCGCTGGAGGCGGGCAGCGCGCTGGGGCTGACCGAGGTGCTGGTGCGCATTGAAAGCCCGCTGACCACGCTGGAGCGCCGCTTTGCCCTGCAGGTGCAGGCCCCCACGCCGCGCCAGACCACGCTCAAGCGCTACAGCGTCAACCCCGGCGACACGCTGGAGCTGCGCGAGGCCGACCTGGGCGGCCTGCTGCGCCAGTCCGTGCTGGCCACCCTGGCGGTGTCGGACAAGCCCCCCATCGACGTCAAGAGCGCCGTGCACGGGCTGCTGACCTACCCCTATGGCTGCGCCGAACAGACCACCAGCACCGCCTACCCGCATGTGTTCATTGACGAAGCAGCGGCCAAGCAGTTCGGCCTCAAGCCCTACACCCAGGCCGAGCGCGCCGAGATGCTGGACAAGGCCATTGCGCGCCTGGGCGGCTACCAGGCCCCCAACGGGGGCTTCAGCCTGTGGGGCAATGGGTCGGAATACCAGTACTGGTTGTCGGCGTATGTGACGCACTTCCTGCTCGACGCGCGTGAGCAGGGCTTTGCCGTGCCGCAGGAGCTGGAGAAGAAGGCGGTGGAATTCCTGCTCAAGGGCTTGCAAGAAGGCGTGGCGGGCCTGCCGCGCGGCCCCCTGAACTACAGCGAGAACAGCGTCTGGAACGACTGGCGCTACGCCGGTTCGGGCCGTTTTGGTGTGCTCGCCTACGGCGCCTACGTGCTGGCGCGCCACGGCAAGGCGCCGCTGGCCACGCTGCGCCAGATGCACGAAGTGCAGGAGCAGGCGCACTCCGGCCTGGCCCTGGTGCACCTGGGCCTGGCACTCAAGCTCATGGGCGACGAACCGCGCGCCAAGACCGCCATCGGCGCCGGGGTGGGCAAACCGCGCACCAGCAACTACTGGTGGGGCGACTATGGCAGCAACCTGCGCGACTGGGCGCTGATGTACGTGTTGCTGTCGCGCCACGGCGTGGAGGTGGACGGGCGCGAAAACCTGGTCAGCCAGGTGGCCGGGGAGATCGAGAAAAACCGCTACCTCAGCACCCAGGAAAAGCTCGCCGTGTTCCTGCTCGGGCGCGGTTTCGTGGGCAGCGGCAACAGCGAGTGGGGGGCCGAACTCTCGGGCCTGGGCGCCAGCAGCGCCGGAGCCAAGGCCCGCCCCCTGGGCGGCAAGGGCACCCAGTTCCAGGGCTTGGGCGCGGCGGAGCTGGCCAGCGGCGTGAAGCTGAAGAACACGCACAAGGAGCGGCTCTTTGTGGAGCTGAACCTGAGCGGCAACCCCAGCAAAATGCCCGGCGCGCGGCGAGACGTGTTCGACGTGGAGCGCACCTGGTACACCGCCGACGGCCAGCGCGTGGGCCACCGCGCACTCAAGGTGGGCGAGACCCTGCTGGTGCACCTGCGCGTCAAGACCCGGGGCCGCTACGGCAACGCCCTGGTGGTGGACTACGTGCCCGCCGGGGTTGAGATCGAAAACGCCAACCTGGTGCAGGGCGAGGGCAATACCCTGGAGATCGACAAGGTGGACGTGCGCGCCGCCATGCAGGACAGCCGCATCAAACACCAGGAGTTCCGCGACGACCGCTTCGTGGTGGCCGCGCGGCTGGAGGGCCAAAGCGACTTCTTCTACCGCGCCCGCGTGGTCACCCCCGGCAAATTCGTCCAGCCCCCCACCTACGTGGAAGACATGTACCAACCCATGATCTACGGCCAAGCTGGCGGCGGCGACACCGTCACCGTGGTGGACGGCAAGGAGGAAGGCAAGCGCTGAGATGCGCCGCATTCCCCTGCGCCTGTGGCTGGCCGCCGCGCTGGCCGCGCTGCTGCTGGCCGACTGGCTGTGCCCGCCGCCACTGCCCGACGCGCGCCAAGGCACGGCACAGGTGGTGCTGGCGCGCGACGGCACGCCGCTGCGCGCCTTTCCAGACACCGAACACCTGTGGCGCCAGCCGGTGGCGCTTGAGGAGGTGTCGCCGCGCTACCTGCAGGCGCTGCTGGCCTATGAGGACCGCTGGTTCTACTGGCACCCGGGCGTGAACCCGGTGGCCCTGCTGCGCAGCGCCGCGCAGTGGCTGCGCCACGGGCGCATCGTCTCGGGCGGCTCGACCTTGAGCATGCAGGTGGTGCGCATGCTCGAACCCCAGGCCTACGCCCAGCGCAGCGTGCGCGCCAAGCTGCGCCAGGTGCTGCGCGCGCTGCAGCTGGAGCTGCACCTGTCCAAGCGCGACATCCTGGCCCTGTACCTGAGCCACGCCCCCATGGGCGGCGTGCTGCAGGGGGTGGAAGCGGCCAGCCGCGCCTACCTGGGCAAAAGCGCGCTCTCGCTGTCGCACGCCGAAGCCGCCATGCTGGCCGTGCTGCCCCAGGTGCCCTCGCGCTGGCGCCCGGACCGCTACCCCGAGCGCGCCATGCAGGCGCGCAACAAGGTGATTGAGCGCCTGCGCCCACAGTGGGGCGACGCCGTGGTGCAAGACGCCCTGAGCGAGCCGGTGGTAGCGCAAACCGTGCGCGAACCCCTGCTGGCGCCCTTATTTGCCCAGCGCCTGCGCAGCCTGCACCCACAGCGCGCGCGCATCGACACCACGCTGGACGCCGCCGCGCAAACCAGCGTGGAGCAGCTGCTGGCGGCGCGCCTGGCCCTGGTGCCCGCGCGGGTGTCGCTGGCCGCGCTGGTGGTGGACAACGCCACGCTGGAAGTGCGCGCCTACGCGGGCTCGGCCGACTTTGCCGACGCCGAGCGCTTTGCCCACGTGGACATGGTGCAGGGCAAACGCTCGCCGGGCTCGGCGCTCAAGCCTTTTCTGTACGCGCAGGCGCTGGACGAGGGCCTGATCCACTCCGAATCGCTGCTGGCCGACGCGCCACAGTCCTTTGGCGGCTACCAGCCCGGCAACTTTCAGGCCAACTTCAGCGGAGCCGTGGGCGTGAGCGAAGCACTGCAAAAGTCGCTCAACGTGCCCGCCGTGGAAGTGCTGGAGCGCCTGGGGCCGCAGCGCTTTGTGGCGCAACTGCGCCGTGGCGGCCTGCGCCTGGAGCTGCCGCGCGGGGCCGAGCCCAACCTGTCGGTGATCCTGGGGGGCGCGGCGGTGAGCCTGGAGCAATTGGTGGGCGCCTACACCGCGCTGGCGCGCCAGGGCCTGGCCGGGGTGCCGCGCTACACCGCAGACGCCCCCTGGCAGCAGGCGCGCATGATGAGCGAAGGCGCGGCCTTCATCGTGCGCGACGTGCTCGAATCCGGCGGGCCCGTGGCGCGCCAGGTGGAGGGCGGCGTGGGCGCGCGTCGGGGCATTGCCTGGAAGACCGGCACCAGCTTTGGCTTTCGTGACGCCTGGGCCGTGGGCGTGAGCGAGCGCTTCACCGCCGGGGTGTGGGTGGGGCGCCCGGACGGCACCCCCAACCCGGGCTTTTTTGGCGCCAACATTGCCGCGCCGCTGCTGGTGGACATCTTTGCCGCCGTGGACGGCGCCGCCCCGGCCCCGCGCACGCCCCCGGCCAGCGTGCGCGCCGCACGCATCTGCTGGCCCCTGGGCCTGCGCAGCAGCGACACCCCCGCCGCCCTGTGCCACCAGGAACGCACCGCCTGGCTGCTGCAAGACACCGCGCCCCCCACCTTTGCCGACCGGCTGCGCCAGGGCGGCGCCCGCTACACCGACCTGCGCGACGCCCGCACGCTCGAACGCGTGCGCGCTGCCTGCGCCCCTGGCGACACCGTGGCGGTGGAAATGGCGCGCTGGCCCGCCACGCTGGAGCCCTGGCTGAACGCCGCCACCCGCGCACGCGCCCTGCCCCCGCCCTGGGCCAGCGCCTGCGCCCACGCCGCCAGCCCCGAAGGCGGCCTGCGCATCACCGGCCTCACCCCCGGCGAAGTGCTGCAACGCGCCGGCACCCACGCCCCGGCCCCCCTGGTGCAGCTGCAGGCGCGCGGCGCCACCCAAGAGCTGCTGTGGCTGGTGAACGGCGAACTGGTGGGGCGCAGCAACGCACACCAGGCACTGCCCCACCGCTTTACCCAGCCCGGGCGCTACCAGATCACTGTGCTGGACGGCGCGGGGCGCTGGGATCGGGTGGAGGTGAGTGTGAGGTGAGGGGGCACACGCACTCGACAGTCCCTTGAAAAGCATGTACAGTAACATGTACATATTTGGAGCGCCGACATGGATGCCATGACCTACACGACGGTCCGAGCCAACCTGGCCCACACGATGGATCGGGTTTGCGAAAACCACGAAGCCTTGATCATCACCCGCAACGGGGAGCAATCGGTTGTGATGCTCTCGCTGGAAGACTACAAGGCGCTGGAAGAAACCGCTTACCTGCTACGCACCCCCGCGAACGCCAAACGCCTGCTCGGGGCTGCCGCGCAACTGAATAAGGGCCAGGGCGTGGAACGGGAGTTGGCCCGGTGAAGCTGGTCTTTGCCGACGAGGCCTGGGAAGACTATCTGTATTGGCAGAAGCAGGACCGAAAAATGGTCGAGCGAATCAACAAGCTGATCCGCGAGATCCAGCGCGACCCGTTCAACGGCGTCGGCAAACCCGAACCGCTGAAACACGCCCTGTCAGGGTTTTGGTCTCGCCGGATCAACGACGAACACCGCGTGGTGTACCGAATCGAAGGCGACCAACTGCAGATTGCCCAATTGCGGTTTCATTACTGATGCGCTTGACTACTGAGGTCATTGGCACACCTACGGGCCGAAGCGCCGGGCAGGCGCGACGGGGGTGGAGCGTATCCCGTCCCGTCGATGTCGTGCATTTCTATCGGCGTTCATTTGCTATTCTGCAAGCCTGCACTTTCATGTCCACCCTATGCTATTTACGCTCCCACGCATGCATCGCTTTGCTGTGCCCATAGCTTTTTCCTTGCATCAATGCTTCTTCGCCGTCGCATTTGCGGCAACTAATCGAGCACTGCCCATGTCCGAGTGGCAGCGCCCCACAACTGCGTACGCATTCGCGCTGTACTTTGCGGACAAGAAGGGCGCGGGGCCAGAAAAGTCGGCACGCGAGCTGGCTGCCAATTCGCAATATGGATTCAAAGTAGTCGCCAAACTGGAGCCTTCTGCAAAATCTGGCCCCTACCTCAAGCTTGAATCGGTCATAGGAGACATTGCCAACCAATACAAACCGCCAACGGTCGAGAGCTTGAAGTACTTTGGGCGAGGGGTAAGCCTTGCGCAGGCTGAGGGCTTACAAAGATCTCCCCAAGTGCTGGTGATGGTGTTTGCCACCTCGACGCGAGACGCGTTGCCTTCACTGTTAAAAGCAAGCAATTTGGTGCATCGCTTGGCCACCGAAACAAACGCGCTCATATGGGATGCGGAAACGCGCGAGATGTTTTCACCGGATGCCTGGAAGAAGACACGCCTAGACGGTTGGGAAGCGCAGTTGCCTGACGTAAGCCGCCACATCACGATTCACGCCTACAACGACGATGGCAAAGTACGTGCCATCTCACTCGGCATGACAAAGTTTGCGTTGCCCGATTTGGTGATCAACGACCTGGTGTGGTCGCTGAGCAACCCTCTCAGCCAAGCTATCAACGTCGCGGCCCAAACACTGGTTGAGGGCGCGAGGCCGACCACTCTGGGTCAATACAGCTTGAATGTGAGATCAATCAAACATGCGGCTCTTCGGGGAAGCTTCGAAAGCAGTATTTTACCCACGGGCACGGGACGTGGCCATCTGTGGCTCTTCCAATCTGCTCGACAGCAAGGTGACCCTGAAAACACGCTGGCCGAGTTGCAATTTGAGAGTGCTACTGGCAAAGACTCGACCAGCCGCCAAACCGCCTTTGTGGCACAAGTGTTTGGCGCACAAGAAGACCAAGTCACTCTGCGTAAGAAAAACGATACAGCACTGCGTGAAGCGAGCGACAGGGCGCGCAAAAAACTGCCTGCTCTCAGAGGCGCTTTTCAAGCCGGATTGCAGCCCGGTGAGCGCATTCTGCTCAAGGCCCCATTTGCCACTGCGGACCGCAGCACGGAGTGGATGTGGGTCGAAGTTATCAAGTGGCCCGGCGAGCGCATCACTGGGATGCTTGCAAACACACCACGTTATGTACCTGCACTCCAGGCGGGGCAAATGGTGGAGATCAAGGAGAGCGAAGTGTTTGACTACCTGCGCCGCTTCTCTGACGGGAAACAAGAAGGGAATGAAACGGGTGATATTCTGAGCAAAACGCAATAACCTCTGCCATCAACCGTGCGCAGCCCACCAGCGCGCAGCCGGGCCATGTTGCCCCAGGGGGTGGGGGCGGCGTAGGCGAGTAACAGAAACGCGTCGGCCCGCCTAGCGTCTATTCCACGGTGCGTACCCTACCGCCCCCCTCACCGCATCACATCCCCCACACACAGGTACTTCACCTCCACATAGTCGTCCATGCCGAAGTGGCTGCCCTCGCGGCCCAGGCCGGACTGCTTCACGCCGCCAAAGGGCACATGCTCGGTGGCCAGGATGCCCACATTGACCCCCACCATGCCGTACTCCAGCGCCTCGCCCACGCGCCAGATGCGCCCGATGTCGCGGCTGTAGAAGTAGCTCGCCAGGCCAAACTCGGTATTGTTCGCCGCATCAATGGCTTCTTGCTCGGTCT
>JBQTHH010000083.1:0-65855 GCA_052390055.1 Rhodoferax sp.
GATGGATTTTTGGTCAGGGCTAGGCGCAAACCACAGCGATACCCGTAGGTATCGCGCGGATTTGCAACAACGCCCTGGGCAAAAAGACGCGGTTTTAAGTGCCGGATAGGGTGCAACACTGCACTAGCGGTCCGCCGCCGGATCCCCTCAGGCATCTGGCGTTTTTCCGGGAGTGGGGTTGTGCTGAACTTGTTATCCTTCAGCCAACCCCAATTTTCTTGGTGCTGATGATTTTTCACTGATTGGAGAGTGCATGGCTTTGTCCCCTACTTGGAATGGTGCCCAGGATACCCAGGCCCTGGGATTGATCCCCATGGTGATCGAGCAGTCCGGGCGCGGCGAGCGCTCCTACGACATCTACTCCCGTTTGCTCAAGGAGCGCGTGGTTTTCCTGGTCGGCCCTGTCAATGACCACACGGCCAACCTGGTGGTGGCGCAGTTGCTGTTCCTGGAAAGCGAGAATCCCGACAAGGACATTTCCCTGTACATCAACTCGCCGGGGGGCTCGGTCAGTGCTGGCATGGCCATTTTTGACACCATGAACTTCATCAAGCCCGACGTCTCCACCCTGTGCGTCGGCATGGCAGCGAGCATGGGAGCCTTCTTGTTGGCAGCGGGCACCAAGGGCAAGCGTTTTTCCCTGCCCAATTCCAAGATCATGATCCACCAGCCGCTGGGCGGGGCACAGGGTCAGGCGACGGAAATCGAAATCCACGCACGCGAAATTCTCAAGACCCGCGAGCAGCTCAACCGCATCCTGGCGGAGCGGACCGGACAGCCCCTGGAAAAGATCGAACGCGATACGGAGCGTGATTACTTCCTGTCGGCCCAGGAAGCCAAGGACTACGGTTTGGTCGACAACGTGCTTGCCAAGCGCGCCTAGCCCTGCGCGGGTACGCCGTCTGTCCAGGTGTCGCAGCGGTTGCAGGGCAGCTGCCGCGGCACTGGTTTCGTTATCATTTGCCCCAACGCGTCTTTGAAAGCACAGATCCATGGCCGACAAAAAAGGCTCCTCTGGTGAAAAAACCTTGTATTGCTCCTTTTGCGGCAAAAGCCAACACGAGGTCAAGAAGCTCATTGCCGGTCCCTCCGTTTTTGTCTGTGACGAGTGCATTGAGCTGTGCAACGAGATCATCCGGGATGAATTGCCAGCGTCGGTGGACGCCACCAAGGCCTCCAGGGCCGATCTTCCGACACCGATGGAACTCAAGGCGAATCTGGACAACTACGTGATTGGGCAGGAGCCGGCCAAACGGACCTTGGCGGTTGCGGTATACAACCACTACAAACGCCTGCGCCACAAGGATGGCGCAAAGAAGGACGATGTCGAGCTGGCCAAGAGCAATATCCTGCTGATAGGCCCCACCGGGTCGGGCAAGACGCTGCTGGCCCAGACCATGGCGCGCATGCTCGACGTTCCCTTCGTGATGGCCGATGCAACCACCCTCACCGAGGCTGGCTATGTCGGCGAGGACGTCGAGAACATCGTTCTCAAGCTTTTGCAGAGCTGCAATTACGACGTTGAGCGGGCGCAGCGGGGCATTGTCTACATTGACGAAATCGACAAGATTTCCCGCAAGTCGGACAACCCCTCGATCACCCGGGACGTGTCCGGCGAGGGGGTGCAGCAGGCCTTGCTCAAACTGATCGAAGGCACCATGGCCAGCGTTCCGCCCCAGGGGGGGCGCAAGCATCCCAACCAGGATTTTGTGCAGGTCGATACCACCAACATCCTGTTCATCTGCGGCGGGGCCTTCGCGGGCCTGGAGAAGGTGATCGACGCGCGCACCCAGTCGTCCGGCATGGGCTTTGGCGCAACCGTGAAAAGCAAGGAGCAGCGCTCCCTGACGGAAGTGTTCCGTGAAGTCGAGCCGCAGGACCTGATCAAGTTCGGTCTGATACCCGAGCTGGTTGGGCGCATGCCGGTGGTGGCCACCTTGGCTGAGCTGTCCGAAGAGGCCCTGGTCCAGATACTGACCGAGCCCAAGAACGCGCTGGTCAAGCAGTATTCCAAGCTGCTCGCCATGGAAGGCGTGGAGCTGGAGGTGCGCCCCAGCGCTTTGGTCGCCATTGCCAAGAAGGCACTGGCCCGCAAGACCGGCGCGCGGGGGCTGCGCTCCATTCTTGAGCACGCCCTGATCAACACCATGTTTGAGCTGCCCAACCAGTCGAACGTGGAAAAAGTGGTGGTCGAAGAGGCGACCATCATTGATGACAAGGCGCCCTTGCTGGTGTACCGAGAGGCGGCCAAGAAGGCCTGATCCCCATCTTCGATGCAGGGCCATCCCATGGGCGTTTCGGGGATGCTCCCTGCCTCCTCTACCCTATGTTCCCTGCCATGCTTGGCACCTTGTGCTGGCGCACAACCCAGGCGCGCATAATGCAGTGAGGCCCTTGATTTCCACGTGAATCGGGCCATATACCGCAGACACTCCTTGAAGGAAACACCATGTCTGGCTCCAGCCCCCTGTCTTCGTCTCCCATTGAACTGCCACTGCTCCCCCTGCGGGACGTGGTGGTCTTTCCCCATATGGTGATTCCGTTGTTTGTCGGCCGACCCAAGAGCATTCGGGCCCTGGAGGCTGCGATGGAGTCGGACCGCCGCATCATGCTGGTGGCACAGAAGGCCGCCGCGAAGGACGAGCCTTCCGTCAGCGACATGTTTGACATGGGCTGTGTGGCCTCCATCCTGCAGATGCTGAAGCTGCCCGATGGGACGGTCAAGGTCCTGGTGGAAGGGCAGCAACGCGCCAAGGTGGCGCGCATCACGGACGGCGCACAGCACTTCGTCTCATTGGTCGAACCCATTGCCCTGGCCGAGAGCAAGATGGCTGAAAAGGCCTACTCCAGCGAAGTCGAGGCCATGCGCCGTGCGGTCATGCAGCAGTTTGACCAGTACGTGAAGCTCAACAAGAAGATTCCGCCCGAGATCCTGACATCCATCGCCAGCATCGATGACCCCGGCCGCTTGGTGGACACCATTGCGGCGCATCTTCCGCTCAAGCTGGAGCAGAAGCAGCAGGTCCTGGGTGTGGCCGACCTGCGTGAGCGCCTGGAGAGCTTGCTCGAGCAGCTCGAGCGGGAAGTCGATATCCTGAATGTGGACAAACGCATCCGTGGGCGTGTCAAGCGCCAGATGGAAAAGAACCAGCGCGACTTCTATCTGAACGAGCAGGTCAAAGCGATCCAGAAGGAGTTGGGCGAAGGCGAAGAAGGCGCCGATCTGGAGGAGATAGAGAAGAAGATCAAGGCAGCCAAGATGCCCAAGGAGGCATTGAAGAAGGCCGAAGCGGAGTTCAAGAAACTCAAGCTGATGTCGCCCATGTCCGCAGAAGCCACGGTGGTGCGCAACTACATTGACGTGCTGTCGTCGCTGCCGTGGAGCACCCGGACCAAGATCAAGCACAACCTGTCCAATGCGGAGGCGGTGCTCAACGAAGACCACTATGGTTTGGAGAAGGTGAAAGACCGCATCCTGGAGTACTTGGCGGTTCAGCAGCGGGTGGACAAGGTGAAGGCGCCGATTCTCTGCCTGGTCGGCCCACCCGGGGTAGGCAAGACATCGCTGGGGCAGTCGATTGCCAAGGCCACGGGCCGCAAGTACGTGCGCATGGCCCTGGGGGGGATGCGCGATGAGGCCGAAATCCGGGGGCACAGGCGAACCTATATCGGCGCCATGCCCGGCAAGGTGTTGCAAAGCCTCTCCAAGGCTGGCACGCGCAATCCGCTGTTCCTGCTTGATGAGATCGATAAGCTGGGGACGGACTTCCGTGGCGACCCCAGCAGCGCGCTGCTCGAGGTGCTGGATCCGGAGCAGAACCACAAGTTTGCGGACCACTATGTTGAGGTGGATTACGACCTGAGCGATGTGATGTTTGTCGCCACGTCGAACTCGCTCAACATTCCCCCGGCCTTGCTGGACCGCATGGAAGTCATCCGCCTGTCGGGCTACACCGAAGACGAGAAGGCCAACATCGCCCGTACCTATCTGTTGCCCAAGCAGATGAAGAACAACGGTGTCAAGGACCACGAGCTGACCGTCGAGGACGACGCCATAAGGGACATCGTGCGCTACTACACCCGTGAGGCAGGTGTGCGTTCCCTGGAGCGCGAGCTGTCCAAGATCTGCCGCAAAGTGGTGAAGGCGCTGTTGCTCAAGAAGGTGGCGGGCGGGGTCAATGTGACTGCCGAGAACCTGTCCGATTACCTGGGGGTGCGCCGCTATACCTTTGGCCGTGCAGAAACACAGAACCAGGTCGGACAAGTCGTGGGCCTGGCCTGGACCGAAGTGGGTGGAGATTTGTTGACCATCGAGGCGGCCATCACGGTGGGCAAGGGCGCGATCACGCGCACGGGCTCCTTGGGCGACGTCATGAAGGAGTCGGTGGAGGCGGCGCGTACCGTGGTGCGCAGCCGGGCCCGCCGCCTTGGCATTGCGGACGATGCGTTCGAGAAGCGCGACATCCACATCCATGTCCCCGATGGCGCGACTCCCAAGGACGGTCCCAGTGCCGGGGTGGCCATGACCACGGCGATGGTCTCTGCGTTGACCGGAATTCCCGTTCGCAGCGACGTCGCCATGACCGGGGAGATCACCTTGCGTGGTGAAGTGACCGAGATCGGTGGCTTGAAGGAGAAGCTGCTCGCCGCCTTGCGTGGCGGCATCAAGACCGTGCTCATCCCGGAGCAGAACGCCAAAGACTTGCAGGAGATCCCGGAGAACGTGAAAAGCGGGCTGGAGATCGTTCCTGTGCGCTGGATCGACCGCGTTCTGGAACTGGCCCTGGAGTCCTCGCCCACCCCCTTGCCCGAGGAGGAGGCGGTCGCCTTGCCCGTCGCCCAGGCGGCCGGGGCAGCATCAGGGCAAGAAACGGTGAAACATTGATTCTCACTTTTTTTTGAGGAAACGTCAAAAACCCGAAAAACCACGTTATAATTTCTGTATTGCAGCGCGGGAATAGCTCAGTTGGTAGAGCGCAACCTTGCCAAGGTTGAGGTCGCGAGTTCGAACCTCGTTTCCCGCTCCAAACAGTGAAAATGGGAAGCAGCTGCTTCCCATTTTTCTTTCCCTGGGGTAAATGGCATCCCAGGTTCGGGCGCGGTAGCAAAGCGGTTATGCCCCGGATTGCAAATCCGGTTAGACCAGTTCGACTCTGGTCCGCGCCTCCAGAATTTCTGACAGCAGTGCCTCGTGAGTTCACTTCACGGGGCATTTTTGTTTCAGAATAGACCAACTGCCTGAGTGGTGAAATTGGTAGACACATCGGACTTAAAATCCGCCGCTTCGTGCATAACGGGCGTACCGGTTCGATTCCGGTCTCAGGCACCAGTTCCTATGGCGCAGCATTGAGGGCTGCATCTTCTGTGTTCCAGGAACGCAGTGCATCGATGAATGGTTACGGTATGGCACGCTTTGAAGCACCCTTTGAGATCCACGTACACGGCCAGGTGCCCCTGACGGTGGGTGTGACCCATAAACAGTTGCAGGATGCGCTGCGGCCGATGTGGCGCTATGCCGGGGCCAAGTCTTTGGCAGAGGGCGCTGCCAGCCTTTACGAAGAAGAGCCTGGCATTGTTTATAACGCAGCCGAACGCTCGGTTCAGATCTGCTGGACCGTTCGCGGTGACGAGGATTTCCGGCAAATGCTGGATGAGGTGTGCATGAACCTCAATGAGCTGGCGTCCCAGGGGGCGGCGATCGAGGTCAGCTTCTATGACACCGAGTTTGACGAGGAGTCCGAGGACCAGACCGAAGCAGAGGCGCGTGATGATTTCGTGGTCCTGTTCGTCGGGCCCACTCCGGCTGCCATCATGCAGGTGCAAAGAGACATGCTGGTCCAGGATGTCATCAATGTCATGGAGCGCCACTTTGATGCCTCCGAGCTCGAAGGGGTCGTGGCCGAAATCGACAAGCTCTTTACGCGCCGTTTCGATGCCCTGGTGAACTCGCTCGAATTGGGCAAGCCTCCGCGCGGGTCGGGAGGCGGCAGTAGCCCTCACCCCGGGGGGCGCAAGCCGCGCCATTTGCATTGATACCGGGGGCGGTGACGGTGTAGGCCGCCAGGGCGCATGACAGAGGTGCCGGATCCCATGCTCAAGAAGATCAGTGTCCAACAGTTGACGATTGGAATGCATCTGAAGGAGTTCTGCGGCTCCTGGATGGACCATCCGTTTTGGCGGACGGGGTTCGTCATTACCGATCCGAAGGACATCCGCAGCATCCAGAGCAGCAGCATCCGCGAAGTCTGGATCGATTGCTCCAAGGGGATAGATGTTCCCGATGGTGTGTCTTCCGTGAGTGAACTGGAAACCGAGGCGCAGGTCGATGCGGAACTGGATGCGGTGGCATCCACTGCGCGTGAGGTGGCGCCGGTTTCGATGCCCGACGAACTGGCCCGTGCGGCAAAAATCTGTCTGCAGTCCAAGCGTGCCGTGATCTCGATGTTCGAAGAGGCGCGCATGGGCAAGGCGGTGGATACCGGGGGCGCCCAGAAGCTGGTCCAGGAAATCACGGACTCTGTGATCCGCAACCCCGGGGCATTGATCAGCCTGGCGCGCTTGAAGACGGCGGATGACTACACCTACATGCACTCCGTGGCCGTGTGCGCCATGATGGTTGCGCTGGCCAAACAACTGGGCTTGGATGAAGGAAAGACCCGGTTGGCTGGTATGGCGGGTCTGCTCCACGACCTGGGCAAGGCCATGATGCCCATGGATGTGTTGAACAAGCCCGGCAAGCTCACGGACGCGGAGTTCGCCATCATCAAACGCCATCCTGAAGAGGGTTACCGGCTGTTGCTGAGCGGATCACAGGCCGTGGATCCGGTGGTGCTGGACGTATGCCTGCACCACCATGAGAAGATGGACGGTACCGGGTATCCGAAAGGGCTCAAGGGCGATGAGATCACGGTGTTCGCCAAAATGGGGGCGGTGTGTGACGTGTACGACGCCATCACTTCGAACCGTCCTTACAAGGCGGGCTGGGACCCGGCAGAGTCGCTGCGCAAGATGGCCGAGTGGGCCAACGGGCACTTCGATACCCTGGTTTTCCAGGCGTTCGTGAAAAGCCTGGGCATCTACCCCACGGGCTCCCTGGTGCGCCTGCACTCCGGGCGGCTGGGTGTGGTGGTCGAGCAAACCACCAAATCCTTGACCACTCCGAAGGTCAAGGTCTTCTTTTCCACCAAGTCCAACATGCGGATCGTGCCCCAGGTGCTGGACCTGTCCGCCACCGGCTGCCACGACCGGATCGTGGGGCGGGAAGACCCCGGCAAATGGCGCTTTCCTGATCTCAACGAGTTGTGGTCGGGCCTGCCGGGGGCGCCTTGGTGATGGTTTTTTTTGGGCAATAGCCGGCGTAAATATTGGGGCGAATGCTATATATTTTATAGCATCCGACCAACGCCACCTTATGCCTGATGGGGTTTCACCAGCGGGGCATATTTCGCCAATTCCAGCTTCGCGATCGCATTGCGGTGGACCTCGTCGGGGCCGTCGGCGAAGCGCAGGGTGCGGGCGTTCGCATAGGCATAGGCCAGAGGGAAGTCGTCACTGACCCCGCCTCCGCCATGGGCCTGGATAGCCCAGTCGATGACCTGGCATGCCATGCCCGGGGCCACCACCTTGATCATCGCGATTTCGTTGCGTGCGAACTTGTTGCCAGCCACATCCATCATCCAGGCCGCTTTGAGTGTCAGCAGCCGTGCCATGTCGATCTTGCAGCGCGCTTCGGCGATACGCTCCTGGGTGACGGTCTGTGCTGCAATGGGTTTGCCGAACGCGACCCGCTGGCTGGCGCGCTTGCACATCAGTTCCAGAGCCCGTTCGGCCAGACCGATCAGGCGCATGCAGTGGTGGATGCGGCCCGGCCCGAGCCGCCCCTGTGCAATCTCGAACCCCCGCCCTTCACCGAGCAGGATGTTGTCCGCGGGCACACGTACGTTCTCGAACAGCACTTCCATATGCCCGTGGGGCGCGTCGTCGTAGCCAAACACGTTCAGCGGCCGCACCACCGTGATTCCGGGCGTGTCGGCGGGAACCACGATCATGCTTTGCTGCGCGTGTTTCGGCGCCTCGGGGTCGGTTTTGCCCATGGTGATGTATACGGCGCAACGTGGGTCACCGGCGCCGGACGTCCACCATTTGCGCCCGTTGATCACGTATTCGTCTCCCTGGCGTTCAATCCGGGTCTGGATATTGGTGGCGTCGCTGGAGGCCACGGCCGGTTCCGTCATGGCAAAGGCCGAGCGGACTCGCCCCTCCAGCAAAGGCGCCAGCCAACGCTGCTTGATGGCGCTGGAGCCGTAGCGGGCCAGGGTTTCCATGTTGCCGGTATCGGGGGCCGAGCAATTGAACACCTCGGATGCCCAGAACACCCGGCCCATGATTTCCGCCAGCGGGGCGTATTCCTGGTTCGTCAATCCGGCCCCCGCGTAGCCCGATGCCTCGGCACTGTCCACCGGCAGGAACAGGTTCCACAGCCCCTGTTCGCGGGCCTTGGGCTTGAGGTCCTCGATGACCTTCAGTGGCGTCCAGCGCTTGCCGGCCGCGGTGTTGTTCGCGATCTCCGCGAAAAATGCGCCCTCGGCCGGGTAAATGTAGTCATCCATGAACTGCGTGAGCTTGGCCTGCAGGGCTTTGGTCTTGTCTGAGTATTCGAAATCCATAAGGGCTCCAATGAAAAAAGGGGTCAGCGGGACTGCTGGGCGAACTGCCACGCCAGTTGCGCCAGGGGGCGTGCGCCCGCGGCGGCGCTTTGGGCCTGGGCGCTGGAGGCCGTGCCGTCTTGTACGCGCTTGGCAATGCCTTGCAGGATGGCTGCAATGCGAAACAGGTTGTAGGCCATATAGAAGTTCCAGTCGGCCAGCAATTGCTCCGGCTGGGCCAGGCCGGTGCGCTGGCAGTACCACTCGATGTAGGTGCGTTCGCTGGGAATGCCCAGTGCTGCATGGTCCAATCCCGCGATGCCTCGGAAGGCACCGGGCGGGATGTGCCAGGCCATGCAGTGGTAGCTGAAATCCGCCAGAGGGTGGCCCAGGGTGGACAGCTCCCAATCCAGCACCGCCCGTACCTGTGGCTCATCGGGGGCGAACATCAGGTTGTCGAGCCGATAGTCCCCATGAACAATGGACACCATGCGCTCATCGCGCGCCATTGCCGGAATGTGCGCGGGCAGCCATTGCATCAGCCGCTCCATCTCGTCGATCGGCTGTGTGATGGAAGCTTGGTACTGCTTGCTCCAGCGACCGATCTGGCGCTCAAAGTAGTTCCCGGTCTTGCCCCAGTCGGCCAGGCCGCGTCCCTTGTAGTCCACGGTGTGCAGGGCGGCAACCACCCGGTTCATTTCGTCGTAAATCGCGAGGCGTTGGGCGGGGCTCATTCCTGGCAGAGATTGGTCCCACATCACCCGCCCCGGGATGTACTCCATGATGTAAAACGCGCGTCCGATCACCGCTTCGTCTTCGCACAAACACTCCATGCGGGGCACCGGCACCGCTGACCCCGCCAGTGCGCGCATCACCTCGAATTCGCGTTCAATGGCGTGGGCAGATGCCAGCAGCTTGTCCTTCGGTCCTGGCTTGGAGCGCATCACGTACTGGCGGCTGGGCGTGGTGAGCTTGTAGGTCGGGTTGGACTGCCCGCCCTTGAACACCTCTGCCTGCAAAGGCCCTGCAAACCCGGCCACGTGGGCGCTCAGCCATGGCTCCAGGCGTTGCAGATCGATGGCCTGGGCCCCCTGCATCGGGCGGGTGCCTTCGAAGTGAGAAAAGTTGTTCGAATCGGTCATTACGGAATCACTCGGTTTCTACTAGCCGCATCAGTGCGTTGCGATCACGGATCACCAGGCCGCCCGGTTCAATGCGAATGGCATGCTCGCGTTCCATGGCTTTGAGTTCCTGATTCACACGCTGCCGGGAGGCACCCAGCAGTTGCGCCAGCTCCTCCTGCGCCAGGTGCAATCCGATCCGGATTTCGCCGCCGTCGCTGAGGCTGGGCACGCCATAGCTGCGCGCCAGATGCAGTAGCTGCTTGGCCAAGCGTGCGCGCAAGGGCAGGGTATTGAGGTCTTCCACCAGACCATACAGCTGGCGTATGCGCCGGGCATTCAGGCGCAACAGCGCTTCGTACAACTCGGCGTGTTGGCTCAGGATCTTCTTGAAGTCCGCTTTGGCGACGCACAGGATCGTCGTATCGCCATGGGCGTAGGCGTCGTGCGTGCGCCGGTCCCCGTCGAAGATCGAAACATCGCCAAACCAGATTCCCGGCTCCACATAGGTCAGTGTGATCTGCTTGCCCGTTATCGATGTCGAGCTGACCCGTACTGCGCCCCTGGCACAGGCAATCCACTCTTCGGGTGGTTCGCCCCGGGCGGCGATCAGATCGCCATCCTTGAATCGTTTGACGTAGGCACATCGGAGCAGGTCGTGTCGCAAAGAGGGGGAAAGGGTGCTGAACCAACGTCCTGCGTTGATGGCGGAACGTTCATCAATGGTAAGAATGGGTTCGTCCATGGTCTGTCGAGTGGGTGACTGAGGGTTGCCTGGGTGACAGCCCCGAGTGTGGCGCTGCTTCGCGTGGTGCGCAAACCTTGGCTGCCTGCGCATTTTGCTGCGCTGCGGGAATCCCGGGTGTCACCTGTGCGCAGGCGTGGCGCAGGGGGCTTCAATAAACGTAGCGCTGTGCGAGAATCCGTTCACGAATATGAAGCTGTCACAACTGTTCACCGCATACATGCTTGCCTGGGGTTGTGCCAGCATCCCCGTTCAGGCACTGACCGTAGGCAAATTGCGTGGTGCGGCGCTTCTCGGACAGGCGCTCCATGTGACGATTCCGGTGCAACTGGCTGCCCAGGAAGAGGCCGGTGGTTTGTGTGCCGACGCGGACGTGTATTACGGGGACAACCTGGTTGATCGCTCCCGCGTTGCTGTGCAGATCGGGGCGGGACAAGGGGGGCCGGAACTGCGGGTGCAGGCCAGCTCCCCGGTCGATGAACCCGTCGTCACGCTGTATGTGCGGATCGGCTGCCGTCAGCAGAGCACGCGCAAGTACGTGATGCTGGCGGATTTCGCGAGTGATGTCCAAACCCCGGTGCCCGCAGACGTGGCAAACGCTCCGCGTACGCAACCCAGCCCGGTTGCCGTGGCGCCATCCCTGCCATCCTCCGTTGCTGTAGGGCAGTCTTCCTCCACCTTGCCGACCCAGTCCGCTTCGAAAAAGGGGCTGGCAGGAAAACGTCTGACGGCATCCTCCGGTCCCGCGCACGGCGCTTCAGCGCAGCCCGCCAGGGAAACGCAGCCTACCCTGGCGGGGCCTGTACCCGAGTCGTCGCCAAGACCGCCGAGGCCGCCCCAGGCGCCGCGTCCGGCCTCAAACCCCAGGGGACCGCGCTTGCAGCTGCTTCCCCTCGATTTGACCGAGGCCTGGGAGCCTCAGCTGAAATTTTCGGACGCCGTTTTGTCTGTCCCCCTGGAGGATGACCCCCGTCGCTCCGACGCTGCGGCCTTGTGGCGGGCGCTCAATGCGACACCGGAAGAGTTGTTGAAGGATGCGGCTCGCATTGGAGGACTGGAGAAGGAGATGCTGGCGTTGCGGGCCCAGACCGTCCAGAATCAGCAATCCATGGTGGAACTCGGAGCGCGCCTGCAGCGTGCCCATGAGGAGCGCTATTCGAACCCGGTGATCTATGTGATGGCTGTGTTGTTGGCCGGGGTCGCTGCCGTCGGGACCTATTGGTGGCGGCGACGGGAATCCGCATTTCAGCCCTGGTGGGTGGCGCAGCCTGCCTCGGCACATGCGCCGCTGGATGAGCAAGCCCGGCCCCGCCCCCTGCGCGAACCGCCGATGCCAACCCCGCAGCCCAGCGTCGAGCCGGTTCCCGACAGCATGGTGGACCTTCCATCCGCCCATTCGGAGCCACCGACGCCAATAGGCGATTCGGGCTTTTTTCTGCCCAGCATGCCTGCCGTACCGCGCGCCGATGCCGCCTCCAGCGGTCACTCGGACTTTGCCCACAGCGTGACCGGCTCCTTGCGGGCCATCAACACCCAGGAAATGGTGGATGTCCGCCAGCAGGCAGATTTCTTTCTGGCCTTGGGGCAGCATGACGATGCGATCCGCGTATTGCAAAACGGGATTGGCCAAAGCGGCGACTCCAATCCGCTGGTTTTTCTTGACCTGGTGGCGGTGCTGCACAACCTGGGGCGCAAGGACGAGTACGAGCAGGTGCGTACCACCTTCAATGAGCTGTACACCGGGTATGTCCCCCCTTTCACCGACTACAGCACCCTTGGCGACGGATTGATGGCTTACGCCCTGGTATGCGAGCGCATCGCCCGGCTGTGGCCCACTGAAAGCGCCATGGAATACATTGAACACTGCCTCGTGCGCGACATCACCGACACGCCTGACCGGGGGTTCGAACTCAGCGCATTCCGTGATCTGCTGATGCTGCATGGCATCATCGGAAAGATTGTCGTCCCGAACCAGCAGCCAAGCCAGTATGCGGTCATTGACCGCACACTCCCTTTCATAGCCCCTCAGCCGTCCCCTGCCTGACTTGGGCCTTGCCCAAGGCGACCGCCTGGCTTTTCTGGCACCTCCGCAGGCCTCAGCGGCGCACTTGCAGTGCCCCCGGGTTGACAATATTGGTTGGCGCTCCCCGGATAAAACTCACCACGTTGTCAAAGGCAGCGCCGAACATGGCCTCGTAGCTTTCCATTTCGACATAACCGATGTGGGGAGTGCAAACACAGTTCTCGAGCCGAAGCAGTGCATGCCCCTGCAGGATCGGTTCATTCTCAAACACGTCCACCGCAGCCATCCCGGGGTGCCCGCGGTTCAGTCCTGTCAGGAGCGCATCGGGCTCGAACAGATCGGCATGTGAAGTATTCACAAGCAAAGACGTGTGCTTCATCAGTGCCAGGTGCTGGTGCTGCACCACATGCTTGGTGCTTTCACTCAGACGCAAGTGGAGCGACAGAATATCACTGGTTGCAAAGAACTCCTCACATGTCGGTGCACAAAGCAAGCCGTCCTGCAGCGCCCGCGCACGGGAAGCAGCGCCTCCCCAGACTTGCACGGTCATGCCGAACGCACGCCCATACCCCGCAACGAGTTGACCGACATTGCCATACCCCCAAATGCCAAGGGTCTTGCCGCGCAGATTCTGGCCGATGCCATAGTTGGAGGGCATGGCGCTGGACTTGAACCCCGCCTGTTGCCAAGCACCATGTTTGAGATTGCCAATGTACTGAGGCAGACGGCGCATGGCGGCCATGATCAGGGCCCAGGTCAGCTCGGCGACTGACGTGCAGCCCTCGATGCCTTCTGCCACGGCGATGCCGCGTTGCGTGCACGCCGGAATATCAATGAATTCCCCCGTTTTTCCTGTCAGGGCAATCAATTTGAGCTTGGGCAGTTTCTCCAGCAGCAAGCGTGTCAACTGTGTGCGTTCTCTGTTCAGAACAATGATGTCGGCATCTTTGAGCCGCACCGACAACTGGCCAATTCCCTTCACTGTGTTGGTGTAGACCTTGGCTTGAAAGGGGTCCAGCTTGCTGGCGCACTGGAGTTTGCGCACCGCGTCTTGGTAGTCATCCAGAATCACAATGTTCATACATCGCATTGTGCCTTGAACAATCTCATTCGGCCCGTGCTCTCAAGCGGCGGGGCGCTCTTCAGGATGTTTCCAGGGCACTCATGCGATCGAGTTCTGCGCAAATCTGGGCAAAGCTGCCGGACATCACGATCCGGCCCATGCTGCTGGAGCCACAAAGTCCATTGCGGTCACGGTACAGCACACGCAAAGGCCTGCCAATGGCGGTGCCGTGGACAGGAACCGGATTGCTTCCATGGCCCGATGCCAATCCCACCAGGGAAAGGGAGGCCGCCGCGCCTGAAGCCGGGAAGAATGGAAATGGTTCCGACTTTTTCGGGGTGTTGTGGGACCCACTGCCGATGGACGGCTGTTGGTGGCAGAGTCGGCGCAGGACACTGGCCGTCCGCTGCCGCAATCCATTCCATGCGTTGCCAAGGGCTTTCATGTTCGTCAGTCCGTGTACTACATCAGGACCGTGTTGCGGATCAGTCCCACCGCAAGGCCCTCAATCTCGAAAGAGTCACCCGGGCGAACCACGATGACCGAGTAATCAGGATTTTCAGGAAGGAGTTCAATTCCCTGCGGGGTTCGGCGATACCGTTTGACGGTGACTTCATCCCCCAGGCGGGCGACCACAATCTGGCCGTTTCTTGCCTCCTTGCGCGCCTGAACGGCCAGCAAATCTCCATCCATGATGCCGGCATCGCGCATGGACATGCCGCGGACCCGCAGCAGATAATCGGGCCGCTGTTGGAACAGGCTGGCCTCGACGTAATAGCTGTGATCGATATGCTCTTGCGCCAGGATCGGGGAACCTGCCGCTACACGGCCAACCAAGGGAAGGGTCAATTGCGTGATACCCATGATGGGCAAGGCCATTTGCTGCGAGGCGGGCAAGGGAAGAGCCCGTCGGCCACTGGTGGTCAAACGGATGCCCCGTGATGTTCCACTGACAAGTTCCAGAACCCCTTTTTTGGCCAGCGCCTGCAAGTGTTCTTCTGCCGCATTGGCCGAACGAAACCCCAGTGTGCTTGCAATTTCTGCACGCGTCGGAGGTGCGCCAGTGAGGGCAATGCTTCTTTGGATGAGTTCCAGAATCTCCTGTTGACGTGCAGTCAGCTTGGGGTGGTCTAGCATGTCGTTGATCCTTTGATGGGTACTGTCTTCTTATACAGTACCTGTATTTTTAACCAGTTATGAATTCTCTGCAAGGGGGGAGCCGTGGGTAGTGTTGTTGTATTGGGCATGGGAGGGACGATTGCAGGTGCAGCCAGCCAAGCGGATGACAACGTCGGCTACGTGGCTGGGGCGGTGGGGGTGGACCAGATCCTTGGCAACGCCTTGACGGGGTCGGCATTGGCGCAGTCCGTTGCGCGGGTTGAGCAGGTCCGGCAAAAAGACAGCAAGGACATGGATCTGGATGACTGGTGGGTGTTGCACGAGCGGGTTCGGCTGGCGTTGGAAGACGATGCCATTGGCGGAGTCGTCATTACGCACGGGACAGACACATTGGAGGAGGCAGCAGTTTTTCTGTCGCTGTTGCTCGATGAGTCGCTTCAGTTCAAGAAGCCAGTGGTCTTTACTTGTGCCATGCGCCCTGCGACCGCCCAATCGCCGGACGGTCCCCAGAATCTGCGGGATGCCTTGGCCGTTGCACTGGACCCGCTGGCCAGGGGGGTGTTGCTGGTATGTGCGGGCAAAGTCCTGGCGGGTCATTCGGTTCGCAAGAGCCATCCCTACCGTGTGGATGCCTTTGAATCGGTTGACGGCGGGGTGTTGGGCTTTGTCGAGGAGGGCAAGCCACGCTGGATTTGCGATGTCGTCAGACCATGGCGTTATGCCGGTTGGGCCAGCCGCTGCCAACGCCCCAAAGAATGGCCTGGGGTGGACATCGTATTAAGTTACAGCGGGGCCCGGACGGCGTACTTCGCCACGCTGTTGGCCTTGGCTTCTCAGGGGCAGCTCAATGCTCTGGTGGTGGGCGGGACCGGCAATGGCAGCATCCACGCCCGCTTGATGGACGTGCTGGTTCAGCTGCGCTCCATGGGGGTCGAGGTGGTGGTCACAAGCCGTTGCATGGCTGGCAGCGTGATCGGTCCCAGCCTGGGGGGTGAGTACCAGTCGATGTGCTCTGCAATGACGCCGTTTCAAGCACGGATTGCGTTGACTCTGGGGCTGTGCGCACAGTCCCGGTAGGGTTTCCACAAAAGAAAAAGGGGCTGGCAACACTTGCCAGCCCCACAGAAAGGCGATGCAGGATGGGTTTAGCGGCGCAAAGCCTGCAAAGCGGACTGGGTGATGGCGTCCACACTGCCTTGCCCGCTGATGGTCCGGTATCGGGGTGCTGCGGTGGGGGCCTCCTTGGCCCATTGGGAGTAATAGTCGACCAGCGGGCGTGTCTGTGCGCTGTACACCTCCAGGCGTTTGCGGACGGTTTCTTCCTTGTCATCCTCGCGCTGCACCAGCGGTTCGCCAGTCACGTCATCGATATCGGGCGTCCGGGGCGGGTTGAACTTGACATGGTAGGTCCGCCCTGAGGCCGGATGGGTGCGGCGACCGCTCATGCGATCGATGATGGCGTCGAACGGTACATCTATTTCCAACACGTAATCGAGCGCCACTCCCGCGTCACGCATGGCCTGGGCTTGGGGGATGGTTCGGGGAAAGCCGTCAAACAGGAAGCCGTTGGCACAGTCTGGCTGCGACAGGCGTTCTTTCACCAGATTGATGATCAACGCATCGCTGACAAGTCCTCCGGCAGCCATGACGGCCTGGGCTTGCTGGCCCAAGGGTGTTCCGGCCTTGACGGCCGCACGCAGCATGTCTCCCGTGGAGATTTGCGGGATGCCGAATTCCTTGCAAATAAAGGCTGCTTGCGTACCCTTGCCAGCGCCTGGTGCGCCTAGAAGTATGAGTTTCATGTGACTCCTGCGATAGTGAAAAATGGGGGCGACCTATGGGAGAGGACCGGCAGCGGGCGAGAATAGCATGCGCAGCCAGCCAGATTGCTTACGCACGCGGCTGCCCGAGCGCCACCAGTTGGCGCACGTTGGCGAGGTCCTGTTCGGTATCGACTCCAGGGCCTGGGGGGTGTTGTGTGACGTGGACCGCAATGGAGTCCCCATGCCACAAGATCCGCAATTGTTCCAGCGCTTCGCAGATCTCCAGTGCGGGCTGCTCAAGCAAGGGAAAACCGCGCAAATAGGCGGCACGGTATGCGTACAGACCGATATGCCGCAAGGGCTGCAGAGGTGCGACCTGGCCGCGGGATGCACTGGATGCCGCATCCCGCCAAAGCGGTATCGGGGCTCTGCTGAACAGCAATGCCCGTTGCTGCCGGTCCAGCACCACCTTGACGACGTTGGGGTTGTGGATGTCGGCTTCATTGTCCAGCGGGTGTGCAGCTGTGGCGGCAACGCAGTCCTGACGGCTCTGCAACAGGGTCGCAACCTGGTGTACCAGCCCGGGCTCCATCAGGGGCTCATCGCCTTGGACGTTGACCACCACCTGTTCGCCAGACAGGCCTAGGATGGAACACGCTTGCGCCAACCGATCACTGCCGCTGGGGTGGTCCGGATTGGTCAGGATGGCGGACACGCCATGGGCAGCACAGGCATCGACGATTTCCTGCGCGTCGGCAGCGACCACCACTTGTGTTCCGGCTTCGGCCAGGGGGGTCAGTTGGCGTGCCACACGCACCACCATGGGAAGGCCGCCGATGTCCACCAGAGGCTTTCTGGGAAGCCTTGTGGATGCCAGGCGTGCCGGTATCAGGACGGTATAGCTCATGCCTGCGAGGGTGAAGGTACTTCCAGCTCTGCATCGCTGAGGGCACGCGCCTCGTTTTCCAGCAAGACCGGAATGCCATCGCGCACCGGGTAGGCCAAGCGAGCACTTCGGGAAATCAGCTCGTTGGTGGAGCGGTTGTACTCCAGGGGGCCCTTGGTGACGGGGCAGACCAATAGCTCAAGCAGTTTTGTATCCATGCCCCCATCATACCGGCGAGGATACGGACGCAGGCGGTGGCTGGATCTGGGACAGCTGCTCGTCCAGCGCCTGGTAGAACGGAGGCTCCATGCTTGTCAGCAGCGGAATGGCCAGCGCATGGGGGGCGCGGTCCCAGACCTTGTGCGCGTCCTTCTCGGTGCACAGCAGCCAATGGGTTTCCTGGGATGGCGGGCTCCATCCGGAAAAATCGTGGTGATCGGGAAATGCCTGGGTCGCAGCCAACCGGATGCCCTCGTGCGTGAGCATCGAAAAGAACCTCTGCGGGCGGGCAATCCCGGCAACAGCGATGCTGGCTTTGGGGCTTTGGCACAAGGCGTCCAGGGGAATGCGGTGGCCATCGCGGTCTACGCCATAGTCGGCGATGGAGCGGCGAACAGGGTGCATCGACGCATCCTCGCCCGGCCTGCTGCTCAGCAAGATGCGTGGCGCCGCGGCACGGGCACGGCCTGCACACTGGGCGTGCGGGGGCCAGGCGGTGCGCATCGGTCCGGCAGGCAACAACCAGCCGTTGCCCAGGCCCCTGTCGTCGAAAACGTATATCTCCAGGTCGCGCGCCAGTTGCGAGTGCTGTATGCCATCGTCGCACAGGATGATCTGGGTATCAGGGTACCGGGTAAGCAAGGCCTTGCCTGCTGCCACCCGCTGCGCTCCAACAAAGACCGGCAGCCCCGTTTTGAGCCTGATCAGGAGTGGTTCATCTCCGACGTCCTCGGGACGGCTGTTCGGGGTGACCTCGGTGACGTCGCTTTTCTTGCGGCCATAGCCGCGGGAAACAATCCCGACACGGTAACCCTTGCTGCGGAGGTATTGGCCCACCGCAATCGTGACAGGTGTCTTGCCTGCACCGCCCACGATGACGTTGCCAATGGTAATGACGGTAGCCGGCAGCTTCTCGCTGCGCAGAATCCCGTGGGCATACAAGCATTGCCTGATCCACAGTGCCAGCCCGTAACCCAGGGATATGGGGAGCAAGGCGATGGACCAGCCAAACCTTTTTTCCCAGGACTCCAGAAGGGCTTGTTGGAAGGCGTGCACCGTGTGTATGGGCGTGCTGCGGGCTGCGCACACCTCTCTCAATGGCTGGTTGACCCTGTGGCAGCGCTTTGTGTGGCAAACGTCACCTGATGCAGGCCAGCACGTCTTGCCGCCTCCATCACCGAGATAACCGACTGATGGCGGGTACTGGCGTCGGCCGAGATGATGACTACGGTGTCCTTCGCTCCCTTGCTGGCCTGGGCCATTGCCATGCCCAGTGCGTCGGCGCTGCGCGTTTCAATGGGGGTGCGGTTGATGCTGTAGGCGCCTTCTGCGCTGATGGCCACGATCATTTCCCGGGGATAGTCCTTGGCAGGGCTCGTGTCTGCCGTTGGCAGGGTGAGCTGCATTTCGGTGTACTTGCTGTAGGTGGTCGACAGCATCAGGAAAATCAGGACCACCAACAGAACGTCGATAAACGGGATCAGGTTGATTTCCGGCTCCTCCTGGCTGGCGCTGCGGAAGTTCATGGCCATCACCCCTGCTTGCGCAGCAACCCGATGTGGTGCATCAGGTGGTTGGCCGAGAGCTCCATGTGGAGCAGGTAGGCATTGACCTTGGTGCGGAAAAAACGCCAGAACACCAGGGCAGGAATGGCGACCAGCAGGCCGAACGCGGTGTTGTACAGCGCAACGGAGATACCATGCGCGAGCTGGGCGGGGTTGGCGACGGCGCCGACGCCCGGGCTTTGGGCACCAAAGATCTCAATCATGCCGATCACCGTCCCCAGAAGACCCAGCAATGGGGCCGCTGAAGCGATGGTGCCCAGGGTGGTCAGATGTTTCTCCAGCCGATGGGCGAGCATGCGCCCGCAGTCTTCCATGGCGCTGCGGATTTCGTCCTCGGAAACACGGGACCCCGCACTGGCCCGGCGCAAGCCCTGCGCCAGTATTTCACCCAGGGCGGAGCTTTTTTCCAGCTGCGCGAGCACCTCCGGCCCGGGTATGGAAATCCGCGCCACGTTGAGCACTTCTTCCAGGAGCCTGGGGGGGGCAATGCGGTCACTCTTGAGGGCGACGAAGCGTTCGATAATGATGGCGAGACCGATGATGGAGCAAGCAATCAATGGCCATATCGGCCAGCCGGCGGCTTGAATGATGGATAGCAAGAAATGCTCCTGAGGAGGTCTGAAGTGGGTGGATGGGCATTATCGCGTACTGCATGCACTGTGTTGGTGTGTGCCGGATCGCGTACTTTGGGACGCTGCGGTGCAAAGCTGGAATGAATCGGATGGGGATGGCGGGCGGGAGCGCTGCTGGAGTGTTTCTGCGTTGCTGCAGCACGCGGATGGTCTGTTGGGGCAGCATTTGGGGCAGGTTCGTGTGCGCGCCGAGATCGCAGGTTTTGTGCGGGCCAGCAGCGGGCATTGCTACTTTCAACTCAAGGATGCGCAAGGGCAGCTGCGTTGCGCCTTGTTCCGTCGTGCCGCTGTGCGGATGGGATGGTCGCCGCAAGAGGGGCAGCGTGTCATCGCCACCGGGCGTGTAACGGTGTATGGTCCCCGAGGCGAACTTCAGATGGTGGTGGAGACTTTGCAGCAGGAAGGGGAGGGCGACCAATTCGCACAATTCCTGCGATTGAAATCACGTTTGGAGCAAGAGGGGCTTTTTGCTGCGCAGCGCAAACGTGGACTTTCGAGGGTGCCATGGGCTGTGGCGGTCGTGACCTCCGAGGATGCAGCTGCTTTGGCCGACGTGGCAGGGGCGTTGTCGCGGCGGGCTCCCCATGTGCAGGCGGTGGTGTTCCCATGCCTGGTGCAAGGCGCCGGGGCTCCTGCAAGCATTGTCGGTGCATTGCAGCAGGCCGTGCTGTGGACGGACCATGGGTGCGGAGTTGAGATGGTGCTGCTGGTCCGCGGCGGCGGGGCGTGGGAGGATTTGCACGCTTATAACGATGAGGGCGTGGCCCGGGCCATCGCCGCGTGTCCGGTGCCTGTGGTGTGCGGGGTCGGACATGAGTCCGACTTCACGATTGCAGACATGGTGGCCGATGTCCGGGCGGCGACGCCGACGGCTGCCGCCGAACTGTGCGCTTCGGCACAGGAGTCGGAGCTGGGGCAGTTGGAGTCCCTGGCGTGGCGGCTGGAGTCGGCCATGGCCAGGCGGCTGGAGTACGTGGCCCGGCAGGCCGATGAACATGCCTCGCGCCTCGCGCATTCGGCCCATGCGCTGAGTGCATTGCATGCACGGTTGGGACCTCTGGAGCGGGACCTGGCGTCCTCGTGCGTGCGGGGTCTGCAGCGCCTGGACAGAGGCCTTGCATCGCTCCAAGGCAGATTGCAGGTGGCGGGCCAGCGTGTGATCGAGCGGCAGGGGTGGCGCTTGCAAGGCGCTGGCGACAAGTTATCGGCGGTGAGCCCGCGGCACACTTTGCTGCGGGGGTTCGCTTACTTGCGTCGGGGCACGGAAGTGGTATCGAGTGTCTCGGCGCTGGAGCCAGAAGGGCGTGTGGAGGCAATCCTGGCGGACGGTGTGGTTGAAATGCAGGTGATCAGCGCCAGAACCCATGCCTTCCTAGAATGAGCGCATTGTCCGTTACTTAGAAGGAAGTTCATCATGGAACATGCGCTGCCCGCACTGCCTTACGCGATCGACGCTTTGGCCCCCCACTACTCCAAGGAAACCCTGGAGTTCCACCATGGCAAGCACCACAACGCATATGTGGTGAATCTGAACAACCTGCAAAAAGGGACAGAGTTCGAATCCATGGCGCTGGAGCAGATTGTCAAGAAATCATCGGGTGCGGTGTACAACAATGCCGCCCAGATCTGGAACCACACCTTTTTCTGGAACTGCATGCGACCCAACGGTGGGGGCAGCCCCGCTGGGGCGCTGGCGTCGGCCATTCAAGCCAAGTGGGGGTCGTACGAGGCGTTTCGCGAGGCTTTTGTCAAATCTGCCGTGGGTAACTTTGGTTCCGGCTGGACCTGGCTGGTGAAGAAGGCCGACGGCAGCCTCGAGATCGTGAATATGGGCGCGGCAGGAACTCCGCTCACGACGGCCGACAAGGCGTTGCTGACGGTGGACGTGTGGGAGCACGCGTATTACATCGACTACCGCAATCTGCGCCAGAAATTTGTCGAGACCTTCCTGGACAAGCTGGTGAATTGGGAGTTTGTGCAGTCAAACTACTCCTGACACAACGGACGGGTGCCTGGCTGTAATCGCTGGGTACCCGCTGTTGCGAGCGCCGCTATTTGCTTGCCGGAGCGGCGAACACGGGGCCGGACAGGCGGTGGCCCGGCCGTATTCCCCGTTTCTGAAACCAGCCACGGCCCATCTCCAGTACATAGCGCACCTGCTTGGTCGCGCAGTGGGAGTCTGTGCTGAGGGGCGTCATGTCCTCCAGGTTCACAATCGTGCCGTCGTCAGCGACGAACGCAGCGGTCAGGGCCGTTGGGGTGTTCTTCATCCAGAAGCACAGGGGGCCTGCCTGTTCAAAGACAAACAGCATGCCTTCGTTGGTGGGCAGGTTGGTGCGGTACATCAGCCCGGTTTCGCGTTGCTGCGGAGTCGATGCCACCTGGGCGTGAATGACATGCATCCCTGCAGTCAGCTGTGTGCGTGGAAGGTTCGTCTGGGGGGTGCTGCCTTGCGCGGTGGCATGTACGCCCAGGGCCAGCAATGCGGCACAGGGCATGCCCCGCAGAACCCGGAAAAGAAGCGTTGTGCGTCCTGTGCCGGGGGACGTGCGTGCAGGGTGTGTGGGGGCTTGATTTCGGGCTTTCATGACAGCAATGAGTAAACTTTTCGGACTAGAATGCCCTGCTCTTTTATAGCGCTTACCGAGCGCTGGCGAGGTGGTCCAGTTTACTAAATCTTGGAGATTTTCCGTATGTATCAACACATCAAGGTCCCTGCAGCGGGCCAAAAAATCACCGTCAACGCCGACATGTCGTTGAATGTGCCGGATGAGCCGATCATCCCCTTCATGGAAGGCGATGGAACCGGCTTTGACATTACGCCGGTGATGCTCAAGGTGGTGGATGCTGCGGTCGCCAAGGCGTATGCGGGCCAACGCAAGATCCACTGGATGGAAGTGTATGCCGGTGAGAAGTCGACCCGCGTGTATGGCCCCGATGTGTGGCTGCCCGATGAGACCTTGCAGGCCCTCAGGGAGTACGTGGTCTCGATCAAGGGGCCCCTTACCACGCCCGTTGGGGGCGGTATCCGCTCTTTGAACGTGGCGCTGCGCCAGGAGCTGGATCTGTACGTCTGCCTGCGCCCGGTGCGCTATTTTGAAGGCGTTCCCAGCCCGGTGAAGGAGCCGCACAAGACCGATATGGTGATCTTCCGCGAGAACTCGGAAGACATCTATGCCGGTATCGAATTTGAAGCCGAGTCTGACAAGGCCAAGAAGCTCATCAAGATCCTGCAAGACGAATTCGGCGTCAAGAAGATTCGCTTCCCCGGCACCTCCGGTATTGGCATCAAGCCGGTCTCGCGTGAGGGCACTGAGCGCCTGGTGCGCAAGGCCATCCAGTACGCCATTGACAACGACAAGCCCAGCGTCACGATCGTGCACAAGGGCAACATCATGAAGTTCACCGAAGGTGGGTTCCGCGACTGGGCCTATTCGCTGGCGCAGAAGGAGTTTGGCGCTGAGCTGATCGATGGGGGCCCATGGTGCAAGTTCAAGAATCCCCGGACCGGCAAGGACATCGTTGTCAAGGACAGCATTGCAGACGCTTTCCTGCAGCAAATCCTGCTGCGCCCGGCCGAGTACAGCGTGATTGCCACGCTCAACCTCAACGGTGACTACATTTCCGACGCGCTGGCAGCCCAGGTGGGTGGTATCGGTATTGCTCCGGGCGCCAATCTGTCGGACTCCGTGGCCATGTTCGAGGCCACCCATGGCACGGCACCCAAGTATGCGGGCAAGGACTATGTGAACCCTGGGTCGGAAATCCTGTCTGCGGAGATGATGCTGCGCCACATGGGTTGGTTTGAAGCCGCCGACTTGATCATCAGTTCGATGGCCAAGTCGATCAAGAGCAAGAAGGTGACCTACGACTTTGCACGCCTGATGGATGGCGCCACCCAGGTGAGCTGCTCCGGTTTCGGTCAGGTGATGATCGACAATATGTAGTGGTTGTGGGCGCTGGTGCCGCCCATGCCTGGTTGTGATGAGAACCGCTCAAGTCCATGGCTTCGAGCGGTTTTTTTCATGCTTGTTCATGGCACGGGGCCTTGTATGCTTCGTCCATTGCGGCGAATGTTCCGCTTCGTAGAATCCCTCCATGGCCAAACCCAACAAGCCGCCCATGCCCAATGCCCCGCCCTCCCGTGATGTGGAAGGCGCGGAGGCGACCGTGCTGGAGCGCAAGCCCCAGAAAGTGCCGCCACCGCAGATGTACCAGGTGGTGATGCTGAATGACGATTACACCCCCATGGAGTTCGTGGTGGTGATCATCCAGGAGTTTTTCGGCAAGGACCTGGAAACCGCAACCCAGATCATGCTCAAAATCCATCTGGATGGTCGTGGCGTGTGCGGGGTGTACACCCGGGATGTGGCGGCGACCAAGGTGGACCAGGTCATGGATGCCGCAAAAAAGGCCGGCCACCCCTTGCAGTGTGTCAGTGAGCCCTTAGCTTGATGGGAGGACGGCAGAAGGCCAAGAGGCCATGGGGTTGGCGGTTCTTGAAGTACATTTGGTTCTCAGTGTGAGGCTACTAAGGAGTTCGTATGATTGCCCAGGAATTGGAAGTTAGCCTGCACATGGCCTTCGTCGAGGCGCGTCAGCAGCGCCATGAGTTCATCACGGTGGAGCATTTGCTGCTGGCACTGCTGGACAACCCCAGTGCCGCAGAGGTGTTGCGCGCCTGTGCCGCCAATATCGACGATTTGCGCAAGTCATTGACCGGCTTCATCCGGGACAACACGCCCCAGGTGGCTGGGGTGGATGAGGTCGATACCCAGCCGACCCTGGGTTTCCAGCGGGTGATCCAGCGTGCCATCATGCATGTGCAGTCCACCGGAAGTGGCAAGAAGGAGGTCACGGGTGCGAATGTGCTGGTGGCCATTTTTGGGGAGAAGGACTCGCATGCGGTGTATTACCTGCACCAACAGGGGATCACACGGCTGGACGTGGTGAACTACATTGCCCACGGGATCAAGAAGACCGATACGCAAGATCCTCCCAAAGCCCAGGAGGCCGCCGCGGATTCTGAGGACACCACCCAGGAAAAGAATGAAAAGGCCAGCCCGCTGGAGCAGTACACCCAGAACCTGAACCAGCAGGCGCGGGATGGGAAGATCGACCCCTTGATCGGCCGGGAGCACGAGGTGGAGCGTGTGATCCAGGTGCTGTGCCGTCGCCGCAAGAACAACCCCTTGCTGGTGGGGGAGGCGGGGGTCGGCAAAACGGCGATTGCCGAGGGGCTGGCTTGGCGCATTGCGCAGGGCGATGTCCCGGAGGTGCTGGCCGATGCCAATGTCTATGCGCTGGACATGGGAGCATTGCTGGCGGGTACCAAGTACCGGGGGGATTTTGAGCAGCGTCTGAAGGCGGTGCTCAAGAACCTGAAGGACAAGCCCAAGGCCGTACTGTTCATCGATGAGATCCATACCCTTATCGGTGCGGGGGCGGCGTCGGGGGGCACCATGGATGCATCGAATTTGCTCAAGCCCAGTTTGAGCTCCGGGCAGCTCAAGTGCATTGGGGCCACAACCTTTACGGAGTACCGGGGTATTTTCGAGAAGGATGCGGCCTTGTCCAGGCGCTTCCAGAAGATCGACATCCTGGAGCCGTCGGTGGATCAGACGGTGGAGATTCTCAAGGGCCTGAAGTCGCGCTACGAGGAGCACCACAGTGTGAAGTACTCCCTGGCGGCGTTGCAGGCGGCAGCGGAGCTGAGTGCCAAGTACATCAATGACCGGCATCTGCCGGACAAGGCGATTGATGTGATTGACGAGGCGGGGGCGGCGCAGCGCATCCTGCCGCCGAGCAAGCGCAAGAAGACCATCAGCAAGGTGGAGGTGGAGGAGATCGTGGCCAAGATCGCCCGCATACCGCCGGCCAATGTGTCGACGGATGACAGGGGCAAACTCAAGACCCTGGAGCGTGATCTCAAGAGCGTGGTGTTCGGTCAGGACAAGGCGTTGGAGGTGCTGGCCTCTGCGGTGAAGATGTCGCGTTCGGGCCTGGGCAGGGTGGACAAGCCGATCGGCTCCTTCCTGTTCTCAGGGCCGACCGGGGTGGGCAAGACCGAGGCGGCCAAGCAGTTGGCGTACATCATGGGAATCGAGTTGATTCGGTTCGATATGAGCGAGTACATGGAGCAGCATGCGGTCAGCCGCCTGATCGGTGCACCGCCCGGGTATGTCGGTTTTGACCAGGGGGGCTTGCTGACGGAGGCGGTGACCAAGAAGCCGCACTGTGTGCTGCTGCTTGATGAGATTGAGAAGGCGCACCCGGCCATCTACAACGTGCTGCTGCAGGTGATGGACCACGGAACCCTGACGGACAACAATGGCCGCAAGGCCGACTTCCGCAATGTCATCATCATCATGACGACCAATGCGGGGGCGGAGACCATGAGTAAGTCGACCATCGGGTTCACCAACCCGCGTGAGGCGGGCGATGAGATGGCGGATATCAAGCGCCTGTTCAGCCCGGAGTTCCGCAATCGGCTGGACGCCATGGTGAGCTTCAAGGCGCTGGACGAGAACATTGTGCTGCGGGTGGTGGACAAATTTCTGTTGCAGTTGGAAACCCAACTGGCGGAGAAGAAGGTGGAAGTCACGTTTACCGACAAGCTGCGCAAGCACCTGGCCAAGAAGGGCTTCGATCCGCTGATGGGCGCGCGCCCGATGCAGCGTCTGATTCAGGACACCATTCGGCGCAGTCTGGCGGATGAGTTGCTGTTTGGGCGCCTGACGGATGGGGGACGCCTGTCGGTCGATCTGGATGAAGCGGATACGAACAAGACGCAGGTACTGCTGGACATCCAACCCTTGCCGAAGAAGGAAGGGAAGGCCAAGCCTGAAGAGGCAGCAACCGCGGGTTGATGGAGGGCGGCGACGTCCGCCTTCCTTTCTGCGCGTCGGTTTCGCTGCGCAGGGCACAGAAGGAAAAAACCCCTGAGCGACGGGTGATGGGCCGCACAGGGGTTTTTTTGTGTGTGTGCCCACAAGGAGCACACAGGCACTGGGCTTATTTGAAGCCGACGCGGTCCAGCATCTGTTGTACTTTGACCTGGTTCATGCCGACCACGCTGATGGGCAGGGTTTCCGACTTGAAGCTGCCACCCGTCATGGATTGCAGGGCCGCGTTGTTGATCTTGACACCCTTGGCTGCGGGCCACTCGTTGTTGCCGTTGGCGAAGTGCTCCTGGGCGCCGGGGCTGGCCAGGTACTCCAGGAATTTGACGGCATTGCCGGGGTTCTTGGAGTAGCGTGCCACGGCACCGCCGGCGATGTTCACGTGCGTGCCCCAGCTGCCTTGGTTGGGAAACACGATGTCGACTTTTTCGACCACTGCGCGGTCGGCAGGTTTGTCGGAGCGCATCAGGCGTGCGACGTAGTAGCTGTTGGACACGGCGACGGAACATTCGCCAGCTGCAACGGCTTTGATCTGGTCGGTGTCCCCCCCCTTGGGGGCGCGCGCCAGATTGTTGACGATGCCTTTGAGCCATTGTTCCGTGCTGGCTGGGCCGAGGTGTTCCATCACCGAGCCGAACAGGGACAGGTTGTAGGGGTGGGACCCGGAGCGGATGCAGATCTGTCCGGCATGCTTGGGATCGCTGAGTTTTTCGTAGGAGTCGACGTCCTCACGTTTGACTTTTGCCTTGTCGTACACCACGACGCGGGCGCGGGTGGAAAAACCAAACCAGCTGGTGCCTTCCGGGCCCGATTTGCCACGCAGTTCGGCGGGAATCATGTCATTCAGGACCTTGGACTGGATGGGCTGGAAAATTCCATCGACTTCACCACGCCAAAGGCGGCTGGCGTCGACCAGCAAAATGATGTCTGCGGGCGAGGCGCTGCCTTCGGTCTTGAGGCGGGCCAGGATGCCAGCGTCGTCCGCGTCCACGCGATTGATCTTGATGCCGGTGGCCTTGGTAAAGTTGCTGTACAGGGCCTCATCCGTGGGATAGTGGCGTGCGGAATAGATGTTCAGCACGGACTCCTGGGCGTGGGCGCTGGTAAGGCCCATGGCCAGCAGTGCCAGTGTGGAAAGGACCAAAGTCGGTTTTTTCATGGCGGGAACGCGGGGCTGGTTGAAAGTTGGCATTGTAACAAACGAGAATCATTTCTAATAGCAAAACATGTGGCGCTTTTTGGGTGTAGCGGTGGTGGCGGCTTTGACCGCCTGTACGACCCCGGTGACGGACAACACGGGAAAACCAAAGCTTGAAGGGGATGTGCCCGTGCTCGGTGGGGAGCCACCGACGGTGGTGGCGCCTGCTGTGCCGGCCTTGCCCAAGCTGCCTCCGCGCATTGGCCTGGCGCTTGGTGGCGGGGCGGCGCGGGGGTTCGCCCATGTGGGGGTGATTCAGGTGCTGGAGGAGGCCGGGATCCACCCCCAACTGGTTGCTGGAACCTCTGCGGGAAGTTTGGTGGCGGCCTTTTATGCCAGTGGCAAGAAGGGCGATGAGCTGCAGAAGCTGGCCATCGGGATGGATGAGGCGACCATTGCCGACTGGACCTTGCCTTTGTTCAACCGGGGTATGTTGCGGGGCGAGGCCTTGGCCAAGTATGTGAACGCCCAGGTGCGTTCGCGTCTGATCGAGGACATGCCGATTCCTTTGGGGATCGTGGCGACCGATTTGAAGACGGGGGCCGGGATACTGTTCCAGCGCGGGGATACGGGGACCGCGGTGCGGGCCTCCAGTGCGGTGCCGGCGGTGTTTCAGCCGGTACGGATTGCAGGGCGGGACTATGTTGACGGGGGCCTGTATTCACCCGTTCCGGTACGTGCGGCGCGCAGCATGGGGGCGGAGTTGGTGGTGGCGGTGGATATTTCGAGCCCGCCAGAGGGGGCAGTGACGGATGGCACGCTGGAGGTGTTGCTGCAGACCTTTTCCATCATGGGCAAGAGCATCAATACCCTGGAGCTGAAGGACGCCGATGTGGTGGTGCGGCCAGCTTTGCAGGGCATTTCGAGCGCGGATTTCACGGCACGCAAGCGCTCCATTGAGGCGGGACGCCACGCGATGCTGGCGGCTTTGCCACAGCTGAAGGCGGCCATGGCGGCCAAGATGCGCTGACGATCTGCAAAAAAAAGGCCTCGTTTTGCAACGAGGCCTGGAAGGGATCCCTGAACCTGAATTGGTTGCGAAAGGACCCGAGGAGACAACTGGTGGAGGTCTTTTCGACCTCGATGGAGGGATTATGTCAGGGTTTTCCCTTGGTTTCTAGAGCCTGGGCTCCAAAAGTACCCTCCACTTTTGATCTGCTTCAAGCCGCTGCGCGCTTTTTGGCGGCAGGCTTGGTGACGTTGGCCGCGGTGGCGGTGATGGCGTTGAAGTTGGTCTCGGCCAGCTCGGTGGCCTGCCTTACGGCCTTTTGCACCGTTTCCAGCGCGCTGTTGGCGGAGGCGACGGCGCTCTTCATCACAGCGACGGCAGCCTCGGAGCCTGCGGGGGCGTTCTTGGCGGCGCCATCGATCAGATCGGTGAATTTGCGCTGGGCTTGCTCGGCTTGCTCTTCCACCACTTTGGTGTACTCGGCGCCCTGGGCCGCTGCGATGTCGTACAGATGGCGGCTGTAGGCGGAGGTTTTTTCGGCCAGGGGCTGGAACAGGCTGGATTGCAGGGCAATCAGCTCCTGGGCATCTTTGACGCTGAGCAGCGCCTTGGCGTGTTCGCCGCTTTCTGCCAGGGCGGCCTTGGAAGCGGCCATATTGAGTTCGACGATCTTTTCCACGCCTTCAAAGGCCTTGGTGGTCAGACCCAGCATGGTTTCGATGTTCGCTTTGTGCGATGCAACAACTTGTTCAACGGTCAGCATGGAAAACTCCTTGATTGATAGTGACATGGCAATGCTGGACAATGTTTTGTTGCATTGCAGCATTGGTTCGAATTATAGGGATGAATGGCGGGATTGCAAGATGCATTTGTTGCACTGCAGCAAATTGGGTGTCACTCCCTAGACCGCAGCGCTGCGGGGTCTCGACTACAGTGCATGGTTTTGCGTTGCAACACGCGGTTCGATCAAGGAGTTCCATGCATGACAGACAAGAGGCGTCCGCAGGCACACAGCCGCGGTGACTATCGGGTGTTTCGCGGCATTACGACCCGTTGGATGGACAACGACGTCTATGGGCATGTGAACAACGTCGTGTACTACAGCTGGTTCGACACTGCCGTGAACGCCTACCTGATTGAGCAGGGGGTGCTGGACTTTCACCAGGGCGATACGGTGGGCCTGGTGGTGCAGACGCAGTGTGACTATTTCGAGAGCCTGGCCTTTCCTCAGGTGGTAGAGGCGGGCTTGCGGGTGGAGCATCTGGGGCGCAGCAGTGTGCGTTATGGTGTGGGTTTGTTTGCCCAGGGCGCGGCCCAGTGTGCGGCGCAGGGGCATTTCGTGCATGTGTATGTGGACCGGCTCAGCCGCAAGCCGGTGGCGCTGCCTGCGGGGCTGAGGACTGTTCTGGAGCGATTGCAATGATGGATGTGGATTCGGTGGATCGGGCTTTGACGACGCGCCATGCGGTGCGCGCGTTCACGCCCCGCGCGGTGGAGCGCACGCTGGTGCAGACCTTGTTGGAGCTGGCCTGCCGTGCACCGTCGGGCACCAACACCCAGCCGTGGAAGGTGTATGTGCTGCAGGGGGCAGCCCGGGAGGGGCTGTGTGACAAGGTGTGTGCGGCGCACGACGCCTTGCGTGACGACCCTGCGCTGGCTGCGCAGTACCAGGAGGCGTATGACTACTACCCGCCGCAGTGGGTGAGCCCTTATCTGGAGCGGCGCCGGGAGAACGGCTGGGGGCTGTATGGGGTGCTCGGTATCGGCAAGGGGGACCGGGACAGGATGCACCAGCAGCACCAGCGCAATTTCCGTTTTTTCGACGCGCCGGTGGGCTTCATGTTCACGGTGGACACGGTGCTGGGACGGGGCTCCCTGCTGGACTATGGCACTTTCTTGCAAAGCATCATGGTCGCGGCCCGTGCCCGGGGTCTGGATACTTGCCCCCAGGCGGCCTGGAATGCCTTTGCATCCATCATCCTGCCGCACATTGGCGCCGGGCCCCGGGAGATGCTGGTGTGCGGTATGGCGCTGGGCTACGCGGACCCGGATGCGGTGGTGAATACCTTTGCCACCCCCCGGGAGCTGGTGTCGAGCTTCACCCATTGGCTGGAGTGAGCCCCTGCAGGCTTCACTTCGTCAGGATCAGTTTGCCCTGACGGGTGGTTTGCAGCCGGTAATGCTGGCCGGCGTGGGCGATCAGGATGCAGGCCTGGCCTGCCAGCAATTCGGAGGATGCAATGGTGCGCAGCGGCGAGGTCGATGCGGCGGCCGGAGACGGCGGCGCCAGGCCCGATGGTGTTGTGGCCGGGGTGGCGGCGGGAGCGCGGTAGTGTCGGGGAGTCATGGCCTGGGCTCGGTGATGAAACCGATTTTTCGCAGTCCGGCGCGCTGGGCACTGGCCATGGCGGTGGCCACGGCTTCGTAGCGTACCGCGCGGTCGCCGCGGATGTGCAGCTCGGGCTGGGGTTCCTGCTGGGCCAGCTTGCGCATATGGGTATCGAGTGCGTCACCGGAAATGGGCTCCTGCTGCAGGAAATAGGCGCCCGCAGCGTCCACGCTGAGGGTGGCAATCTGGGGGTGTTGCGCTTGTGGTGAGGCACTGGCCTGGGGCAGTTCGACGTTGACGGCGTGTTTCATGACCGGCACGGTGATGATGAAGATGATGAGCAGCACCAGCATCACGTCCACCAGTGGGGTCATGTTGATTTCGTTCATGACTTCGGCATCGTCGTCCGAGGTGGGGCTTTGCAGTCCGAATGCCATGGCGTCAGGCCTTTTTCATGGCGACGACCTTGCCGTCGGCGGGCAGGCTGGCGCCGACCCGCGCGCCGGTGATGAAGTAGGCATGCAGGTCGTGCGAGAAACGGTGCAGCCGGGTGAGGATGAATTTGTTGCCGCGCACCAGGGCGTTGTAGCCCAGCACGGCGGGGATGGCTACGGCCAGCCCCAGGGCGGTCATGATCAGGGCCTCACCGATGGGGCCGGCGACCTTGTCGATGGTGGCCTGACCGGCGGCGCTGATGCCCATGAGAGCGTGGTAGATGCCCCATACGGTGCCGAACAGGCCGACGAAGGGGGCGGTGGAGCCTACCGACGCCAGCACGGCCAACCCGCTTTGGAAGCGCGCGGTCCAGTCGTCGATGGCATTGCGCAGGCAGCGGCCGACCCAGTCGCTGATGTCCAGGGAGTCGTGCAACTGGGTGGCGGCCTGGCGGTGGTGTGCGGTGGCGTCCTGCCCCGCCAGGGCGAGGGCGACAAAGGGGTTGCCTTGGGCGGGGCCCAGGCGCTGCAGGCCTTGGCGCAGGTCGGCGCTGTGCCAGAAATCTTCGGTGCGGCGGGCCAGGCGCTTGTAGCGCACGATGTCCAGGGCTTTGATCAGGATGACGATCCAGGAGGCCAGGGACATGCCCAACAGCAGCAGGGCGACGCTGCGGGTGACGGCGTCGCCCTGGGTCCAGAGGCCGAGCAGGCCTTGTGTCGTGTTCATGGTGCAATCTCCAATGGTGTGGGGGCGGCTGTCAGCGCAGTACGAAGGGGATGGGGACCTGGTACCACATGGCCTGGGGTACGCCCTGGCGCTTGCCGGGGACGAAGCGCCATTGCGCCACGGCGTCCAGGGCGGCCTGGTCGAGGCGGAAGTGGCCGCTGGTTTGGGCCAGTTCGATTTTCTCAGGAAGGCCTTCGGCGCTGATGTGTACGCGCACCAGGACCCGCCCTTCCTCGCGCAGTTGTTTGCTCAGGCGGGGGTAGATCGGCTTGGGGTTGTTCAGGTAGTCGGCGTCGCTGGAGGGGGGCTCGAACACGGGGGGCTGAGGGAGCGCTGGTGTGGCCGGTGCCGGTATGCCCGCGCCTGGTGCCGCCCGGCTGGGGAGCACGGTGGCCGTGGCCAAGGGGCTGCCTGCACCGCTGTCTGTTCTGGGCGCCACGGTGGGGGCATTGTCGCTCGGGGGCGTGAGCACTGGGGCGGGCGCTGGCGCTGCTGCAGCGGGCATGGGCGGCGTGGGCGTGGGCCTGCGCGCTTGGGCGGGCGCGGGACGGGGCGGTGTTGCGGAGGGAGGCTGGGTGGGGGCGTGGGGCGTGGTGGGCGTGCCGACCTGCAGCAGGGCTGCGGGAACGATGAGTTCGACCACGCGCGCAGCCAGGCCGGTATGCAAAGCCCACAGCACCGCCACGTGCGCCAGCACCACGCCCGAGGCAATCACCAGGGGGCGCGGGTCGGTGGGCGCGGCAGTGCCGCCAGGGGCGTTGCGGGGCAGGGTGAGATCGAGCATGGTGGCGTTGTCAGGGCCTGGTCGCCCAGTAGGCGCCGACCATACAACAGGCCAGCGCAGCACCGAGGGTGATGATGGTCCAGAACATGGCGGGGCCTCCTTGGGCGGTGGATGGGGTGTCAGAAACGCGCGTTCAAGCTGAGGGGCTTTCAGCAGGGGCTGGCGCAGGCGGCCAGCGCAGCGTCCTGGTGCCGGGCGGTCCGTGGCGGCTGGCATTGGGCGACGAGGGCGCGGGCGCACTCCTCGCAGCGGCCACACTGGGTGGCCACGCCCAGCTCCATCTGGATGTCGTCAAAACCCAGGCCTGCGCGCGCGTGGCGCGCGATCACCTGGTCGGAAACACGTTTGCAAACACACACGATCATGGCCAGCCTCCATTGCCAGCCATGATTTTAAACGAGAATAATTCTTATTGGTGTTTTTCTTGTGGAGGTGGCACTCAGGAGGCCTCGCCCATCTGGCTTTGCAGGTAGTTCTGCACCCCCACCTGCTGGAGCAGCCCGAGCTGGGTTTCGAGGAAGTCGATGTGTTCCTCGGTGTCGTCCAGGATGCCTTGGAGCAGGTCGCGCGAGACGTAGTCGCGTACCGACTCGCAATATGCGATGCCGTCCTTGATGGTGGCCTGGGCGGCCTGCTCCAGGCGCAGGTCGCACTCCAGCGCCTCGGGCAGGCTCTCGCCGATGCTGAGCTTGCCCAGATCCTGCAGGTTGGGCAGGCCGTCGAGCATGAAGATGCGCTCCATGAGTGCATCGGCGTGCTTCATTTCCCCGATGGACTCGGCGTATTCCTTCTTGGCCATCTTGTCGAAACCCCAGTGCTTGAACATGCGGTAGTGCACGAAGTACTGGTTGATGGCGGTCAGCTCGTTCTTGAGCTGGGCCTGCAGGTGGGCAATGGCTTGGGGGTCGCCTTTCATGGGGTTCTCCTGGTGGCAAGGGTGATGGATCGGGCAAGGGTGCCACAGCGTGCCGGGCACCGGCGCTGCTGCACGCAATCAACCCGGGGCGCTACAATGTCTTGTCAAATGAGAATGATTCTCATAAACTGTCATCCATCGCAAACACAACAGGAGGCCTGCCGTGCTGATACCGACCGAACCACCCTTGGCGGGGATGCAAGAGGAATACACCCTGCCCAGTGCCGAGGCCTTGCTGGCGGGAACGCTGGCGCTGATGACCGGCCACACGCAGTCTGAGTGTGCCCGGCAGCGTTCGCTCATGGAGCTGAAGATCGTTGCGAACCTGCAGCAGTTGGCACGCTGCCAGGACTTGTCGGAGAGTTTTCGCACGCTGGCGCAGTCCTTGCAGCGCCATTGGTGCCGGGGCCACGCCCAGGCCCACAGCCTGTGGCATGAGGGCTGTCGGACCTTGCAGTGATTGCTGCCTGTTTTGTTGAATGTTTTTGGCATTCAGCCCGCGTATTGATTGACTTTAGTGCTACAAATTTAGTAGCAAAACCATGTTTCAAGGAGAGTAGCTCATGGTCTGGGCCCGTCCACCGTCACCGTCTTCCACTGCGCCCGAGCCGGTCTTGCGGCGCCTGGCCATGCCTGTGGCTCCCATGTCCTGCCCGGCGCCCGCGGGTTCTTCGCGGCGCAAGCGCCTGTGGGAACTGGATCACCAGTGCCTGTGCCCGGTGGTGGGGGTGTGCATACCGCTGGATGTGCTGCGCCGATTGGCCACCAAGGTGCATGCCTGTCTGCGTGGCTCGGACGACTACGAGATCCACGCCAGTGCGGTGGCCGAATGCGCGCACCGCAACCGCCTGAGTGAGCTGCTGCAGGCCGAGCTGGAGCGGCGTTATGGCCTGGTGGTGCAGCGTGCGCGCGCCGATGCCGATGTGCATGCCCTGACCGAGCGTTGGCAGGCGGCGCTGGAGGCGGGCGACGTGGCCGGGGTGTTCTGGGCGGTGCTGACGCATCCGCGTTGCGATACCGCCCTGCAGCAGCGCATGACGCGCGACCTGCACATGTACCAGCACCAGGCGGGTGCGGCCGTGCGGGTGGATTGGGCGCGCCACCAGGCCCTGCTGCAGGAGAACGGGGTGCTCACGCGCGAACTCGCCAAGGCGCAGGAGCGTTGCACCCGGCTGGGGGTGGAAAAGGCGCAGGAACTGGCAGCCCTGCAGACCCAGCTCATGCAGGCGCGCGCCGATGTGGTGGGGCGCGACACCCGGCTGGCCTTTGTGCTGGCGGACCTGCAGGAGTTGCAGGCCCAGGTGCCGCACCTGGAGGAGCGCAGCCGCCAGGCGCAGCGCATCACCCAGTTGCAAGGGCGCGTGGAAGACCTGCAGCAGGAGAACGTGCAATTGCGCCGCCAATTGGAGCAGGCCCAGCGCACCGCCGAATCGCAGCGCTGTGAAGCCAGCGCCTGCGCCCAGCGGCCTGCAACGGTGGATGCGGTGGAGCTGCCCCTGGTGCGCCTGGAGCAGCAACTGGTGCTGTGTGTGGGCGGGCGCAGCGGCAATGTGGCCAGCTACCGCGATGCCGTGGAGCGCGTAGGGGCGCGCTTTGCCCACCATGACGGCGGACTGGAGGACAACGTGAGCCAGTTGGACGCCAATCTGGCTGCGGCCGATCTGGTGATCTGCCAGACCGGCTGCATCAGCCACAACGCCTACTGGCGCGTCAAGGACCATTGCAAGCGCATGGGCAAGCGCTGCGTGTTCGTCGAGAACCCCAGCCTGGCCAGCCTGGAGCGGGGCTTGGCCCAGGTGCTGGTCACTGCGGCTCCCGGCGAAGCGGTCGAACGTGCGGAGTCCATGGATTCGATGCACAAGTAATACGAATCATTCTCATATATAATCGTAAAAAATAGTTAGCAACAGCCAGCCAGCTTCTGCGTTGGAGGCGCCCAGGGCGCCCAGGAGCCTGCCAGCCATCTTTTCTTACTGTGTGCATTCGACATGATGGCTTTTCAAGGCATGAAGACGAGAAGGCGCGCCTGGGGCGTGCTGGCAACCCTGGTGGCTACCCACGTGGTGGCGCAGGAGTCCAACCCTGTGGCGCCGACCAAGACCCTGCCCGCGGTGGTGGTGACGGCCACCCGCACCGAGTCGGCCTTGGACGAAACGGCAGCGAATGTGACGGCGGTCAACCGCCAGCAGTTGCAGGGGCGCATGCCGCGCGACGAGGCCGATCTGTTCCTGGATGAGGTGGACGTGTCCTTTGCCCGCGACCTGCGCCGCCACGGCGCCACGCGGGTGAACATCCGGGGCATCGAGGACAACCGTGTGCTGTCCCTGGTGGACGGGGTGCGCATGGGGGACTACTACAACGGGGGCGGTCCGACCAACTTCACCCAGAGTTCGGTGCCGGGGGTGATGCCGGAGTTTCTCAAGCGGGTGGAGGTGGTGCGTGGCCCGGCGTCCAGCCTGTACGGATCGGACGCCCTGGGCGGTGTGGTGGGCTATGTGACCATCGACCCGCAAGATTTCTTGGGGGAGCGATCGCTGGCAGGCGAGGCCGGGTTGGGCTACCACAGTGCCAATGGCTCGATCAGCCAGTCGGTGGTGGGGGCGCTGCGCACCGAAGGGGCGGAGTGGCTGCTGGGTTATAGCCATGCCGCTGGCCGCGAGACCGGCAACATGGGCACGGTGGATACGGTGGCGAGCACGCGCACGCGGCCCAACTGGCTCAAGACCGAAGACCAGGGAGTGCTGGCCAAGGGGGTATTGCACCCGGCAGCGGGCCACACCCTGCGTTTGGCGCTGGAAGCGCGCGAGCAGGGGGTGGATTCGGACATCCTGCGCCTGCCCGCGTCGCTGGCGCGGGTGAGCTCCATGGTGGGGGACGACAACGCGCACCGTGTGCGTGCCAGCGTGGAGTGGGAGCATGTGCCGCAGCAGGCGCACTGGTACGAGCGCCTGCTGGCGCGCGCCTACCACCAGGTGGGGCGCACGCGCAACTACAACACCCAGGTGCGTTCCAGCACCACGGCGGGCTGCTCGGCGGTAACGGCAGGAACCAGCCAGTGCTATATCGAGCAGGACTTTGCCATGGACCAGAGCACCCTGGGGTTCAACCTGCAGATGATGCAGGGCCTGCGCGCGGCAGGCCTGCAGCACCAGCTCAGCTATGGCCTGGATGTGGCCAACACCCGGGTGCAGGAACTGCGGGATGCGCGGATCTGGAACCGCACCACCGGCACCTTTACCAAGAGCCTGGCCGGAGAGACCTACCCCTTGCGCGACTTTGCCAATGGGCGCACCGAAACCGAGGGCCTGTTCGTGCAGGACGAGCTGGCCGGTCTGGCGGGCGGGCGCCTGACGCTGACGCCGGGGCTGCGTTTTGACCACAGCCGCCTCTCGCCCGAGATGGACGCCTTGGCGCAGCAGACCCTGACCAGCATCGGGCGCAGCGCCTCGGGTCAGGAGCATGCGGCCATTTCGCCCAAGATCGGTGCGGTGTGGCGGCTGCAGGGGCCGCTGGCCCTGTTCGGCCAGTTGGCCAAGGGCTTTCGGGCACCCAATTACAGCGAGGTCAATGCGGTGTTCCGCAATACCGCTCAGTCTTATGGTGTGGCGCCCAACCCGGATCTCAAGGCCGAGACCAGCGTGGGTGCGGAAATGGGGCTGCGCTACGAGCGCCAGGATCTGCGTGCCCAATTCAGCGTGTTTGACAACCATTACTCAGACTTCATCGAACAGGTGCGCTACGACTGCACGGTCACGCCGGCCAATGCGGCCTGCATATCGGGCTTGAGCCGAACCTTGCAGTCGGTCAACCTCCAGCGCGTTCGCATCTATGGCGCCGAAGCGCGCGGGCAGTGGGCCTTTGCGCCGGGTTGGAATGCCACCGGGGCGCTGGCCTGGGTGCATGGCAGCAATGAGCAGACCGGCGCCGGTCTCGACAGTGTGGACCCGATGCGCCTGAGCGCCTCCCTGGAGCGCGTGGGCGATGGCTGGTCGGCGCAGACGCGCTTGCGTGCCGCGGCCGACAAGGACCGCACCGACGACAGCGGCACGGGCGGCGTGTGGTACCGCCCCGGCGGCTACGCCGTGCTCGACCTGTCGGGCCGCTACCAGTTGGCGCGCCAGGTGTGGCTCACGGCGGCACTGAACAACGTGTTCGACAAGAAGTACTGGCTGTGGAGCGACATCCGCGCTGCCGACGCCAACAATCCCGTCGGGGTGGATTTCTACAGCCAAAGCGGACGCAGCCTGGCGCTGGCGCTGCAGGCCACGTTCTGAGGTGCGCATGGCCGAGGGTGTATGCAAGGCGTGGTGGGGTGGTATGGGCCGCTCCACGCCACAGGGTGGGCTGCACCTTTGGGTGTGGGCCTGGCGCACGCTGGTGCGCGCGGCGGGGCTGGTTTTGGTGCTGAGCGCCACCGCGGCAGGGGGGGGAGCCCAGGCTGCGGTGGCGCACATGCCCAGCGTGTTGTTCGTGGGCACCAGCCCGCTGCTGCCGGGCAAGTTCACCCGGCTGGCGGAACTGGCCCAGGGGCAGGGCCTGCGGGTGCAGGCCGTGATGGCAGAAAAGCTCGCCCGCGTGGATGCCTCGCTCTGGGCCGGGCACGACATGGTGGTGTTCGATACCCCGCGCGAACACATGCACGACTACGTGCGCACACGCCTGGCCGATGCACTGCCTGCGCTGGCCCAGTCGGGCAAGCCGGTGCTGTGGATGCTGGCCGAGCAGCCGCAGTTCCAGGGCCTGGACAGCGCCCTGGCGCAGCGCCTGCACGCCTACTACACCAATGGCGGGCGCGCCAACAACACCCACATGCTGGCCACCCTGGCGGCCGCGCTGGCGCAGCGGCCTTGGGCGGGCATTGCGCCGCCCCAGGTGTTCCCGGCGGCGGGCATCTACCACCCGCGTGCGCCGCAACTGGTGTTTGACAGCGCCCGGGCCTACTGGGCTTGGCGCGGCGCACCGGGCGGTGCGCCGGTGGTGGCGCTGGCCTTTCACCAGCAGGCCATCGCCGCCGAGCAGACCGCCGTGCTCGACGACCTGATCGCGCGCATCGAAAGCGCGGGGGCGCAGGCCCTGGCGGTGTACGCCCCGGTGATGGACAACGAGGCCCTGACGCGCCTGCTCGGCCCCGCCGCGGGCGTGCGCGCCGACGCGCTCATCAACCTGCAGATCATGCTCAACCCGGACGGGCGGCGCACCGAGTTCGAGCGCCTGGGCCTGCCGGTGCTGCAGGCCTCGGTGTACCGCAAGGGCAATGCCCAGGCCTGGGCCCAGGACCCGGCGGGCATCAGCCTGATGGATGTGCCCTTCTACCTGGCCCAGCCCGAATACACCGGCGCACACGACCCGCTGGTGCTGGCCGCCATGGACGATGCGGCTGGGCAGCCGCTGCCCATCGCCGCCCAGGCCCAGGCCGCAGTGAACAAGGCCCTGGGCCTGGCACGCCTGGCGCGCACGCCGCGAGCCGACAAGCGCGTGGCGATCTTCTACTGGAACTACCCACCGGGCGAGAAGAACCTGGGCGCTTCCTTCATGAACCTGCCGCGCAGCCTGGAGGCGGTGCTGGCCACCCTGGCGCGCGAGGGCTACCGCACCGAAACGCCGGATGCGGCCCAGCTCACGCGCGACCTGCAGCGCCTGCTGCGGCCCTATTACCGGCCAGACGACATGGTGCCGGAGCTGCTCGCCCTGGAGCGCGAGGGCCTGGCCGAGCGCGTGCCGCTGGCCGACTACGAGCGCTGGCTGGCGCAGCTGGACGGCGCGCGGCGCCAGGCCTGGGTGGCGGCGGTGGGTGCGCCCGCGCAGTCGCGCCTGCTGGTGCGCCAGGGCGGGGAGGCTTTCTTTCTGGTACCCCGGCTGCGCCTGGGGCAGGTCAGCATCCTGCCCCAGCCGCCGCGCACCGAGCCGGTGAGCGGCGTGGCCGCGCGCGACAAGGAGCTGTACCACTCCAGCAGCGCGGCGCCGCACCATGCCTACATGGCCAGCTACCTGTGGGTGCGCCAGCACTGGGGGGCGGATGCGGTGGTGCACTTCGGCACCCACGGCACGCAGGAGTGGCTGCCGGGCAAGGAGCGCGGCCTGTCGGTGGACGACTACCCGCTGCTGGCGCTGGGCGATGTGCCCGTGGTCTACCCCTACATCGTGGACGACGTGGGCGAGGCGATCCAGACCAAGCGGCGCGGGCGCGCGGTCAACATCAGCCACCAGACCCCGCCCTTTGCCCCGGCGGGCCTGCACGCGGTGCTGACCCGGCTGCACGACGACCTGCACGCCTGGCTGGGCCAGGACGAGGGCGCGGTCAAGGAGCAACTGCGCCAGTCGCTGGTGCGCACCGTGCAGCGCGAACGCATTGCGCTGGACATGGGTTGGAGCCTGGAGCAGGTGCAGGCGCAATTCCCGGCTTTTATCGAAGCCCTGCATGCGCACCTGCACGAGCTGGCATTGACGGCGCAGCCCCTGGGCTTGCACAGCTTTGGCGTCGGCGCCGGGGCGCAAGGGCAGCTCAGCACCGTGCTCATGATGCTGGGCCAGCCCTATTGGGAGGCCGCAGCGGCCCATGTGCAAGGAAACAGCGAGGAATTGGACGAAGCCCTGGTGGCGGACTACCAGGCGCTGCAGCGCACCGCCCCCATGCAGTTGCTGCGCCAGCACCTGATCGAGGGCGCGAGCGACGAAGCCCTGAGCGCGCCGCTGCGCGCGTGGATGCAGCGCGCGCGCAAGCTCTGGGGCGACCTGCAGGCCCACGGGGAACTGGCGGGCCTGGTGCGCGCGCTCGATGGCCGCTACATCGCCACCTCCTACGGCGGCGACCCGATCAAGAACCCCGACAGCCTGCCCACCGGGCGCAACCTGTACGGTTTCGACCCCTCGCGCGTGCCCACCCTGGCGGCCTGGGAGGCCGGCAAGCGGGCGCTGGAGCAACTGGTGACGGCGCACCGCGACAAGACCGGCCAGACCCCGACCAAGCTCACCTTCAGCCTGTGGTCCGTGGAGACCATGCGCCACTTCGGGCTGCTCGAAGCCCAGGCCCTGTGGGCGCTGGGGGTGGAGCCGGTGTGGGACGCGGGCGGGCGGGTGGTGGACGTGCGCCTGGTCGAGCGCAGCGCGCTGGGGCGGCCCCGCATCGACGTGGTGCTCTCCGCCACCGGGCTGTACCGCGACCATTTCCCCAACGCCATGAAGCAGCTCGCCCGTGCCGTGCAACTGGCGGCGCAGGCCGCGCACGAGGACGACAACGCCGTGGCGCAGCACAGCCAGCGCCTGGTGCGCCAGCTGCGCCAGCAGGGCTGGCAAGAGGGGGCGGCACGCCGCGCCGCGGAAACGCGCATCTTTTCTGGCGCCAGCGGCAGCTATGGCTCGGGCCTGGACGCCGCCGCCCTGGCCACCGACACCTGGCGCAGCCGCGACGAGGCCGACCGCAAGCTCGCCGACCTCTACCTGGGGCGCATGCAGTACGCCTTTGGGCCCGACGAACGCGACTGGGGCAAGAGCGGCCAGGAGCTGGCACGCGAGGCCGGCGCCAGTGCGGCCGCTGGCGCACTCAACCTGTACGCCGAGCAGTTGCGCGGCACCCAGGCCGCCGTGCTGGCGCGCAGCTCCAACCTGTACGGCATGCTCACCACCGACGACCCCTTCCAGTACCTGGGCGGCATTGCGGCGGCGGTGCGCCGCCTGGACGGCAAGGCGCCCGAGCTTTTCATCTCCAACCTGCGCGGCAGCGGCGCCGGGCGCACCGAGACCGCCGCCGCCTTCCTGGCCAAGGAGCTGGCCACGCGCAACTTCCACCCCGGCTACCTGCAAGGGCAGATGCGCGAGGGCTACAGCGGCACGCTGCAGCTGCTCGACGGCCTCAACAACTTCACCGGCTGGACCACCGTGGCGCGCGAGGTGGTGCGAGCGGACCAGTGGCAGGAGTTTGCCGATGTGTATGTGCGCGACAAGCACCGCCTGGGCCTGCCGCAGTGGATGGAGCGCGAAAACCCCCACGCCCTGGCGCAAATGGTGGAACGCATGCTGGAAACCGCGCGCCACGGCTATTGGCACGCCGATGCCGACACCCTGGCCCTGCTCAAGCGGCGTTACCGTGAACTGGCCCAGCGCTACGACGTGCGCACCGACAACCGCGCCTTGCAGGCCTACGCGGGCCTGAGCGGCTTCGGCCTGTCGCAGGCAGCCCGTGCTGCGCCCGCCCCCCACGCCCAGGCCGGGTCGCCCCCTGCCGCCACGCCCGCCAGCGCCGAACCCGCAGTGCGCGGCCTGCGCCTGCAGCAGGTGCCGGTGGTGGTGCAAAGCCTGGGGCTGATGCTGGGCCTGGCGCTGCTGTTGCTGGCCTTGACCCCGGCCCTGGGGGCCTGGCGGCAGTGGCGCCGGGGGCGGCGGGGTGTCCGGGTGCTTGCTGCGGATGACGCGTTCGCCAGTGGACTGGGAACCCAAGCGCTGCAGGTGCCTGCGGGGCACTCGCCAGAAGCGGCGCCTGCCTGAACCGGCACCGATGCAGACTTTTTTTGTTGGACCTTGTTGGAAACGCTATGACCCCTACCTCCTGGATGGAAGTGCTCATGTACCAGATCGGGCAGCTCTTTTTGCTGCCCGTGCTGGCCCTGGTGGGTGCCTTGTTCGTTTACGCCCTGTACAGCCTGGGCAGCTTTGCCGTGCAGGCCTGGCAGCGCCGCCAGGGCGCGCGTGCGGGCGCAGGCTTCCCCTTGCTGGCCTACGCCCGGCGCCACCCCGCGGCCACGCCGGACGAGTGGGACCTGTTTGCCCACCAGCAGCTCGAAGCCGAGCGCCTGGCCAGCCGCATCGCCCCCATGCTGGGGCTGGTGGGCACCATGATTCCCATGGGGCCCGCGCTCAAGTCCCTCTCGGACGGCAACCTGGCCCAGGTCTCGGGCAACCTGACGGTGGCGTTCTCGGCCGTGATCCTGGCGCTGATCGCCGCCAGCATCACTTACTGGGTGGCCAATGTGCGCAGGCGCTGGCTGGCCGAAGAGCTGGTGCTGTTGCTGCAGCAGCGCGCCGGGCACGGCGCCGGTGCCGCACTGGCGAGCGCGCTGCCCGTGGGCGCGGCGGACCCGGCCGTGGTGGAGCTGGCGCGATGAGTCTGAAGCTGCTGCACGAGCCCGAAAACGACGACCCCATCCTGTCGGTGGTCAACATCATCGACATCTTCCTGGTCATCATCGCCGCCTTGCTCATCACCGTGGCGCAGAACCCGCTGCTCAACAGCTTTGCCCAGCGCGACGTCACCGTCATCACCAACCCGGGCCAGCCCGACATGGAGATGGTGGTGAAGAAGGGCGAAAAGGTTGAGCGCTACCGCTCCAGCGGCCAGATCGGGCAGGGCGAGGGCGCCAAGGCGGGCACCGCCTACCGCATGAAGGACGGCAGCATGGTGTATGTGCCGGAATAGCACCGGGGTGCCAAAAAAAGTGAGCCAAATAGGCACCTGGCCCGCGTGGATAAAGGCGTTGTTGCTATAAATAGTATAGCGTTTCGGGTGGGCTCAGAATGCCGCCCAGTCCGGGCGCACCTCCTGCAGGATGGTGGCGGCGATTTCCTCGATGGACTTGGTGGTGGTGGACAGCCAGCGGATGCCGGTGCGCCGCATCAGGCTCTCGGCCTCCTGCACCTCCATGCGGCAGTTCTCCAGCGCGGCGTAGCGCGAGTGCGGGCGGCGTTCGTTGCGGATTTCGGCCAGACGCTCGGGCAGGATGGTCAGCCCAAAGATCTTGTGCTTGTGCGGCAGCAGCGCGGGGGGCAACTGGCGGCGCTCGAAGTCTTCGGGGATGAGCGGGTAGTTGGACACCTTCATGCCGTATTGCATGGCCAGGTACAGCGAGGTGGGCGTCTTGCCGCTGCGGCTCACCCCGACCAGGATGACGTCCGAGTGTTCCAGGTCGCGGTGGCTCTGGCCGTCGTCGTGCGCCAGCGAGAAGTTGATGGCCTCGATGCGGCTCTGGTATTCCTTGCTCTTGCTGGCGTCGGAAAAGCGGCCGATGCGGTGGTTCGACTTCAGGCCCAGCTCCTTCTCGAGCGGCTGCACGAACATGCCGAACATGTCCAGCAGCATGCCCTGGCAGCCCGCCTGCAGCACCTTGAGCACCTCTTCGTTGACCAGGGTGGTGAAAACGATGGGCTTGTAGCCCTCGACGGTGGCGGCGTGGTTGATCTGGCGCACCACCTGGTGCGCCTTGTCCACGGTGTCGATGAAGGGCAGGCGCACGTGGCGGCCCCGCGTTTCGAACTGGGCCAGGATGGCGTTGCCAAAGGTTTCGGCGGTGATGCCGGTGCCGTCGGAGACGAAGAAAACGGTGCGGTGCTGCATGAAGAAGCGCTGGGCAAAATCGTCAGTTGGCTGCAAGCGCCCACGCGGCGCTGCACTATCGGTCCTCGGGCTGCGCACCTACAATGCGCAGCCACGCACGTATTCTGGCAGCAATCCCGCGCGCTCCAACAGCAACAACACAGCGCTACGGACGGCTGCGTCGGCCCCAGCCCCCACCGGCCGCAAGGAGGGCAGGGCCGCGAACTGGTTTTTTAACTTAAGGAAACTTGTATGTCCAACCTGTTCGATGCGGCCGCCCTGGTCGTACCTTTCGAAAAACTGCGCATGACCGACGTCGAATCCGTCGGCGGCAAAAACGCCAGCCTGGGCGAGATGATTTCGCACCTGCCCCATGGCGTCAAAGTGCCCACCGGCTTTGCCACCACGGCGCATGCCTTTCGCGAGTTCCTGCAATTCGGCGGCCTGACCGAAAAGATCAGCGCCAAGCTGGCGGCCCTGGATGTGGAAGACGTGCGCGCCCTGGCCCAGGTCGGTGCCGAGATCCGCGCCCTGGTCGAGGCCCAGCCTTTTCCGCCCGCGCTGGAGCAGGGCATCCGCGAAGCCTTCGCCACCTTGAGCGCTGGCAATGCCGAGGCGACTTTCGCCGTGCGCTCCTCCGCCACCGCCGAAGACCTGCCCGACGCTTCCTTTGCTGGCCAACAGGAAACTTTTCTCAACGTGCATGGCATCGACGACATCCTGCACAAGATCCGCGAGGTGTTTGCCTCGCTCTACAACGACCGTGCCATCAGCTACCGCGTGCACAAGGGCTTTGCCCACGACGTGGTGGCCCTGAGCGCCGGGGTGCAGCGCATGGTGCGCTCCGACCTGGGGGCATCGGGGGTCATGTTCACCATCGACACCGAATCGGGTTTTGACCAGGTGGTCTTCATCACTGCCAGCTACGGCCTGGGCGAAACCGTGGTGCAAGGCGCCGTCAACCCGGACGAGTTCTACGTGCACAAGCCCATGCTACAGGCGGACAAGCGTGCCGTGATCCGGCGCAACCTGGGCTCCAAGCTGATCCAGATGGTGTTCAGCACCCCCGAGGAAAAAGCCGCCAGCGGCAAGCTCATCAAGACCGTGGACGTGCCCCCGGAGCTGCGCAACCGCTATTCGCTGACGGACACCGACGTTGAGCAGCTCGCCCGCTACGCGCTGGTGATCGAGCAGCACTATGGCCGCCCCATGGACATCGAGTGGGGCAAGGACGGGGTGGACGGCCAGCTCTACATCCTGCAGGCACGCCCGGAAACCGTGAAAAGCCAAAGCGCCAACACTTCAGAGCTGCGCTACAAGCTCAAAGGGCGTGGGCCGGTCATGGCCGAGGGCCGCGCCATCGGCCAGAAGATTGGCACCGGCCCGGTGCGCATCGTGCACAACATCAGCGAGATGGACAAGGTGCAGGCCGGTGACATCCTGGTCACCGACATGACCGACCCCAACTGGGAGCCGGTCATGAAGCGCGCCAGCGCCATCGTCACCAACCGCGGCGGGCGCACCTGCCACGCCGCCATCATCGCGCGCGAACTGGGCATACCGGCCGTGGTGGGCTGCGGCCACGCCACCGAGGCGCTCAAGGAGGGCATGCTGATCACCGTGAGCTGTGCCGAGGGCGACACCGGCTTTATCTACGATGGCCTGCTGGAAACCGAGGTCTCCGAGGTGCAGCGCGGCGAAATGCCGCCCATTCCCGTCAAAGTCATGATGAACGTGGGCAACCCCCAACTGGCGTTCGACTTTGCCCAGTTGCCCAACGAGGGCGTGGGCCTGGCGCGGCTGGAATTCATCATCAACAACAACATCGGGGTGCACCCCAAGGCCATCCTCGACTACCCCGGCGTGGATGCGGACCTGAAGAAGGCGGTCGAATCCGTGGCCCGCGGCCACGCCAGCCCGCGCGCCTTCTATGTGGACAAGGTGGCCGAAGGCGTGGCCACCATCGCGGCCGCGTTCTGGCCCAAGCCCGTCATCGTGCGCCTGTCGGACTTCAAGAGCAACGAGTACCGCAAGCTCATCGGCGGCAGCCGCTACGAACCCGAGGAAGAAAACCCCATGCTGGGTTTTCGGGGTGCGGCGCGCTACATCAGCGCCGATTTCGGCGAAGCCTTTGCCATGGAGTGCGAGGCCTTGAAGCGCGTGCGCGGCGACATGGGGCTGACCAATGTGCAGGTGATGGTGCCCTTTGTGCGCACACTCAGCCAGGCCAAGCGCGTTACCGAGCTGCTGGCACGCCATGGCCTGCAGCGCGGGGTGGATGGCTTGAAGCTCATCATGATGTGCGAGATCCCCAGCAACGCCATCCTGGCCGAGCAGTTCCTGGAGTACTTCGACGGCTTTTCCATCGGCTCCAACGACCTCACCCAGCTCACCCTGGGGCTGGACCGCGACTCCGGGCTGGAGCTGCTGGCGGCGGACTTTGACGAGCGCGACCCGGCGGTCAAGGCATTGATCAGCCAGGCCATCACCGCGTGCCGCAAGCAGGGCAAGTACATCGGCATCTGCGGCCAGGGCCCCAGCGACCACCCGGATTTCGCGCTGTGGCTGGAGGAGCAGGGTATTTCGTCGATTTCGCTCAACCCTGACTCCGTCATCGCCACCTGGCAAAAACTCGCCCAGCGATGAGCCCGGCCAACGGGGCATTTTCCTGGCGCCTGCACGGGGTGTTGCTGGCGCTGTGGTTCATTGCCTCGTTCGTGGTGCAGTTTTTTGCGCGCGACCTGCAGCTGCGCCTGCTGGGCTGGCCGGTGAGCTTCTGGTTTGCCGCCCAGGGCGCGCTGCTGGTGTTCATCGCCATCGTGGTGGTGTTCGCCTGGCGTGCCAACCGCAGTGATCCCCAGGCTTCGCAGGCCCCGGGCTCCGGCATGGGCCCGGAGCACTGGGGCCCGCGCGCCTACCACCGCCGTTTTGCTGGGTATGTGGCCGCGGTGGTGGCACTGCTGCTGGCCTTGGCGTTGGCCGAATACGCGGGCCTGTCCAAGCCCTGGATTGCGGGCATATTCCTGTCCGCCACGCTGGTGATGTACGCTGCCATCGGCGTTTATGGCCGCACCGCCGATCCGGCCGAATACTACGTGGCCGGGCGCCGCGTGCCCGCGATGTACAACGGCATGGCCGCAGCCGCCGACTGGATGAGCGCGGCCTCCTTCATCAGCATGGCGGGCGGCCTGTATCTGCAGGGCTATTCCGGCACCGAGGAGCAGCCCGGCGGCTTTGCCTACGTGCTGGGCTGGACCGGGGGGTTTTGCCTGGTGGCGCTGCTGGTGGCGCCTTACCTGCGCCGGCTGCGGCTGTACACGGTGCCGGACTACTTCGCACTGCGCTATGGCGGGCGTTGGCCGCGCCTGATCGCCGCGCTGGCCACGGTGATGTGCTCCTTTGTCTACGTGGTGGCGCAGATCTACGGGGTCGGGCTCATCACTTCGCGCCTGACCGGCATGCATTTCGAGATTGGCATCCTGGTGGGGCTGGGCGGGGTGCTGGTGTGCTCCTTCCTGGGGGGCATGCGCGCCGTCACCTGGACCCAGGTGACGCAGTACGTGATCATCATCCTGGCATTCTGGGTGCCGGTGTGCTGGCTGGCCTACAAGCAGGTCGGGCACCCGCTGGCGCCGTGGTCCTATGGGCAGCAGGTGGTGGCCATCACCGCGTTCGAGGACCGGCTGCTGCACTCCGGCGCCGAGCGCGAGGTGATCGAGGAATACCAGCGCCGCGTCTACGTGCTGCAGCAGCGCCTGGTGGACGTGGACAAAGCGCTGCAGGAGGAGCGGGCCCAGTTGCGGCGCGAGCTCCACGCGGTAGGCGAGGGGCGCGCCGAAGAGCAGCGCGCCAGCGCCCTGCGCCGCGCCCTGGCCGCATTGCCCAAGGACGTGAGCGCCGCGCGCGAGCAATGGAGCCGGGAGCTGCAGGACTACCGCAGCCGCGCCCAGCCCATGGGGGGCATGCCCCGCCATGCCCAGCCCTTCGTGGGTGATCCGCAGGGCAGCGCCGCCGAGCAGGAGACTTTTCAGCGGTCACGGGCCAATTTCCTGGCGCTCATCTTCTGCCTCATGGTGGGCACGCTGGGCCTGCCCCATTTGCTGACGCGCTTCTACACACCGCCTTCGGTTGCGGCCACGCGCAGTTCGGTGGCGTGGTCCCTGGTGTTCATCGCCATGCTCTACCTGTCCGCGCCAGCGCTCGCGGTCCTGGTCAAGTACGAAGTCATGGCCCATCTGGTGGGGCAGCGCTTCGAGGATCTCCCGGCCTGGGTGCTGCAATGGGCGCGTGATCCGTCACTGTTGTGGGTGTCGGACATCAATGGCGACCGCCTGCTGCAGTTTGCCGAACTGCGCATTGGCGCCGACCTGCTCATGCTGGCCTCGCCCGAGATCGGGGGCCTGCCCTATGTGGTGACGGTGCTGGTGGCTGCCGGTGGCCTGGCCGCGGCCCTGTCCACCGCCGACGGCCTGCTGCTGACCATTGGCAACGCGCTGGCCCACGACGTGTATTTCAAGGGGGAGGGCAACCGCCAGCAGATGATGCGCCGCGTGATGTGGTCCAAGTTTGCCCTGCTGGTGGTGGCGCTGATCGCGGCCTATGTGGCGGCACAGCGCCCGGCGGGCATCCTGTTCCTGGTGGCGGCCTCGTTTTCGCTGGCCGGGGCGGCTTTCGTGCCGGCCATGGTGCTGGGCATCTTCTGGCGCCGGGCCTCTTCGCGCGGGGCCGTGGCCGGCATGCTCGTGGGTCTGGGCGTGACGGTGTATTACATGGTGGTCAACAGCCCCGGCGTGCGCCAGTGGTGGGGCCTGGGCGGCGACGGCCTGTGGCTGGGCATCCAGCCCGTGTCGGCGGGGGTGTTTGGCGTTTTCGCCGGGGTGCTCACCGTGGTTGCGGGCAGCCTGCTCTGGCCGGACAAGGGCAGGAAAGCGCCCCTGGCACGGCACTAGAACGCGGGCCTGTGCCGCACGCACCTGTGCGCAGGGGGTTATCAGAAGGTTATAATCGTGGGCTTTCCCTTGCTGCACCCTCCTTCGACGCGGGGGCAGCTTTTCCGCCCGCAAGGGCTTATCCAAAAGGAGTGTCAATGCGTCACTACGAAATCGTCCTCATGATCCACCCGGATCAGAGCGAGCAAGTTCCGGCCATGCTGGAGCGTTACAAGGGCATGATCACCACCGGCGGCGGCAAGGTCCACCGCGTGGAAGACTGGGGTCGGCGCCAGTTGGTCTACATGATCAACAAGCTGGCCAAGGCCCACTACCTGTGCCTGAACATCGAAGCAGGCAAGGAAGTGATGGCGGAACTCGAGCATGCCTTCCGTTTCAACGACGCCGTGCTGCGCCACCTGACGGTGCAGAAGAAGAAGGCGGATACAGGTCCTTCGGCCATGATGAAGACGGTGGAGCGCGAAGACGCCCGCAAGAATCAGCAAGCCGAATACCAGGCCTGATGGGCGAGCAGCCACCTGGAGCATCGTCCAACCATCTGAGTATCGGCGCCGTGGTTGCAGAGCTGGAAGCCCTGCGTTACACCCCGGCGGGCATTCCGGCCCTCAACCTGCGACTGGAGCACAGCTCCACCGTACACGAGCTGGGCCAGATGCGGCAGGTGAGTGCGGTGCTGCGGGCCAAGGCCCTGGGTTCCCTGGCAGAGCGGTTGGCGAAACAGCCCATCGGCAGCCAGTGGCAATTCCAGGGTTTTCTGGCCAGCGCCAAAGGTGGCAGGCAACTGGTGTTTCACATCCAAGAGTTCATACCCCAATAAAGAGAGGTCCATCATGGCCACGTTCAAGAAATTCAACAAAGACAAGCGCCCCAAGCGTCCGGCGCAAAACCTGTTGTTCAAGCGCAAGCGTTTCTGCCGTTTCACCGTCACTGGTGTGGAAGAGATCGACTACAAGGACATCGACACCCTGCGCGATTTCATCGCCGAGAACGGCAAGATCATTCCGGCCCGCCTGACCGGCACCCGCGCCATTTACCAGCGCCAACTCAACACCGCTATCAAGCGTGCCCGTTTCCTGGCGCTGCTGCCCTATAGCGATCAGCACAAGATCTAAGGAGCCCCGACCATGCAAATCATCCTGCTGGAAAAAGTTGTCAATCTGGGCAACCTGGGCGATATCGTCAAGGTCAAGGACGGCTACGCACGCAACTTCCTGATCCCCTCGGGCCAGGCACGCCGCGCCACCGAAGAAGCCAAGGCCGCCTTTGAAGCCAAGCGCGCCGAACTGGAAAAGGCTGCCGCCGCCAAGCTGGCCGAAGCCCAGACCCTGGGCGAAAAGCTCGCAGGCACCACCCTGAAGCTGACCCAAAAGGCGGGCGTGGACGGGCGCCTGTTTGGTTCCGTGACCAACCACGATGTGGCCGAAGAGCTGAACAAGAACGGCTACAAGGTCGTGAAGTCGCAGGTGCGCATGCCCAACGGCCCGATCAAGACGGTGAGCGACAGCACCGTGGCCGTGTCCCTGCACACCGACGTGACGGTGGACATCACCGTTTCGGTGTACGGCGAAACCGCCTGATGCCGCAGCCCCCGCAAGGGGCGCGCACAACCGCCCCGCAGTGCCTGCGCTGCCGGGCGGTTTTTTTATGCCCCGCTGCAGCGCGGGCATGGGGCGCCTCGGCGCGCCGGGAAAGCTGGCAAACTTGGGGGCTGGCTGCGTGCGTGCCACGCGGCGCCCCAAACCACAGAGATGAGCATGACGGTGTCCGAACTCCCTGACTTTGTGCCTGACCGCCAGGTGGCCCAACTGCGCATTCCGCCGCACTCGCTCGAAGCCGAGAGCAGTGTGCTGGGCGGCTTGCTGCTGGACAACGCGGCCTGGGACCGGGTGGGCGATCTGCTGCACGAAGCCGACTTTTACCGCTACGAACACCGGCTCATCTTCACCGCCCTGGGTACCCTCATCAACGCCGACAAACCGGCGGATGTGGTCACGGTCTACGAGCAGTTGCAGACCCAGGGGCGGGGCCAGGAGGTCGGGGGGCTGAACTACCTCAACGCACTGGCGCAGTACGTGCCCAGTGCGGGCAACATCCGCCGCTATGCGGAGATCGTGCGCGAGCGCTCCATTTTGCGCAAACTGGTTACCGCCAGCGACGAGATCGCCACCAGCGCCTTCAACCCCCAGGGACGCATGGTGTCCGAGGTGCTGGACGAGGCCGAGCGCAAGATTTTCCAGATCGGCGAGCTGGGCAAGCGCAACCAGCAGGGTTTCCAGTCCATGGACACCTTGGTGGTCAACCTGCTCGACCGGGTGCAGGAAATGGCCGACAACCCCCATGACGTGACCGGGGTGCCGACCGGCTTTTATGACCTGGACCGGCGCACGGCCGGCCTGCAGCCGGGCGACCTGATCGTGCTGGCGGCGCGCCCCTCCATGGGAAAGACGGCTTTTGCGATCAATATTGCCGAACACGTGGCACTCAACGAAGGCTTGCCGGTGGCGGTGTTCTCGATGGAAATGGGGGCCTCGCAGTTGGCGGTGCGTATCGTGGGCTCGATTGGCCGCATCGACCAGGGCCACCTGCGCACGGGCAAGCTCAGCGATGAGGAATGGCCGCGCCTGACAGACGCCATCGAGCGGCTGCGCACCGTGTCCATGCACATCGACGAGACCGCAGGCCTGACCTCCAGCGAGCTGCGCGCCAGCGCGCGGCGCCTGGCGCGCCAGTGCGGCAAGCTGGGCCTGATCGTGGTGGACTACCTGCAACTCATGAGCGGTTCCGGCGGCGACGGCGAGAACCGCGCCACCGAGCTGGGCGAAATCTCGCGGGGGCTGAAGATGCTGGCGCGCGAGCTGCAATGCCCGGTGATTGCGCTCTCGCAGCTCAACCGCAGCGTGGAGCAGCGCCCGGACAAGCGCCCCATGATGAGCGACCTGCGCGAGTCGGGCGCCATCGAGCAGGACGCGGACATCATCATGTTCATCTACCGCGACGAGTACTACACCAAGGAGGCCTGTAAGGAGCCCGGGGTGGCCGAGATCATCATCGCCAAGCAGCGTAACGGCCCGACCGGCACGGTCAAGCTCGCCTTCCTGAACAAGCTTACCAAGTTCGAGAGCCTGGCGACCGGCAACGACGAGTACTGATTCGGCTTCTTCATGGCCTTGGGGCTGGGCCCTGTCGGATTTTTCCAAGACGGAGCGGGACGGTCCGGCTACGCTGCGGGTTTTGTTCCACCAGGAGACACCATGCGATTGGGATACACGATCTTGTACGTGCCGGATGTGCGCGCCGCGCTGCGCTTCTATGGCGAGGCCTTTGGCCTGGCGACGCGCTTTGTGCATGACAGCGGCGATTGGGGCGAGTTGGACACCGGCAGCACAGCCCTGTCTTTTTGCTCGCGCAGCCTGCTGGCGCAAATGGGCAAGGAAGTGTCGGCGCCGGACGTGAAACGCCCTTGTTCGGAAATTGCCCTGGTGACGGACGATGTGCCCGCCGCCTACGCCCGCGCCCTGGCACAGGGTGCCACGGGGCTGCAGGAACCCCAGGACATGCCCTGGGGCCAGACCGTGGCCTATGTGGCGGACCCCAACGGTTTCTGGGTGGAGTTGTGTACCCCGATGGGGTGAGGCGCTGGCTGGGATTGCGGCGCTCATAACCCACCCGTGTCGTTGTGGCTTCGCCCTGGCCAGTACGTCTGTACTGTATGCGGCGTCGCGCCTGGATACGAATGATTTGGAGATGGGATCAGGCGTAGCCGCTTGTCTGTAGCAAGGCCAGGCGCTCGGGGCTGCGGCGCAATTGCCCTGGACTGCAGCCCAGCCAGTGGCGAAACGCCAGGTTCATGTGGGCCTGGTCGCAATAGCCGTGCAGGGCGGCCACATCGGACAAAGAGAGCTGGGCTTGGGCCAGGCTGTGCGCGCTCTGGCGCAGGCGCGCCAGGCCTTTCCAGAACGCAGGGCTTTGGCCGGTGTGGGTGCGCACCAGGCGCTGCAGGGTGCGCTCGCTCACCCCCAGGCCGCGGGCGGCATCTGCCACGCTGGGCGCCTGGGCCAGTGCTTCGAGCGATTGCTGCACCGGGTTGCTGTGGTGGCAGGTTTGGCCAATCCATTGCAGGGCACGGTGTTCGTCTTCGCCTTCCACACACGCCATGGCGTCGAGCAGGGCAGGTATGTTCACCTGGGTGCCCGGGCATAAGCGGTAGCCCCACAGGCGGGTGCCGGGGACCAGGGGAATGTCCGTGGCCTGGGGTGCGAGGGCGAAGACATGCCATTGCACGGCTGCACCGGGCAAGGCGATGCCGATCAGGTCCTGGCAGCCATCGGGGGGAACCCAGGCAGTGGCGGCACGGTCACCCGCACAGGGTTCCACGGTGTGGCGCCAGACCGCAAGAACGGCATCCGGTCGGGCGACACCATCGACCATGGCGGGGTGTGCCGGGTGCGGCTCTCAGAGCACGTCGCTGGCGTAGTCGGCCAGGCGCGAGCGCTCGCCGCGCGCCAGGGTGATGTGCCCGCCGTGCGGCCAGCCCTTGAAGCGGTCGACGGCGTAGGTCAGGCCGGACGAACCCTCGGTGAGGTAGGGGGTGTCGATCTGGGCCAGGTTGCCCATGCAGACGATCTTGGTGCCGGGGCCCGCGCGGGTGATGAGGGTCTTCATCTGCTTCGGGGTCAGGTTCTGGGCCTCGTCGATGACGAGGTATTTGTTCAGGAAGGTGCGCCCGCGCATGAAGTTCATGCTCTTGATCTTGATGCGGCTGCGGATGAGCTCGTTGGTGGCGGCGCGGCCCCATTCGCCTGCGCCGTTGTCGCTCTTGCCCAGGACTTCGAGGTTGTCATCCAGGGCGCCCATCCAGGGGCCCATCTTTTCTTCCTCGGTGCCGGGCAGGAAGCCGATGTCCTCGCCCACGCTGACGGTGGCGCGGGTGACGATGATTTCGGTGTAGCGGCGTTCGTCCAGCACCTGGGTCAGGCCTGCAGCCAGGGCCATCAGGGTCTTGCCGGTGCCTGCGGTGCCGGTGAGGGTGACAAAGTCCACCTCCGGGTCCATGAGCAGGTTCATGGCGAAGTTCTGCTCGCGGTTGCGGGTGGTGACCCCCCAGACGGCGTTCTTGAGGTGGTTGTAGTCCTTGAGTGTGCGCAGCACGGCGGTGTCGCCGCGCAGTTCGGTCACACGGGCGTACAGGCTGGGTTCGCCCGGGGCCTCGAAGTAGACGAACTGGTTGACCTGCATGGAGGGCACCACGGGGCCGCTGACCTTGTAGAAGGTGTGGGGGCCTTGCTGCCAGCTCTCCACGGCATGGCCGTGGGTGGACCAGAAGTCGGTGGGCAGGGACAGGGCGCCGCTGTACAGCAGGTCGCCGTCTTCCAGGGTCTTGTCGTTCTGGTAGTCGTCGGTGGCCAGGCCCAGGGCGCGGGCCTTGACCCGCATGTTGATGTCTTTGGACACCAGCACCACTTCGCGGGGGGCATGCGCGGTGCGCAGCGCGGCCACCACGCCGAGGATCTGGTTGTCGGCCTTGCCCTGGGGCAGGCTGGTGGGCAGGCTGTAGTCCAGCGGTTGGGTCTGGAACAGCAGGCGCCCGCGTGCCTGGGTGTTGCCGGTGCTGGAGAGTTCAAACCCGAGGGCCATGTCGGCGTCGTGGCGCGCGGCCAGGGCGTCGAGGGTGCGGCTGGTCTGGCGCGCGTTGCGCGCCACCTCGGTCATGCCTTTCTTGTGGCTGTCGAGCTCCTCCAGCACGATCATGGGCAGGAAGATGTCGTGTTCCTCGAAACGGAACAGGCTCATGGGGTCGTGCAGCAGCACGTTGGTGTCGAGCACGAAGAGCTTGCGCTGCGCGGTGGGCACCGGCTCGGCGGCGGCGCGGGAACGCCTGCGGGCTGGGGCGGCTGTCTTGGCGGCAGGAGCCGGGGCTGCCTTGGCCGGGGCGTTGGCTGCCGGGGCCAGCAGGGCGGCCACCGGGGCCGGGGCATTGGCACGGCGGCGGGAGCGGGGCGGCTGGGTTGGGCTGCTGGCCGGGGCTGCGACGGGGGCGGGCGCAGGGGCCAGGGGGGCGTTGTCTACGGGTGCCGGGGTGCCGGAGCTGGCTTTTTTCGCTGGGCGGGCGCGCAGCGGGGTGGCAAAGGCTTTGGCGTCGAGGCGGTCGGCGCGTTTGGTGGGGGCACTCGGTAGGGGCATTGATCGGGATCAAGGGTTGATGACACGCCAGGCAACAAAAAAGCCACCCACGCAAGCGGGTGGCTTTGTCAGTGTCTGGGCCGCAAGAAACGCACGGGGCATGCGGGCCATTATGCATGACTGCGGCGACGGGCGCATGGCCCGCAGTAGCGCGATCAGGCCGGGCTCAGGCGGCCTTCTTGAGCTTTTTCACGGCGGTCAGGACTTCGTCCACATGGCCGGGAACTTTCAGGCCGCGCCATTCTTCCTTGACCAGGCCGTCGGGGCCGATCAGGAAGGTGCTGCGCTCGATGCCCTTGACCTTTTTGCCGTACATGATCTTGTTCTTGACCACGCCGAACATGTGGCACATCTTCTCTTCGGTGTCGGCGATGAGCTGGAAGGGGAGTTCCAACTTGGCCTTGAACTCGTCATGGGATTTCATGTTGTCGCGCGAGACGCCATAGACTTCAGCCCCGGCTTTGATGAAGTCGGAGTATTTGTCGCGGAACTGCATGGCCTCGGTGGTGCACCCCGGGGTGTTGTCCTTGGGGTAGAAGTACAACACCATCGCTCGCCCGATATGGTTGTTGTGGGTGACCTTGACGCCGCCGGTGGCGTTGGCTTCGAATTCGGGGAGGGGTTTGTTGAGGACGATCGCCATAAGGTTTTCTGTACGCGTGCTGGAGTGACAGTCGTCGGATCGGGAGGCGCTGGTGACAGCAGCAGCCGTGCCCTGACTGCAACCCGTCATTTTACCCGGAAAATCCGGCTGCGCCGGAGTTGGGGCTATGAGGGTTTGCCCGGTTCGACCAGCAGTGCGGCGACCACCCGGCGTCCCTCCGCCACCAGGAAGTTGAAGGTGCGGCACGCGGCAGCGGTATCCATGGTCTCCACGCCGATGCCGGCCTGGTACAGGCTGGCCAGCATGGACGCCGGGGCGAAGCGCAGCCGCTGGCCGCTGCCCAGCAGCAGCACCTCGGGGCGCCAGGGCAGCAGCGGCTCGAAGTGGGCGGCGCGCAATTGGTCGAAGCTGGCGGGCTCCCAATCGTGCACCCCGTGCTCGGAGCTGATGAGCAGCGAATGGGCAAACCGCTGGCCCTGCACGCGTACCCAACCATCGCCATGGCTTTGGATGGAGTAGCCTGAGGCAGCGTCGGGCAGGAGTTTCATGGTGCGGGGGGCGGGGCGCGAGGGGGAGGCGGGGCGTGCCCAGCGTGTTGGTAACGGCCATGTGCACGGTTCTGTGGTCAAATTATAGGTTTCCCCGCGTAACCCTTCCGTTTGGGAGTGACCTTGAAACCGATCCTCAAATCCGCCAAGCTGGCCAATGTGTTGTACGACGTGCGTGGTCCCATCGTCGAGGCGGCCAAGCAGATGGAGGACGAGGGCCAGAAGATCATCAAGCTCAATATCGGCAACCTGGCGCCCTTCGGTTTTGATGCGCCGGAGGAGATCCAGCAGGACATGATCCGCAACCTGCCCAACTCGGCAGGCTACAGCGACAGCAAGGGCATTTTTGCGGCGCGCAAGGCGGTGATGCACTACACCCAGAGCCAGGGGGTGGCGGGGGTCACGCTGGAAGATATCTACCTGGGCAACGGCGCCAGCGAGCTGATTGTGATGGCGGCCAACGCGCTGCTGGACAACGGCGACGAGTTGCTGGTGCCCTCGCCCGACTACCCGCTGTGGACGGCCGCCACGAGCTTGTCGGGCGGCGCGCCGGTGCATTACCACTGCGACGAAGACAACGGCTGGATGCCGAATCTGGCCGATATCCGCGCCAAGATCACGCCGCGCACCCGGGGCATCGTGGTCATCAACCCCAACAACCCCACCGGGGCGCTGTACAGCGACGAACTGTTGCGCGGCATCGTCCAGATCGCGCGCGAGCACCAACTGGTGATCCTGGCCGACGAGGTGTATGACAAGGTGTTGTATGAGAGCGTGCGGCATACCGCCCTGGCCAGCCTGTCCACCGACGTGCTCATGCTGACCTTCAACTCGCTGTCCAAGGCCTACCGGTCCTGCGGCTACCGCGCGGGGTGGATGGTGTTGTCGGGCCCCAAGGCGCACGCCAAGGATTTCATCGAAGGCCTGAACATGCTGGCCAACCTCAAGCTGGGCTCCAATGTGCCAGGGCAGTACGCGGTGCAGACTGCTCTGGGTGGCTACCAGAGTATCCAGGACCTGGTGAAGGAGGGCGGGCGCCTGCGCCGTCAGCGTGACCTGGCCTACGAACTCATCACCGCCATCCCCGGGGTGACCTGCGTCAAGCCGCAGGCCGCGCTCTACATGTTTCCGCGCCTGGACCCGCAGATGTACCCGATCGAGGACGACCGCCAGTTCTTCATGGAGGTGCTGCGCGCCACGCGCGTGATGCTGGTGCAGGGCTCGGGCTTCAATTACAACGACCAGCACCATTTCCGCATCGTGTTTTTGCCGCATGAGGACGACCTGCGCGAGGCGATCGGGCGGCTGGCGGCGTTCCTGGAGCAGTACCGCAGGCAGCATGGGCGCTGATTGCTACGTATTTTGTAGCTATAGAACCATATTCCACGCGGGCTAGTGGGTGTTTTTATTGGTAAAGCAGAGAAGGACAGGCATGGAAACGATCAAAGTTGGTTTGTTGGGCATCGGTACGGTGGGCAGCGGGGTGTTTTCCGTGCTCCGGCGCAACCAGCAGGAGATCCAACGCCGCGCGGGTGTAGGCATCGAGGTGGCCATGGTGGCCGACCTGGACGTGGCCCGTGCCCGTACCATCGTGGGTGATGGCGTGCCGGTGGTGGCCGACGCGCGCGCGGTGATCGCCAACCCGGACATCGACGTCGTGGTGGAGCTGATCGGCGGCTATGGCATCGCCAAGGCGCTGGTGCTGGAAGCCATTGCCGCTGGCAAGCACGTGGTCACGGCCAACAAGGCCCTGCTGGCCGTACACGGCACTGAGATTTTTGCCGCTGCCGCTGAAAAAGGCGTGATGGTGGCCTTTGAGGCCGCCGTGGCCGGGGGCATTCCCATCATCAAGGCGCTGCGCGAAGGCTTGACCGCCAACCGCATCCAGTGGATCGCGGGCATCATCAACGGCACCACCAACTTCATCCTGTCGGAAATGCGCGACAAGGGGCTGGACTTTGGCGTGGTGCTCAAGGAGGCGCAGCGCCTGGGCTACGCCGAAGCCGACCCCACCTTTGACATCGAGGGGGTGGATGCGGCGCACAAGGTCACGCTCATGAGCGCCATTGCCTTTGGCATTCCGGTGCAGTTTGACAAGGCCTATGTCGAAGGCATCACCAAGCTGGGCGCGGCCGACATCAAGTACGCCGAGCAACTGGGCTACCGCATCAAGCTCCTGGGCATCACCAAGCGCGCCGAAGGTGGCATCGAGCTGCGTGTGCACCCCACCCTGATCCCGGCCAAGCGCCTGATCGCCAATGTGGAAGGCGCCATGAATGCCGTGGTGGCCCAGGGCGACGCGGTGGGCACCACGCTGTACTACGGCAAGGGCGCGGGCTCCGAGCCCACCGCCAGCGCTGTGGTCGCCGACCTGGTGGATATTTCGCGCCTGCAAGGGGCCGATGCGGCGCACCATGTGCCCCATCTGGCCTTCCAGCCCGCCGCCATGAGCGACACGCCAGTGCTGCCCATGGGCGAAGTGGTCACCAGCTACTACCTGCGCCTGCGTGTGGCGGATCAGGCCGGTGTGCTGGCCAAGGTCACGGGCTTGCTGGCCGAGAGCGGCATCAGCATCGACGCCGTGCTGCAGCGCGAAGCCGACGAGATCGGCGGCGAGGGCTGCACCCAGACCGACCTCATCATCCTCACCCACGACTGCCAGGAAGCCAAGATGAACGCGGCGCTGGCCGAAATGCAGGCGCTGCCCACGGTGCTGGCGCCGATTGTGCGGATTCGCAAGGAAGAGTTGGCCTGAAGCACCCCGTGTAGCGGGCCGAATTTTTGAGTTCTGTCTATAATTCTGTCCAAATTCCGGTGTTTGGAGCACGTCATGGACACGACTTGGCAGGTGCAGGAAGCGAAGAACCGTTTCAGCGAGATGATTGAACGCGCCCAGACCGAAGGGCCGCAGACCATCACGCGGCATGGCCGGGCCGTGGCCAAGGTGGTGGCGTTGGTGGCGGGGCGCGTGCCGTCAGGGCCGACATCGGCGGATGACGGCTTTGCAGCCTATTTGCTGAGCGCCCCCCGCGGGGAGGCCTTGCCCGAATCCGTGCGCCGCAGCCGCAAAGCGCCCGTGCTCTTGGGTGACTGAGCGATGGCGTGGCTGTTGGACACCTGTGTCGTATCGGAACTGACACGCAAGGCGCCGGAGCCTGCGGTGGTGGAGTGGCTGGAGGCCCATGGGGACGAAGCCCTGCTGTCTGCCGTGACCCTGGGTGAAATCCAGTATGGCATCGAGCGGCTGGCGGTGGGGCGCGGGCGCAACACACTGCAGCAGTGGTTTGATGGCCTGTGCACCCAGTTTGTGGCGCGGACCGTCGCCACCGACGAGGCCGTCTGGCGCACTTATGGTCGGCTCAAGGCGTCGGTGGAGGCCATTGGCCGCCCGCAGGAGGACCTGGATTTGCTGATCGCGGCCACCGCCGCCGTGCACCAGTTGACGCTGGTGACGCGCAACGTGAAACATTTTGAAGATACGGGTGTCAAACTCCTGAACCCGTGGCCCCTTTCCTGACTTGAAGGCACCCATGCTCTACCTCTCCACCCGCGGCCACCCGGATCGCAAGCGTTTTTCCGACATCCTGCTTGAGGGCCTGGCGCCCGATGGCGGGCTGTATCTGCCCGAACACTACCCGCAGCTCGACGCCGCCGCCCTGGCGCGGCTGCGCACCGTGTTCGAGACCCAGGGCTATGCCGATCTGGCCTTTGAGATCCTGTCGCTCTACATCGACGACATCCCGGCCGAGGACTTGCGTGCGCTGTGCCGCAAGACCTACACCCAAGGGGTGTTTGGCACCGAGGCCATCGTGCCGCTGCGCCGCCTGCAGGCCGTGGCGGGGGCGCAGCCGCTGGAAGGCGCGCCGGTGTTCATCGAAGCCCTGTCCAATGGCCCGACGCTGGCCTTCAAGGACATGGCCATGCAGTTGCTGGGCAACCTGTTCGAATACGAGCTGGCGCGCCGGGGCGAAACGCTCAACATTCTGGGTGCCACCAGCGGCGACACCGGCAGTGCGGCGGAATACGCCATGCGCGGCAAAAAGGGCGTGCGCGTCTTCATGACCAGCCCGAACGGGCGCATGAGCCCCTTCCAGCAGGCGCAGATGTTCAGCCTGATGGACCCCAACATCCACAACATCGCCGTCGAGGGCGTGTTCGACGACTGCCAGGACATCGTCAAGGCGGTGAGCAACGACCTGGAGTTCAAGCGCCGCTACAAGATCGGCACCGTCAACTCCATCAACTGGGCGCGCTTGCTGGCGCAGGTGGTGTACTACTTTGCCGGTTACTTCCAGGCAACTCCCGACAACACCCAAAAAGTCTCCTTCACCGTGCCCAGCGGCAATTTCGGCAACGTCTGCGCGGGCCATGTCGCGCGCATGATGGGCCTGCCCATTGATCGCCTGGTGGTGGCCACGAACGAGAACGACGTGCTCGACGAGTTCTTCCGCACTGGCCTGTACCGGGTGCGTGGCAGTGCCGACACCTTCGAGACCTCCAGCCCGTCCATGGACATTTCCAAGGCCAGCAACTTTGAGCGCTTCGTGTTCGACCTGCTGGGTCGCAACGCCCCGCGCCTGCGCGCCATGTTTGGCCCCGGCCTGGCGCAGGACGGGCGCTTTGACCTCAGCATGGACCCGGCCTTTTCCCAGGCCGCCAGCCGTTTTGGTTTTACCAGCGGCAAGAGCACGCACGCCGACCGGCTGCAGACCATCCGCGCCACCGACGCGCGTTTTGGCACCGTGATCGACACCCACACCGCCGACGCCCTGAAGGTGGCGCTGCAGCAGCGCGACAGCGCCGTGCCCATGGTGGTGCTGGAAACGGCGCTGCCGATCAAGTTTGCCGCCACCATCGTCGAGGCCCTGGGGCATGAGCCCGAGCGCCCGGGGCAGTTTGTGGGCATCGAAGAGTTACCGAAGCGGGTGCGGGTCATGCCTGCCGACGCGCAGGCGATCAAGGCCCTGATTGCGCAGGAGTGCGGAGCCTGACATGGCCGACGAGCAACTCCTTGCATCCGGCCCTTCGGCGCCCAACCCCTTGGCGCCCAAGCGCGCCGCGCTGATGCCCCTGGCCCAGGCGCTGGAGTCCCTGCTGACCGCCGCCGAAGACGGTCTGCCGCCAGAGCAGGTGCCCACCCTGGAGGCCGATGGCCGCGTGCTGGCGCAGGACGTGGTCAGCCCCCTGCAGGTTCCGCCGTGCGACAACAGCGCCATGGACGGCTACGCCTTGCGCTGTGCCGATGTGCCGGACACCGACACCGTGCTGCCCGTGGTGCAGCGCATTGCCGCTGGCGAAGTGGGCAAACCGCTGCAGCCGCTCACTGCGGCGCGCATTTTCACCGGTGCCCCGGTGCCCCCGGGGGCGGATGCCGTGGTGATGCAGGAGGACTGCACCGTGGTCAACGCCTGCGAAGGCGGGGTGCGCATCAATGTGCTGCCGCGCGTGGGCCAGAACATCCGCCGCAGTGGCGAAGACGTGGCCCAGGGCGCCGTGGTGCTGCAAAAGGGCCAGCGCCTCACCCCGGCGAGCCTGGGGCTGGCCGCCAGCCTGGGCCGCGCCACGCTGGAGGTGGCACGCCGACCGCGCGTGGCCCTGTTTTCCACCGGCGACGAATTGGTGATGCCCGGTGACGTGGCGCCGCAGGACATGCGCCCCGGCGCCATCTACAACTCCAACCGTTTCTTCCTGGCGGCCCTGCTGCGCCGCCTGGGCTGCGTGGTGACGGACTGCGGCATCGTGCCCGACCAGCGCGAGGCCACCGTGGCCGCGCTGCGCGACGCGGCCAGCGGCCACGACCTGATCCTGACCAGCGGCGGCGTGTCGGTGGGCGAAGAAGACCACGTCAAACCCGCCGTGCAGCAACTGGGCAGCCTGGATTTGTGGAGCATCGCCATCAAGCCCGGCAAGCCCTTTGCCTACGGCCTGGTGGGCAGCACCCACTTCATGGGCTTGCCGGGCAACCCGGTGTCGAGCTTCGTCACCTTCTTGCTGCTGGTGCGCCCGTTTTTGCTGCGGCTGCAGGGCCTGCACCATGTTGCTCCTAAAACAATAGCGCTGCGGGCAGATTTTACGTGGGCCAGACCCGATAAACGCCAGGAATATCTGCGTGTGCGGCGCAACGCCAGCGGTGGCGTGGAGCTGTTCGCCAACCAAAGCTCGGGCGTGCTCACCTCGGCGGTCTGGGGCGACGGGCTGGTGCTGAACCCGCCTTCCATCCCCATCGCCGTGGGTGACACGGTGCAGTACATCCCCTTCGAGGAACTCTGGGCATGAAAGTCCACGTCAAGTATTTCGCCTCCATCCGCGAAGCCCTGGGCAGCAGCGAGGTGCTGGACACCGACGCCGCCACCCTGGGCGCGCTGCGCGATGCGCTCATCGCCCGCAACGACGCGGGCGCCCAGGCCCTGGGCCGTGCGCGCCACGTGCGCATGGCGCTCAACCAGACCCTGTCCGACGAATCCGCCGCCTTGAGCGAAGGCTGCGAAGTGGCCTTTTTCCCACCTGTCACGGGGGGCTGAGGGCGGGGCGCTCAAGCGCTTTGCACCCGCCGCAGCGCCTCATCCAGCCGTGCCACTGCCGCCGCGCTGGCCGCCGTCATGGGCGCGCGCAGGGTGGGGCTGGCGATCAGGCCCTGCTGGGCCAGCGCGGCCTTGATGAGGGCCGGGTTGGGGTGGGCGAACACGGCCTCGGCCATGGCCGCCAGCGGGTGCCACAGGCGGCGGGCACGCTCCAGCTCCTGTGCGCTCAGGCAGCGCAGCACCTCCAGAAGTTGTGCGGTGCACAGGTGGGCACTGGCGGCGATGGCGCCCACGCCGCCCAGGGCCACGGTGCCCAGAATCTGCGCATCTTCCCCCGCCAGCACGGCCAGGCGCCCATCGGCGATCAGGGCGCGGGTCTTGGTCCCATCGCCGCCGCAGTCCTTGATGGCGCGGATACGGGGGTGGGCGGCCAGGGCCAGCAGCGTATCCAGCGCCAGGGTAGAGCCGGTGCGGTAGGGGATGTCGTACAGCACCAGCGGGCAGTGGGCGCTGTCAGCCAGGGTCTCGAACCAGGTGCGCAGCCCGTCCTGCGCTGGGCGGATGTAGGGCGGCGCGGCCACCAGCAGGCCCGCAATCGGCTGGCTGGAGAGTTCGCGCACCCAGGCCTGGGTGTGCGGCAGGTGGTAGCCCCCGGCGCCCATCAGCACCGGCAGCGTGCCACGCGCCTGCAGCACCGTGTCCAGCACCGCCTGCTGCTCGGTGTGGTCGAGCGAGGCAGCTTCGCCGGTGCTGCCGCACACCACCAGCCCGTCCACACCCGCCTGGGTGTAGTGCTGCACCAGCCGCTGGAGGCTGGCGTGGTCGATGCGGCCATCGGGATGGAAGGGGGTGATGAGCGGTATCCAGAGGCCCGAGAACGGGGTTTGCTGCATGGGAGAAGTCCTTTGTTGCGTAAAACACGACCGGGGAAACGAACCGTTCCAGGCGGGCGGTGGAGCCAAAGGCACTGCAGACAAGGGGACCGGGGCGTGTCTTGGGGGTTCCGTCGCTCATCTGGGGACGGAACCACGGGCTCCGGTCAGATGAGCCTGGGTTTTTTGCTGAATGCCGCGGCCATGCCAGCGTGCACGCCGCAAGAGCGGACGGTGCAGGAGGACAGGGGGGCGTGCAGCATCGCACCAGTGTAAGCGCTGCCCGGGGCGCCCAGCGCGGGTGGCGTGCCAGCGCGGCCAAAGGGCGTTGTGGCGGTGCCACAATGGCGGTATGTCTCTATCCCCTCCCAGCGCGGTCACGGTGCAGACCGCCGATTTCGATGCCAGCCAGGAAATGGCCGCCTTGCGCGCCAAGCACGGCGGCGTGGGCGCGGTGTGCTGCTTTGTCGGCACCGTGCGCGACCGCACCCCGGGCGAGAGCGGCGCCATCGCGCAGATGGAGCTGGAGCACTACCCGGGCATGACCGAAGCCGCCATCGAAGCCATGGTGCAAGAGGCCTTTGCGCGCTTTGACATTTTGGGCGCGCGCGTGATCCACCGCGTGGGCGTGTTGCAGCCCCTGGACCAGATCGTGCTGGTGGCGGTGAGCAGTGCGCACCGGGGCCAGAGCTTTCAGGCCTGCGAGTTCCTGATGGACTACCTCAAGACCCAGGCGCCGTTCTGGAAGAAGGAAACCACGCCCGAGGGCGCGCGCTGGGTCGATGCGCGGGTGAGTGACGACCAGGCCCTGGCGCGTTGGGGTATCGAAAGCGGCAACGCCTGACGTTTGGTTTTGAGGTATTCATTCCATTTCTAATTCATAAATGAAATCAATAGACTCCCCACGATCCATGACCAGGATACGATAGAGGCGATCGTTGCGGGGTCTTGTTCCGACGAGCTGAGCGCGTCAACAAGATGGGCTTCCAAGGCATCCAGGCTTTGGAAGACGCGGTTGTGGAAGTATTTTTCGCGCAGTTCGTCCCAGACGTGCTCTATCGGATTGAGTTCCGGCGCGTAGGGCGGTAGCTTGAGCAAGTAGATGTTGTCGGGGGCCCTGAGCTTGTCGCTGCGGTGCCAGCCAGCGCCGTCAATGACCATGACGATCTTTTCGCCAGGGTGGCGGCGCGCAACTTCGTTGAGAAACAATTGCATGCACTGCGTGTTGACGTGGGGCAGCACCAGGCTGTCGAGTTCGCCGGTGCACACATCGACGGCGCCAAAGACATAGGTGTATTCGTGCGTCAGCATTGCCTGGCACAAGGGGCGCATTGGTTTGGGCGCCCAACAGCGACGCACGTCCGAGATGCGCCCAAAGCGCGCCTCGTCCTGAAACATCAATTTGATTTCTTTGCCTTGGGCCCACTCTTGGCGGATTTTGGTGAGCGTTTGGGGGAGTTTTTTTTCCACTCCTCCTGAGCCAGCGGGTCGCTTTGCGGGTGGCGCTTATCCGGTGCCAGTTTTCTCCAGTTGTGGCGGTGCAGCAGGTTGTAGGCCGAAGCCAGTGCCACCGTGCGCCCCAAACGCTTGTCCAGTGCAGCCTTGATCTCACCCACCACCAAGATGCCGCCTGCTGCGGCGGACTCCAAGAATGGGGCCAGAAACTCCCGCTCTTCCTCGACGCTCATGTTCTGCCGGTTGCGCCCGCCGGGCTTGGGGGCATCAGTAGCACCTGCGATTTGTCCAAGCATGAAGCGCCTTCGAAGCTGGCAGGTCCATCCGACAGAGACGCCAATAGCCTTTGCTGTATCGGTCAGGCTCATACCGTAGTCCAGCGGCAACACCACCGCTTGGGCCT
>JBQTHH010000084.1:0-57355 GCA_052390055.1 Rhodoferax sp.
ACCTTCTCCAGGGTGTCAAAGTCCAGTAGCCCAACCCAGTCTTCGTGCACAAACCCACGCAGCAAGTCGTGCACCGCTTTGGGGTGCGAGAACACGTTCTTGTAGGCGTTGTCGTGGTGGCTCATGCGCAAAGCCTACCATGCGGGCAGAAGGGCGGCAGCCCCCCAGCCGCCCCGCACCGCTCCCACCCTCAAACCTTCCTCTTGACCACCAACCCGGTCAACTGCGCCAGGCTGGGCTCGTGCGTGCGCTCACCCAAGGTGTGCTGCACCCGTTTGACCTGTCGGATAGACAATTCTGGCCCCGAGGGGCGACGGCGTAAAACGATTCTTGTATAAAGCGCGATCCAACCCCTGCTGCACGGCGCGCTCCATCATGAAACTCCTGTGGCCTATTTTCCTCGCAGTTTTCCGCACCCTGTATTGGAGCTACGCGCTGTGGTGCCTGGCTTTTCCGCTGGGCCTGTGGTGGTTGTGGCGTGGCGCACCGGGCAGCGCCTGGTGGGGCCTGGCCGGCTTTGCCCTGGGGCTGGTGGTGCTGGTGTACGCACGGCGCTCGGCGGGCGACCCCAACCCCTGGCAAAGCGGCTTCATGTCCTGGTTCGGTTCGCTCAAGTGGTTCGCCAACCTGCGTCCCTCGGACATGGTGCACGCCAGCCTGCCCAGCCTGTACCTGGTGGAAAACCCGGGCGGCTACCTGATCGGCGGGCGCGACCTGCGCACCGTACTGTCCAAACTGGAGCCCGGCGACATCCTGCTGCGCGGCTACCGCGGCTACGTGGACGGCGCCTTCATCCGCCTGTCCTCGCGCTGCTGGAGCCAGGGCTACCGCCCGGGCTGGTACACCCACGCCGCGCTGTACGTGGGCGAGCTGGGGGAGCAGGACCGCGTGCACGTCCCGGAAAAGTTTCGCCATGACACCGGCTACTTCGAGCCCGGGCCGCAGATGGTGGTCCACTCCATGGCCAAGGGCGTGCACACCGAAGACATCCTGACCTTCTGCCGCTGCGACTACCTGGTGGTGCTGCGCGTGAAAGAGCAGCCCGGGCGCTTCGACAAGGCCCAGGCCATCGCCCAGGCGCGCCAGGCGGCGCTGCAGAAGATCGGCACCGGCTACGACTTCGACAGCAGCGACATCAGCCACTTCCACCGTTTCAGTTGCTCACAACTGGTGTACTACAGCTACCGCCACATCCGCGAAGCGCTGCAGCTGGCGCCGCAGGCGCACGCGCTCTACCCGCTGGGCCGCCTGAGCCCGCGCCTGGCCGTGCTGGAACGCAACACCGTCACCCCCGACGACTACTACAGCCTGTTCGAAGCCGGCACGCTCGAACACGTCTGGGAAGACCCCCACAGCCAGGCCCGCGCCGGGCTCAAGCAGCCCCGGCAGCCCTGATGCCCACGCGGCCGCAGCGGCTGCGTGCCGCCCTCGTTCATCTGCTGGGCCTGGGGCTCAAGGACCCGGTCGATCCGACGCAGCGCGTGCACCACCTGCAGACCGCCATCGGCATCGGGCTGGTGGTCGGGCCGCTGTTTGCGCTGTTCAACCTGTACACGCCCGGCATGCACGCCCTGGGCCTGGCCGAGCTGGGCGGCGTGCTGGGCCTGCTGGGCCCGGCGGCCTGGCTCAGCCGCGATGCGCGGCGCATCGGCTACGCCGAAGGCCTGGTGTGGGCCACGGCGGCGCTCTTCATGGGGGCGCTGGTCTACTACGGCGGCGTCGAGGGCACCGGCCTGATGTGGATCTACACCGTGCCCTTCCTGGCCTTCTTTCTCAAGGGCCAGCGCCTGGGCTGGCGCTACAGCCTGCTGTTTCTGGCTGCGGTGGCGGCCTACTTTGGCGGCGTGCAGGGCTGGCTCGACGGGCGCTACCGCCACTCCCCCACGGTGGCCAGCCAGCTCGTGCTGGCGCTGGGCTTCTACACCCTGGTGGCGGCCGCCTTCAACCAGCTGCGCACACGCTTTGAGGAACAGTTGCAACAGCGCGTGGACCAAGAGACCGCCGCCACCAAGACCCTGCTGGCACAGCTGCAATACCAGGCCACCCACGACACCCTGACCGGGCTGCCCAACCGCGTGCGTTTCCTGGACCTGCTGGGCGAGGCCCTGGGCCACGCGCGCCAGCAAGGCCAGGGGGTACTGGTGGGCATCGTGCGCGTGGAGCGCCTGTTCGAACTGGGCAACGTCATCGGCCCCGAAGGCGCCGACGCCCTGGTGCGCGCCGCGGCCGCGCACTGGAGCGCCCTGTGCGCCGGGCGCGGCACCCTGGCACGCATGCGCCGCGACGAATTCGCCATGTTCTTTCCGGTCGGACTCGGCGCCGATGGCGCCGCCGCCCTGGGCGACTACGTGTCCACCCAGCCGCTGTCGGTCGACATTCAGGGCTACTCGCTGTACGTGGACTTCACCCAGGGCCTGGCGCTGTTCCCACGCCACCACGAGCGCGGCGAAGCCCTGCTGCGCATGGCCGAACAGGCCATGCTGCAGGCGGACAAGACCGACCAGTTCTGGTCCCTGTACGACGCCCAGCAGGAGGCCGTGTTCGTGCAGCACCACCTGCTGTTTGGCAAGCTGCGCCAGGCCCTGGCCCAGCGCCAGGTGCAGGTGCATTTCCAGCCCCAGGTGCGGCTGCAGAACGGGCGGCTGCACGGCGCCGAGGCGCTGGCACGCTGGGTGCTGCCCGATGGCAGCAGCGTGCCGCCCGCGGTGTTCATACCCGTGGCGGAAGAGTCCGGCCTGATCCGGCTGCTCACCCACGAGGTCATCCAGCAAAGCCTGCACCAGTGCGCGCGCTGGCACGCCCGGGGCTGGGATCTGCAAGTCTCCATCAACCTCTCGGCGCTGAACCTGCTCGACCCCGAACTGCTGCCCGTACTGCAGCAGGGCCTGCAAACCCACCAGCTCGGCGCCCATTGCGTCCACCTCGAAATCACCGAAAGCTGCTTCATGCGCGCCCCCGAGCGCAGCCTGGAGGTGGTGTCACGGCTGCGCGCGCTCGGCTTTGGCCTGTCCATCGACGACTACGGCACCGGCTACTCCTCGCTGTCCTACCTCAAGAGCCTGCCCATCGACGAGCTCAAGATCGACCAGTCCTTCGTGCGCGCGCTGCTGTCGAACCGGGGCGACCAGGCCATCGTCGCCTCCACCCTGGAGCTGGCCCACAAGCTCGGCATCGAGGTGGTGGCCGAGGGCGTGGAAGACGCCGGCACCGCACAGTGGCTGCGCGAACACGGCTGCGCCATCGGGCAGGGCTACTGGTTCGCCAAGCCACTGCACCCGCACCAGTTCCTGGCCTACGCGCAGGAGCACCTGTGCGGCACGGCCACCGCCGCCACGCCTAAAGCGTGAAGCCGTACTGCACCGTCAGCGGCGCGTGGTCGCTGAACTTCTGCTCCTTGTAGATGCGCGCCGACTGCGCCTGCGCCGCCAGGCCTGCGGTGGCGAGGTGGTAGTCCAACCGCCAGCCCACGTTCTTGGCGTAGGCCTGGCCGCGGTTGCTCCACCACGTGTAGCAGGTGTCGGTGGTGTCGGGGTGCAGGCGCCGGTACACGTCCACCAAGCCGCCCTCGCCCAGCAGGCGCGTCATCCAGGCGCGCTCCTCGGGCAGGAAACCGCTGTTTTTCTGGTTGCTCTTCCAGTTCTTGAGGTCGATGGCCTGGTGCGCGATGTTCACATCGCTGCAGATGATGAACTCGCGCTGCGCGCGCAAGCCCTGCAAGTGCGGCCAGATGGCGTCCAGAAAACGGTACTTGGCCGCCTGGCGGTCTTCACCGCTGGAGCCGCTGGGGAAGTACAGGCTGATGATGGAGCACTGGTGCGCGGGCGTGTCAAAACGCAGCTCCACGTAGCGCCCTTCGGCGTCGAACTCCTCGTTGCCAAAGCCCACACACACGTCGCTGGGCGTGTGGCGCGTGTACACCGCGACCCCCGAATAGCCTTTTTTCTGCGCAAAGTGGAAGTGGCCCTGCAGACCGGCCAACTGCTCCAGCGCGCCCGCCACATCGGCGGCCTGGGCCTTGACTTCCTGCACGCAAATACAATCGGGCCGCTCGTTGGCGAGCCAGGCCTCCAGGCCTTTGCTGGTGGCGGAGCGGATACCGTTGAGGTTGAGGCTGGTCAAGGTAAACAAGGAATTCCCCATGTCGAATCAGGATACGCTGGCCCAGGATTTTGTGGCCTTTGCGCTGGAGTGCGGTGTGCTGCGCTTTGGCGAATTCAAGACCAAAGCCGGGCGGTTGAGCCCGTATTTTTTCAATGCCGGGCTGTTCGACGACGGCGCCAAGCTGCTGCGTCTGGGCCAATTCTATGCCCGGCGCATCCTGGACAGCGGCATCGCTTTTGACATGCTTTTCGGCCCCGCCTACAAGGGCATCCCCCTGGGCGCCGTGGTGGCGGTGGAGCTGGCGCGCCTGGGCCGCAGCGTGCCCTTTGCCTACAACCGCAAGGAGGCCAAGGACCACGGCGAAGGCGGCACCCTGGTGGGCGCCACGTTGCAAGGGCGTGTGCTGATCGTGGACGACGTCATGTCGGCCGGCACCGCAGTACGCGAGTCCATCGCCCTGATCGAGCAGGCCGGTGCGCGCGCGCACGCCGTGGCCATTGCGCTGGACCGCCAGGAAATGGCCACCGAAAAGCGCCCCGACGGCGCCGTGGTTGATGTGCCCTACTCGGCTGTGCAATATGTCCGCAATACCCTGGGCCTGCAGGTCTGCGCGATTGCCAAGCTGGAGGATTTGCTGCAGTATTTGCTCGCCAGCAGCGATGCTGGCAACGCCCAACACCTGCCGCGTGTGCAGGCCTACCGCCAACGCTACGGAGTGAACTGAGTTTGATACCGGCAGGAATGCGCCGTGCCCCGGTCGCGCTGTGCGTGCTGGCGTGCTCCTGGGCCTTCGCCCAGGACAGCGCCGCGCCGGCCAGCGCCGGCATCTACACCTGTGTGGATGCCAAGGGCCGCAAACTCACGGCCGACCGCCCCATCCCCGAGTGCCTGGACCGTGAGCAACGGGTGCTCAACCCCAGCGGCACGGTCAAGGCCCGCATCGGCCCCGCGCTCACAGCCAAGGAACGCGAAGCCCAGGAAGAAAAGGCACGCCAGGCCGCCGAGGACCAGAACCGCGCCACAGAGGAAAAGCGCCGCAACCGTGCCCTGGTGCAGCGCTACCCGAACCAGGCCATGCACGACAAGGAGCGCGGCGAAGCCCTGTCCCAGGTCGAGATCGTGATCCGGGCCGCCCAGGCGCGCATCGAAGAGCTGCAGATGCAGCGCGGCAAACTCGACACCGAGATGGAGTTCTACAAGAAGGACCCCGGCAAGGCCCCCGCAGCCTTGCGCCGCCAGATCGAAGAACTGCAAAACAGCCTGGCCGTGCAGCAGCGCTTCATTGCCGACCAGGAGACGGAAAAGCGCCGCGTCAACGCCCGCTTCGACGAGGAGCTGGCGCGTCTGCGCGCCCTGTGGGCGGCACAGGCCACGTCCCAGAAGCCGTAGCCCCCCCGTGCGCACCGCCGGGTCGGGCCCGGCTGCACCGGCCGGGGTGCACCATGGCGCCCAGCTTCAAGCGTCCAGCGCCGCCTTGAGCAGGGCGTTGACCTGCTGCGGGTTGGCCTTGCCCTTGCTGGCCTTCATCACCTGGCCCACCAGGGCGTTGAAGGCCTTGTCCTTGCCCGCGCGGTACTGCGCCACGTTGTCGGCATTGGCGGCGATCACCTCGGCCACGATGGCCTGCAGGGCCCCGGTGTCGTTGACCTGCTTGAGCCCCTTGGCCTCGATCACCGCGTCCACGTCGCTGGCCCCGTCCCACAGCGCGTCAAACACCTGCCGGGCCGCGTTGTTGGAAATGGTGTTGTCCGCAATGCGCCCGATCAGCGCCGCCAGCGTGGCCGGTGCCACCGGGTTGTGCGCCATGCCGCCATCGGTGGCGTTCAGGCGCCGTGCGATCTCGCCCATGACCCAGTTCGCCGCCAGCTTGGGCTGGCCGCTGGCCTGCGCCGCCGCCTCGAAATAGGCCGCCGTGGCGCGGTCCTGCGTGAGCTGGGTGGCGTCGTACTCGCCCAGGCCATGTTCGCGCATGAAACGGCCCGCCATATTGCGGGGCAATTCGGCCATTCGCCCGCGTATTTCCTCAATCCATTGCTCCGAAATGCATAGCGGCGGCAGGTCCGGGTCGGGGAAGTAGCGGTAGTCGGCCGCATCTTCCTTGGTGCGCATGGCGCGCGTCTCGCCGGTGTCGGGGTTGAACAGCACAGTGGCCTGCTGGATCGCGTGACCGTCCTCCAACTGCTCGATCTGCCAGCGCACTTCGTAGTCGATGGCCTGCTGCATGAACTTGAAGCTGTTGAGGTTCTTGATCTCCCGCCGGGTCCCCAGCGGCTCACCGGGCTTCCTCACCGACACGTTGGCGTCGCAGCGGAACGAGCCCTCTTGCATGTTGCCGTCGCAGATGCCAATCCAGGTCACGATCTTGTGCAGCTCCTTGGCGTAGGCCACGGCCTCGCTGCTGGAGCGCATATCGGGCTCGGTCACGATCTCCAAGAGCGGCGTACCGGCGCGGTTGAGGTCGATGCCGCTCATGCCATGGAACTCTTCGTGCAGCGACTTGCCCGCGTCCTCTTCCAGGTGGGCGCGCACCAGGCGCACGGTCTTTTTCTCCTCACCCAGGAAGAAGGGGATGGCGCCGCCTTGCACCACCGGAATCTCGAACTGGCTGATCTGGTAGCCCTTGGGCAGGTCGGGGTAAAAATAGTTCTTGCGCGCAAAGATGGAGCGCGGCGCAATGTGCGCGCCAATGGCCAGGCCGAATTCGATGGCGCGCTCAACCGCGCCCTTGTTCATCACCGGCAGCGTGCCCGGCAGCGCCAGGTCCACGGCGCAGGCCTGGGTATTGGGCTCGGCGCCAAAGGCGGTGGAAGCGCGCGAAAAGATCTTGGAAGCGGTAGAGAGCTGGACGTGGGTTTCGAAGCCGATCACGACTTCGTAGCCCTGCACCAGCAGGGAGGCGGTAGCAGACTGGGGGCGTGACATGGTCAGAATCCTGCGGGACGGGCCAGGTGGTAATCGGTGGCTTGCTGGAAGGCGTGCGCGGCATTGAGCAGCCGCGCCTCCTGCAAATAGTTGCCGATGAGCTGCATGCCAATGGGCATGCCGCCCTGGGCAGCGGCAAACCCCACCGGAATGCTCATGCCCGGCAGCCCCGCCAGCGAGGCCGGCAGGGTGAAGATGTCGGCCAGGTAGTTGGCCACCGGGTCGTCGCTTTTTTCGCCGATCTTCCAGGCCACCGTGGGCGCCACCGGCGCGGCGATCAGGTCGCACTCGGCAAAGGCGCGCTGAAAGTCGTCGGCGATGATGCGCCGGATTTTTTGCGCCTGCAGGTAGTAGGCGTCGTAATAGCCGTGCGAGAGCACGTAGGTGCCGATCATGATGCGCCGCTGCACCTCCGGGCCAAAGCCTTCGGCGCGGGTCTTGCCGTACATGTCGGCCAGGTCGGCATAGTGCTGCGCGCGGTGGCCGAATTTCACACCGTCAAAACGGCTCAGGTTGGAGCTGGCCTCGGCCGGGGCGATGATGTAGTAGACCGGAATCGACAGTTGCGTGCGCGGCAGCTGGATCGGCACCAGGCGTGCGCCCAGTTGCACGTACTGCTGCAGCGCCGCCTCCACCGCCGCGCGCACCTCGGCATCCACCCCGTCGCCAAAGAACTCGGCCGGAACGCCGATGCGCAGGCCCTGCAGCGAGCGCTCCAGGTCGCGGCCAAAGTCTTCGGCGGGCAGGTCCAGCGAGGTCGAATCGCGCTCCACGTCGGCACCGCACAGGGCGCTGAGCAGCAGCGCGCAGTCGCGCGCCGAGCGCGCCATGGGCCCGGCCTGGTCCAGGCTGGAGGCAAAGGCGATCATGCCGTAGCGCGAGGCACGCCCGTAGGTGGGCTTGATGCCGGTCACACCGCAAAACGCGGCCGGTTGGCGGATCGAGCCGCCGGTGTCGGTGCCGGTGCTGGCCGGTGCCAGGGCTGCGGCCACCGCCACCGCGCTGCCCCCCGAAGATCCGCCCGGAATGCGGCTGCGGTCCCAGGGGTTGCGCACCGGCGCGGCAGCGTCCATGCCCAGCGCCGGGACGGCCACGTTCTCGTTGCTGCCGCCCATGGCGAATTCGTCGCAGCTGAGCTTGCCCAGCGTCACGGCCCCGGCCTGGGCCAGGCGGCTCACCACCGTGGCGTCAAAGGGCGAGCGGTAGCCGCTCAGCATGCGCGAACCCGCGGTGGAGGGGAAATCCTTGGTAACAAAAATGTCCTTGTGCGCCAGCGGCACGCCCTCCAGGGCGCCGCCCTGGCCTGCGGCCAACCGGGCATCGGCTGCGCGGGCCTGGGCCAGGGTCACGTCTTCGTTCAGGCACAGGTAGGCGCCCAGGTCGGCGTGGTCCCGGGCGCGGCGCAGGTAGTGCTGCGCCAGCTCGACCGCGCTGTACTGCTTGTCGCGCAGGCCTTGCACCAGTTCGTGCACCTGCAGGTGGTGGATTTCTTGGCTAGACATGGGTGCAGATTCCTTCATTCGATCACGCGCGGCACCAGGAACAGCCCGGCCTCGACCGCCGGGGCGCTTTGCTGGTTGGCTTCGCGCTGGTTGGGCTCGCGCACCTGGTCCTCCGCCAGGCGCAGGGCGATGTCCTGCACCGCCGCCACCGGGTGGGTCAGCGGCTCCACGCCCGTGGTGTCCACGCTGCGCATCTGCTCCACGATGTCAAAAAAGGCGTTCATCTGCGCGGTCAGCCGTTCGCGCTGCCCCTCGGGCAGCTCCAGCCGCGCCAGGCGCGCGAGCCGGTCGATATCGGTCAAGGTCAGGGACATGGTCGGTTTCGTGAAATAGGCCTATTTGCGGGCGTGCAACCAGGTGTTACAGGCCCTTTCTAGAGGGGGTTTTCCAAGGCGATCGGTTATTATCCCGCCTTTGTGTCGCGCCGGTGCCACGGTGCCAATCTGAGAGCCAGTGAACAAATCCCTCACACCCGCCTTGCCCACCGAAACCACCCCGCTCGTCGTTGCAAATGCGCGCCATAGCCCGAGCTATGGCTGTGCTTTGCGCCTAGATCAGGGCGGTTTCGGTGTGCCTTTCAGGTGCGCCGGATTTGTTCACTGGCTCTGACGCGACGCTGACCGCATTTCCCGCAACACACACCATGGGCGACGGCGCGCCGAAGCGCACGCCGTGCCCGAGAGGACTCGCAATGTTTGGAGCTTTCCGTCAGTACTTCTCCACTGACATGGCCATCGACCTGGGCACGGCCAATACCCTGATCTACGTGCGCGACAAGGGCATCGTGCTGGACGAACCCTCGGTGGTTTCGATCCGCCACGAGGGTGGTCCCCAGGGCAAGAAGACCATCCAGGCCGTGGGCAAAGAAGCCAAGGCCATGCTGGGCAAGGTGCCCGGCAACATCGAAGCCATCCGCCCCATGAAAGACGGCGTGATCGCCGACTTCACCGTCACCGAGCAGATGCTCAAGCAGTTCATCAAGATGGTGATGGGCCCGCGCAGCGTGTTCAAAGGCAGCCCGCGCATCATCATCTGCGTGCCCTGCGGCTCCACCCAGGTCGAGCGCCGCGCCATCCGCGAATCCGCCCTGGGCGCCGGTGCCAGCGACGTCTACCTGATCGAAGAACCCATGGCCGCCGCCATCGGCGCCGGTCTGCCGGTGGCCGAGGCCAGCGGCTCCATGGTGGTGGACATTGGCGGCGGCACCACCGAAGTGGGCGTGATCTCGCTGGGCGGCATGGTGTTCAAGGGCAGCGTGCGCGTGGGCGGCGACAAGTTCGACGAGGCCATCATCAACTACATCCGCCGCAACTACGGCATGCTCATCGGCGAGCCCACCGCCGAAGCCATCAAGAAGCAGATCGGCTCCGCCTTCCCCGGCTCCGAAGTGAAGGAAATGGAAGTGCGCGGGCGCAACCTCAGCGAGGGCGTGCCGCGCAGCTTCACCATCTCCAGCAACGAGATTCTGGAAGCGCTCACCGACCCGCTCAACAACATCGTCTCGGCCGTCAAGAACGCGCTGGAGCAGACCCCGCCCGAGCTGGGCGCCGACATTGCCGACCGCGGCATGATGCTCACCGGCGGCGGCGCGCTCCTGCGCGACCTGGACCGCCTGCTGGCCGAAGAAACCGGCCTGCCGGTGCTGGTGGCCGAAGACCCGCTGACCTGCGTGGTGCGCGGCTGCGGCATCGCGCTGGAGCAGATGGAACGCCTGGGCTCCATCTTCACCACCGAATAAGAGCCTGCCGGGCTCGAAACGCCGGAGTCGGCGATGCCACTGGGTACGCTGGACAACCAACCTCCTCCCTTCTTCCGCCAGGGCCCTTCGGCGCGCACCAAACTGGCGGTGTACGCCACCCTGGCGCTGTTTCTGATGGTGGCCGACGCGCGCTTCGCCGTCATGCAGCCGCTGCGCACCGCGCTGGCCACCGTGCTCTATCCGGCCCAGTGGGTGGCCCTGCTGCCCCTGCGCACGGGTGCCATCGTGAGCACCTACCTGGAGTCGCTGTCCGCCGCGCAGGAAAAAGAGGCCCAGGCCCACTTCAGGCTCGCGCAGATGTCCGCCCGTGCCAACCAGGTCGAACAGCTCGCCCTGGAAAACACCCGCCTGCGCCAGTTGCTCGCCCTGCGCGAGCGCCTGCAGGTCCACTCGACCGCCGCGCAGGTGCTGTACGACGCCGCCGACCCCTACACCCGCAAGATCATCATCGACAAGGGGCTGACCCAATCCATCGCCCTGGGCTCGCCAGTGCTGGATGAATCCGGCGTGATCGGCCAGGTCACGCGCGTCTACCCGGCATTGAGCGAGGTCACGCTGGTGACCGACCGCGACCAGGCCATTCCGGTGCTCAACGTGCGCACCGGGGTGCGCGGCGTCGCCTTTGGCGGCTCTTCTGCGCTGGGCGACGGCATGGAGTTGCGCTACACCGCCGCCAACGCCGACGTGGCCGAGGGCGACGTACTCAACACCAGCGGCGTCGACGGCGTCTACCCCCCGGGGCTGCCCGTGGCCAAAGTGGCCAAGGTGGAGCGGCGTGTGGACACCGTGTTTGCCCGCATCTACTGCACGCCCATCGGCCAGGTCTCCGGCACCAACCATGTGCTGGTGCTGCAGCCCATAGGCAGCCAGTTGCCCGAACGCCCCGAACCGGAGCCCACGGCCAGCCTCCGAAGCAACGGCAAGAAGGGAGCACGCCCATGATCATGCCGCGCGGCCAGCCGCTGCTGCTGCCAGCCAACCCCTGGTTCATCTGGGGCAGCCTGCTGGGCGCCCTGCTGTGCAACATGCTGCTCAACATGGGCGCATGGGGGCGCGCCACCTGGGCCCCGGACCTGCTGGCCCTGGTGCTGGTGTTCTGGACCGTGCACCAACCCCTGCGCATCGGCATCGGCGCGGCGTTCCTCTTCGGCCTGCTGATGGACGCCCACCAGGGCGCCCTGCTGGGCCAGCACGCGCTGGCCTACACCGTGCTGAGCTTTTTTGCCATCACGCTGCACCGGCGTCTGCTGTGGTTTCCGGTGCTGTCCCAGGCGCTGCAGGTGCTGCCCCTGCTGGTGGGTGCGCACGCCATCGCCGTGCTGACACGGCTGGCCACGGGCAGCGTCTTTCCCGGTTGGAGCCTGCTGTTGGCCCCGCTGCTGGAGGCCACGCTGTGGCCCGTGGTCACCGTGCTGCTGCTGGCGCCGCAGCGCCGCGCCCCCGACCCGGACGAAGTGCGCCCCCTGTGAAAGCCATGGGTAGCCGCCCCTCCCACCCCACACCCCGCTGGCCCGCGCCATGACCGAGTTGCGCAATGTCGAGGCGGACCTGTCGCGTTTCCGTCTGCGGGTCCTGGCCGTCAGCGCCATGGTGCTGCTGTGCTACCTGCTGCTGGTGGTGCGCCTGGTGTACCTGCAGGTATGGCGGCACGACGAGCTGCAGGCCCAGGCCCAGAGCAACCGCACCGCCATCGTCCCCATCGTGCCCAACCGCGGCCTCATCACCGACCGCAACGGGGTGGTGCTGGCCACCAACTACTCGGCGTATACGCTGGAGATCACACCCTCGCGCCTGGGGCAGGAACTTGAGGCGACCATCGACGCGCTGTCCGCCATCATCGACATCACCCCGCGCGACCGGCGCCGCTTCAAGAAACTGATGGAAGAGACCAAACGCTTCGAGTCCGTCCCCATCCGCACCCGCCTGAGCGACGCCGAGGTGGCGCGCTTCGCCGCCCAGCGCTTTCGCTTCCCCGGCGTCGAGATCCGGGCACGCCTGTTTCGCAACTACCCCTACGGTGAACTGGCCAGCCACGTCATCGGCTACATCGGGCGCATCAACCGCACGGAAAAAGACCGCATCGAAGAGTCCGAGGACGCCGCCAACTACCGCGGCACCGAATACATCGGCAAGCTCGGCGTGGAGCAGAGCTTTGAGGCCCAGCTGCACGGCACCACCGGCGTCGAAGAGGTCGAGACCTCGGCCGGCGGGCGCGCGGTGCGCAAGCTCTCCAGCACCCCCTCCACCCCCGGCGATACGGTGGTCCTGTCGATCGACATCCGGCTGCAGAAATTGGTCGAAGACCTGTACGGCGAACGCCGTGGCGCCCTGGTGGCGATGGACCCCGGCAGCGGCGAGGTGCTGGCCTTCGTCTCCAAGCCCACCTTCGACTCCAACCTGTTCGTGGAGGGCATCGACCAGGACAACTGGCAGGCCCTGAACGAATCCATCGACAAGCCCCTGCTCAACCGCGCCCTGCGCGGCACCTACCCCCCAGGCTCCACCTACAAACCCTTCATGGCCCTGGGTGCGCTCACCACTGGCGCGCGCAGCCCGCAGACCCTCATCAACGACCCCGGCTTCTTCATGTTCGGCGGGCACCGTTTCGGCAGCCCGGAAAACGAAAAAGGCGGCATCATGGACATGCGCCGCGCCATCGTCGAGTCCAGCAACGTCTACTTCTACACCCTGGCCAACGACATGGGGGTGGACAGCATCCACGACTTCATGAAGCCGCTGGGCTTTGGGCAGATCACCGGCATCGACATCCTGGGCGAGGTGCGCGGCGTGCTGCCCAGCCAGGAGTGGAAGCGCAACTACTACAAACGCCCCGAGCAGAAGAAGTGGTATGCGGGTGAAACCATCTCGCTGGGCATAGGCCAGGGCTACAACAACTTCACCATGCTGCAGATGGCGTCGGCCCTGACGGCGGTGGTCAATGAGGGGGTGCGCCACCGCCCCCATCTGGTGACCGCCGTGGAAGACACCACCACCCATACGCGCACCCCGATCGACGCCGTCGCGCCCACTACGCTGCCCTACAAGCCCGAGCATCTGGCCCTGATCCGCGAGGCGATGGTCGGCGTGACCCAGGGCGGCACCTCGACCCGCGTTTTTGCTGGAGCCCCCTACACCAGCGGCGGCAAGACCGGAACGGCCCAGGCCGTCTCCCTGGGCAAAAACGAAAAATACAGCTCCGCCCGCATGGAGGAACACAAGCGCGACCACTCCCTGTACATCGCCTTTGCCCCTGCCGACAAACCGCGCATCGTGCTCGCCGCCATCGTGGAAAACTCCGGGTTCGGCGCAGCCGCTGCTGCACCCATTGCGCGGCGTGTGTTCGACTACTGGATTGCCGGCCTGTACCCCAACGAAGAGGACCTGCTGGCAGTCAGCAAAGGGCAGGCCACGGCCCCCCTCGGCAAGCCCCGTCCGGTCAGCGAAGTGCCCTGGCCGCCATCTGCCCGCAGTGCTGCCGCCCCAGGCCCTGAGGCACGCTGAGCACCGGCAGCACGCCGTGGCCCCCTCCCGGCGCAGGGATCAGGTACCGGCAAACGCATCCCAGCTGGTCTTGAGCAGCAGCACCAGCACCACGAGGATGAAGACCCCGCGCACGAAGCCCGCACCATGGCGCAGGGCCAGATGGGTTCCGGCCCAACTGCCAGCCACATTGGCCAGCGCCATGGCCAGTGCGAAGTGCCACCACACATGCCCCTTGTAGGCAAACAGCGCGATCGCCGCGACATTGGACGCGGCATTGAGCAGTTTCGCCGCCGCCGATGCATGCAGGAAGTCATACCCCAGCACGCGCACGAACAGGAACACGAAGAAGCTGCCCGTGCCCGGGCCAAAAAAACCGTCGTAGAAACCGATCGAGACGGCGATCAGACTGGCACGCAGGGCCTGTGCCCTGCCACGGTAGCGGGGCTGGTGCGCCCGCCCCAGGTCCTTGCGGACCAGGGTGTAGAGCAGCACCAAAGCGAGCACGAAAGGCAAGGCCCGGCGCAGCAGTTGCGGCGACACCTGGGTCACCATCCAGGCGCCGCACCAGGCGCCGAGCAAACACACCAGCGCGGCAGGCAGCAGCGCATCCCAGGGCAAATCCACCTTGCGGCTGTACTGCCAGGTCGCCAGGCTGGTGCCCCACACCGAAGCCGCCTTGTTGGTGCCAAACAGCGTGGCCGGTGCGGCCTGGGGGAAAAGGGCAAACAGGGACGGTATCAGGACCAGCCCCCCGCCCCCCACGATGGCGTCCACAAACCCGGCCAGCAAAGAAGCGCAAGACGCCAACAGCAAATCCATGCGGGGATTGTCGCATTGGTGGCATCACCTTGCCGCCCAGCACTGCGCGGGGCCAGCGGCACGGTCAAGCGCCGATCCGCGCGGTCGCGCACGAATGCCGCAGTTCAGTTCAGGCGCAAAACCGCGTTGTCCACGATGGTGTTCTCGTCCTGTCCCGGGCACGCAGTCCCGGCACGGAAGTTGCCCGTGGTCGGGCCCCCATCGTCCAGGATACGGTCCACCTGGATGACCATATCGCAATCCAGGCGGTTGGCGATGCGCACCACATTGCCCCAGCCGGTTGGCAGCCCGCCCAGGCCCGGCAACGCCGCTGCACTGGCGCGGCTGATCAGGGTCACCGTGTGCGTCCCATTGATGCGCAAGGGGCCGCCCACATCGCCGCGCACCATGGACGCCCGTATCAGCTCTTCGGTGGCGCAGGCCACCTCTGCGGGTTCGATGACCAGATTGGCGTTGCCATTGCAGGCCGCGCTCACATCGGGAATCACCGTGTTGGCATTGGGCAAGTCACCCGGCCAGACGCCGTAGCGGCCCTTGAACTGCTGCGCGGCCGTGGCGATGTCGCCCACCGCCCGGGCCACGTCCTTCACACTGGCGTTGCGCATGATGGAGCGGGCATTGAGCACCCCGCCCAGGATGATGCCGATGATGACCAGCACCACGGCGATTTCCACCAGCGTGAAGCCCCGCTGTACCCGTCTTGAAGAGCGCTCGCTCAGCCAGCTCATGTTTGGCATCCCCGGGGGTGAGCCCTTACAGGGGAACCCAGTAACGCGCCACCACATTGCCAGCCGTGCAGGCTGCACCCGAGGCCTGGGAGCGCCCGGTCTGAAAGCCACCGTCGTCAAGCGCCAAATCCACCTCAGAAACCACCTCGCAAGGCAGGTTGTACAGCAAGATCACGTTGCTCACCGTCGGGAACGCCGCCACGTAGGCGGCACTGGTGCGCGCGCCTGTTGCCTGGGCTATCTGCGCCGGGCCAAAGGCGCTGTTGACGTAGTTGGTGTTGCTTGTCCCGATCTTGCCAATCAGCCCTGCCAAAAACAGCTGGCGCGGGGCCTCCGCGATTTCGGTTCCCGCCGTGGCGATGCCCGCACCACTGAGCGCACCCTGCACCAAACCATTGCCCAGTGTGCCTCCCGTGCCTGCAGTAGCGCCATTGAGCACCGTGTTGGGTGCGGGCAAGTCCCCCGGCAAATAACCATAGCGCTGCTTGAAGGCCATGGCGGCCCCCTGCAGGTCTTTCACGGTCTGGATGATGTCCTGCGCCTGGGCCCGGCTGATCTGCCCACGCCCAGCCATCAGGCCGGCTGCCAGCAAGATGCCGCCAAGCACGATCACGATGGCCATTTCCGACAGGGTGAAGCCCCGTTGTCTGTCTTTCGCGCGCGGCATTCTGGTTTCCTTTGTCATGGCTCAGTGCTCAAGGGCAGGTCATGGTGGCGTTGCCCACCGGGATGGCGGACGCGGCACAGCCCGACGGCCCCGGCGACGGCGTGCAATAGGCATTGCAGATGCCTTTGAGCGTCTTGTCGTCCATCAGAGGCTGCAGCAACTCCTGTGGGGTGATGTATACCACCAGATCGTCGTACACCCCCCCAGTAGCGGCGGAATTCTCGGTAAACCCGCGCTGAATCACTCGGGCGGGATTGGTCGCGGTGGCATTGACGGTTTCATCGGCCCCCATGGCGGCAGCGGAGAGCACGCCCTGCGAGGAACGGGCCCCGGCCCCGGTCTTGCCGTGGGACACCAGGGTGGCCACGGCATGAAAGCCCACGGTGGACAGCACGCCCGCCGGGCTGCGCTCATCCACCTGGATAGCCCGGAATCCCCCAGTATTGGGACTTACGAAACTGCCGATGTTGAAACCTGTGGCCGTGCGCCGGGACCAGTTCTGCAGATTGTTGGCGCCGCGCGGCACGGCAGGTGCGCCGGGCGCTGCGGCCGCTGGCGCCAACACCGACAGCCGGTAGGTGAAAAAATTGGACCAGGCGTCCAGCACCGCCGACTTGGGCAGACCCAGAGTGGCCCAGGGCAACACGCCATAACCGCCAGCGATCGTGTTGCACGACGCAGGCTCCAGCCCCGTAGGCGTCGCCGCGACGTCCGGGCAGGGCAGCCGCCCATTGCTGCGCAAGAAAGACAGCAAGGCCTTCCTGGCCTGGTCCATCCGGGTCCGCGTCTCCGTCGTGGCCGCCAAGTCCTGGCTGGCGCGCAGGGTTTGCAAACCCAGGCCAGCCAGCAGCGCCAACAGAGCAATGGCCACGGCCATTTCGACCAGGCCGAAGCCAGCGCTGGCTCGGAGTGAGGGCAATCGATCGAAATATTGACGCATGGAGAATAGTGGATGCCACACTTCAAGAATGGTAGCTACCAAGGCGTTCCAACAAACACTAGAACCTTTTTTTCGATTTTTGCCAAAACTTCCGGTCAACCAGCAGCTTTGGCAAAACCCGCCGAAGCGGGTAGAAGACCGTTCTACTTTACGCAGAGTGTGCGCGATTAAATGGCACGGCAAACGGTGTACACCTGGTCGTCGCTGTAAGCAGTAGCAGCAGCGCCAGGCGCAGTATTTGCACCAACTGCCCCTTGCGTAGCAAGGATGCTACCGCCGTTAGGAAGTCCATCATCCAACTGAATATCGATGGCACGTGCGGCCTTGCCTGGAACCTGAGACAGGCAGAAGGACAGTTTGGCGGCACCCGCCGTTGGAGTAACCCCTGTACCCACTCCAAGCAGCCCATTAAAGGCATTGCGCGGTAGCGCGGCAACCCCCGCATCTGCGGGGTTGCCCGCTATCAAGCCCGACGCCTTCAACGCTTGCCAGAATGCTACGCCCTCACCGGCCCCGGTGAAGGTCTGTGCCTGAGTAATGGCCACAACACCATTGTTGTTTCCTGCCGCCGTCACATTGGCCCAGTTGCCGCCACGTGCGGTCAAAGTGGCAAGGGGGCCGTTGTCCCCGGGGAGGGCTTTAAAACGATCAATGTAGGAGTTATAGGCGGCGACCGCACCATTCAAGTCATTGACACCGTTTTTGATCTTCGCGTTCTCGATCATCTCCTGCCCCTTGAGCACGCCGCCCAGAAGCAGACCGATGATGACCAGAACGATGGCGATTTCCACCAGGGTGAAGCCCTGCTGGCGCGGACGGACAGATTGCATATGTTTCTCCAATGGCAATAACAAAGCGGCAAACGCTTGCCTGGGGCGACTGTAATGAACGCTCGTGCAGTGTCGAAGTCAAAAACCTTTACGTCGCGGCCGGTCCCGGCCCGGGCAGCCGCAGATGGAACACCAGGGTCTGCGGCAGCACCTGGGCCTGCAGGTCCCCGCCCGCATCGCGCAGCGTCTTGCGCGCCTGGTACAACCCCAGGCCCAGCCCCCCGGGGCGGCCACTGTTGAATGGTTCAAACAGGCGGTCTGCCGTTGCGTGCGCTCCCATGGCCGTCTTTTCGCCGCCCCGCATGGCCGGGCAGTGCAAGGCCGCGCTCACCTCGCCCGCAGTTGCCTCAATGGACACCCGCAGCGGGGCCGCCGTCTCTTCGCGCCAGGCCTGGGCGGCATTGGTGAGCAGGTTGTCCAGCACCCGGGCCAGCGACTGGCGGGGCATGGACACCTGGGCCTGGCCGTCCACCATCAGTTCCACCCCGGCCAGTTGGGCGGCCTGGCTCCAGGCCTCTCCCAGGTCCTGCACCTGCACCGGCTCCGCCACAGGGGTGGCCTGCAGGGCGGCCTGCAGGCGCTGGGAGCGCTCCAGGGCCAGGGGGGCGTTGCGCTGCAGGCGCAAGGCCGCCTGCAGCAGGGATTCCTGGGTGCCGGCCTGCATGAATTCGCTGCCCACCCACCCCACCCACTGGCACAGGTTGCGCATGTCGTGCTGCAGGTACAGCGAGAGCTGGGCGCGCTGCGCCAGGGCGGCGGCCAGGGCTTCGGATTTTTCACGCACCATGCTTTCCATCATGATGGCAAAGACCCGCGCCATCTGCTGCGCCAGCAGTTGTGCTTCGCCACGCAGGCGCGGCGCGCGCAGGGTGAGTGTGAGGGCAATGTCCTCGTGGTTGTCGATGTGGTGGGTGAAACTGGCATGGCGCTGCCGGGGCTGCGTGGCGCCGTCGGGGCCCAGGCTGCGCTGCCAGGGCTGGCCGAACCAGGTGCCCGCGCAGTGCAGGGAGCGCCAGCCGCTGGCCTGCAGCGCGGGCCAGGCTTGGCTGGGCAAGTCCAGCGGGTCCTGCACCTGCCCGGACAGGGCCAGCATGGCCTGCATGCGCGCCCGAAAGGCGCGCGCGCGCGCCGCCAGGCTCCAACTGGCCAGCCACAGCGTCCCACCGGCCACCAGGAACACCATGGACAGCTCATTCAGGACGCTTGATTCCATACTTGTTCAGGTAGTAGTAGACATGCTCGCGGGCCAGCCCCAGGCGGCGCGCGGTTTCGGCCACGTTGTAGCGCGCCTCGGTAAAGATGCGGCGCACCAGCTGCTCCTCGGCCTGCGCCCCGGCTTCACGGGGGCCCTCCCCCAGCCGGGCCGTGACCGACAGGCGGGCGTGGCCCTGCTGCGCGAGGTCGGCTTCGTTGCTGTAGAACAGCACGGCGCGGCGCACGGCCTGCAACACCTGCTCCATGGGGGCGGGTTTGGTGAGGAAGTCAAAGGCGCCCTCCTGAACGGCGGCACGCGCAGCGCCGGTCTCGTCCTGCCCGGTCAGCACCAGCACCTTGAGCGCAGGACGCTCGCGCAGCAGGGCACGCAGGGTCTGCACCCCTTCCAGCAGGGTGCTGGGCTGGGGCGGCAACCCCATGTCGAGCACCACCACGCCAATGGCAGCCTGGGCATGCAGCCCCGCCAGCGCGGAGCGCCGGTCATGCGCGGCCTGGACCACCCAGCCTTCGCCGCGCAAGACGTCGGCGAGGTACTCCCGCAGCGCAGCATCGTCCTCCACCAGCAGGATGGCGGGGGGCAGGACAGGGCCCGCCCGCCCTCCAGGATCAGCGATGGAACGCCCCAAGATAGCGCCGCTCCTGGCCCGGGCCTACTCGCCGTTGCCCGCGGACGAGAGCCAGGGCACCACCAGCATGCCGAAGCCGATCACGATGGCCCCGATGCCGGCCACGGCGCGGGTGAAGGCCCAGGCGCTGCTGGCCTCGGGGCTGACGCCCATGAGCACATAGCCCAGCGCCACCAGCACCAGGCCGAACACGGTGTACACGCGCCGCCGCCTTGCGCGGGCCCGGTAACGGGCCTGCGCCAACTCCCCAAACTCTGTATTCATGGCTTCCTCCGTACCACCACGGCGCCCGGTTCAACCAGATCCTGGCGCTGCCCAGTGGCCGTGTCCACGGATTGTCCTACCCGCATGGGCTGTCCGGCAACCACGGCCTGCGTGTCCTGCAGCGCGGGGGCCTCGGTATCGCCCTCGGGCAGGGCCTTGCCGTTGATCCACACCGTGCTTTTGCCGCCCTGGCGCTGCACCACGCCGTGGTAGCGCAGGAGGGAGGTGGGCGTTGGTGTGCCTGGCGCAGCCTCACCGGGCTGGCCGCCGGACGCGCGCGCCGCGGCAATGCGGGCGCGCTCCTGCGGCGAATACAGCAGCGTGCCCAAGGGCTCGGTGGCGACTGCCTGGGCCCAGCAAGCCCCCCCCAGCAGCACCAATGCCCCCAGAACCAGGATCGAGCGCATGGGGCCTCCGCTAGGACCCGGCGGCGGGCGCCGCCGTGGGGATGGTGATGAAGCGCAGGGTGCAGCGCGCCAGCAGGCCGTCGGCCTTGGCCTCAGCGAAATGGCAAGCATGGACCCGAAAGCGCCCCCGCGCATGCTGGCGCAGATGGGCCAGGCCCGCGAGCACCTCGGTTTCCACCACCCCGGGGATTTCGAATGCCAGGTCGTGCGACAGGGCTTGGGAGTCTGCGTCCTGCAAAGCGGGGTCGACAGCCAGGGGCTGCGGGGCCTGCAGCTCCATGCGCAGCTGCTGTGCGACACCGGCCTGGGCGAACGCCTGCTGCAACTGCTCCATCCACAGCAGGCGCTGGGCTTCGCCCATCAGACCCTGGTCGCGCAGTTGCTGGTAGCGCCGGATATGGGTTTGCACGTTTTTGAGGTCATTTTCCTGCTCGGCGACCAAGGCCTGCTGGCTTTGCAGCGCAGCGGCGGTGGCCTGGGTGGCCTGGCGCTGCAGGTCGGCGCCGTAATACAAGGCCCCGAGCGCGACCGCCGCCACCCCGGCACACAGCCCCAGGGCCAGCAGGTGGCGTTTGCACAGGGCGGCGATGCGCTGCACGTCGTTCATGCGCCGGCCTCCGCGGATTTGGGCGCCACCGGCCAGCGCACGCACCAGACCAGGTCCTGCGTTTCGGCGCTGGGCTGGCCCATGCTGATGCTGCCGCTGCGCAAGCGCTCCAGGGGGTCCTGCACGACCTGGATGCCGGGCAATGCGCCCAGGGCGGCATTCATGGCACGCATGCCGCGCTCGCGCTCCCAGGGCGTGGTCCACACCGGCGTCAGGGAGAAGCGCAGTTCCACCGCCCTCGCGGGTGCCTCCGCCGTGGCTTCCCCGCTGGGAGGGGACGCGGTGGCCGCAGAGGCACCCTCGGCCGTGCACACGGGCTCCTGGGCCAGGCGCATGCGCCACTCCAGCTCCCGGATGCGTGCGCCGCCCATGCCCTGCATCGCCTGGGCCAGCTGCGCCAGATGGGTTTGCGGGTCGGGGGCGGTGTCCACCTCTGCGCTGTCGATGGCCAGCGCCTTGCGCACGGCGGCGGGCGACACGCCGTAGGCCGCGATCTGCTGGGCCAGGTGCTCGCTGCTGGCCTGCACCTGGGCCAGCAGCGCCTGCGACTGGTGCTGGGCCTGGCGCTGCTCCCAGATGCCGGCGGCCATGCCCGCACCCAGCCAAAGCGCCGCGGCGAGGACGGCGCAGGCCGACCCCACGGCGGCGCGGCGCACCTGGATCGCCAGGTACTGCACGCGCACTTGCAAGGGCGCCAACTGGCCCGCCGGGCGCTGCACGACGGCGTCCAGCAGCAGCCTGGTGTGGTCAGCGGGCAGGGCCTGGGCGACGAAGAAGCGCTGCTGGTCCATGGTCTGGGCCAGGTCCTGCTCGGGCCCCAACAGGAGCACACCGAAACGTTGCCCATCGCGCGCCACCACGTGGGTGTTCTCCAGATGGCGCAAGGTGCGCATCAGTTCGTTGGCGCAGGCTGCGGGGCTGTGCCCGGTCTTGACCAGGCGCGTCAGCACCGCGACGCGGCGCTTGAGAAACACGATGCGCAGTTGTTCGTCCTCCTGCAGCACCACGAACAAATCCGGGGGCAGGCCTTTGCGGCGCCCCAGGTGCGCCAGCACCTGGGAGACGGACCAAACCCCCGCCACGGCCAGGTCGAGCCCCTGCAGCGCGGCGTCGATGCGTTCGCCCGACTCGATGGCGGCCACCGCCTGGCTGGGCGGCGCCAGGCGCTGGATCCAGCCGCCCTGGGGGGCCGAAGGCAGCAACGCACGGTAGCGGGTGTCGGGAAAACGCAGTGCCAGCTGGCGCTGCAGGTAGTCGGAGCGGTCCTTGCCGAACAGCCGCGGCACCGCCAGTTCGGCAAAAGCCTCGTCGGGCAGGTCGGTCAGCACGTGGACCACTGCGCCCGGCGCCGGGGCGGATGCGCAAGACCAGCCCTGCCGGGGCTGGCGCACCCACCATTGCTGGCCTTCGGCGTTGATCCACAAGACGGTGCTCATCAGGTCTTCATCTTGGTGATGGTGTCGTAGATGGGCCCCAGCACGGCCAGCATGATCCAGCCCAGGATCAGGCCCATGACGACGGTCAGGGCGGGTTCGATCATGGCCTGCACGCGGGAGATCGATTCGTCGATGTCGCGGGAGTAGAAGTAGCTGATGTTGGCCAGGGCGCCGTCGAGCGCGCCGGTGGACTCGCCCACCCGCAGCATGCGGATGACGAAGGGCGGGAACATGTCTTCGGTGGCAAAGGCGTCGGACAGCGCCGTGCCGGTCAGCACGCGCTCGCGTGCGCGCTGGATGGCGCGGCGGATGACGAGGTTGCCGGATACGGTTTCGCAGTACGAGAGGCTGTCGATCAGCGGGATGCCGGTGCGGTACATCAGGCCCAGGGTGTCGGCGAAGCGGGCCAGGGTCATTTTCTTGAGCACGGGCCCGACCACGGGCAGCACCAGCACCCAGGCGTGCAGCTGGTAGCGGAAGCCCTCGGACGCCCCCGCCAGGGCGGTCACGGCGGCCACCAGCAGGGGCGGCAGCGCCAGGATCGCCCACCAGTATTCGACGAACAGGTTGGACAAACCCAGCAGCGCGCGGGTCTGCAGCGGCATTTCCTGGCCCATGTTCCTCAGGAAACCCACCAGTTGCGGCACCAGGTAGATCATCAGGAAGAACACGACGCCGCCGATGACCACGAGCACGAAGGCCGGATAGGCCACCAGTTTCTTGGTCTGGGCGAGCATTTCGTCCTGCCACTTGAGCGAGCGCACGATTTCCCGGAGCACGTCGGGCAGTTGGCCCGCCAGCTCGCCGGAGCGGATCAGGCTGACGGTGGTGGCCGAGAACACGCCGGGGAAATGCCCGACGGCGTCGCCCAGGGTGGAGCCGGCCTCGATGCGTTCGTACAGGTTGCCCGCCAGGTCGCGCCCGCCGGGCGTGTCGGAGGCGTCGCGCAGGTCGGCCAGGGCGTCCAGGATGGGCACGCCGGCACGCACCAGCATCTCCAGCTGGAACAGGATGCCCAGCACTTCGCGCCGGGTCAGGGATTTGACGGAGCCCCGTTTGGAGGCGACCTCCTTGGCGGAGATGAGCACCAGGTCCAGGCGTTTGAGCTGGGCGGCCAGGTCGGTTTCGTGCAGTGCCTCGATGCGCCCCTTGGCCACGCGCCCGTCGGCGCTTGCGGCGCGGTACTGGAAATAGGCCATCAGCGCACCAGTTCGGTCAGGTCCACGACACGGCCGATTTCTTCCACCGTGGTCAGTCCCTCGCGCACGCGGCGCATGCCGTCTTCGGCCATGGAGACGAATCCGGCCTGGCGCACATAGTCGTTCATGACGCGCAGGCTGGCATGCTGCGCCACCAGCTCATCGAGGGCGGCGTCGAACTTGAGCAGCTCCAGGATCGAGGTGCGGCCCTTGTAGCCGGACTGCTCGCACTTGGAGCAGCCGACGGGTCGGTACAGCGCCAGGCCATGCCCGGGCTGCAGGCCCAGCAGCTGCAGTTCGATCGGGCTGGGGTCGTGCGCGGCCTTGCAATGCGGGCACAGGGTGCGCACCAGGCGCTGGGCGACGATGCCGATGACGTTGCCCGCGAGCACGTCGGGGCGGATGCCGAGATCGACCAGGCGCGGGATGGAGCGCACGGCTGAGTTGGTGTGCAGGGTGGAGAACACCTGGTGGCCGGTCATGGCGGCGCGAAAGGCCATTTCGGCGGTGTCCTTGTCGCGCACCTCGCCCACCAGGATGATGTCGGGGTCCTGGCGCATCATGGAGCGGATGCCTTCGGCAAAGTCCATCTTGACCGCCTCGGACAGGGAGGTCTGGCGGATCATGGGCATGGGGTATTCGACCGGGTCTTCCAGCGTCATGATGTTGACGCCCTCGTGGTTGAGGTGCCCGAGGATGGAGTAGAGCGTGGTGGTCTTGCCCGAGCCCGTGGGGCCGGTGATGAGCAGGATGCCTTCGGGGCGCGCGAGCATCAGCTGCATGGTGTGGAGCTGGTCTTCGGACAGGCCCAGCCCCTGCAGCGGCACGATGCCGCGCTTGCGGTCCAGGATGCGCAGCACGAAGTTCTCGCCATGGATGGTGGGCTGCACGGCGCTGCGGAAGTCGACCTGGCGCCCGGAGATGGTCAGCGAGATGCGCCCGTCCTGCGGGGCGCGGGTTTCGGCGATGTTCATGCCGGCCATGACCTTCAGGCGCACCACCATGGCCGACCAGTAGCGCATGTGCAGCGAGCGCACCTGGCGCAGCACGCCGTCGATGCGGTAGCGGATGCGCAGGAACTGGGTTTCGGGCTCGAAGTGGATGTCGGAGGCGCCGCGCAGCGTGGCGTCGGCCAGCAGGGAGTCCATCAGGCGCACCACGGGGTGGCTGTAGCCCTCGGCGGCCTGGCTCAGGCCGGCCATGTCGATGTTGCCGGTCTCCAACTCGTGCAGGATGCCGTCGATGGAGAGTTCGTGGCCATAGAACTGCTCGATGGCGGCCAGGATTTCGGCGCTGCTGGCCAGGCGCCAGTGCAGCTTGGGCCCGCCGGCGAGCAAGGCGGTGATCTGGTCCACCGCGACGATGTCGTTGGGGTTGGCGCAGGCGATGACGAGTTCGTTGCTGCGCGCGTCCAGGCTGACGGGGAACAGCACGTGGCGCTTGGCCAGGGCCTTGGGGATCAGGGCCAGGGCGGCGGGGTTGGCAACGATGCCTTTGAGGCCGATGGCCTGTTCGCCCAGGTTGGCCGCCAGCGCGGTGCGCATGGCCTCTTCGGTGGTGAAGCCCAGTTGCAGCAGCACCTCGCCCAGGGGTTTGCCGACGTTTTTCTGCTCCAGCAGGGCGATGCGCAGTTGGTCCTGGGTGATGAGCCCGAGCTGGATCAGGCGGTCGCCCAGGCGCAGGGGCGGCCCGGCGGGTTTGACAGCGGGTTCGGCGGCGGGTTCGCTCATGGCGCGCCCTGGCCTGCGGCAAGCGCCTGGCGCAGCGCGGCTGCGCGGCGCAGCGCTACATCCAGAGGGATCTCGCCCGGCTGGGCGCTGGCCAGGCGGATGGCCTGCTCGTATTGGCGCAGGGCGGCCGGGTACTGGCGCATGCGGTCGAGCGTGACGGCGTGGTTATAGGCGAGCACCGGGTTGTGCGGCTCCAGGGCCTGGGCGCGCGCCCACCATTGGGCCGCCTGGCCCAGTTGGCCCTCGCGCGCCATGGCGCTGGCGGCGGCGGCCAGCGCCGCTGCGGACTCGGGCTGGCGCTGCACCAGGTCGTGCGCGCGCTGTACCGGGGCTTCGCCCACGGACTCGGACTCCAGCGCCCACAGGGCGTTGCTGGCGGCGCTGTTGCCGGGGTCCTGGCGCAGGACGCGGCGGTAGTAGTCCTGCGCCAGTGCCTTGTCGCCGCGCCTTTGCGCCAGATAGGCCAGGCCCCAGAGGGCGTCGCGGTCTTCGCCCTGGGCTTGCAAGGCGGCCTCATAGGCCTGCTGCGCTTCCTCCAGACGGCCCGCGGACAAGGCGGCGTAGGCTTGCTCCACCAGGTTCGGGCCACGGCCCTTGACCTGCACTTCGGTCTTGGGCTGGCCGGCCGGGGCCGCGGCGGGCGCGTCGCCTGGCGGCTGCGGGGCAGGCGCTGGGTTGGCTGCCGGGGCGGCGGGCGCGGCCAGGGGCGCCACCGGGGCGCTGGCCGACGCAGGCACGCCCGCACTGGCGGGCAGGGCAGCGGGGGTCAAGGCGGACAGGGCCTTGCGCCGGGGGGCGCTCGGCAGCGGCGTCCGGGGTGCCGCCAGCGGCGCCGGGGCGCTGGCGGCCGCCATGGGGGTGGCCACCGGGGTGGACGCGCTGGCCGGTCCGGCGGCGGCGGGGTTCGGCGCGGGGACGGGTGCGGGGGGTGCAGCAGCGGGGTCCGCCGGGTTCGGGGCAGTAGCGGGGGCGGCCACGGGCGCCAGGTTGCCGCCGCCCAGGCCCAGCAGTTCGACCGGGTCGCCCCACACGCCCATGAAGACGCTGCCGCCAGCGATGGCCAGTACCAGGGCGAGGCCCCCCAGGGCCCAGGTGCGCGCGGGCACACGGGCGCCAGCGGCGGGTGCAGCGGGGGCGTAGGCGCGCCGGATCTGCTGCGCCAGGCGCGCGGCACGCTCCTTGGCGGTCTGGGCGCCGCCCCCTGGTGCGGATCCCATGGCGGGGGCCGGTGCAGGGGCCGGAGCGGCAGGCGATGCGGGCGCCGGTGCCGGGTGCGCCCCTTGCGCCGGAGGCGGGCTGGCCGCTGGCGCGGAAACAGCGGCCTGCGGCACCGGGGCTGCGGGAGCGGCCTGCGCTGCGTTCCGGGCCAGCGCCTCGGTCACGGGTGCCGGGGTCGGCGCGCTGTCCGGCGCCGGGCTGGAGGGGGGCTGTGGCGCGGCGTGCGCCGGGTCGGCGGGCACCAGCGCGAGCGCCGACAGGTCCAGGGCCAGCGGCGGTGCCGGTGCCGGTGCCGGGGTGGCAGTTTCGGCGCCAAGGGGCGCAGGCTCGGGCTCCAGCGACAGGCTGGGGAACTGCGGGGCCGCTGCGCTGACGGCGGTAAAAGGGGCGGCGGGGGCAGGCGCGGACGCTGGTGGCTCGGCCACGGCTGGGGAGGGAGGCAGGGCGGGCTCCTGCGCCGCCGCCCCGGCAGCCGCAGCGCTGCGGTCCTTGTCGCGGCTGGCGCGTTGGAGGGCGTCGAGCAGCAGGCTCATTGCAGCGGCGTGCTCCGGTGGAATTCGGGCCGCGCCGGGCTGGCGGGCTGGTCCAGCGCCTCGCGGGCATCCTGCAGGATGCCGCGGTAGTCGCGGAAGTCGCCTTCCAGGGTGGGGTCCTGCAGCACGGTGGGGCGCAGGAAGATGACCAGCTCGGTTTTCTTGCTGGTTTCGTCGCGGTACTTGAAGAGGTTGCCCAGCAGCGGAATGCGGTTGACGCCAGGGACTTCGTCCGAGAGGTTGTTGCGCGCATCCTGCATCAGGCCGCCGAGCATGGCCACGCCGCCCGAGGGCACGCGCAGGATGGACTCCATTTCGCGGGTCTGGACTTCGGGGATGCGGTTGATCACCGAGTATTGCGCCAAGGCCGGGCTGGGGTCGGTGGCGTAGCCGGTGATGCGGCTGATGGTGGGGCGCAGGTTGAGGGTGACTTCGTTGGACTCGCTCACCTGGGGCGTGACGTTCATCAGGAAACCGATGGGCACGGTGTTGATGACGCTGGTATAGGTGGCGGGCGTGGCGGGGGTGGTGGCAGTGGCGGCGGTGCCGGGGGTGACGCTGATGGTGAAGTAGACCTTGTTGTCGACCACCTTGAGCACACTGGTCTGGTTGTTGAGCACCGAGATCTTGGGGCTGGAGAGCACGCGCAGGGTGCCGAAGGATTCGAGCAGGTTGAGCATCATGCTCAGGTCGCGCCCGTCGATGAAGTTGGTGTCGGTGCGGTTGATGCGCAGCAGGCCGCTGACCAGGCCGCCGGTGGCCATGCCGCTGGTGGGGCCGGTGGGCCGGATGAAGACCCCGGGGTCGGTGCTGGTGCCGCCGCTGGCCACCAGCGACCAGTCGATGCCCTGCTGGTAACGGTTGGAGAGGTCGACTTCGACGATGGTGGCCTCGATCAGCACCTGGCGGCGCGCGGCGCGCATGACGCGGTCGAGGTATTCGGAGACTTTCTGGTGCTGGGACTGGGTGGCCCGCACGGTCAGGGTGCCGGTTTCGGCATGGGCGATGACGGATGCGGCCTCGCGGTACACGGCGCGGGTAGACGGGCTGGCGCCCGTGCCTGCAGCCGCCGCGCTGCCTGCTGCGGGGGCTGCCGCTGCGGTAGTGCCGCCCGCTGCGGCCGGGGCGGCCCCTGCGGCAGAAGCGGCCCCGGCTGCGCTGGCCGCACCCGATGCGCTGTCGCCGGGCAGGAGCTTGTCGGTCTCGCGCAGCAGGTCGCGCACGTTGGCGACCAGGTTGGTCCAGAAGCGGTTGTTGGAGGTGTTGACCAGGGTGGACTGGGAGGCGTTGGAGCCGGTGTTCTCACCCCCGCTGCCGGTGCTGGCGACGTTGGTGGAGGTGGCGATGTTGGCGGTGGCGTCGCGCTGGATGTTGGGGTATTCGACGCGGTAGTTCTTGAGGTAGGGGGTGTCGGGCAGGATGGAGATGTTGCGGCCCTGGACTTCGTAGCGCATGTCGACCTGGCGCGCGACGCGCTCCAGGATTTCCAGCAGGGTCTGGTCACGCACGTTCATGGTGACGGTGCCGGAGATGGCGGGGTGGATGTCGACGTTGACGTTGGCGTCGCGCGCCAGGGCAAACAGCAGGTCTTGCACCGCCACGTTCTGCATCACCACACTGTAGAGTTCCTGGCGCGGGATGGGCTTGGGGGGTCTGGGCAGGGCGGGCGGCGGCGCCACCAGGTCGGGCACGGCGCCGGGCACCACGGGGGCGACCTGGAGGTGGCCTTTGGAAGGGGGGGGAGCCGGTACCGATGAGCATGCGGCCAGCACCGCACCCCAGGCGCTCAGGCCCAGCAGGCGAGCCCAGCCTTGTTTACGCGATCCAAGCCATGTGCTGCTCAAGGTGACTGATCCTGTTTGATTTTGACCCAGGTCCGGACGATCGGTTTGTTCGTCTTGAGCCCGGCTGGCAATGCCGCCATGGCCTGCGCCGCGTCATTGGCACGCGGGTACTGCCCGTAGAACACGGACACGAACTGCCTTCCATTGTAGGTGCTGAGCTGCGCAAAAACCATAGCAGAATCAACAAGATGGGTGAGGTTGTTCATGTAATTCACCACACCTTCGTCGCGCGGCAGGGCGGCCAGTTGCACGGTATAGCCTTGCAGCGAAGGGGCTTGCAGGCGCTGCTGCAGGCGCTGCAGGTGCGGCTGCAGCGCCTGCTCCATGCCAGCGCCGCGCCCTTGGGCCCCGGGTTCGGACGCCTGCATCCCGGCGACCTGGGCCTGGGCCTGGGCCTGGGCCTGGGCCTGGGCCTGAGGCGTGGGCGTGGGCGTGGGCGTGGGCGTGGGCGTGGGCAGGATGGCAGGCCTGGCTAGCGGCGCTTGGGGCGCGGCGGGCGCAGGTGAAGCCGCCGCGCGCACCGGGGCGGCGCTGGCGCCAGCCCCTGGCGGCGTCGGCACATGGGCCGGGGCATGCGGCGCCGACGCCGATACCTGTGCGGCGGCAAGCGGCGCTGCCGGGGCGGGTGCAGCGGCTGCAGCCGGTGGTGCGGTGGCGGCCGCTGCCGCAGCAGCCGGTGACGGTGCGGGGTCCGCGCCGGGGGACAGGCGTGCGCCCCACCACAGTACGGCGCCTGCGAAGACCAGGCCCATGCCGGCGGCGCTGGCCCACCAGCGCCAGCCGGGCAGCGCGGCGGCCCAGGCGCGTTGGGTGGTGCTGGGCAGGTCGCCGTGCAGCTCGGTCAGGGCGTCGCGGACCTGCGCCACTTCGACCTGGGCCAGGCCTTTGGCATAGGCGCCCAGCAGGGCCTTGTCGGCCAGCAGGTTGATGCGCCGCGCGCGCCCGCCGCTGGCCTTGACCAACAGGGCCATGGCGGCCGCCGAAAACAAGGGGCCCCCGCGCCAGCCAGCGGCGCGCAGACGGTGATCGACATAGGCGCTGGCCTCGGGCCCGGGCAGGGGCTGGAGTTCGAAGCGGTGGATGACGCGGTCGCGCACCTGGCGCAGGCGCGGCTGGGCCAGCAGCACGTCCAGTTCGGGCTGGCCGAAGAGCATGATGTTGACCAGCTTGTGGTCGGCGGTCTCGAGGTTGGACAGCAGGCGCACTTCTTCGAGCGACTCGGGCGGCATGGCGTGCGCTTCGTCCACCACCAGCAGCACGCGCTGGCCCTGGGCGTGGCGGCGCAGCAGTTCGCCCTGCAGGGCGGCGAGCTTGGATTCGGTGCTGCTGCCCAGCTCCTGCAGGCCCAGGTCACGGGCGATGGCGGAGAGGATTTCGTCGCGCGAGAAGACCGGGTTGGCCAGGTAGACGGTGCAGATGCGCGGGTCCAGGCGGCTGATCATGAGGCGCGACAGCAGGGTCTTGCCGCTGCCGACTTCGGCCACCACGGTGATGATGCCCTCTTCGCTGGCGGCAACGTGCAAGAGCGCCGACAGCACGTCGCCCCGGCGCCCGCCGGCGAAAAAGAATTCGAGATCGGGGGTGATCTTGAAGGGGGACTTGCTCAGCCCGAAGTGTTCCAGGTACAGCTGCGACATCGCCGCCGATTGTTACACCATTCCCCGCGCTTGCCCCCCGCCGAAACGGCGCTGCGCCCTATGACAAACCCGCCCCCGTGGCGCGGCGGACACAGGTTGCGCCCCGTCGGCAGGCCCGGGCTGCGGGGCTGCCGGGAGCACGGCGGCTTCAGTCGCGCACCGGGCTGAGCACGCTGCCCTGCACCTGCACGCGGCTGCCGACGCCGACGCTGGGGCTGCTCTGTTCGATGGAGCGCAGGCTGCCGTCGTCCATGCGCACCCGCACCTGGTAGCTGGTTTGGGGCTTCATGCGCTTTTCCACCGTGTTGCCGGCCCAGGCGCCGCCGACCACACCGGCCATGGTGGCCAGGGTCTTGCCCTCGCCGCCGCCGACCTGGTTGCCCAGCAGGCCGCCCAGCAGCCCCCCGGCGACGGCGCCGATGCCGCTGGCCGGGCCTTCCTGGGTGACGGGGGTGATGGCTTCGACCGTGCCGCATTGGTGGCAGACGGTACGGGCGGCGGCTGCGGGCGGCGCGGGCGGCTGGGCCGTACTGGCGGGCGCGCTGCGCTCGCGTTCCCGCTGCCAGGCGGCGGAGTCGTCCGCGGGTTCGGTCATGGGATCGGCGGACGCTACTGTTTTTGTAGCATTGTCGCGAGTGGATACGCGGGCCAAGGCCGGTTTTTGTGCGGAAGAAACGCTGCTGCGCTGGGCCGTGGCGGAGGCAGGGCGCGGGGCCACGGGCGCGGCTGTGCTGGAGGCGGCGGGGGCCGACGACGCGGTGCTGGCGCCGAGGGGTGCGGGCACGGGGGCCACTGCGCCGGTGGCGGGCGCAGTCAGGGCGGGCGCGCTCAGGCTGGCGGCCACGGGCGCTGCGGCGTCTTGCTGGGCGCGCCACTGCACGACGTTGAGCGCGGCCAGCACGGCGGTGCTGGTGCCCAGCACGCCCAGGGCCAGCCAGCCCCAGGGGGAGCGGCTCGGGGCGGAGAGCGGGTGGGCGACGGAATCGAGGGTGTGCGACATAGGGGCCTTTCCTTGCGTTGCGGCCAGCCCGCGAACCACGGGGCGGCACGGTTGCTACAACGCCGCATTGCACACCCGCGCTGACGCCTGGCGCACTTCACGCTTGTTACGCGCGGTAAACCCGGCGCGCCCTGCGCCCGCCGGGCGTTACAAATTACAGATTCGGCGCCAGAAAGCGCTGCAGTTGGGCGGCGTCCATGCCGCGGCGCCGGGCCATGTCCTGCACCTGGTCGGCACCGACCTTGCCCACGCTGAAATAGCAGGCGTCGGGGTGGCCGATGTAGAAGCCGCTGACGCTGGCCGCCGGGGTCATGGCCATGCTCTCGGTCAGGCCCATGCCGATGTCTTCGCACTGCAGCGCCGCAAACAGGTCGCGCTTGACACTGTGGTCGGGGCAGGCGGGGTAGCCGGGCGCGGGGCGGATGCCCTGGTACTGCTCGGCGATCAGTGCGGCCTTGTCCAGGGCTTCGCTGCGGGCATAGCCCCACCAGTCGGTGCGCACCTTGTGGTGCAGCAGTTCGGCAAAGGCTTCGGCCAGGCGGTCCGCCAGGGCCTTGAGCATGATGGCGCTGTAGTCGTCGTGCGCCGCCGCAAAGGCCTGCTCGCGCGCGTCGGCGCCCAGGCCTGCGGTGACGGCAAACATGCCGGCGTAATCGGAAAAAACGCGGTCTTTTTGGCCTTCAGCCCGCGTGGAATCTGGGGGTAGCGCTCCTGAATTCATAGCATTCTGGGCAGGCAGCGGGGCAACGAAGTCGGCCAGGCAGCGGCTGGGGCGGTGGCTGCCGTCGTCTTCGGTCGCTTTGGGGGTCTGCTGGCGCAGGCCATACCAGGTAAGCACCGGGGTTTGGCGGCCCTCGTCGGCCCAGAAGGCGATGTCGTCGTCGCCCACGCGGTTGGCGGGGTACAGGCCGACCACGGCGTTGGCCGAGAGCCAGCGCCCGTCGATGATTTTCTTGAGCATGGCCTGGGCATCCAGCAGCACCTTGCGCGCCTGCTCGCCCACCACGGCGTCGTCCAGGATGGCGGGGTAGCTGCCTGCCAGGTCCCAGGTCTGGAAGAAGGGGCCCCAGTCGATGTACTGGGCGATTTCGGCGAGGTCGTAGTTCTTGAGCACGCGCCGGCCCAGGAACTTGGGCGCCGTGGGCTGGTAGGCGCCTGCGGCCCATGCCGCTGCGTCTGCCACACCTGCAACACCCTCTGCCCCTGCCCCTGCCGCGCCTGCGGCCTCTGCCACGTCCGCTGTGCTGGCGGACGCCGCAGCGGAGCCGGGCTGCGCCGGGGCGGGCCGCCAGCGGTTGGCGCGCGCCTGCTCCAGCGGCCACAGCGCGACCGGCTTTTTGCCCGCGTGCTGGGCGCGTACCTTGTCGTAGTCGGCTTGCACTTCGGCCACATAGTCGCCAGCGGCATCGCCCAGCAGGCCCTGGGCCACGGCCACGCTGCGGCTGGCATCGGGCACGTAGACCACCGGCCCTTCGTAGTGCGGGGCGATCTTGACGGCGGTGTGCACGCGCGAGCAGGTGGCGCCGCCGATGAGCAGCGGAATCTTCTTGTAGCGGAAGTAGTCGTCCTTCTGCATCTCGCCGGCCACGTACTGCATCTCTTCCAGGCTGGGGGTGATGAGGCCGGAGAGGCCGATGATGTCCGCGCCCTCGGCCTTGGCACGCGCCAGGATCTCGTGGCAGGGCACCATCACGCCCATGTTGACCACGTCGAAGTTGTTGCACTGCAGCACCACGGTGACGATGTTCTTGCCGATGTCGTGCACATCGCCCTTGACGGTGGCGATGACGATCTTGCCTTTGGACTTCACATCCAAGCCAGCGGCTTCCTGCTGGCGTTTTTCTTCTTCTATATAGGGAATGAGGTGGGCCACGGCGCTTTTCATCACGCGCGCGCTCTTGACCACCTGGGGCAGGAACATCTTGCCCTGGCCGAACAGGTCACCGACGATGTTCATCCCCATCATGAGCGGGCCTTCGATCACGTGCAGCGGGCGCCCGCCTTTGGCCAAAATCTCCTGGTAGGCCTCTTCGGTATCCGCAACGATGAAGTCGGTGATGCCGTGCACCAGGGCATGACTCAAGCGCTGCGCCACCGGCACCGGGGCGTCGGCGCTGCCGCGCCATTCGAGCTTCTTGCTCTCGTCTTTGGCGGCGCCCTTGGCACTCTCGGCGATCTCGACCAGGCGCTCGCCTGCGTCGGGGCGGCGATTGAGCACCACGTCTTCCACGCGCTCACGCAAGACCGGCTCCAGTTCGTCGTAGACCCCGACCATACCGGCGTTGACGATGCCCATATCCAGCCCGGCAGCGATGGCGTGGTACAGGAACACGGTGTGGATGGCCTCGCGCACCGGGTCGTTGCCACGGAAGGAGAAGCTCACGTTGGAGATGCCGCCGCTGACCTTGGCCCCGGGCAGGTGCTGTTTGATCCAGCGCGTGGCCTCGATGAAGTCCACGGCGTAGTTGTTGTGCTCCTCGATGCCGGTGGCAATCGCAAACACATTGGGGTCGAAGATGATGTCTTCGGCCGGGAAGTCCACCTCGTCCACCAGCACGCGGTAGGCGCGCTCGCAGATCTCGGTCTTGCGGGCATAGGTGTCGGCCTGGCCTTTTTCGTCAAAGGCCATGACCACGGCGGCGGCGCCGTAGCGCTTGACCAGGCGTGCCTGGCGCTTGAACTCCTCCACACCCTCTTTCATGGAGATGGAGTTGACGATGGACTTGCCCTGCACGCAGCGCAGCCCGGCTTCGATCACGCTCCATTTGGAGGAGTCGATCATCACCGGCACGCGGGCAATGTCGGGCTCGGAGGCGATCAGGTTCAGGAAGCGCACCATGGAGGCCTGGCTGTCGAGCATGGCCTCGTCCATGTTCACGTCGATCACCTGGGCGCCGTTTTCCACCTGCTGGCGCGCCACCGAGAGCGCGTCTTCAAAACGGCCCTCCAGGATCATGCGCGCAAAGGCCTTGGAGCCGGTGACGTTGGTGCGCTCGCCTACGTTGACGAAGCTGGCGCGCGGGCCCTCCTCGGCCTGGGTACGGCCAATGAACACCGGCTCCAGGCCGGAAAGCATCATGGGGGGAAGGGCGGGGGCGGCGTTGTCTCGCATGAATCTCACCTGTACAAAAGGGGGCTGGCCATCAAGCCGCCAACAAACCCGTGAACACCCCGCCCTGGCGTGGCGCCAGTGGCTGCACGGCGGCGCAGATGGCGCCGATGTGGTCCGGGGTGGTGCCGCAGCAACCGCCCACGATGTTGACCAGGCCCTCGGCGGCGAACTCGCGCACCAGGCGGGCGGTGATGTCGGGGGTTTCGTCAAAGCCGGTGTCGCTCATGGGGTTGGGCAGCCCGGCGTTGGGGTAGCAGCTGATGAAGGTGTCCGGGGCGGCGCGGTTCAGTTCCTGGATGTAGGGGCGCATCAGCGTGGCGCCGAGCGCGCAGTTCAGGCCGATGGACAGGGGCCGGGCGTGGCGCACGCTGTGCCAGAAGGCGGTCACGGTCTGGCCCGAAAGGATGCGCCCGGAGGCGTCGGTGACGGTGCCCGAGATCATGATCGGCAGGCGCTCGCCCGTGGCCTCGAACACCTCGTCGATGGCGAACAGCGCCGCCTTGGCGTTGAGGGTGTCGAAGATGGTCTCGACCAGCAGCACGTCGGCGCCGCCCTCCATCAGGCCGCGCACCTGCTCGTGGTAGGAGGCGCGCAGCTCTTCGAAGGTGACGTTGCGCGCGCCGGGGTCGTTCACGTCCGGGCTGATGCTGGCGGTCTTGGGCGTGGGGCCCAGAGCACCGGCCACGAAACGCGGCTTGTCCGGGGTGGAGAACTGGTCGCAGGCGGCGCGCGCCAGCCGTGCCGAGGCCAGGTTCATCTCGTAGGCCAGCTCGGCCATACCGTAGTCTTCTTGCGCGACGCGGGTGGCGCCAAAGGTGTTGGTCTCGATCAGGTCGGCGCCTGCGGCGAGGTATTGCTCTTGGATGGCGCGGATCACGTCGGGGCGGGTGACGCTGAGCAGGTCGTTGTTGCCCTTGAGGTCGCGCGGGAAGTCGGCAAAGCGGGCGTACTGCGGAGCGTAGGGCCCTTGCACGCCTTCGCCCCGGTACTGCGCTTCGCTGAGCTTGAAGCGCTGGATCATGGTGCCCATGGCGCCATCCAGAATGGCGATGCGCTGCGCCAGGATGGCGGGCAGGGCCTGGGCACGGGTGTAGACGAGGGGTTTCATGGTCGGCTCTCCTGGAGAAACAGTGGGTTTGCCGAGCGCCGTTGACAGGCCCGCACGCGCAGGCCCTGGTCCCAAGCCTGACCGCGCCTGCGCCCGGCCTGCACCAGGCTGGACGCGGAAAAAGCGGCTGCAACGCTCCTTGGGAAGGAGCCGCATTGTAGTGCCCTGGCCCAGGAGCCCGCCCCCCGGGTGCCCAGCCGCCGCCGCTACGCAGCCACCCCGGACACCCAGCGACAGGCCCGCGCGGGCCGCAGCGCGGCGCGGCCACGGCGCAGACGCGCCCGCTGCGGCGGCGCCCGAAGCCTGGGCGACAATACGCGCTGGACCCCGGCGCCAGCGCCGCCCCGCCCCTGCTACCAACCGCTTTTTTGCGACGTTTTTTGGCACCTGGCCCGCGTAAACATTGACCGTATAGCTACTATTTTGATAGCAAACAGCGATTCCGACCCGACCCAACCCCTGCGCATCCTGCACGAGGTCTTTGGCTACAACGCCTTTCGCGGGCCGCAGCAGGCCATCGTCGAGCACGTGTGCGCCGGGGGCGATGCGCTGGTGCTCATGCCCACCGGCGGGGGCAAGTCGCTGTGCTACCAGGTGCCGGCCATCGCGCGCCAGCGCGCGGGCCAGGGCGTGACGGTGGTGGTGTCGCCGCTGATCGCGCTCATGCACGACCAGGTCGGCGCCCTGCTCGAAGCCGGGGTGGAGGCCGCCTACCTCAACTCCAGCCTGGACGCAGCGCAGGCGCGCGAGGTGGAGCAGCGCCTGCTGCGTGCCGACATCACCCTGCTGTACGCCGCGCCCGAACGCGTGGCCACGCCGCGCTTTCTGGCCCAGCTCGATTCGCTGGCCGAGCGCGGCCTGCTGGCGCTCTTTGCCATCGACGAGGCGCACTGCGTGAGCCAGTGGGGGCACGACTTCCGCCCCGAATACCGGCTGCTGGCGCAGTTGCACGAGCGCTACCCGCAGGTGCCGCGCATGGCCCTGACCGCCACCGCCGACGCGCTCACCCGCGCCGACATCGTGGAGCAACTGCAGCTGCAGCAGGCGCGCGCTTTTGTGAGCAGCTTCGACCGCCCCAACATCCAGTACCGCATCGTCGAAAAGCGCGAGAGCACGCAGCAATTGCTGCGCTTCATCCAGCACGAGCACCCGGGCGAGGCGGGCATCGTCTACTGCCAGTCGCGCAAGAAGGTGGAGCAACTGGCCGACACACTGGCGCAATCGGGCATACCGGCCCTGCCCTACCACGCCGGACTGGACACGCGGCTGCGCCAGGCACACCAGGACCGTTTTTTGCGCGAGGACGGCATCGTCATGGTCGCCACCATCGCCTTCGGCATGGGCATCGACAAGCCCGACGTGCGCTTTGTGGCGCACCTGGACCTGCCCAAGAACATCGAGGGCTACTACCAGGAAACCGGCCGCGCCGGGCGCGACGGTCTGGCCGCCACCGCCTGGCTGGCCTACGGGCTGCAGGATGTGGTGAACCAGCGCCGCATGATCGACGAAAGCCCCGCCGGGGAGGAGTTCAAGGGCGTGCTGCGCGGCAAGCTCGACGCCCTGCTCGGCCTGGCCCAGGCCAGCGAGTGCCGCCGCGTGCGCCTGCTGGCCTACTTTGGCGAGACCTACGGCGCCCCGCCGCCCAGCATCGAGCAGCTCGGCCACGCGCTGGCCGACACCGCGCAGGCGCGCAGCCACTGCGGCAACTGCGACAACTGCCTGCACCCGCCCACGGTGTGGGACGGGACGGACGCGGCGCGCAAGCTGCTCTCCACCATCTACCGCATCCAGCAAAGCAGCGGCAAGAGCTTTGGCGCCCAGCAGCTCATGGACATCGTGCGCGGCAAGGACACCGACAAGGTGCGCCAGTACGGGCACCAGTCCTTGAGCACCTTCGGCCTGGGCGCCGACTACAGCGAGCTGCAACTGCGCGCGGTGCTGCGCGAGCTGGTGGCCGTGGGCGCGCTGGCGGTGGAGGCCGGGCAGTACAACACCCTGACCCTGGCCGAGGCCGCACGCCCCATCCTCAAGGGCGAGCGCAGCGTGCAACTGCGCCAGGCCCTGGCCGAGCCCGCCCCGGCGCGGCGCGGCAGCCGCAGCACCCGGCTGGGCGTGGTGGCCAAGGCCCCGGTGCAGCTCGACAGCGAGGCCTTGCTGCGCTACAGCGCGCTCAAGGCCTGGCGCGCCGAGGTGGCGCGTGAGCACAACCTGCCCGCCTACGTGATCTTTCACGACGCCACCCTGGCCAGCATCGCCCAGCAGCGCCCCAGCACGCTGGACGCGCTGCAAGGCATCAGCGGCCTGGGCTCCAAGAAGCTGCAGGCCTACGGGCAGGCGGTGCTGGATGTGGTGAACGCTCCCTAATCCCGCGCCTGCCCCGGCGGCGCTGCGTATCATCCAGCGTGCGCCCCGCGGCCCCTGGGCGACGGCCCTCGCCCACCGCCCCCTGCCCCCCGCCATGAACCCGAACCTGCAACGCTGGATCCACCGCGGCACCGTGCTCAACGAGCGCCTGGCCGCGAGCGCCGTCAACGCCCTGGACTGGCTCTTCCACCCGGACCGCCTGGTCAAGTCCGGCCAGACCCCGCACACCCTGGTCCACCAGGGCGACCCCATGTCGGTGCGCTACTACCCGCTGGACGGCGAAGACAGCATCCCGCTGGCCGACGGCAGCACCCTGCCCGTGGCCCGGCGCCGCCACGCCGTGCCCTTGATCCTGGTGCCGCCGCTGGGCGTGACCACCGAGACCTTCGACCTCATGCCCCAGCGCAGCCTGGTGCGCTACATGGCGGCACGCGGCTTCCAAACCTACCTCATCTGCTGGGGCCAGCCCGAGCGGCGCCACGCCTCGCTGGCCATGCGCGACTACGCCGACCGCATGATGCGCGAGGCCGTGGCCGCCGTACAGGCGCACAGCGGCAGCCAGGAATACGCGCTCATGGGCTGGTGCATGGGCGGCCTGCTGGCCCTGATCTACGCCGGACTGCCGCGGGTGCAGGGCGTGCGCAGCATCGTCACCATTGCCAGCCCCATCGACATGCGCGGCGGCGGCCTGGTGGCCGGGGCCGCGCAGATCATCAACACCCCGGCCAAACTGATTGCCCACTACACCGACCTGCGGCTGAACAAACTCAACCCCGAGGTGTTCCACGCCCCGGGCTGGATGACGGCGCTGGCCTTCAAGCTCACCGACCCGATCGGCAGCATCACCACCTACTGGGACCTGCTCACGCGGCTGTGGGACCGCGAGTTCGTGGAAAACCACTCCACCACCGCCGACTACCTCAACCACATGCTGGCCTACCCCATGGGCATGATCGGCGACCTGTTCACCAAGATGGCGGTGGAAAACCAGATGGCCAAGGGCGAATTCGTGCTCGACCGGCGCACCACCGCGCGCTTTGCCCGCATCCGTGCGCCCCTGTACGTGTTTGCCGGCGAGCGCGACCACCTGGTGGCCGCCTCCACGGCCGAACACATCCTGGACCTGGTGGCCTCCAAGGACAAACGCTTTGAAGTGGCCCCCGGGGGCCACATGGGCGTGGTGCTGGGCGCCACCGCCCAGAGCGCGGTCTGGCGCCAGGCCGCCGACTGGCTGGCCGAGCGCAGCCGGGCTATGCCGCGCGCGGTGCCGCGTCGGCGCGCACACGCGGCCGGCGCGGCGCGCGTACCTTGACCGGGTGCGGAGCGGCCTGCCGCAGCAGCGCCAGGTACTCCTGAAAACTGTCGCGCACACACTGCGCCAGCGCCTGCGGATCGCTCACCTGCTCGGCACAGGCAGTGAACGACACCACGATGGTGCCGGCGTAGCCCGTGACGGAAAACACCAGCCCCATGCCGTCGTACACCGGCATGATGGCCGACAGGTAAGTGAGCTTGGCCCCCTGCAGGTACAGCGGCGCGCTGGTACCAGGAATATTGGTGATGGCGCAATTTGCCAGCGGCGCCCAGGCGCCCTGGGTATCGGAGGCCGAACGCAGCATCTTGCTGGTGCTGGTCAGGGCCGCGGTAGGGACCTGCGCCGCCATGCTGGTCAGGGTGCGTGCGCTCAGGGCCTGGTGGCGCGCGCTGTCCTGCGCGCTCAGGGCCTGGATGTAGGCCAGGCGCTGCACCGGGTCCTCCAGGTGCGTGCCCAGGGTCTGGCGCACCCAGGCAAAGCGCGGCCCCAGGGCGTCCGCATGGGCACCCTGCACCGCCAGCGGCACCGCCGCCACCAGCGAGTCCTGCGGCAACTCGTCGTGCAGCGCCAGGTAGCGGCGCAGCCCCCCGGCGCACACCGCCATCACCACGTCGTGCACCGTGGCGCCAGGCACCAGGGCGCGGATGTGCTTGAAGTCCTCCAGCGCAAAACGGCGGGTGTCGAACATGCGCTGCGAAGACACCTCGCTGTTGAAGCGCGTGGCCGGAAACGGCGGCGCCACACCACGCAGCTCGCTCACCACCGCCTGCAGCGTCGAGCCCAGCGCGCGCAGCCCGGCGCTGAAGGAGCGCCAGGCGCGCTGCGGCAGCCACGGCAGGCTCCGGCCCGCGCGCCACAGCAGCGCCAGGTCGCCCGGCGCGTCCTCCGGGTACCAGGGTGCGATCGGCGGCGGCGACGGGGTGTTGGGCGCCAGGTCGTGCAGCAGCCGGGTGATCTCGTTGCCCTGCTCCACGTCCACCACCGCATGGTGGATCTTGAACAGGATCGCAAAGCTGCCCACCGGCAGGTCCAGGAAGCTGTCCAGCCCCTCGATCACGTACATCTCCCACAGCGGGCGGTTGCGGTCCAGGGGGCGGGCGTGGATGCGCGAACTCTGGATGCAGAACTGGCGCCAATCCCCCGGCTTGGGCAGGGCGATGTGGCGCACGTGGTGCTCCAGATTGAAGTTGTCGTCCTCCACCCAGTAGGGGTAGTCCAGGTTCAGCGGTACCCGCACCACCTTGCGGCGCAGCAGGGGCATGCGGTCCAGGCGGCTCTCGACGTGCGCCAGTATCTGCTTGAAGCGCACCAGGCCCCCGGGGGCCGTGGTCTGGTCGTAGATATGGAGCAGGGTGACGTTGGAATTGGCGTGTTCGTTGTCCGAGTCGATGTAGTCGGCATCAAGGGCACTGAGCTGGCGCATGGTCGGTAGGGGGGCAGGTTTCAGGCAGCGCTGTAGGTGGCCCAGGAGGCCGGACCCACGCTCCAGTCCAGTGCGGTCTCCAGCAGGCCCGTGGGGGCGAAGGGCTGCCAGGCGCCTTCGGCCTGGGCCAGGCGCTCGGCAATGACGGCCAGCACCACGCCGTTGTACACCAGGCCCACGTGGCTGCCGGGCACGCGGATGTTCTCCTGCCAGGGGTTGTCGCTGTCCAGGGTGGCCTCTTGCGGCGGCACCACGCCGTCGCTCAGGGTGTACAGGCAGCTCGTGGGCACCTGCGGGCGGCGGCGCTCGCGCAGCGCCTTGGCGCGCGGCTGCATCATGTGGGCCGAGGCCCCGAGCCGGTAGGCGATCAGGCGGTACAACGCGCGCACCAGGGCCGGAGACTGGCTGCCCTGGCCGTCGATGGTGACCGGGCTGCCCAGGGTGATGACGTCGCGCACGCATTCGGTCGCATGCTGGGCGCCGTACAGGGAAAACACCCCGCCCAGGCTCCAGCCCACCAGGCTGACCTTGCGCCCGCTCATGTGGTGCAGGTAGCGGATCTTTTGCGGCAGCGCCGTGGCCAGCTTGCTGCGAAAGCCCACGTTGCGCCCGAATCCCCAGGTATGGACTTCGTAGCCCTTGTGCTGCAAAAAGGCCTTGAGCACCAGCAGGGTCGCGTCCGAGGCCATGAAGCCCGGCACCAGCAGCACCGGGTGCCCATCGCCCCGGGGGGCGTCCCACAGCAGAGGCAGGGTGGCGGGCAGGCTGGCGAATTCCAGCACCGCACGCGGCTCCAGCAGGGAATACCCCCAGCCCGGGGGGCCGGCGTGCTGGTGGCGTTCGACATGGCTTCGACGCTGCATGGTGGTGTCCAGTGGTCCAATGACGGCTTCGGGGGCGGTGTGCGCTTCGCGCGCCGCCGCTTGTTCCGGCCCAGTGTAGGGGATTGCGCCTGCGGGTGGCCACGCCCGCACGGGGCCGCCCCCCAATCTCGGGAGCCCACTCTAATTGGTACTCGCCTTGGGTCCACGCCCCGGCAATTCATGGGGACTTCAGGGCACTGGCCCGGGAGGCGCTCAGTGGCGCCGGAAGCAGCTCTCGTAGGACATGGCCGCGCCCGACATGGTGGCCTGCAGCCGTTCGATGGCGCGGCGGTGGCGCGCGCCGCTGCGGTCGTCCTGCAACTGGCGGCTGTGGCGCTCCATGAGGGCATTGAATTTGCTGCGGCAGGCATCGAGCACACCAGCGAAGTTGAGCGCGATGTAGGCCGAGTGGTCTGCGTGGCTGTGGCGAAATTCGTCCGACCAGTAACCAAAGAGCTGGCCCTTGTAAGTGCCTTTTTCTGGAACTTTGATAGCGTCTTTGCGCATAAATCCTGTGCAGCGGTGGGTGAACGAACCCGAGTCCAACGGCTTCGGGGCATGGGTTTTCCCGTATCACGCACCAGCGTTGGACGTGGTTGACAGAGTTTCGAAAAAAGTTACCGTCGCGGTACCGCCCTGCGCACGCCGCACCCGGACGGTGCATTTCCACCCATTCAGCCCCCCATGCAGACCGAAGTCACCCATTCGATGCCCTTGCTCGACCCCAACGGCCACCTGACCCAGGCGGGCTGGGCGCGCCAGCCCCACTGGCACTACCAGCGCGCGGCGGTTCGGGCGCCGCGCTGGCGCATCAAGGAATGGGACTACTACAGCGTGCTGTCCGGTGACGGGCGCTTCGGCCTGGCCCTGACGCTCGCCGACCTGGGCTACCTGGGCCTGGGCGCCGTCTGCTTCCTCGATTTCGAGCGGCGCCACTACCACCAGGTGGACACCCTGCTGCCTTTTCCCATGGGGCGCCTGGGCCTGGGTGCCGACAGCGATTGCGGCGCCGTGGAATTGGCGACCCGGGCCCTGAGCCTGCGCCTGGACTATGGGCCAGGCCAGCGTCGGCTCAGCTTTTCTGCCCCCGGGCTGCGCAACGCCGAGGGCCAGTGCGGGCTGCAAGGCGAGATCGTGCTGGCGCAGCCGGTCGGTCTGGAGAGCATCAACATCGCCACCTCCTGGGCCGAGAACCGGCGCGCCTTTTATTACAACCGCAAGATCAACTGCATGCCAGCGCAGGGCCGCTTTTGCATCGGCGCCAGCACGTACACCCTGGACCCCGAGCGCGATTTCGGCGCGCTCGACTGGGGCCGCGGCCACTGGACCTACAAAAACCGCTGGTTCTGGGGCTCGGCCTCGGGCACCCTGGACGGGCACGTGCTGGGTTGGAACATCGGCTACGGTTTTTCCGACCGCAGTCCGGCCTCGGAAAACACCCTGTTCTGGGACGGTGTGGCGCACAAGCTGGCCGAAGTCCGCTTCCACTACAACCCGCGCAACTACCTGGAGCCCTGGCGTTTCAGCAGTTCGGACGGACGCTTTGAAATGCAGTTCGCCCCTTTGCTGGAGCGCCGATCCCACACCCACCTGGGCCTGATCCGGTCCGAGCAGCACCAGGTGTTTGGCCACTACAGCGGCACGCTGGTCCTGGACAACGCTCAACGCGTGGAGGTGGCACGCATGCTCGGTTTTGCCGAAGACGTGCTCAACTGGTGGTGAGCAGCTGGCTCAGAGCCTGTGAATAAATCCGGCGCACCCGAAAGGCACACCCAAACGGCCCTGATTCTCAGCGCAAAGCACAGCCATAGCCCCGCTATGGCGCGCATTTGCAACGACGAGCAGGGTGGTTTGGGTGGGCAAGGCGGGTGTGAGGGATTTGTTCACAGGCTCAGCCTAAAAACCCGACAGCGCGGTGCTCACGCACCTCGGGCTTGATGCGGTGCTCGGCTTCGAGCTGTTCCAGGTATTCGTCGGCACTCCAGGGCTGGCCCAGCACCGCGGCCTGGGCGCTGACCACGGCAAAGTCGCCAATACACAATGCTTCCAGCTGGCGCAGCCGCTGCTGGCGCGCGGGGGTGAGCACCTGGGCGTCGCCTGCGGCCGCATGCTGCACATAGAGCCTTTCGCGCTGAGCGGGCTGCAGGGGCAGGAAGGCGACCTTGAAGCTGAAGCGGCGCAGGGCCGCCGGGTCCAGGCGCTCCAGCATATTGGTGGTACAGATGAAGATGCCAGCAAAGCGCTCCATGCACTGCAGCAGTTCGTTGACCTCGCTGACCTCGAAATGGCGCTGGGCGCCGCGGCGGTCCTGCAGGAAGCTGTCGGCCTCGTCGAGCAGCAGCACCGCATCCTGGGCCTGGGCTTCACGGAACATGGCCGCCAGGGCCTGCTCGGTTTCACCCACGTACTTGCCCAGCAACTGGCTGGCCTGGCGCACCAGCAGCGGGCGCCCCAGGCTGCGGGCCATATGCTGGGCCAGGGCCGACTTGCCACTGCCAGGCGGCCCGTAAAAACACAGGCTGGCGTGGGGGCGCAGGCGCAAGGACTCGACCATGCGCGCCACGGGAAAGCGGCTCTGGATGTGCAGATTCACCAAGTCGTAGCCGTCGCTTGGCGCACCCAGCATGTCCTGGCCCCAGTTCTGGCCCAGAGCATTCGCGGCGTTGTGCAGCTGGCGCTGCATCAGCTGCTGGGCCTGGGCGGCATCGGGCGCGCCGTCAACCGCCAGGCTGGCAAAGCGCGCGGCGGTCTGAATCTGCGCCGGGGCCAAGTCCTTGCGCGCGATCAACGCCTCTATATAGGAGGCAGGCAGCGCCAGCCCCTGCAGCGCTTTGCGCACCACACTGTCGCGGGCCTGGGGCGGCGGCGTGCGCAGCTCCAGGTGGTAAGCAAAGCGGCGGCGGTAGGCCGGATCGATGTGGTCAATGTGGTTGGTCACCCAGACCGTGGGCACGGCGTTGGACTCCAGCACCTGGTTGACCCAGGCCTTGCCATTGATCCCCGGGCCCGCCATTTCCGGATCGTTCTGGGTATAGAGCAGGCGGCTTGGCCGCGGAAACACGTCCTCGACCTCGTCGAACAGCAGCAGCGCGTTGGCACTGCTGCGCAGAAACACCTGGGCGATCTGCAACGAACGGTAGCGGTCACGCCCGCTCAGGGCGTTGCCGTCCCGGTCGGCGCACTCGACCTCGTACAAATCCAGCCCGGCGGCTTGCGCCAGCACCCGCGCCAGCTCGGTTTTGCCCGTGCCCGGCGGGCCGTACACCAGCACATTGACGCCCACCGCCTTGCGCTGCACGGCCCCGCGCAGCAAGGCGCACAGGGCCTGAACATCGGAGGCGACGTAGGCAAAGTCCTGCTGCTCCAGGGCGCTGCGGACAGAGCGGCGCGTGAACACCGCCATCAGCTCGGCCGGGTCGCGGTACTCGCGCAACAGCACGGCAGGGAGCTTGTCGCTGACCTTCATCAGGTCGGCCAGGTCGGTGATGTTGTGTTCCAGGATCAGGTTTTCCAGCAGGCCGATGCGCTCCAGGCGCGAGCCCGCGCGCAGCGCCTCGCCCAGCTCCTCGGGGCGCACCCCGGCCACGTCGGCCAGGGCCTGGTAGGCCTGCTGCGCGCTACTGACCTTGAACTCCACCAGCACCGCGCGCATGTCGCGCTGGTAGCGCGCCAGGGTGCCATACAGCAGCAAGGCGCGCTCGGCGCGGTTGAGCTGCAGAACCCCGGCCAGGGCGTCGATGTTCTTTTCCACCTGGGTGCTTTGCTTCTTGAGCATGTGGCCCAGGTGCTGCCCGGTGGCGGCGAGCACCGCCATCAGGTCCTTGGCATGGTCCTTGGCGTAGTCGTCCAGGTAATAGAACAGCGTGGCTTCGTCATAACTGCCGCGCCACAGGCCAAAGCGTGCCAGGAAGGCGGCGTCCGACAGGCTCTCCTGCGCGCGCCAGGCGTCGTGACCGCGGCAGCGCTGGGCCAGGTAGGTGCGCAGCCGCTGCAGCACCGCCACCGGCCAGACCAGGTGGCGCCCCACCACCGCCACCAGGCCCGTGATGTCGCGGCGCAGATGGAAGCCCACGCCCTGGCCCACGGCCAGCGAGAGCACGAAACGCGAGCACATCAATTCCAGCACCGGGGCCTCCTGCAAGCCCGGTGCAGCAACGCAGGCCCCGGTTGGGGCCGCCAACACCATGCGCTTCGCCATCCCGCGCCTCCGCTGGGTTGAGCCCAGGCCCCATGCCCCGTGCTGCGCGGACGCCGCTGCCAGCGGCGCCGGGCAGGGAATCCGGGCCTGTGTGCGGACCACGATAACGCAATCAACCAGCCATGGGAAGGGGCAGGGCCCCGATTGGCCCTGCTGGCGCCGCGGTTGCTGGCCCACGCCCTTCTTGCAGCCAACACATAACCCCATGCGTTTTCGGCATAAATTTTGCAAGTACCTGGCACGTAACTGCCGGTACCAGTTTTTACAATCCAACCCCCTGGCGTAGAACGCTGCAGCGCAGCATGGTGTGTGTTCGAACCGTCTTCTCAAACCGGGCCGCACGCGGGCTGGTTTGAAAAGACGATTTTCAAACTCTGGAGCTTTCCATGAACTCACCCGTGATGCAGGGCCTGCGCCTGAACACCCCCAGCTACGTCAAGAACGCCAAGGCGATCGCCTGGGTGGCCGACATGGTCGCCCTGTGCAAGCCCGACACCGTCTACTGGTGCGACGGCTCCCAGGAGGAGTACGACCGCCTGTGCCAGCAACTGGTGGATGCCGGCACCTTCAAGCGCCTGAACCCGGCCAAGCGCCCCAACTCCTACCTGGCCTGCTCCGACCCGTCCGACGTGGCGCGCGTGGAAGACCGCACCTACATCTGCTCTGAAAAGAAGGAAGACGCGGGCCCCACCAACAACTGGATGGACCCGGCCCAGATGCGCGCCACCCTGCAGCCCCTGTTCGACGGCTGCATGAAGGGGCGCACCATGTACGTGGTGCCCTTCTCCATGGGCCCCCTGGGCTCGCACATTGCCCACATCGGCATCGAGATCACCGACAGCGCCTACGTGGCGGTGAACCAGAAGATCATGACCCGTATGGGCCGTGCCGTGTACGACGTGCTCGGGGTGGACGGCGAGTTCGTGCCCTGCATGCACACCGTGGGCGCGCCTCTGGCCGCTGGCGAGAAGGACAGCACCAACTGGCCCTGCAACCCGAAGGTGAAATACATCGTCCACTACCCCGAAACGCGCGAGATCTGGTCCTACGGCTCGGGCTACGGCGGCAACGCCCTCTTGGGCAAGAAGTGCCTGGCGCTGCGCATCGCCTCCACCATGGGCCGCGACCAGGGCTGGCTGGCCGAACACATGCTGATCCTGGGCGTGACCAACCCCGAGGGCAAGAAATACCACGTCGCAGCTGCCTTCCCCAGCGCCTGCGGCAAGACCAACTTCTCCATGCTGGTGCCGCCCGAGGCCGCCTTCAAGGGCTGGAAGGTCACCACCATCGGCGACGACATCGCCTGGATCAAACCCAACGCCGACGGCAAGATGGTCGCCATCAACCCCGAAGCCGGCTACTTCGGCGTGGCACCGGGCACCAACCTGCACACCAACCCGAACTGCATGAAGAGCCTGGACCGCGACGTGATCTTCACCAACGTGGCCCTGACCGATGACGGCGACGTGTGGTGGGAAGGCATGGAAAAGGACACCGGCATCATCCCCGAGCACCTGATCGACTGGCAGGGTAAGGACTGGACTCCGGCCATTGCCAAGGAGACCGGCGCCAAGGCCGCGCACCCGAACTCGCGCTTCACCGTGGCCGCCACCAACAACCCCGCGCTCGACCCGCAGTGGGACGACGCCAGCGGCGTGGCCATCGACGCCTTCATCTTCGGGGGCCGCCGCTCCACCACGGTGCCGCTGGTGACCGAAGCTAGATCCTGGATGGAAGGCGTGTACATGGCCGCCACCATGGGTAGCGAGACCACCGCCGCCGCCTTTGGCGCCCAGGGCGTGGTGCGCCGGGATCCGTTCGCCATGCTGCCCTTCTGCGGCTACAACATGAGCGACTATTTCCAGCACTGGCTGGACATGGAGAAGAAGCTCGAAGCCACCGGCCACACCCTGCCCAAGATCTTCTGCGTGAACTGGTTCCGCAAGGGCTCGGATGGCAAGTTCGTCTGGCCCGGCTACGGCGACAACATGCGCGTGCTCAAGTGGATGATCGACCGCATCGAAGGCACGGCCCAGGGCACGGAGACCGGCTTTGGCGTCACCCCGGCCTACACCGAAATCAACTGGACCGGGCTGGACTTCAGCGCCGAGCAGTTCGCCACCGTCACCAGCCTGGACAAGGCCGCCTGGGCCGAGGAGTTCAAGCTGCACGACGCCCACTTTGAGCTGCTGGCCTACCACCTGCCCCAGGAACTGGTGGACACCAAGGCCAAGCTGCAGGCCGCGCTCACGGCATAAGCCGCGTGCGCCCGCCACCGGCCCCGGCGGCCCGGTGGCCCGGCCCCGTGGGCAGCCGCCAACGCCTGCGGCAGCGGCTCAGAAAAACAAAACGCCTCCGGTAGGAGGCGTTTTGTTTTGGAAGGCGCGGGATGGGCGCCGGGTGGCGCCCGGGTGGTGCCTGCGGCCTCAGCCCTGTGCGCGCTCGCGGGCGCAGCGGATCTCGGCCATCACGCGCGGGTCGTGCTGGGCGAACTCCCACATCTGGGCTTCTTCGGCCAGCAGGCGCTGGGCTTGCACATAGTCGGCGATGCGCCGGGCCAGCGCGCCGCTGCCGCGGCGCAAGCTGGGTGCGAACAGCGCCAGAGTCACGAACACCGCCGCCCACAGGCTCATCCAGGCCACCAGGGTGTGGTCGCCAAGGGTGGCTTCAATCACCGCGTCGGCCGCCACCAGCACGGCGGACAAAGCCGCCGCCAGCAGCACACCTGCCAGGGTACGCGCCGGGGCGTTGCCTTGGGTCCAGACGGCGGAAGGCGCGGGTTCGGCCTCCACACGGTATTCTTGGCGGGGAATGAAAGCGGTAGCGGGCGTGGTCATGGTGTGATCCTCTCGGTGACTGAACGGAACTTGTGATTGCGTACGGCGCAATCCTAGGGTTTACCCTGACATCATGCAACTTTTGTTTTCTTATCCCATCTATTCACGCTGGTTATGATTGGCCGCCATGCGCTCCCTGCGGTCCTTTGACCTGAACCTGCTCAAGGTGTTCGACACGGTGATGGCCGAACGCAGCCTGACCCGGGCCGCACGCCAGCTCGCGCTGACGCAGCCCGCCATCAGCAATGCGCTGCGTCGGTTGCGCGACGCCCTGGGCGACGATTTGCTGGTGCGCAAGGGGCGTGCGCTGGAGCCAACCGCGCACGCGCTGGCGCTGTGGCCGCTGGTGCGCGAAATGCTGCAGCGGCTCGAAGGCGCGCTGGTGCCCAGCGTGTTCGACCCGGCGCAGGCCAGCAACAGCTTTGTCCTGACACTGGCGGACTCCACCGCCGCCGAGCTGATGCCGCCGCTGGTGGAGGCCATCGGGGCGCAGGCCCCCGGGGTCTCGCTGCGGGTGCTGCCCCTGACCACGCGCGACCCGCGCAAGCTGCTGCAGGACGGGCAGGCGGACCTGGCCATCGGCCACTTCCCCACCGTGGTGGCCGAGCGTGGGGCCAGCGATGAAACCAGCGCCTTCCAGCACCACCGCCTGTTCGAGGGCGACTACGTGTGCGTGATGCGCCGCGGCCACCCACTGGCGCAGCAAGCCCTGACGCTGGAGCAGTTTTGCGCCGCGCGCCACATGCTGGTGAGTTTTTCCGGGCGCGCCTATGGTTTTGTGGACGAGGCCCTGGCCAGCCTGCAGCGCAAGCGCCGCGTGGTGCTGACGGTGAACCAGTTCTTCACCGCCGGGCGGGTGGTGATCAATTCGGACCTGCTCACGGTGCTGCCGCGCCACTTTGTGGGTGTGACCGGCTTTGGCGACCAGTTGCTCACGCGCGAACTGCCTTTTCCGGTAGCGCCGATCCAGATCGATGCCCTGTGGCACCAGCGCCACCACCACGCCAGCGCCCATGTCTGGCTGCGCACGCTGGTGGTGCAGCAGGCGGGCCGCTCGTTTGCCCTGTAGCAACGTGTGCAAGGGCCGCAGGGGCCCTTCCCCCCAATTTGCCTGGTGCCTTGCGGGGCCCCGATACACTGCGTGGAGTACTTTGGAGGCATCCCATGAAAATCCTGTTGGCCGTCGACGGCAGCGCATTCAGCAAGAAGATGCTGGCCTACCTGGGCACGCACGAGGCCCTGCTCTCGGCGCAGCACAGCTACACCCTGCTCACCGTGCAGCCCGCCCTGCCCCCACACGCCAGCGCGGCGGTGGGCAAGGAGGTGGCGCAGGCCTACTATGCCGAGGAGTCGGAAAAAGTGCTGGCGCCTCTGGGCGAGTTCCTGCTGCGCCATGGCATCCATGCCAAGTCGCTGTGGAAGGCGGGCCATGCGGGTGAACTCATCGGCAAGGAGGCCGATGAGGGGCACTACGACATGGTGGTAATGGGCTCGCATGGGCACAGCGCGCTGGCCAACCTGGTGATGGGCTCGGTCACCACCCAGGTGCTGGCGCATTGCAAGGTGCCGGTGCTGCTGGTGCGCTGATCGGACGGACCGGCTTGCTGGAAGCGCATTGGCGCAGGCCGCTCCAGCAGGGCTGCGGTGTACACCGGCTCAAACGCCGCTGGGGGTCGGACCCTCATCGCCGGGCACGGGCTGCCATTCCTGGTCCAGGGATTTGCGCGCGGCTTTTTGCAGGGCCGCGGTGAGGCGGTCGATTACCGCCGAGTGCAGGTTCCAGCAGTGCCAGTACAGGGGCACACGCACGCGCTGGCCCGGCATCAGGTCCACCAGGGTACCCGCCGCCAGGTGCGGCTGGACCAGGGGCAAGGGCAGCACGCTGGCGCCCCAGCCCCCGCACACGGCGCGCACCTGCCCCTCGGAGCTGGGCACGAAGCGCTGGCTCAGGCTGACGCGGCGTAGGCCGAAGGCGCGCGACACGAACTCGGTCTGCAGGTCGTCCTTGCGGTTGAAAGCCACAAAGGGCACCTGGCGGAAGTTGTGCGCACCCAGGCCTTGCGGGCAATGGGCGGCCGCGAACTCCGGCGTGGCCACGGCGGCGTAGTGCATGGCGCCCAGGAACTGCACCTTGCAGCCGCGCAGCGCGTTGTCCAGCGCGGTGACGCAGCCCAGCACCTGGCCCTCGCGCAGCCACTCGTGGGTAAAGTCCTGATCGTCGGTGATGATCTCCAGCGGCAACCCGGTCTGCACCAGGGGGGTGAGGGCGGGCAGCACCCAGGTGGCGATGCTGTCGGCATTGACGGCGATGGCGATGCGCTCCTCTTCGCGGCTGGAAGACTTGCCGGGGGTGAGTTCCTGCAGGTCGGCCTCCAGGTCGGCGCGCAGCAGGCGCATCTGCATGGCGTGCTTGATGAGCAAGCGCCCGGCGGTGGTGGGCTTGACTGGGCGGCTGCGCACCAGCAGCACGGTGCCGACCTGCGCCTCCAGGGCGCGCAGGCGCTGCGACACGGCCGATTGGGTGATGGACAGGCGTGTGGCGGCGCGCTCAAAGCCCCCCTCTTCCACAATGGCGGCGAGGCACTGCAAGGCGTCGTTGTCCAGATTTCGCATGGGCGCGCATTATTAGCACGACTAATGTTTTTGTAAACAACTTCATTTTTATTACTAAAAACTGGCTCGCACCGCACACTCGCGCCCCATGAAAATCATCATCCTGGGCGCCGGCATCATGGGCGCCACCACTGCCTGGCACCTGCTGCAAAGCGAGCACGAGGTGATCGTTGTCGACCGCCAACCCGACGCGGCGCTGGAGACCAGCTACGCCAATGCGGCGCAGATTTCGGTGAGCTACTGCGAACCCTGGGCCAACCGCGAGGCGCCCTGGAAGGCGCTCAAATGGATGTTCAGCAAGGAGGCGCCCTTGCTGTTTCGCCCGCAAAACCCCTTTGGCGAAGGCTGGCAGCAGTACCGCTGGGGCCTGCAGTTCCTGGCCAACTGCAATGACGCGGCCTTTGAGCGCAATGTGCAGCAACTGGTGGCGCTGGGCGCTTATAGCCACACCGCGCTGAAAGAAATGGTGGCCGCCACGGGCATCGAATACCAGCGCCTGGAAAAAGGCATTGCGCACTATTACCTGGACCAGAAATCCTTCGACGGTGCCGCCAACGCCGCTGCGCTGATGCGCAAGTACGGGGTGAACCGGCGTGTGGTCAGCCGCGAGGAGCTGCTGCGCATCGAACCCGCACTGGCGCAACTGGGGGACCGCATTGTGGGCGGCACCTACACCGCCAGCGACGAATCGGGCGATGCGCGCATCTTCACCCAGGAACTGGTGCGGCGCTGCCAGGCGCTGGGAGCGCAGTTCTTGTGGAACCACGACGTGATCCGCCTGAACCAGGAGGGCGGCGCCATCCGCTCGGTGCGCGTGGGCTGCCAGATGAGCGGCCAGGTGCGCACGATCAGTGCCGACCAGTACGTGGTGGCCATGGGCTCGTACAGCGCGCCCCTGCTGCGCACGGTGGGGGTGGACCTGCCCATCTACCCAGGCAAGGGCTACAGCGCCACCTTCAAGATCCTGCGCCCGGAGCTGGCGCCGCAAGTGAGCATGCTCGACGACAGCGTCAAGTGCGCCATGAGCCGCCTGGGCGATACGCTGCGCATCGCCGGCACCATCGAAGTGGGCGGCTACGACCTGTCGCTAAACACGCCGCTGGCGCGCGCGCGCTGCCACATGCTGGCCCGGCGGGTGGAAGAGGTGCTGCCGGGCGTGTGCGACACGCGCTTGCCCGAGCAAGGCGGCGACCCGCAGTTCTGGACCGGCCTGCGCCCGGCCACCCCCACCAATATCCCCTATATCGGCAAAACCCCGGTGGGCAAACTCTGGGTCAACGCCGGCCACGGCACCCTGGGCTGGACCCACGGCGCAGGCTCCGGCAAGGCCATGGCCGAACTGATCTGCGGCCACCGCCCGGAGCTGGCGTTCCACTTCTACGGGCCGGTGCTCACTACCCCCACTCTCTCCCCCCGCCCTCTCTCGCCCCGCCGGGCGAGAGAGGGAGCCTGAACAGCCCCATTTGGCCTCGTCTTTGAACAAGGGAAGTACAAAGGGCTGAGCCGCGTGGGCGGTGAGGGGGCGGGGAACTTTTTGGGCAAGGGGCACCGGGGCGGAGTACCCGCCAAGCCGCGCCATGCCCATGCCCATGCCCATGCCCATGCCCATGCCCATGCTGTGCTGTGCTGTGCTGGCGGGCTGGCGGGCTGGCGGGCTGGCGGGCTGGCGGGCTGGCGGGCTGGCGGGCTGGCGGGCAAGTATCTGCTTCAGATGCCAAAAAATACAAGCCTTTTTGGCCATCAGCCCGCGTGAATATTGGGAATTAAGCTATTAAATCAATAGCACTCCAAGCCACCACCGCCCACATGCCCTGGCAGCTTGTACTTCTCCCCTTCCACACGAGGCCAAATGTGGGCTGTTCGCGCCCGCTCGCCCGGCGGGGCGCGAGGGCGGGGGGAGAGTGGGCGCCATCGGCATGGGCCTGCACCAGCGCCTGCAGCAAGGCCCGGGTGGCCTGCGTGGGCTGCGGGCTCCTGCGGGTGATGGCGAAGAACTCGCAGTCGTAGGACAGGGTGCCGGGGTTCAGGGGCCGCATCTGGCCCTTGTGCACGAAATGGGCGGCGTAGTGGTCGGGCAAAAAGCCCAGAAAGGCACCGCTCAGGATCAGGGTGGCGATGGATTCCTGGTCAAAGCCAGTGGCAGTGCGGGCCAGGCGCTCGCGCTGGGCCAGCTCCATATTGGGCGAGTGGTAGCCCAGCCCGGCAAAACGGTGGCCGTGCAGTTGGGCCCAGTCCACACTCTCCACCTCGGCGCGGTACAGCGGGTGGCTCGCTCCGCAGTACAGGTACATGGTTTCGCCAAACAGGCGCTCGTAGCGCAGCAGTTCGGAACTGCGGTGGCCCGGGATGATGCCGATCTGCCAACTGCCATCGAGCACGCCGCGCTCGATGGCATTGAGCGTGGCCACGTGCAGGTTCAGCGCCACGCCGGGCGCCTGGGCGCAAAAGGCCGCCAGCGCCTGGTGGATGCGGCTGGCGGGGTTGGTGGCGGTTTTGTCGAACACGGCCAGATGCAGTTGGCCGCCCATGCGTTGGTGGATGTCGTCCACGCTGGCACGAAAGGCGTCGGTGGCGGCCAACAGCGCGGTGGTCTGCGCGTAGATCTGCTCACCCTCGGGCGTGAGCGCAAAACCGGCGCGGCCCCGGCGGCACAGCGTCAAGCCCAGCCGCGTTTCCAAATCTTTGACGTGGCGGCTCACGGTGGAGGTGCCGATGTTGAGTTCCAGCTCGGCAGCGGCCATGCCGCCGCAGTCCACCACGGCGCGGAACACGCGCAGCAGGCGCAGGTCCAGGTCGCTGACCTGGCCGAGCACGGCCTTGGCTTTTACTTTCATAGACTGGCAACCAAACGGTGATATTTGCTTATTTATAAGAGTAACCCAAGTTCCCACAATGCAGGCCAACCACTCAGAGGAGACCTTCCATGAAAGCCCATGACATGCCCACCCCCGGCGTCAGCGTCAGCACCGACGCCTACCCGCAGGACAACGCCTTTTTGCAGGCGCACTGGATGCCCTTCAGCGGCAACCGCGACTTCAAGACCGAGGCGCAAGCCCGTGCCCGCATGTTTGTGCGCGCGGAGGGCTGCTACTACACCGACGCCCAGGGCCGCCAGGTGTTTGACGGGCTCTCGGGCCTGTGGTGCAGCGGCCTGGGCCACGCCCGCGCCGAGATCACCGAGGCTGCGGCGCGCCAGATGGCGGCGCTGGACTATTCGCCCGCCTTCCAGTTCGGCCACCCGCTTTCCTTTGCCCTGGCCAACAAAATCCGTGAACTTACGCCCAACGGGCTCGATCATGTGTTCTTCACCGGCTCGGGCTCGGAGTCGGCGGACACCGCGCTGAAGATGGCGCGCGCCTATTGGCGCATCAAGGGCCAGGGCAGCAAGACGCTGCTCATCGGCCGCGAGAAGGGCTACCACGGCGTGAACTTTGGCGGCATTTCGGTCGGCGGCATCGTGGGCAACCGCAAGGTCTATGGCCAGGGGGTGCAGGCCGACCACATCGCCCACACCCAGCCCGCCAACGGCTCCTTCTTCCAGGGCCAGCCGCAGCAAGGGGCGGAGCTGGCGGACGATCTGCTGCGCCTGATCAACCTGCACGACGCCAGCAACATCGCGGCGGTGATCGTCGAGCCCTTCTCCGGCTCGGCCGGGGTGGTGATTCCGCCCGTGGGCTACCTGCAGCGCCTGCGCGAGATCTGCACGCAGCACAACATCCTGCTGATTTTTGACGAGGTCATCACCGGCTTTGGCCGCTGCGGCGCCTACACCGGGGCCGAGGCCTTTGGCGTCACCCCCGACATCGCCAACTTCGCCAAGCAGATCACCAACGGCGCCCAGCCCCTGGGCTGCGTGGTGGCCAGCGCCGAGATCTACAACACCTTCATGGCAGCGGGTGGGCCGCAGTACATGCTCGAATTCGCCCACGGCTACACCTACAGCGCCCACCCCGTGGCCTGCGCCGTGGGCCTGGCGGCGCTGGATGTGCTGGTGCGCGAGAACATGGTGGATCGCGTTCGGGAACTCGCGCCCCACTTCCAGAGCGCGGTGCACAGCCTGCGCGGCACGGCGCATGTGGCCGACATCCGCAACTATGGGCTGGCTGCCGGACTGACCATCGCTCCGCTGCCGGGCGAACCCACCAAGCGTCCCTACCAGATCGCCATGGCCATGCTGGCCAAGGGCTACTACGTGCGCTTTGGCGGCGACACCATCCAACTGGCGCCGCCCTTCATCAGCACCCGCGCACAGATCGACGGCCTGGTCAACGCCCTGGGCGAAACCCTGCGCGAAACGGCTTGACTTCGACTGCTATTGTTTTCATAGCTACACACGCATTATCCACGCGGGCCAGAGCCCCATTTGACACCCAAAATACGGCACTACCATGACTGAATCCACCCACCCCACCATCGGCCACCTGATCGGCGGCAAGAACGTCCATGGCGGCAGCCGCAGCCAGCCGGTCTACAACCCCGCCACCGGCCAGGTGCGCGCGCGCGTGCTGCTGGCCGACCGCAACACCGTGGAGCAGGCGATTGAAAACGCCCAGGCCGCCTTCCCGGCCTGGCGCGCCACGCCGCCGCTCAAGCGCGCCCGCGTGATGGGCAAATTCAAGGAACTGCTGGAGCAGCACGCCGACGAACTGGCCGCGCTCATCACCGCCGAACACGGCAAGGTGCTGTCCGACGCCATGGGCGAGCTGCAGCGCGGCATCGAAAACGTGGAATACGCCAGCTACGCCCCCGAGCTGCTCAAGGGCGAACACAGCAAGAACGTCGGCCCGGCCATCGACTCGTGGAGCGAGTTCCAGGCCCTGGGCGTGTGCGCGGGCATCACGCCCTTCAACTTCCCGGCCATGGTGCCGCTGTGGATGTGGCCCATGGCCGTGGTCTGCGGCAACACCTTTGTGCTCAAGCCCTCCGAGCGCGACCCCAGCTCCACCCTGCGCGTGGCCGAACTGGCGCTGCAAGCCGGGCTGCCCCCGGGCGTGCTCAACGTGGTCAACGGCGACAAAGAGGCCGTTGACACACTCTTGCAAGACCCGCGCATCAAGGCAGTGAGCTTTGTCGGCTCCACCCCCATTGCCGAATACATCTACGCCGAGGGCTGCAAACACGGCAAACGGGTGCAGGCCCTGGGCGGCGCCAAGAACCACGCCGTGCTCATGCCCGACGCCGACATTGGCAACGCCGTCAGCGCGCTGATGGGCGCGGCCTACGGTTCGTGCGGTGAACGCTGCATGGCGATTCCGCTGGTGGTGGCGGTGGGTGACGCCGCCGCCGACGCGGTGGTGGCCGGGCTGAAGACCGAAATCGCCAAGATGCAGGTCGGCCCCGGCACCGCCCCGGGCATGGACATGGGCCCGCTGGTGACACGTGCCCACTTTGAGAAAGTGCGCGCCTACGTGGACAGTGGCGTGGCGCAAGGCGCCACCCTGCTGGTGGACGGGCGCGGCTTGCAGGTCGCAGGCCACGAGGACGGCTACTTCCTGGGACCGTGCCTGTTCGACAACGTCAAGCCCGGCATGACCATCTACCAGGAGGAGATCTTCGGCCCGGTGCTGGGCGTGGTGCGCGTGAAGACGCTGCAAGAGGCCATGGACCTGATCGACGCCCACGAATACGGCAACGGCACCTGCATCTTCACCCGCGACGGCGAGGCGGCGCGCTACTTCACCGACAACATCCAGGTCGGCATGGTGGGCGTGAACGTGCCCCTGCCGGTGCCGGTGGCCTACCACTCCTTCGGCGGCTGGAAGCGCAGCCTGTTCGGCGACCTGCACGCCTACGGCCCCGACGCCGTGCGCTTCTACACCAAGCGCAAGACCATCACCCAGCGCTGGCCCAGCGCGGGCGTGCGCGAGGGGGCGGTGTTCAGCTTTCCGAGCAGCCGCTGAGCAGCCGCTGAGAAGCGAGCAGAGTCGTCAAATCGGCATAGGGGGCAGCCATTATCGGCTGCACCCCTGCCACACCACCCGGCATGCGGGTCCGCACCGGGCGGTTCGAGAGTTTGAGGTCATGACAGGCGCGGTACTCCCAGCCGATCAAAGTA
>JBQTHH010000085.1:0-31075 GCA_052390055.1 Rhodoferax sp.
GCTTTGTGCCCGAAGGCGAGATAATCGAACTGGAAGACTTACCGGAGGTGCACCACATGATCAGCGAACGCGTCGAAAGCTGGACCCAGCAATGGCTGAACCAAGGGTTGCAGCAAGGCATGCAGCAAGGTTTGTTGCAGGGCAAGTTGGAGGCCGAGGCCGACATGCTGCGCCGTTTGCTGACGCGCCGCTTTGGCCCCTTGCCCCCGGAAGTGCTGGCACACATTGGCGCGGCCAGCGCCGAACAGATTGAGGCGTGGTTTGACCGCAGTGTGGACGCCACGGAATGGAAGCAGGTGTTTGCCAAGCATTGACGCAAGGGCAGGAGCGTCCGCACAACCGCCACCCCGGCTGAACCGGCGTCGCGACATGATTTGCGACCTGCACCGGCAGGCACAGCAGGTCTGCAGCGCCTGCCGCGGGGGGAGCTGACGCCGCGCTCAGACGTAGTAGCGTTGGCGCATGCGCTCGCAGTAGGCCAGCAAGTTGGCGTGGCCCCGGGCGTACTGGCGTACCGGGCTGTCCACCCCCACCTCCACCACATTGGCGAGGAAGGCGTAGGCGCCGGCGTCCCAGGAGCAGGGCTGCTCACCCATCACGTAGGTCTTGTCGCCCAGCAGGGCGGCCACCGCGTCGATCTCGGCTTGGGCGCGCGCGAGGATTTCGGCCCGGCTGTGCCGCCCGGTGCCCTGGGCCCACAAGGCGCGGCGCATATTGCGCCGCCCCAGGGGCGGCAGCAGCCAACGCAGCGGCGCCGGGAACTTGCCAAAAAAGGCCGTGCGCGTGACGGTCCAGCCCGCCTCGTCCACCCAGCGCAGGTAGAGCAACGACCAGTAGAGGCTGTCTTCCAGCAGGCGCTGCAGCGCCAGGGCCTGGGCGCGCTGCTGCGGGCTCATCCAGTCGTCCAGCGCCGTGCCATAGCGTTGCGCCAGGTGGGCCAGGATATGGGAGGAGTCGGCCACCCGTACCCCGTCAGCGTCGTCGATATAGGGCAGCTTGCCCTTGGGTGCGCGTTGCAGCGTGCTCATCTGCATGGGCGGTGCCTGGTAGGGCAGGCCGCACATGCGCAGATAGGTTTCCACCTTCATGCAAAAGGGGCTGGCGTTGGGCAGACCCAGGGTGGGATCGAACTGGTAGAGGGTGATCATGGGCAGCTGTTCATCGGGTGAGCGGCGTGGAATTTTCCGCAGGGCGGTTCTGCCACAATTGGCACCATGAGCACGAGCGAGATCACCAAGACCCTGCAGGCCATGGGGCAAGGCGCCAAAACCGCCGCCGCCGCCATGGCCAAGGCCAGCGCCGCCGACAAAAACCGCGCCCTGCGCGCCCTGGCCGCCCTGCTGCGCGAGAACACCCCGGCCCTGCAAGGGGACAACGCCCAGGACCTGGCGCGCGCCCAGGCTGCGGGCCTGTCCGAACCCATGGTGGACCGGCTGCGTCTGGGCCCCAAGGTGCTGGAAACCTGCGCCCAGGGCTGCGAGCAACTGGCCGCCATGCCCGACGTGATCGGCGAGATCATCGGCATGAAGCAGCAGCCCAGCGGCATCCGCGTCGGGCAGATGCGCGTGCCCATCGGCGTGTTCGGCATGATTTTCGAGAGCCGCCCCAACGTGACCATCGAGGCCGCCAGCCTGGCCATCAAGAGCGGCAACGCCTGTATCTTGCGCGGCGGCTCCGAGGCCATCGAGTCCAACAAGGCGCTGGCCAAGCTGGTGCGGCAAGCCCTTGCCGCAGCGGGCTTGCCGCAAGATGCCGTGCAATTGGTGCAGACCACTGACCGCGAGGCCGTGGGCCAGCTCATTGCCATGCCCGAATACGTGGACGTGATCATCCCGCGCGGCGGCAAGGGCCTGATCGAGCGCATCAGCCGTGAGGCCAAGGTGCCCGTCATCAAGCACCTGGACGGCAACTGCCACACCTATGTGGACGACCCCTGCGACCTGGAGCTGGCGCTCAAGGTGACCGACAACGCCAAGACCCAGAAATACAGCCCCTGCAATGCCACCGAGAGCCTGCTGGTCGCGCGCGCCCTGGCCCCGGCCTTTCTGCCACGCATGGGCGCCCTGTTCGCGGCCAAGGGCGTGCAGATGCGCTGCTGCCCTGAATCCCTGCAAATTTTGCAGCAAAATCTGGCATTGGCCCGCGTCGATATTGAAAGTGACGCTACAAAAACAGTAGCAAATCTGTTGCAGATCGCCACCGAGCAGGACTGGTACGAGGAGTACCTGGCCCCCATCATCAGCATCAAGCTCGTGGCCGGAGTGGACGAGGCCATTGCCCACATCAACCGCTACTCCAGCCACCACACCGACGCCATCCTCACCCGTGACCACATGCATGCCCAGCAGTTCCTGCGTGAGGTCGACTCCAGCAGCGTCATGGTCAACACCTCGACCCGCTTTGCCGACGGTTTCGAATACGGGCTGGGGGCCGAGATCGGCATCAGTACCGACAAATTCCACGCCCGCGGCCCGGTGGGCATCGAAGGCCTGACCTCGCTCAAGTACGTGGTGCTGGGCGCCGGTGAAGTGCGCGCCTGACGGCCCCATCCCTACTGCGAGGACACGCCACCCATGGTTCCCCATCTGGTCACCGCGCTGCAAGGCCCGATCAACGAGCTGGAGCAGCGCATCCTGGACGCCATGCCGTCCATCGAACGCTGGTTCCGTCTGGAGTGGATGGAGCACACCCCCCTGTTCTACACCGCTGTGGACGTGCGCAATGCCGGCTTCAAGCTCGCCGCCGTCAGCGCCAACCTCTTTCCCAGCGGCTGGCACCACCTGACGCCGTCCATGCTGCCACTGGCGGTGCAGGCGGCCATGGCCGCCATCGAAAAAATCTGCCCCGAGGCGCGCAACCTGCTCATCGTGCCGCAGAACCAGGCCCACAGCACCGCCTACTGGAGCAACCTGGCGCAGCTGCGCCGCATCTTCCACATGGCGGGCCTGAACGTGTGTATCGGCTCCATCAACCCCGAGGTGAAAAAAAGCACCCTGGTGGAGCTGCCCGGGGGCGAGACCCTGAGCCTGGAGCCCGTCACGCGCACGCGCACCCGGCTCGGGGCCCGGCATTTCGACCCCTGCACCATCCTGCTCAACCACGACCTGCGCAGCGGCGTGCCCGGCATCCTGGAAGACCTGCACGAGCAGTACCTGCTGCCGCCGCTGCACGCCGCCAGCGCGGTGCGTCGGCGCGTGGCGCACCTGCGCTGCTACGAGGAGGTGGTCAAACGCTTTGGCAAACTCATCGGCGTCGACCCCTGGCTCATGAACCCGCTGTGGGAGCTGTGCCCCGAGGTGGACATGCGCCAGGAGAGCGATGTGCAGCGCCTGCGCGACGGCACCGACGCCATGCTGGCCAAAGTACGCAAGCGCTACAAGGAATACGGCATCAAGGAAAAAGCCTTCGTCGTCCTCAAGTCCGACCGCTACGACACCGCCTTCGCGGCGGAGGCCGTGCGCGACACGCGCGAGATGGACGAGCTGCTGGCGCGTCTGCGCCAGGCCCAGGACAGCGCCGATGGCGCCCCCTTGAGCCTGGTGCTGCAAGAGGGCGTGCACACCAACGAGCGCCTGGACGACAGCGTGGCCGAACCCGTGGTCTACCTGGTGGACCGCTACGTGGTGGGGGGCTTTTACCGTGTCGGCGCTGCCGCCGACGTGCATGGCCCGGACGCGCAGTTCGTGCCCCTGGCCTTCGCCGACAGCCACCACCTGCCCCAGGTGGGGGCGGCACCCGGCGCCAGCGCACCCAACCGCTTCTACATGTACGGCGTGGTGGCGCGCCTGGCCATGCTCGCCGCCGCCTACGAGCTCGAAGCCACCGACCCCCAGGCCGAGCGCTACGACTAGCGCAGTTGTTGCATTGCAACAGATGACCGGGCCGCGGGGACTTTGCCGCGCTGGCGCTGGCTGGCCGCCGGGCGGCAGCGCACAATAGCGCTCCCGTTTTGGATTGGACCCTGGCCGCTACCCGCCAGGGCATAACGTGACCGCAAGCAAATCGTCTCTGGGCGCCCTGACCCTGGGTGCCATCGGTGTGGTGTACGGCGATATCGGCACCAGCGTGCTGTATGCCATCAAGGAAGTCTTTGGCTCCGGCCACGTGGCCTTCACCCCCGACAACGTGCACGGGGTGCTGTCGATCTTCTTCTGGACCATGACCATCATCGTCTCGTTGAAGTACGTGACCCTGGTGCTGCGCGCGGACAACAAGGGCGAGGGCGGCCTGGTGGCCATGCTGGCCCTGGCCTCGCAGTCGGTCAAAGACAAACCCCAGCTGCGCGCCACGCTGCTGGTGGTGGGCGTATTCGGCACCTGCCTGTTCTACGGCGATGGCGTGATCACGCCCGCCATCTCGGTGCTCTCGGCGGTGGAGGGGCTGGAGGTGGTGTCGCCCGCCTTCAAAAAGGCCGTGATCCCCCTGACCCTGGCGATTCTGTTCGTGCTGTTCGCGGTGCAAAAACGCGGCACCGCAGGCATAGGGCGCTTCTTCGGCCCCATCACCGTGGTCTGGTTCCTTGTCATAGCGGCGCTGGGGCTGGTCCAGATCGCCACCCATCCGGAGATCCTGTGGGCCATCAGCCCGCACTACGCCTTGCTGTTCGTGTGGAACAACCCCGGCACCACTTTCATCATCCTGGGCGCCGTGGTCCTGTGCGTGACCGGCAGCGAGGCGCTGTACGCGGACATGGGCCACTTCGGCAAGCGCCCGATCCGCCTGGCCTGGTTCTGCGTCGTCATGCCCTCCCTGACCCTGAACTACTTCGGCCAGGGCGCCTTGCTGCTGAGCGACCCCGAGGCGGTGAAGAACCCCTTCTTCAACATGGCGCCCGAATGGGTCCTGCTGCCCCTGGTGGGCCTGGCCACCATGGCCACTGTGATCGCCTCGCAGGCGCTCATCTCCGGCGCCTTTTCCGTCACCAAGCAGGTCATCCAGCTGGGCTACCTGCCGCGGCTGCAGGTGCTGCACACCAGCGTCAAGGACACCGGCCAGATCTACCTGCCCTTCGTCAACTGGGGCCTGTTCGTCGCCATCGTGCTGGCCGTGGTCATGTTCAAGTCCTCCAGCAACCTGGCGGCGGCCTATGGCGTGGCGGTGTGCACCGACATGCTCATCACCACCATCCTCACCTACTACGTGATCCGTTACGGCTGGAACTACCCGCTGTGGCTGTGCCTGCTGGCCACCGGCTTCTTCTTCACCATCGATTTCGCCTTCTGGGCCTCCAACTCGCTCAAGCTCATCGACGGCGGCTGGTTTCCGCTGCTCATCGCGGGGGCCGTGTTTTCGCTCATGATGACCTGGAAGGAAGGGCGCCGCCTGCTCAACGAGAAGCTGCGCGCCGACGCCATCGACCTGGGCAGCTTCCTCGACGCCGTGTTCGTCAGCCCCCCGGCGCGCGTCGACGGCACCGCCGTGTTCCTCACCGCCGACATCGGCACCGTGCCCAACGCCATGCTGCACAACCTCAAGCACAACAAGGTGCTGCACGCCATCAACCTCTTCGTCACCGTGCGCCACCACGAGACGCCCTGGGTCGGCATGGACCGGCGGCTGCAGATCGAATCCCTCGGGCACGACTGCTGGCAGGTCGTGATCCATTACGGCTTCAAGAACGACCCCGACGTGCCGCGCGCGCTGCAGCAGCTCAAGCTGCACGGCTGCGAGGTCGACCCCATGAGCACCAGCTACTTCCTCTCGCGCGACACCGTGGTGCCCACCATCGGCCAGGGCATGGCACCCTGGCGCGAAAAGCTCTTTGCCCAGATGCACCACAACGCCAGCGCCGCGGCCGACTTCCTGAACCTGCCCAACAACGCCGTGGTGGAGCTGGGCAGCAAGATCGAGATCTAGGAGCCTGTCGGACTTGGGAATCGTCGGCTGCAAATCGACCGCAGCGGCCCATTTTTGGCTTCGCCGCTCTTCGAGAGCACCGCCTTTTTGGCCCATGGCTGGGCTATGGGCCTGCAAATCCGGCAAAAACTGGTCTCGCTGGGGCCGATTTTGGCTACGCCGCTCTTCGAGAGCGCTTTCGACGCCCCAAGTCCGACAGGCTCCTAGCCAGCCTCGTGCCGGTAGCTGTCGGGGGCAATGCCCAGGCGGTGCAGCTTGTCGTACAGCGTCTTGCGCGGCACCTGCAGGGCCTGCGCGGCCTGGGCCACCTGCCCGGCACAGGCGCGCAGGGCCGCTTCGATGATGGCGCGCTCGGCCTGGTCCACCTGCTGGGCCAGCGGCAAGGTGCCGGGGGGCAGGGCCACAGCGGCTTCGGGCACGGTATCGGGCAGGCCCAGGCAATAGCGTTCCATGGCATTGCGCAGCTCGCGCACATTGCCGGGCCAGTCGTGGGCCTGCCAGCGCAGCAGCTCGGCGGCCCCCACCTGCGGCACCGGGCGCTGGAAGCGCAGCGCCGCCTGCTGCAGCAAAAAGGCCGCCAGCAGGGCAATGTCTTCGCGCCGCTCGCGCAAGGGCGGCAGGTGCACCGACACCACGTTGAGCCGGTAATACAGGTCGGCACGGAACCGGCCCGCCTGGGACAGCTGCTGCAAATCCTCCTTGGTGGCGGCCACCACGCGGCAGTCCACCGCCACCGAGGCGTTGCCCCCCAAGCGCTCCACGCTGCGCTCCTGCAGCACGCGCAGCAGCTTGGCCTGCAGCGCCAGGGGCATGGACTCGATCTCGTCCAGGAACAAGGTGCCCTCGTGCGCGTACTCGATGCGCCCGATGCGGCGCTTGGCCGCTCCGGTGAAGGCCCCGGCCTCGTGGCCGAACATCTCGCTCTCGAACACCGACTCGGGCAGTGCAGCGCAATTGATCGCCACAAAGGGCCCGCGCCGCGCGCTGGCGGCATGGATGGCGCGCGCCGCCACCTCCTTGCCCGCCCCGGTGGGGCCTTGCAGCAGGATGTCCACATCGGTCGGCGCCAGCGCCGCGATCAGGCGCCGCGCCTCCTGCATGGCGCTGGACTGCCCCACCAGCGGCACCTCGCCAGTGCTGCTCAGGCACTGGCGCAGGCGCTGGTTTTCCTGCAGCAGTGCGCGCTGCTCCAGTGCACGCTGCACCACCGACACCAGCAGCTCGGCGCTGAAAGGCTTCTCGATGAAATCGTGCGCCCCCTCGCGCATGGCCTGCACCGCCACCGCCACGTCGCCATGCCCGGTGATCAGCACCACCGCCAGCTCGCGGTCGCGCTGGCGCAGCGCGCGCAGCAGCCCCATGCCGTCGCTGCCGGGCAGGCGCAGGTCCGACACCACCGCCGCCGGGGGCGTCAGGGCGGCTTGGGCCAGGGCGCTTTCGGCATCGCCAAACTCGCGCACGGCAAAGTCGGCCAGGCGCAGGGTCTGGGCGCAGGCGCGGCGCACATCGGGGTCGTCCTCCACCAGAAAAACCGGCTCCGGGGCGTGGGGGGCGGGGGCGTCAGGGTTCATGGTGCTCGGGCCTCGCAGAAGGTGGGGGGGCGGCGTCCAGCCACAGGGTGAGTTCGGCGCCGCCATCGGGGGCGTTGGCGGCCTGGATGCGCCCGCCGAAGCCCTCCACAATGGCCTGCGAAATCGCCAGCCCCAGGCCCAGCCCCGCCCCGGCCGACTTGGTGGTGAAAAAGGGTTCAAACAGGTGCGCCACGGCCTGCGCGTCAAAACCGCAGCCGTGGTCGCGGATGCGGATGCACACCTGCGCCGCTGCATCGGTGCCCGCCCGGTGGGCCTGCACCTGCACGCTGTGGTGCGGCGGCGGTGTCTGCGCCGTGGCATCGAGCGCGTTGCGCAGCAGGTTCACCAGCACCTGCTCCAGGCGCACCGCCTCGGCGCGCACCAGCAGGCCCGGCTGCACCCCAGCGCAGTCCAGCGCCAGCGCGCGTTCGCGGCGCAGCGGCTCCACGATGAGCAAGGCATTGGCCAGGGCCGCGTCCAAGCCCACGTCGGCCAGGGTTTGCGGGGTCTTGCGGGCAAAGGTCTTGAGCTGTGCCACCAGGCGCCCCAGGCGCCCGGCCAGGTGGCTGATGGATTCCAGGTTTTCCTGCACCGCCTGCGCCTGGCCGCGCGCCAGCAGGGCCTGGGCGTTGTCGGCGTAGGCGTGCAGGGCCGCCAGCGGCTGGTTCAGTTCATGCGTCATGCCCGCCGCCATTTGGCCCAGCACCGCGAGCTTGCCGGCCTGCACGGCGGCGTCGCGCGTTTGGCGCAGGATGCCTTCGGTGCGTTCCAGCGCCTGCACCTGGCGCGACAGGTCGGTGGTGCGCTCGGCAATGCGCCGCTCCAGCGAGGCATGCAACTGCTGCAGCTCGCGCCGGCGGCGCTGGCGCAGCAGCACGATGGCCAGCACCGCCGTGCCGAAGGCAAAGGCAAAGGCCGCCGCCGCTGCCGCCACCCAGGCGCCGCGCTGCAGCACGGCGGGGTCGCGCAGCACCACCAGCTGCCACTGCAGCGGCCCGATCGGGTGGGACTGCCACAGCAGCGCGCGCCCGGGGGCCAGTGCCAGGGCCACGCTGGCCGCGCCCGGGTGCAGCCCGGCGCCCGCGAACAGCGGTGGAGAAGGGCGCTGGCCGTACTGGCGGGTCTGTGCCAGTTGGGCGCGCGCCGCCGCGTCCAGCGGCACCAGGCTGTGGTAGCGCCAGGCCTGCTGCGAGGCGATGAACACCACCCCCAGGGCATCGGCCACCAGCACCATGTCGCCGCTGTCGCTCAGGGCGTTTTCAAACGCCTCCAGCGCCACCTTGATGGCCACCACGCCCATCACCACGCCCTCGCGCTGGAGCGGGGCCGCCAGAAAATACCCGGGCTCCCCCGTGGTGGCGCCAATCGCGTACAGGCGCCCGGTGCGCCCTTGCAGCGCGGCCTGGAAATAGGGGCGAAAGGCATAGCTGTGCCCGACAAAACTGATGGGCAGGCGCCAGTTGCTGGCCGCCAGCGTGTGGCCGCGGGCGTCCATCAGGTAGGCTGCGGTCACGCCGCTGTGCTGCTGGGCGGCTTCCAAGTAGACGTTGGCCGCGTGGCGGCGCGCCGGGTCCTCGGGCTCGGCCAGCAAGGCCGCCAGGCTGTGTTCGAGCGCCAGCAAGGCGGGCAGGGTTTCGTAGCGCTGCAGGCCCGCGTCCAGCGTCTGGGCGTAAAACGCCAGGCGCTGGGTGGTCTGCGTGCGGTCGGCGTCCAGCGCTGCCTGCAGGCTGCGGTGGTACACGCCCCAGGCCAGCACCAGGCCCAGGGCAAGGGCCAGCGCCCCCGCCGCCAGGGCGCGCCAGGGGCGCCGGGGCGCGCCGGTGGGGGGCAGGGTAATGGGTTCGGACACCGGGCAATACTACGACGCTGCGGCAGGCGTGGCGGTGCAGGCACCTGCGTACAGGGTCAGCACCGTGTCGGCGGCCAGCCCGGGTAGCCACTGCGCCACGCTGGCGCAGCGCGCCGGGGTGCACAGGGTGTAGGGCGCCACGTGGGGCGAGTGGCGCAGCTGCACTTGCGCCAGCGGCGCCAGCGCGGGCCGGTAGTGCCAGGCGCCGTCGCGCAGCACCGCACCTTCGGGCGGCTCCATGCCCGCGCCGGTGCCCTGCACGCGCGCCGCCCACAGCTCCATGCCCTGGGGGTGCACGCGGTAGTCCTCCTCCCACACGGTTTTCTGCACCGAGTGGGTCCAGCGCAGGGTGGCGCCGGGGCCCAGCGCCACCACCAGGGCGCCCGCGCTCAGGCACAGGCTCAGCATGGCGTGTTCATGGCCGGGGGGCGGCGTCGGCGGGCGCGGGAGCCGCCTCGGGCAGTGCCGGGCTGGCCACCGGCGTACCCCCGCCACGGCGCAGGCTCCAACCATGCCAGAGCAGCAGCAGCACACCGGCCGCGATGCCGATTTCGTCCGTCAGCGGCACCGCCACCACCAGCAGCACGGCGGCCAGCACCGCCCACACCCGCTCCCAGGCGCGCAGCGGCGCGCCCAGGTAGCCAATGGCCGCCGCGCCCCACAGGGTGATGGCCAGCAGCGCCTTGCCCACGATGTAGGCCACCGCCAGCACCGAGGGGTTGTTCTGCAGCATCAGCGCTGGGTCGTACACCGCCATGAAGGGCACCACAAAGCCCGCCACCGCGATCTGCACCGCCTTGAAGCCGATCTTCATGGCCGACTCCTTGGCGATCGAGCTGGCCGCAAAGGCGGCCAGCGCCACCGGGGGGGTGAGGTCGGCCATGATGCCGAAATAGAACACGAACATGTGGCTCACGATCAGCGGCACACCCAGCTCCAGCAGCGCCGGCGCCGCGATGGAGCTGGTGATGATGTAGTTCGGAATCGTGGGGATGCCCATGCCCAGCACCAGGCAGATCAGCATGGTCAGTACCAGAGAGAGCAGCATGCTGCTTTGGCCCACCTGCAGGATATAGCTGGCGAAGTTGGTGGCCGCGCCGGTCAGCGTCAGGGTACCGATGATGATGCCCACAATGGCACAGGCCACGCCCACCGGCAGCGCCTGGCGCGCGCCTTCAATGAGGCTGTCGCGCAGCAGTTGCAGGGTGCGCAGGCCGCCTTGCATGCACAGGCACCACAATGCCAGCGCCGCAATCGTGGCCAGCACCGAATACACCCCCCACTGCACCAGCGTGGCCGCACCCAGGCCCACCGCCAGCCAGAACACGTAGCGGAATGCCTGGCGTGACAGGCGCGCCGCCACCGCCGAGCCCAGGATCAGCACCGCGCACAGGCTCAAGCCCACCATGCCCGAATACATGGGGGTGAAGCCGTACAGCAGCATGCCCACCAGGCCTGCCAGCGGGAGCATCAGGTACCACTGGTTGCGGATGGCTTGCCAGGCGTTGGGGCACTCGGCCTTGGAAAGCCCCGCCAGGTTCTTGCGCCCGGCTTCCAGGTGCACCATCCAGAACACCGTCACGTAGTACAGAATGGCCGGTACCGCCGCTGCCTTGACGATCTCCACATAGGGCACGTTCAGGTTCTCGGCCATGATGAAGGCCACTGCCCCCATCACCGGCGGCATGATCTGCCCGCCCATCGAGGCCGTGGCCTCCACCGCCCCGGCGAACACGCCGGAGTAGCCAAAGCGCTTCATCAGCGGAATGGTGAACTGCCCGGTGGTGAGCACATTGGCCACGCCCGAGCCCGACACCGTGCCCATCAGCGCCGAGGACAGCACCGCTACCTTGGCCGGCCCGCCCTTGGTGTGGCCCACCAGCCCCAGGGCAATGGCGTTGAACAGGCTGATCATGCCGGCCTGCTCCAAAAAGGCGCCAAACAGCACGAACAGAAAGATGTAGCTGGCCGACACCAGGGTGGGAATGCCAAAAATGCCCTCGGTGCCGAAGCCGAGCTGGTCCACCACCTGCGCCACGGTGTAGCCCCGGTGCGCCAGCGCCCCGGGCAGGTGTTCCCCGGCCAGGGCATAGAGCAGGAACAGCGCGCAGATGCTGGGCAGGGCCAGGCCCAGGATGCGCCGCGCGGCCTCGAACACCAGCGCGATCATGGCCACCCCGACCCACAGGTCCAGCGTGGTGGGGTCGCCCGCGCGTTCGATCAGGTCGATTTCGAACACCCACTGGTAGCAGGCCAGCGCAAAGCCGGTGGCTGCCAGCAGGGCGTCGCCCAGGCTCAGGCGCGACAGATCGCTGCGGCGCAGGGCCGGGTAGAGCACAAAGCTCAGGGCCAGCAAAAAGCCCACGTGCAAGGCCCGCATCACCAGGCTGGACAGCGGGTGGAACGCCGCCATCGCCAGTTGGAAGAGCGAAAACGCCAGCGCAATGCCCATGAGCAGGCGCAGCGCCCAGCCGCCCAGGTGGCGCTGGGTGCCGTGTTCCTGGAACGCCGCTTCGGCGTCGGGGGGGGGGGAGTTTGGGGTGGTCATGGCAGGGGGCTTACTTGATCAGGCCCGCTTCACGGTAGTATTTCTCGGCCCCCGGGTGCAGCGGGATGGGCGAGCCCGTGCCCAGGCTTTCCTTGCGGATGGCCTTGGCCGCCGCGTGGGCGTTGCCCAGGGCGTCCAGGTTTTCCACCATGGAGCGTGTCATCTTGTACACGGTCTCGGCGGGCACACCCTCGTGCGTCACCAGGAAGTTGGGCACCAGCACCGTGGCCACGTCGCTGTTCTGGTCGGTATAGGTCTTGGCCGGAATCACGCCGCTTTGGTAGGCCGGGTCGCCAATCTTGGCCACCACGTCGGCGCTGACCGGAATCACCACGATCTTCAGCGCCGTGGACAGGTCGCGCACAGCGGCCACGCCCAGCCCGGCCGAGAGGATGGTGGCATCGAGCTGGCGGTTCTTCATCAGCTCCACCGACTCGGCAAAGCCCAGGTACTCCACCTTGGCAAAGTCCTGGTAGCCCATGCCCACTGCGCGCAGGATGTCGCGGCTGTTGAGTTCGGTGCCGCTCTTGGGCGCACCCACGGACACGCGCTTGCCCTTGAGGTCGGCCAGGCTGCGGATGCCGGAGTCCGCCGCCGCCACGAAATGGATGTAGTTGGGGTAGATGGCGGCCACCGCGCGCAGCTTCTTCAGCGGCGCCTTGAAGCCCACGTCGGCGTTGCCCTTCCAGGCCTCCGACAGGGTATCGGCCAGCGTGAAGGCGATTTCACCGCGCCCGGCCTGCAGCAGGTTCAGGTTCTCCGCCGAGGCCTTGGTGGCCTGCACCGAGGTCTTGGCGTCGGGCATGGCCTTGCCGTAGATCTGCGTCAGCGACACGCCCAGCGGGTAGTAGACCCCGCTGGTGCCGCCGGTGAGCACGTTGATGAAGTCGGCGGCCTGGAGGGGGGCGCTGCCCAGGGCCAGGGCGGCCGAGGCAAGAAGGGTGGCGAGTTTCATGGGTGTGTCTCCTGTGGTGAATGGAATCGGGTTTTCCGCTGGCGCTGTGGCTGCGGCGTGGCAACCAAAGCGAAACCCGTGCCACCCCCCGCAGTGCATGCAAGTATTTGATTCGCAAGGGAAAAACCCGGGCGGACGCAGGGGGGTGTGCGGTTTTTCGCAAGGCGCGCGGCGCGTGTGTGTGAAAAACCATCCAGCGCGGGGCCGCTGGCACACCTTCTTGCCCGCACGGGCCGGGGCTTTGCAATTGCTGGTACAACCCGCCCTGGCGCGCCGCTGCGCCTTCACGGAAGCCCCACCCATGAAACTGCTGTTTGTCGCCGACCCGCTGGAATCCTTCAAGACCTACAAGGACAGCACCTTTGCCATGATGCGCGAGGCCGCGCGCCGCGGCCACCAGATCGCCGCCTGCGAGCCCCAGGACCTGGTGTGGCAGCGCGGCGGCTGCGTGCAGGCCCGCGTGCGCCACATCGCGCTCACGGGCGCTTCTGAACCTTGGTTCGACGAGACCGAACGCACCGAGTGCGCGCTCAAGGACTTTGGCGCCGTGCTGATGCGCAAGGACCCGCCCTTTGACCCCGAGTTCTTCTATGCCACGCACCTGCTGGAGCAGGCCGAGCGCGAGGGTGCGCGCGTCTTCAACCGGCCCCGGGCCCTGCGCGACCACCCGGAAAAACTCGCCATCCTGGAGTTCCCCGAGCACATCGCCCCCACCCTGGTCACGCGCAGCGCGCAGGCGGTGCGCGACTTCCATGCCCAGCACCGCGACATCATCCTCAAGCCGCTGGACGGCATGGGCGGCATGGGCATTTTCCGGGTGCGCGAAGACGGCCTGAACCTGGGCGCCATCATCGAAACCCTCAACCGCGATGGCGCCCAGACGCTCATGGTGCAGCAGTTCCTGCCCGCCATTGCGCAGGGCGACAAGCGCGTGCTGGTGATCGGCGGCGTGCCCGTGCCCTACTGCCTGGCGCGCATCCCGCAGGGCGGCGAAGTGCGCGGCAACCTCGCCGCCGGGGGCAAGGGCGTGGCCCAGCCGCTGAGCAGCACCGACCGCGCCATTGCCGAACACCTGGGGCCGATACTCGCCGCGCGCGGCCTGCTGCTGGTGGGGCTGGACATCATTGGCGAGCGCCTGACCGAGATCAACGTCACCAGCCCGACCTGCTTTCAGGAAATCACCGACCAGACCGGCTGCGACGTGGCGGCCCTGTTCGTCGATGCCCTGGAGCGCGCTGCCGCTTGATCTGTCTGCCCCGCGCTTGGCGGGCGGATTGTGTGACATTGTTGCGCGCAGGGGGCGTTCGTGCTCCGTTGGGGTCTGCGCCTGGCGCCCGCACGCGCCGGACAATCGGGCCTGCTGCAAGACACTTCATGTCGGAGTGTTTCGTATTTTCAAGGAGTCTTTCATGTTTGCATTCCGCCCCATCCTGACCGGCGTGTTGGCCGGTTTGTGTGTTGCCGCAGGCGCACAGGCCCAGGTGCTGGGCAAGATCACGGCATCCTCCACCGCCGTCAAGGTCGGTGAACCCGTCACCATCACGGCCAACATCGATGTGATGAATGCCAACTACTGCGGCTTTGTCGTCGATTTTGGCGATGGCAGCTTCAAGGATGGCGTCAGCGATGCCAACACCCCGGTGCCCCTGGTGCTCACCAAAACCTATGACAAACCGGGCGCCTACCATGTCACGCTGGGCGGGCGCAACGTACAAAACCACCCCAACTGCGGCGGGCAGGAGCGCGCTGTGGACATCACCGTGACCGGCAGCGCCAAGCCCGCCCAGGCCGCAGGCAAGGCGGCGGCGCCGAGCTGCGCCAAGGGCTGGAAACTGGCGGGCAAACCCGCCAAGAACGGTGCTTTTGTCTGTGCCGCCAAGCCGGGAACCGCCCTGCCCGAAGCCAAGCCCCAGTGCCCGGGTGATCTGTCCTATTTCGACAACAGCAAAAAAGGCCAGTACGGCTGCAAGCCCTGAGGCGGCTCAGGCGCTCGCAAACCCGGCGCCTGCCTTGGCCGCTTCTTCGGCCTCGCGCAGCGCGGCGGCTGCCGTCGCGGCCGGGGTCAGCGCGGTGCGGCAGTCACCGCGCGCCACCACCTCACCGTCCACAAAGGCCAGCAGTTCCCCCGGGGCCATGGGTACCCAGGCCTCGTTGGTGGTGAGCGGCTCCGTCACCACGATCACCAGGCGGTCGTCGGGGCCATTGTGTTCGGACAGGTCCAGCGTCACGTCCTCGTCCTTGAGCTGCACGGTGCAAAACGGGTGCTGGCGCTGCACATAGGTCAGCTTGGTGCTGGCATGCGCCCACAGCGCCTGGCCGTTGCTCAGCAGGAAGTTGAAGCTGCCATGGCAGGAAATCCGGGGCACCAGCTCGGCCAGGGTGTGCGTGAGTTCGGGCACCGAGGGCACGGTGGCGTGGGACTTGTTGAGTTCCTGCAGCAGCCAGCAAAAAGCCAGCTCGCTGTCGGTGCTGCCCACGGGTTTGTAGCTGCCGTGCAGCGCCGGGTTGAACTCTTTCAGGTCGCCGTTGTGGGCAAAAAACCAGTAACGCCCCCACAGCTCGCGCACAAAGGGGTGGCAGTTCTCCAGCGCCACCGCGCCCACCGTGGCCTTGCGCACGTGGGCCACCACGTTGTGGCTCTTGATGGGGTAGCTGCGCAGCATCTGCGCAATGGCCGAGGTGGACGCGCTTTCCTGGTCCACAAAGTGGCGCGCCGCGCGCCCGGGCTGGTCGCCCTTGCTCTCGAAAAAGGCAATGCCCCAACCATCGGCATGGTGGTCGGTGCAGCCGCCGCGCTGGGAAAATCCGGTGAAACTGAGGGTCAGGCTGGCCGGCAGGCGGCTGTTCATTCCAAGCAGTTGGCACATGGGGGCAGTGTAACGCCGCTGTTGGAAGCCACCGCCCCACGGTAGACTGCGCGACCTCAACAACGGGTCAATGGCGCGGCTGGCGCGGGGCGGTACACGATGGGCAGTGGTGGTGGTTTAGGGCAGTGGTGGCGCGCGCCGCAAATGCGCTGGGTGCTGGCATTGGCGGCCCTGCACCTGGCCTTGGGGGCGGCGGTGGGCCTGTCGGTGGACGAGGCGCACTACCTGCTGTACGCCGCGCACCCGGACTGGAGCTACTTCGACCACCCGCCGCTGGTGGGCTGGGTGCAGTGGCCGCTGCTGGCGCTGGGCCTGCCGGACGCACTGCTGCGCCTGCTGCCCGCAGTGGTGTGGGCCGCCACCGTGCTGGGCGTGCACCGGCTGACGCTGCGCCTGTTCGCAGCCCAGCCCCAGGCCGCGTTGGCGGCGCGCACCAGCGTGGCGCTGCTGCTGCTGGCGCCGCTGCTGCACGTGCTGGGCATTGGCCTGTTGCCCGACACCTTGTTGATGCTGTGGGTGGTGGCGCTGATGCACCAGACCTGGAGCCTGATGGACGCCACCCAAGTGGCGCGCTGGGCGCCCTGGCTGCGCCTGGGGCTGCTGCTGGGGCTGGCGGGCCTGAGCAAATACACCGCGATTTTTCCGGCCCTGGCCGTGGCGCTGTGCCTGCTGGCAGTGCACGGTGCGGGGCTGCTGCGCCGCGCGCAGCCCTGGGCCGCCGTGGTGCTGGGCCTGTTGCTGGTGCTGCCGGTGGGGGTGTGGAACGCGCAGCACGGTTGGGCCTCGTTTGCCTACCAGACCCAGCACGGCGCGGGCAGTGCCTGGCGTGCCATGGAGGTGCTGCGCTTTGCCCTGGTGCAGCTGCTGGCCTATGGGCCGCTGATGCTGGCGCTGCTGCTGGGGTGGTGGCGTGCCCCGGGGCGGGTGCGTTGGATGGGGACGTTTTTTGCCCTGCCTTTTGCCGTGCTGGCCTATCTGGCCGGGGGCGGGAGCAGCCTGCCGCACTGGACCGCGCCGGCCTGGGTGGCGGGTGCGCCGCTGGCGGCCTGGGGCGTGGTGGTGTGGTGGCAGGGTGCGCGCTGGCAGCGCGCCCTGGTGGCGGGCCTGGGTGCCCTGCAGGCGCTGGCCTGTGCGGGTTTGCTCGGGCTCATGCTCAGTGGCGGCTGGCCGCTGCTGCCGCAAAGCCTGCAGCCGCAGCCCGAAGGGGCCAATCCTTTTGCCGATCTGCATGGCTGGGAGCAGGCTGGGCGGCATGCGCGCGCGCTGGCCCAGCGCGAGGGGGCGGAATCGGTGGCGGTGCAGAACTGGACCCTGGCGAGCCGCCTGGGCTGGTATGCGCGCCCGCTGCCGGTGCGCGTGCTGGCGTCGGGGCGCAGCCAGTTTGACTACTGGAGCACGCCGCTGGGGGCGCAGGAGCGGGTGCTGCTGGTGGATTGGTCCTACCTGTCCTACACCGTGCCGCGCACCCCCCAGGGCTTTGCCCGCTGTGATGCCCTGGAGCCGCTGCCGGTGCGCCACTGGGGGCAGGATCTGGGCCTGTTCCGTTTTTACCGCTGCGAGGGCTGGAGCGGCACACCCGAGCCGCACCTTACACTGGCTCCGTAGCGCTCCCGCTGACCACCGCGCATTGCAGAGGGTTTGCCGCGTTGCGCTTTCCTGCCCTTGATTCATTTGTCTTGTATTTGATGTCTGCCGACCTGTCCACCGCCCCTGCGTCCCGCGCCCCCGTGGCGGCCCCCTGGGTGTGGGCGCTGCCCCTTGTGTTGCTGCTGGTGGGCGCGCCCCTGTGGCTGCACTGGTGGGAGCCGCAGATGTTCCTGGCCATCAACCAGGGCAGCGCGGTGCTCTCGCCTTTTGTCTGGACCGCGCTGTCTTTGCTGGGCAATGCCTGGGGGGTGCTGGGCGTGACGGCGCCGCTGCTGGTGTGGGCGCCGCGCTATGTGTGGGCCTGGCTGTGCGCCGCACCCTTTGCCATTGTGTTTGCGCGCGCGGGCAAGGCCTTCATCGAGCATCCGCGACCTGCGGCGGTGGTGGACAACGCGCTCATGCGCATCGTGGGCGAGCCGCTGCACAACGTCTCCATGCCCTCGGGCCACACGCTGACGGCCTTTGCCGTGGCGGCGGGGCTGTACTTTGCGCTGCCGCGCGCGCGGCGCTGGCGCTATGCCTGGCTGTGGCTGCTGGCGGCGGCCACGGGCTGGTCGCGCATGGCGGTGGGGGCGCATTGGCCGGGCGACGTGGCGGTGGGCGCCGCGCTGGGCCTGCTCTCGGGCCTGCTGGGGCAGCATCTGCTGGCGCGGGTGCCTGCGCCGTGGCTGCGCCCGCGCTCCTGGGCAGCGGGCGCGGTGGCGGCGCTGATGCTGGCGGCGGCCTACAACCTGAGCGTCGAGGCGCTGGACTTTGCCGAAAACCAGGGCGTGCAGTGGGCGCTGGCGGCACTCATCGGCGCCAGTCTGCTGCTGTGGGCGCGCCAGGCGTGGCGGGACGGGTCGGCAGGCTCTCAGGGTTAGCGCCCATGGCGCCCGGGCGCGGCGGGCGGTGATACTGCGCCGCTGGGCGACAAGCAAAAAAGGGGCTGTATGCGGTGGCTGGTGCGTGGGGGCGGGGTGCTTTTGGGCGGGCTGCTGCTGGGCGGCGCGGTGCTGGTGCTGTACCTGCTGCAGGCACAGCCGCTGCGCCACGGCAGCCTGGCGGTGGCGGGCGTGCAAGCCCCGGTGCAGTTGGGGCGTGATGCGGCGGATGTGACCCACATCGAGGCCGGCAGCGACCGCGATGCCTGGTTCGCGCTGGGCTGGGTGCATGCGCAGGAGCGTGCCTGGCAGCTGGAGTTCAACCGCCGCCTGGTGCGCGGGGAACTGGCCGCGGTGCTGGGTGAAGGCGCGCTGGACACCGACAAGCTGATGCGCACCCTGGGCCTGGCCCAGGCGGCGCAGCGCCAGTGGCAGGGCCTGCCCGAAGACGCGCGCGCCGCCTTGCTGGCCTACAGCGCAGGCATCAACGCCTTCCATGGCGGCAACCGCAAGCCCCTGGGGCCGGAATTCCAACTGCTGGGCCTGCGCCCTGGGCGCTGGCTGCCTGAGGACAGCGTGGGTTGGTCGCTGATGATGGCGCTGGACCTGGGGGGCAACTGGGGCAACGAGTTCGCGCGCCTGTCTGCCGCGCAGGTGTTGGACCCGCAGCACCTGCTGCAGGTGCTGGGCCCGGCGGCGGGCGAGCCCCCGGCACTGCGCGCCGATCTGCCCGAGCTGTACCAGGAACTGGACGTGTACCGCGCGCCGGTGCCGGTGGCACTTGGCGGCCAACCCCAGCCCCACCGGGCCGGTGCCAGCCCGCCCGCAGCGGCCAGGGGTGTGCCGACGCCCGTTTCAACTGTGGACCTTCTGGCCTGGAGCCAGGATTTTGTGGAAGGACTGGGCACCGTGGAGGGGCGTGGCAGCAACAACTGGGTGCTCTCGGGCGAGCGCAGCCTGACGGGCAAGCCGCTGCTGGCCAACGACCCGCACCTGGGGCTGAGCGCGCCGGCGGTGTGGTATTTCGCGCACCTGCGCACGCCCCAGAGCGAGGCCATTGGCGCCACCCTGCCGGGCCTGCCCTTTGTGGTGCTGGGGCGCACGCCGGGGGTGGCCTGGGGCTTTACCAATACCGGCCCGGACGTGCAGGACCTGTACCTGGAGTTCATCCACCCGGAAAACCCCAAACTCTACCGAGCGCCCGACATCAAGGGCAGCCCGGCCTGGGAGAGCTTCAAGACACGCAAGGAAACCATCGCCGTCAAGGGCCGCTCCAGTGTCAGCATCACGGTGCGCGAAACGCGCCATGGGCCAGTGCTCAGCGACGTGCAAAGAAGCCACGGCGAGCTGATCGACACCACACGCTTTGTGCTGGCGCTGCGCTGGACGGCGCTGGACGCGGACAACCGCACCGTGGCGGCGGGCTTGCGCAGCAACCGAGCGCGCAGCGTGGAGGAGCTGCAGCAGGCCTTTGCCGACTACGCGGCGCCGATGCAGAACGTGCTCATGGCCGACACGCAGGGGCGCATCGCCTACCGCGCCGTGGGCAAGGTGCCTCGGCGCAAGGCGGGCAACGACATCCTGGGCTTCGCCCCCAGCCCGGGCTGGGATGCGCGCTACGACTGGGACGGCTGGATCGCCCCACGCGATCTACCACAGGACAATGGCGCCAAGGGCTGGATCGCCACTGCCAACCAGCGCATCACGCCGCCGGGCTACGCGCACTTTCTGGGGCAGGACTGGGCGGCGCCCTACCGCTACGAGCGCATTGCCGAACTGCTGGCGCAGACGCCACGCCACGACCTGGGCAGCCTGCGCGCGGTCCAGGCCGACGCCTATTCCGGGGCCACGGCGCGCCTGCTGCCCTTTTTGCAGCGTGCGCGCAGCACCCACCCGCTGGCGGCGCAGGTGCAGCAGGACCTGCGCGGTTTTGACAGCGTGATGCGCGCCGGACAGGCGCAGCCGCTGGTGTTCGCGGTCTGGGTGGACGAGCTGACGCGGGGCCTGCTCACGCCGCGCCTGGGCGAGCTGCGCATGCGTGCGCTCTATGGCAAGCGCAGCTTCCGCGCTGCGGTGGAGGACATTCTGGAGCGCGACGACCGCTGGTGGTGCGGCGAGGCGGGCTGCGGTGCGCAGGTGGATGCTGCGTTCACCCGCGCGTTGGCGCGGCTGCAGGCGGCCTATGGGCCGGACCTGCGCCAGTGGCAGTGGGGCCGGGCGCACGTGGCGCGCAGTGTGCACGCGCCGTTTTCGCAGGTGGCTGCGCTGGCACCTTGGTTCGAGGTGCGCGTGCCCAGTGCGGGGGATGCCTTCACGGTGAACGCCGGGCAATACTGGCCCAACGACCCGCAGGAGCCCTTTGCCAACCGCCACGCGGCGTCCATGCGCGCGCTGTTCGACCTGTCGGACCTGAACAGTTCCCTCTTCATTTACCAGACCGGGCAGAGCGGCCTGGCGTTTTCAGCGCGCTATGCCGACATGCGCGACGAGTGGGCGCAAGTGCGCTACCGACCGTTGCAAATGCGCCCCAGTGGCCTGCGCAGCCGCTTGACCTTGGCCCCTGCGCTGGTGTCTGATTAGCACTTTTACCAAACAGGAAAACCATGCAAACACGACTGCCCTTGCTTGCCCTGCCCCTGGTGGCCGCCCTGTTGGCGGCCGGTTGCGCCCAGCAGGCGCCTTTGATGCAGCCCCAGGCCCCGGTGCGCCTGACGGTGCTGCACACCAACGACCACCACGGGCGCTTTTGGCGCAACAACGACGGCGAATACGGCCTGGCCGCGCGCAAGACCCTGGTGGACCGTGTCCGGGCCGAGGTGGCGGCCAAAGGGGGCTACACCCTGCTGCTGGACGGGGGGGATGTGAACACCGGGGTGCCGGAGTCCGACACGCAGGACGCCGAGCCGGACTTCAAGGGCATGAAGGCGCTGGGTTACGACGCCATGGCGCTGGGCAACCACGAGTTCGACAAGCCGCTGCCGGTGCTGGCCAAGCAGATGCAGTGGGCAGGCTTTCCCATGCTGTCGGCCAACATCTACAAGGATGGCCAACGCTTGTACAAACCCTACGAGGTGCTGGAGCGCGGCGGCCTCAGGATCGCGGTGCTGGGCCTGACCACGGACGACACCCGCAAGATGGTGGACCCGGCCAATATCGCAGGCGTCGAGTTCCGCGCCCCTGCGCAGGAGGCCGCGCAGCTGCTGCCCGAACTCAAACGCCAAGCGCACGTGGTGATCGCCGCCACCCACATGGGCCACTACCCGGATGGTCAGCGCGGCGTGAACGCGCCGGGCGACGTGGAGATGGCGCGCGCGGTGAAGGGCCTGGACCTGATTGTGGGCGGCCATAGCCAAAACCCGGTGTGCATGCTGGAGCAAAACGGCGCCAGCCGCCGCAACGAGGCCTATGTGCCGGGCACGGCCTGCATGCCCGACCGCCAGAACGGCACCTGGATCGTGCAGGCGCACGAGTGGGGAAAGTACGTGGGGCGGGCCGATTTTGAGTACGCCAACGGCGAGCTGCGCCTGCTGCACTACGCTCTTTTGCCCATCAACCTGAAAAAGACCGTCAAGGGCGCGGATGGCAAGGACAGCAAGCAGCCCTACACCGAGGCGATTGCCGAAGACCCGGCCATGCTGGCCTTGCTGCAGCCCTACCAGGACAAGGGCCGCGCCGCGCTGGACGTGGTGGTGGGCGAGAGCGACGGCGTGCTCAACGGCAAGCGCGAGGACGTGCGCGCCAAGCCCACCAACCTGGGCGTGTTCATCGCCAGCGTGATGCAGCGCAAGGCCAAGGCCGACCTGGCCATCATGAACTCCGGCGGCGTGCGCGACTCGCTGCCTGCGGGCAAGCTGACCTACAAGGACGTGCTCAAGGTACAGCCCTTTGGCAACATGCTCGCGGTGGTGGAGTTCAGCGGCGCCGAGCTGCAGGCCTACCTGCAGGCGGCGGCCAAGATGAGCCCGGGCTCTGGCGCCTTTCCGCAGTTTGCCGGGGTGCGTCTGGTGATCGAAGGCGGCGTGCTCCAAAGCGCCCTGGTGGGTGGCGCGCCCATTGACCCGCAGCGCAGCTACCGTATGGCGCTCAACAGCTTCCAGGCCAATGGCGGCGACGGCTACCCCAAGCTGGCCAGCCACCCCGGCTATGTGAACACCGGCTTTGTGGACGCCGACGTGATGCGCGAATACCTCAGCAAGAACCCGATCCGGGTGGCCGACTTCGCGCCGGGGGATGCGGTGCTGCGGCGCTGAGGGCGGGGCGGGTGCGTGGGCACGCGCCTCTGTGCGTTGCAGACCAAGCACCTGCGCCTGTTGCGGGCAGGTGAGACGATGCAGGGCAGTGCGCGCCCTTGCCCCTGTTACGAGGGTGAGAAATCGGGGGGCAGCTCCAGCACCACCTTGTCGTCATTGGCAACGCCCACCAGGCCCAGGCCGGTGCGTGTAGTCCAGCTCTGCAGGTGGTAGCGCTGGACAGAGTTCAAGGGCGTGTCCATGCGAACATAAAAGTCCCAGGCGTAGCTGCGTCCGCCATAGCGCATGACATCGGCCGACACATGTACCGCGTGCAGGGGCATGTCGGCGGCGTAGGTGTTGGCCAGGCCCAGGATGCGGCGTTCCCACTCGCGCGGGCTGCTTTCGGCGCTGGAGAGCAGGCCGGTGAAGTTGTACAGCAACTGCGAGGACATGCAGGCAAACAGCCGGTCCGAGCTTTTGGTGCCCAGGTTGTCCAGCCACTGGTCGGCGCGGTTGACGTTGGGGCATTCGTAGCCCGTCCAGTCGATGTTGGTGGCGCGGGGGGTGAAGCTGACCGACATCAAGGGCAGCAGGGCCCGCGGGGCCTCGTTTTTCATCACGAAAGTCAGCCGGTCCAACTGCCCGCGCAGAGTGGGGTCGGTTTTGCCCACGGTCTGGATTTCGTTGGTGTAGACCCCCAGCACCTGCCAGCGCCCTGGGGGCAAAGGCAGGTCGCGGGAAAAAACGCCCATGCCGATGTGGTGTTCCAGCACGTCGCCGGGTTTGATCTGGTCGTAAACGATTTGGGCGAGGCTGCTCAGGGGCAGCAGGGCGAGGGCGCACAGGGCGGGCAGGCGGCGGATCATGGTTCTCCTTGGGGTGGGTGGGACAGCGGGAGCGATTGTGCCCGCGCGGAGTCCTTTTCCAGATCCGGCGGGCCTGGGGTTTTCCCCGGGCGCGGGGCCCGCACGAGGGGCTGCGGCTGTACGCCTGTGCGCCTGTGGGCTTGGAGCTTGGAGCAGGAGGCTGGTTTTCAGCGTGGCGGGTGTCCCGCCATCTGCAGCGCCAGGGCGTTGAGGGCGTCGTAGGCGCGGGCGGCGTCCGGGTTCCATTGCTGCAGGCACGCGCTTTGGCGCGCCAGGTGGGCGTGGTCGCCACGGGCGGCGGGGCCGGTCAGGGCCTGCTGCGGGCCCAGGCGCAGCACGTTGCCTACGGCATTGGTGAGCAGGCGTTCGCGCAAGGCGGGCAGCAATTCGGCAGGCACGCCGCTGTCGCGCCAGGCGGATTCGGCCAGGTGCTGCAGCACGGGGATGAAGTTGGTAGCGAAAACGGCGGCCGCGTGGTAGAGCAGCTTGTCCTCGGCGCGCAGGGCAAAGCAGCGCGCGCCAATGGCGGTGAAGGCGGACTCCAGCATGGCGCAGGCCTGGGCGTCGCCTTCGAGTGCACAGGCGGTGTCGGCAAACTGCTGCAAGGCGCTGTCCACGTCGGCAAAGCTCAGGATGCAGTGGGCGCTGGCACAAGCCCAGCCCAGCGCGGCCAGGGGTGCCAGCAGCTCGGAGCCGCTGGCACCGGCGCAGTGGAACACGGTGGCGGGGGGAAGGGCGCTTTGCTGCGCATGCGCGGCCAGGGCCTGGGCGGTGGCGGCGATGGCGGCGTCGGGCACGGCCAGCATCCAGACGTCGGCAGCGCCCAAGGCGGTGAGTGCGGGGGCTGCCTGCCCCGCGCCCAGCCAGGTCTGGGCGGCACGGGCGCTGTCCAGGCTGCGGGTGGCGATGGCGCCGATGCGAAAGCAGCCCTGCGTGTGCCACAGCCGTGCCAGGGTCTTGCCGACGCGGCCGGCGCCAATGAGCTGCAAGGTGGGGGCGGGGTGGTCCATGGTGATTCGTTCACGGGCACTGGGTGGGTGCGGTGGTGCATTGTGGCGTGTGCGCAGGGCTATGGTCGTGGCGGGATAATCGCGGCCCGGTCTTGGCGCCATGACCGCTGTGCAGTGCCCACCGGCGCGGCCGCCCGGCGCGGCGTGTGCCAGCGCTGTGCCCAAGCCATCTTCCTGTTTGCCCCGCCATGCGTGCTTTTGTCGATTTTCCCCAGCAGCCCGGCGCGCCCGACGCCCACGAAGCGCAGGCGCCGCGTTGGCGCGCGGCCTTTGCCGACCCGGTGGCGGTGCGCGAGGCCTGGACGCTGGACGAGGTGCTGCCGCTGCTGGAGCAGGTGCAGCGCTGGGCCGCGCAGGGGCTGTGGTGCGTGGGTGAGATCGCCTACGAGGCGGCCAGCGCTTTTGACACCGCATTGCACACGCAGCCCGCCCAGAGTGGCTGGCCGCTGGCGCGCTTTGCCGCCTACGCGCAGTGCCAGCCCTGGCCGCAGCAGACGATGGAGAGGGCTGCAGTGGAGCTGCAGACGATCGAGGGGGCTGCAGTGGAGCTGCAGGGTTGGCAGTGGGACACGGAAGAAGCCGCTTACGCACTGGCGGTGGCGCGTGCGCGCCAGGCCATGGCCGATGGTGAGTGCTACCAGATCAACCTGACGCAGCGCCTGTCCAGCGCGGTGCAGGGCGACGCGGCTGCCTTGCAGGCCTGGTTTGCGCGCCTGTGCCAGGCGCAGCAAGGGGCCTACCACCTGGCGCTGGATTGGGGCGCGCAGCAGGTGCTCAGCGTTTCGCCCGAGCTGTTTTTTGACTGGGCGCCCGATGCGAATGGGGGTGTGCTGCGCTGCCAACCCATGAAGGGCACGGCGCCGCGCGGCATCGACGCCGCGCAGGACGCGCAGGCGCGCGCCGCGCTGCAAGGCAGCGCCAAGGAGCGCGCCGAGAACGTGATGATCGTGGACCTGCTGCGCAACGACATGGGGCGCGTGGCGGTGCCGGGCACGGTGCGGGTGCAGGAGCTGTTTGGCGTGCACGCCTGGCCCACGGTGTGGCAGATGACCTCGACCATCGCGGCGCGCACCCGCGCCGGGGTGGGCCTGGTGGAGCTGCTGCGCGCGCTCTTTCCCTGCGGCTCGGTCACGGGCGCGCCCAAGGCCAGCGCCATGGGCCACATTGCCGCATTGGAGCGCAGTGCGCGCGGCGTCTACTGCGGCGCGCTGGGTGTGGTGCGCCCGGGGGGGGCAGCCACCTTCACGGTGCCGATCCGCACCCTGGCGCTGCAACGCGACGAAGACCCTGGCTCAAGCCATTGGCAGGCGCGTTATGGGGTGGGCAGCGCTATCACCTTCTATGCCCAGGCGCAGTCCGAGTGGCAGGAATTGGGGGCCAAGGCGCGCGTGCTGGAGCGCGCGGCCAGTGGCTTCGAGTTGCTGGAGACGCTGCTGCTGCACGACGGCGCCTACACCTTGCTGGACGCGCATGTGGCGCGCATGGCCAGCAGTGCGGCGTATTTTGGCCACCGTTTTGACGCGCCCGTCGTGCAGGCGGCGCTGGACGCCGTCGCGGCGCGGCACCCGCAGGGGCGCTGGCGGGTGCGCCTGCTCAGCAGCGCGCAGGGCCAGGCGCAGGCCCAGGCCTTTGCACTGGAGCCTTCGCCCGACACCGTGCTGTGCAAGCTGGCCTTGCAGGCCCTGGCCACGGACGGCGCGCTGCAGGAGTTCGTGCAGCACAAGACCACCCGGCGCGCGCACTACGACCGTTTGCTGGTGGCAGAGCCCGGCGTTTTCGACACCCTGCTGTACAACGCGCGCGGCGAACTGACCGAGTTCACCCGGGGCAACCTGGCGCTGCGCATCGACGGCCAGTGGCTCACCCCGGCGCTGCACTGTGGCGTGCTGCCCGGCACCTACCGCGCCGAGCTGCTGGCGCAGGGGCGGCTGCAGGAGGCGGTGCTGACCCGCGCCGACCTGGAGCAGGCGCAGGAGGCGGCCTTTTTCAACAGCGTGCGCGGGTGGCTGGCGGTGCGCTGGCAGGGGCGCTAGAGCGGCGCCGCACCCGCATGCTCGCTGTCGGCGTCGGAGTAGCCGTGGCTGGTGCGGCGGGGTTCGGCGGGGCTGCGGCCCAGCAATTCGAAGGGCAGGGCCTGTTTGACCAGGATCACGGTGCAGGGGGCGTCCATGGCGACCTTGATGGGCACGGTGGCGATGAAGCGCTGGGTCATGAGCCCGTGGGTGGCGGCGCCCAGGATGATGAGGCTGACGTGGTTGCCGTGCGCGTAGTCCAGCAGGGCCTGGGCCGGGTCGCCGGATTCGAGCACGTGGTAGGAGATGGAGTGTCCGGGTTGGTCCAGCGGCTGCGCCCATTGGCGCAGGGCCGAGAGGTGGCGCCGGTGCACGTTGGTTTCGCTGTGCTCTTCGTCGGCGCTGCTGGTGGTGCCGCTGGAGATGACGGTGACGCAGGCCAGGCGCGCGCCCGGGCGCGTGCCCAGTGAGCGCGCGGTGGCTTCGCGCAGGGAGTACAGGGTGGCGTCGCTGACGTCTTTGTGGGGCACGGCCACCAGGATGATGGGTGCTTCGGCGATCTGCTTGGCGGGCAGCGGGCTGGGCTGGTAGTGCATGCCTGCGGCGCGCACCCAGCGTTTGAAGTGCTCCCAAAAGCCGGTGCCTTCGGTGGCCTGGCCGCGCCGGGTGATGCGCACGTGGTCGGGGTGGCTGAGGTCGAAAGCCAGGTGCGCGGCCGAGGGGTAGCGCTGCGCAGCCACTGGCTCCAGGCAGCGCAGCACCACCTCCTGGAACCAGGCCGGCAGGTCGGGGCGCAGCTTGCGCGGCGGGGGCGGGTCCATCCACAGGCGCTGGCGCATGCCGCCCTGGGTCTGCGGCGAGCCAAAGGGCAGCTCGCCGGTGGCCAGTTCGTAGAGCATGACGCCAATGGCAAACAGGTCGCTGCGCGGGTCGCCGCGCACGCCCACCACCTGCTCGGGGGCGATCCAGGTGGGCGAGCCCACGGCCTTGCGCAACTGCTCGGCCAGCAAGTCGGGGTAGTGGGCGTGGCAGGACAGGCCAAAGTCCAGCAGCACAGCGCGCCCATCGGGGCGGATGATGGCGTTGGCGGGCTTGAGGTCCAGGTGCACCACGTTTTGCTGGTGCAGTGATTGCACGGCGGTGGCCAGGGCTGCGCCCAGCCGGGCGATCTCCTGCACGCCGGGGCGCTCGGCCCGCTCCAGCCAGTGCTCCAGCGTGTGGCCGGGGATGTACTCCATCACCAGGTAGGGCACGCGATCCAGGTCACCCGCGGCGACGAAGCGCGGCACGTGCGCGCCGGTAAGCTCCTGCATGAGCTGCCACTCGATTTCGAAGCTGACGATGGTTTCGGCGCCGTCACCGGCCGTCATGCGCGGCACCTTCATGGCCATGGGAAAGCCTGGCCCGGCGCGGCCATCGGCGTAGCGCACCAGGTAGATGTGGGCCATGCCGCCCGAGTGCACGCAGGCCTCGATGGTGAAGCCGTCCAGCTCCGCCCCCGGCTCCAGCAGTTTCATCGGCCTTTCTCCAGACGCTGGGCGAAGAATTCGGGCAGCCCGGCCTTGCGGATGGCGGCTGCCGCGCCCTGGTGGTCGTAGGGTACGCGGTGAAAGCTCAGGCGTGTTTGAACCGTGTCAAAAACGGCGTACATGGCTTGGGGAACCCCGTCGCGCGGCTGGCCCACCGAGCCCACCGTGCCCAGCCACTGGCGCCGCGCAGGCACGGGGATGGCGACTCCGGGTTGCGGGGCGAATTTCATCAGGCTGGCGCCCAGGCCCCGGTAGTACAGGTTTTGTTCGTGCACATGGCCGCCGAACACGTAGCACACGCCGGGGAACTGGGTGGAGGCGGCGTCCAGGCTGTGGGCGGCAGCGCGTTCGTCATAGACGTAGCGCCACAGCTCGGGCTCGTGGGCGCTGGCGTGCACGAACAGGGCGCGGTGCTCCATGTGCGTCAGCGGCAGCTGGGCCAGCCAGTCGCGCTGCGCGGGGCTGAGCTGGCGGTGCGTCCACAGCGCGGTGCTGTCGCCCACGGTCTTGGATTCGGCGGGCGGGTGCACTGCCATGGCGTCGTGGTTGCCGCGCAGCACCACGGCGCCTTCTTCGGTGAGCAGCATGATGCGCTCGACCACGGCCACCGGGTCGGCGCCATAGCCCACCAGGTCGCCCAGGACGTAGAAGCGCTGCACCTGCTGGGCGCGCGCATGGGTTATGCAGGCCTGCAGGGCCTGCATATTGCTGTGGATGTCGGACAACAGGGCCAGTCGCATGGAGTCTCCGCGCCGCCGTGCGGGCGTCTGTGCGCGCTTCTTTTGGGGCTGGCTGGCATCATGCCGCAAACGGCTGACGCCAGCTTTGCATCCGCTTACACCACGCTCAGCGTGACTTCGATGTTGCCGCGGGTGGCGTTGGAGTAGGGGCACACGATGTGGGCCTTTTGCACCAGGGCTTCTGCCGCTTCGCGCTCCCAGCCGGGAATGTGCACGGCCAGTTGCACTTCGATGCCAAAGCCCTGGGGGATGGGGCCGATGCCCACGGTGGCGTCGATTTGGGTGTCGGCAGGCAGCACCTGCTTGGATTGCCCGGCCACAAAGCGCATGGCGCCAATGAAACAGGCGCTGTAGCCTGCGGCAAAGAGCTGCTCGGGGTTCACGCCCTTGCCGTTGCCGCCCATCTCAAGGGGGATGCCGAGTTGGATGTTGAGCTGGCCGTCGCTGGAGCGGGCCACGCCATCGCGGCCACCGGTGGCGGTGGCCTGGGCGCGGTAGACGACTTTGTCGAGTTTCTGGGTCATGGTGCTTTCCTTTCGGGGGGTGTTGTGCTCCGTGGGGAGCGTTGAAAAACGGGGGGGTGCGGGGTCACCACAGGTTTTTGAACCACTGGATCACGGCCCCGGTGGCCACCAGGGCGCGCAGCTTCCACAGCGCCCAGGTGTCGCCGCTTTGCAGGGCGGCCTCGCCACAGCGCGGGTCGGAGCGTTGCAGGGCGCCGGTCATTTGGTGGTCGATGGGGATGGGCTCGCAGCCGTGGCCGGTTTCGCAGACAAAGTCCCAGGGCTCGCGCGCCGGGGCGTGGCAGGCAAAGCAGTTCTTGCCAAAGCGGTTGTTCACTTCGGCAAAGCCGCGCTTGCCGATGCGGGTGCCCTGGGCGTCCACCTGCAGCTCAAAAAACTCCCAGTCGCCGGTGGCGGGGTTGAAGCCCGGCTCGCGCTTGACCATGGCCTCGGTCGGCACCAGTTGCACCACCGAGCCCGGCGGGTACTTGGCGCCCTGTGCTGCGTTGGCCGCCGCCAGCGTGCCTTGCAGGTTGCCGCTGAGGTTGTCCACGTAGAAGTGGCGCACCGCCGTCATCTGGCGCATGCAGCGAAAGCTGGCGTCGCTGATCTCCAGCGCGGTGGCGGCGCCGCTGTGGGCGAGGGCGGCCAGCACCAGGGCCAGGGCAGTGGTGGCGGGCGAACGCGCCCAGCGCAAAAGGCGTGAAAACATGGGAAAACTCCTGTGGGGTGAAGGGGGCCGCGCTGTGAAAACGTTCTTAAGCGGCGGTGTTGCTGTCGGCAGGCGGCGTTTGCAGGCCCTGGCGCAAGCCGCTGATCTGGCGGGTGAGCGCTACCAGGGCGGGCAGCGGCAGGCCGCTTTGCGCCGCCACGCAGCCCGGAATGGGCGCGGCCTGCTGCTGCAGCGCCTGCCCGCTGGCCGTGAGGTGGATGTGCACGCGGCGCTCGTCCTCGCTGCTGCGCACGCGCTCGATCCAGCCCGAAGCCTGCATGCGCTTGAGCAGGGGCGTGAGCGTGCCCGAGTCCAGGCTCAGGCGCTCGCCCAGTTCGGAAACGCTGGCGCCGTCGTTCTCCCACAGCACCAGCAGCACCAGGTACTGCGGGTAGGTCAGCCCCAGCGCGCCCAGCAGCGGCTTGTAGAGCTTGGTCATGGCCAGCGAGGCGGAATAGAGCGCGAAGCAGAGCTGGTTGTCCAACAGCTGGTCGGGGTTGGGGCGGGTGGTCGGGATCGGCATGGGAGGATTGTTGCTGAAAATTAAATTGCGCACAATTTAAATGGGTATTGGGGCTGGGGTAAAAGGCTTACCGTCTGTGGCGGGTGGGTCGGTGGTCGCTCGTGCAGGGCTTGTGGGGAGCCGCGTGTGCTCCAAGGCGGGCGCGCTGTGGGCGCAGCGCTGGGCCGGTGGGAGCGGCCACCGCTGCGCGGCGGCTTCCCTGCGGTGCTCGCGCCAGGCGGGTGCCGCGCAAACTCACTTCTTTCGCTTCGCTCTCTGCGTTCAGACATGTGCGGCAAGTCAGATGACGAAGGCGCGCTGCGCGCGCCCCCCGCCTAGCGCTGCGCGCCTCGGCGCCCCCACAAGGCCCAGCGCTGCGCCCACAGCGCACCCGCCTTGGAAGTGGCGGTGGTGGTACGCCCGCAAGAGAACTCCCGTGTGCCAAGATGGGGTGCTGGTGGTGCGCCCACAAGAACTCCCATGTATCCAGTTGAGGCGCTGGTGGTGCGTCGGCAAGAATTCCCGCGTATCCAGGTGGGGCGTTGGTGGTTCGCCCACAAAGTTCCCCATTCGCCGGGAAATGGCGCTGGTGGTGTTCCCCGCAGAAAAAACGGTGCGTGGTCCACTCCCCTCACTTTGCCGTGGCAGGCGCTGCCCGGCTCGGGCGACTTCTGCGGTGGCCGTGGCACAGGTTCGGGGGCCAGGCGCGCGAAAGCGCGCTTCGTGGTCTGACTCGCGGGCGATGTCCGAACGCAGCGCCCGCAGGGCGAGAAGTGAGTTCGACCGCGCTGGCCCCCGGGCCTGTGCCACGGC
>JBQTHH010000086.1:0-44502 GCA_052390055.1 Rhodoferax sp.
TCTTCAGCTCGCCTGACGCGGGTAAACCCCATAGATACACGGCCGTTGCGCCCACGGCAGAAAAGTCATTGCGCGACGCGAAGTTACGTGGGCGTGTCACTTGGAACTGTCAAAGTCGGGTCTGAGCCAGACCATGCGCACTCACCAGCGGTCTTTCCCATCCCCCCAACTGGTCAGGTCGCGCACCATGAAGCGGTAGAGGTCTGCGCCGCCCGCAGCTTCGGCCCGGGCCAGCGAGAACACCGTCAGCACACGGCCAATGCCGCGCCGACGCAGGCCCTGGTTGCGCTTGGGCACGATGCGGTCACGCCAGGTTCCGAGGTTCACGTAACAGTAGTTGCGCCGCGTCGGCGGGTCGGCAAACTGCAGGTCGGCTTGCAGCGCGACATGGGTGTGCCCCTCGGCATGCAGCCGCAGGCCCAGGCGCCGGTAGGCCAACGCAAAGGTCGGCAGGCGCTCCAGCACGGCGGCGGCCACGTCCTTTTCCTGTCCCTGCAGGCGTGCCATCAGCCACATCAGGGTGCGGTCGATGGCATGGACATCCAGATGGCGCAGCCAGGCCAGCACGTGCAGGCCGACGCGCACCATTCCCGGCGCGCTCTGCCAGGTGCTCCGGTGGGCCAGCCAGGCATCCAGGCTGTCGCCGAACAAGGCGATGATGCGCTGGCGCAAATGGCCCGCCCCGGGGTCGCGCCGGGCCAGGGCCTGCGCTTCGTCGAGCAGACGCAGCACCGCGCGGATGGACGGACGGTAGAGGTCCATCTCGTCGAGTATGCGGCGGATGCGCTGTTCGGCATGGCTGGCGCCGGGAACGATGGCCTTGGTGGCCCAGATGAAATACGAGAGCAGGCCGGTGGCGACGGTATCGCCGAAGCAGGGCTGGCTGAAGGGCAGGTAGCCCTCTTTCTGCCAGACCGCAGGCTGCCAGCCCCGGCCAGGCGCCCAGCCCTGGGTGGCGCCGATGTTCTGCCGGTCACGCCACTGGCCGTGCGTTGCCAGCAGCCGCAGGCCGGGGTCGGCGAAGTAGACCGGCAGTGGCGGGTAGGGTTCGTCGGGCAGCCCGAGCTGTTCGGCCACCCAGCCACGGTAGCGGGCATCGAGATCAGCCGCCTGCAGGCCAAGGCAGTCCTCGTAGAAGATGCGCCGCGCCGCGCGCACCACCTGCAGCTCCTTGTCGTGGTTGCCCACGATCGGCACGATGCGGACCCGGATGCCCCGAGCGCGCAGCACCGCGGCGGCCTGCCGCAGCGCGTAGAAAAAACCGCCACGCCGCTGGCCCTGCCCGGGGCCGGGCGGCGCGCCGTGGATTGCTGCAATGCGCTGCATGATCTCGACCGCCATCTGGGCAAACCGCGGATGCTCGCGGTCCCACGGGTACACGCCCGCCTCGGCCCAGCGGCTGCTGCGCAGCAAATCAACAATGTCGCCGTTGAGGACCAGCAGCAACTCGTCCACCTCGCTCGCGGGCGGCGCGCCGCGCGTACCTGCTGGTTGCTGGCACATGGCCGACAGCTCGTCGAAAAAGCCCTGCCAGTCGGCCTCGTCGGCGGTCTGGTCGCCCACCGTGCAGTCGGTGCAGTGGATGTCCGAAATCAGCACGCAGACGCGGTTCTGCGGCCCGTCACCGCTGGGCCACAGCACCAGCCCCGGCGGCAGCGGGTGGGGCGCGTCAGTCACCGGCATGCGCATCCAGGAATTCGAGCAGGCGCGGGAAGACATCGCGGTCGGCATGGCGGCCCATGAAGATGTCCTGGTGCCCATACGCGGGAAAGACGTGCAGGCGGTGCCGCCCGGGCGCGGCTTTTTCCAGGCGCTCGTGGCAGACGATGTTGGAGTCGGCGAAGACCCGGTTGTCCTGCCCCTGGATCAGCAGCAGCGGCGTGCGCAGCCGAGCCGCCTGCGCCAGATAGTCGTCGGGCCGCGCCGCATAGCGCGGGTCGCCCGGCGAAAACTTCACCGCCGTGCTGTTGGCACGCACCATCCTGTGCACGTGGCGGTAGTAATGCACGCCGACCCCGCCAAAGAGGTCGCCCAGGCGCTCGTGCGTGACTGGGTCGAGGTTGGCGTGGTGGAACAGCGCCGGTTTGCCCGCCCCCCACATGAAGGACAGCATGTGGCATTCGGGGCTGCGGCACTCCTGGTGCGCCAGGTCCGCGCCCCAGGCCAGCAGCTTGCCCGCCGACCAGCCCGGCGCGCGCCGCCAAGAGGGGTTGTAGTACTCGATGCCCAGCAGCCAATCCGAGGCCCAGGGCCCGAGCGCGAGTTTCACCCGGGACCAGCCCGGCACGCGCGGTGTCAGCGCCACGCTGTTGAGGACCGCGCTGGCGATGCCGGACACGGTGCCCGCGGCCATCGCCATGGCCATGGTCAGCGCGCCCACACAATGGGCAATCACATGGATGCGCTTGTCCTTGCCGCTGAGCCGGCGCAGTTCGGCCAGCGCCGCCGGGTGGTCGTAGAGCGCGATGTCGTCGAAGGTGTAGCGGGTGCGCGCCAGGTTGTACGGAAAGCGGCAACTGCCCCGGTAGTCGAGCGCCCAGACCTCGCCGTAACCGGCGTCGAGCAGGGTCTGCACCAGGTTGCGGTGCTCGGGCATGATGAACATGTCGGACGAACTGGTCAGCCCGTGCACGATCAGGACCACGTCCTTGCACTCGCCGCGCTGGAAACGGGTCAGCGTCAGCGTCAGCCCATCCGCCGTGGCGAAGGGGTGCACGCTGATCCGCGCCCCCTGCACCCCCTCGGTCGTGAACCGGGGGTAGCGCCGCGACGGCCCCTCGGGCGCAGACGGCAGCGACGGGCCATAGACCTCCCACAAGCTGCCAGCGAAGAACTTCGTGAACACCGCCAGCCCTTGCAGCGCAGGGCGGCCATCCGCGTGTCGGCTGCGCATGCCGCGCAGCACCTGCAGAAAATCGGTCAGCCCGAGGCCGATGATGCCGGTCATCCACAACTCGGCCTGGGCCTGCTCCCCGTCCGGGACATGGCCCTTGAACAGGTTCACATACAGCGTGGTCGTATCGTGCCAGGTGTCCAGCGGTGCGTCGTGCTGCACCTGTTTCTCCCCCGCGAGCGTGAAGGGCTCGCCGCCCGGGGTGCGGGCGAAAACACGGTAACCCATCACCTTGCGGCCCTGGTCGGCGGTATGGGCGAGCAGGCGGAAAACCCCCTGCTCCACCGGGCAGTCGCCCAGCACACTGCTGTGCACCGCCCCGCTGAGCGCGCCACGGTGCTGCGGGTCGGCAAGAAAACGGCCGATGTCGCTGACCGTGACCGTCACCGCCAGCGTCAGCCGGTGGCCCGCCGCCTTGCCCGCCGCATGGCCGTCGGCAAAAGTGCCCTGGATGGCGGCCACATGGCCGCTCATCGCCTCGCAGAACTGGATGGTGACATCGTGCAGGTCCTGGTCCATCGGCGGCTCCTTGGAACGTGTTGGCAACCCCATGAAAAGGGGAAACACGTTCTTATAACTGCTCGTCCGGCGCGATGCCAGTTAGGTCGTGCGCAATCCACTCCGCCAGAGCGGCAATGGTGGCACACGGGTTGGCACCGAGCGCGGTCGGCATCAGTGAGCCGTCGGCCACATAGAGGCCCTCATAGCCAAAGACCTGGCCGCGTCGGCCATCGGCAGCGCAGACCACGCCCTCGTCCACCGAGTCGGCCAGCGCACAGCCGCCCAGCGGGTGCACGGTGACATTGTTCCGCAGCGGCCACAGCCAGGTCGGCATCGGCAGGAAGGTCCGCCCCCCGATGAAATGGGTGAACTTCCTGCCCAGCGCCAGAATGCTGGTGTAGAGCGGCATATTGCCCGCCTGCGGCCAGTCGACATCGAGCCAGCCCGCTTTCAGGCCCAGGCGCCCGTTGGCCTGGTCACGCCCCATGCACAGCAGCACCGCGCTGTACTGCGAAAGATCGTGCCGGAACAGGCGTTCGAGCAGATGGCCGAGACTGCTCTGCCCGCGCCCCGGGTAGCGCGGATCGAGCCAATACCCCAGGGCCTGTCGGAGCGCCCACCACAGCCGCGCCAGCACATGGCCCACCGGCAGCGCCGCCAGCGCCGCCGCCACCTGGGTCGGGTAGCTGGCGTCCTGCAGCAGGAACGCCGGTTGCCCTGGCTGCGGCTGGAACAGGTGGTGGTCGGTGTACTGCGTGATCACCGGGCCGTGGGTGGCGTCCATCGGCTTCTCGCCAGCCACGGCAAAGGACAGGAAGTCCCCATTGCCCGAGAAAGCGCTGCCCAGCTTCGGGCTCAGGTTCGGCAGCGTCTTGCCGACGTCGCGGCAGCGCAGCAGCAGCTCGTTGGTGCCCAGCGTACCGGCGCAGACTGCCACACGGCGCGCCGTCACCTGCACCGTGCCGGAGTCCGTCCCGTTCTGGAGCACCCGGTAATTCACTGCGTAGCCATGGCGGCCATCGGCCCCCGGGTCGTCGGCACCGGCGGCATCGAGGGGCACGATGGTTTCGGCCAGCGCCTCGGTCTCGATGCGCGCGCCATAGCGCTGGCGGGCCGCGTGCAGGTAGTTGTGGTCGGTCGTGTTCTTGGCATGCACATTGCAGCCGATGTCGCATTCCCCGCAGTAGGTGCACGAGGTCTGGCGCGCGCCGAAGCGGTTGGGCTCCTGCACGCCGATGTCGGTCGGTGTGCCGCCCTGGCCGTAGCTGTAGTCCGCGCCAAAGAAGACGGCCAGCTCCGCATCCCGGCTTTGCAGCCCCTGCGACTGCGCAAATTCACGGAAGCGCACCGTGCGTTCGATGTAACGGCGGTCCTGCGGCCCGCTCCACGCCGGGATCGGCCGTGCCCCCAGCACCGAACGTGCGACCGCGTAATACGGCTCCAGCAGCGGGCGGCGCAGCTGCTGCGGCCACCCGGTCTCGAACACCTGCGCTGGCGCGGCAAGAAAGACATTGGCGTAGATCAGCGAGCCGCCGCCCAGACCGGCAGCGGTCACCGTGTCGATCCGGTCGAAATGGCGGATGTCAAACAGCCCGGTCAAGACCTCCGCATCCTTGCGCCTGCGCCCCGGGCGTGGGCGCTGGCGCGGGCTGGCGCCGTCCGGACCGCACCAGACATTCTCGGCCAGCCCGTGCGGGCTGCGCGGAAAACTCCCGAGCGGGTAAGCGCGGCCGCGTTCGAGCAGCAGCACCTGCCCCGGCCAGCGCCTGGCCAGGCGGGCGCACATCACGGCACCGCCGAAACCGCTGCCGATGACGACCGCCTCGTACTGCAGGGGAGCTTGCATCGCCGATCTCCTTGTCGCGCTCAATCCCGCAGCCAGCGCCGCTGGCGCGCCAGCCGGTGCAGCGCGCCGTAGTCCAGCACCCCCACCTGGGCGCGCAGCGCGGGCCACAGGCACAGCAGCAGTTCGGCGGTGGAGAGCACGTCGGCGGCGGCCTGGTGGCGCTGGGCGCAGCGGATGCCGAAATGCGCCATCCAGTCGTCCAGCGACTGCAGACGCGACTGCGGATACAGCACCGCCACCACCTCGGCCAGATCGGTCCAGGGGTTGTCCAGGCGCTTGCCCAACACCGCGCCCATCTCGCGCTGGATCATGGCCTCATCGAACGCGCTGTGGTAGGCCAGCAGCGGCGCGTCGCCCAGCCAATGGGCAAAGGCCTGCAGCGCCTGCGCGCCCTCCACCCCCTGGCGCTGCGCGCCCACCCCGATGCCGTGCAACAGGATGTTGGACTTGTCGGTGGCGCGCGCCTGGGCCTCGTCCTGGCGCAGCACCACCTCGAAACTGTCCCCCAGGCGCACGCACGGCGCCTGCGCCTGCCCAGCCGGGGCCACCTGCAGCGCCACCGCGGCGATCGCCAGCAGCCGGTCGCGCCCGGTGTCGAGCCCGCTGCTTTCCACGTCCACCACCACCCAGCGCGTGGGCGCCGGGGCGCCGCGCCGTGCCCACCAGCCACGCAGGCGCTGCCAGGGGCTGGCGTGGGCGTCGTGCCACAGCGGGCTGCGCGGGGGGGTGGAGGCGTCGTCCATGGGGCTGCTAGCCGGTCAACGCTGGTAATCCAGCTCCAGGCGCTGCTGCAGGCGGCGCGCCAGGCGAAAGCTCTCCTTGAGCACGCGCCGGTCGATGTCATTGAGCGCGGCCAGGGCCACGTGGTTGGGCCGGTCGCGCAGCGCCTCGTCGCGGCGCTCCAGCTGCGCCCGCAGGCGCAGCAGCTGCAGAAACTCGAAGGCGCTGATCCAGGCCTCGTACTCGACCCGTGCCACCCCCAGCGCATGCCCCATGGCCTCGAAGCGCGCGCGCGTGTTGGTCACGGCCACGCCATGCGCCAGTGCGTACAGGCGCGCCACGTCCACGAACATGGCCGTGCCGTGCATCTTCAGGTCCACCATGGCCTGGCCGTGCAGGTCTTCGGTCTCGATCACGCCGCGCCAGTTCAGGGGCGGCGCGTTGCGCAGGGCGTTGTCCGCCATCTGCTTCATGAACCGCGGCAGGCGCGCGGCGTGCGTGAGCACCGTGCCGCGCAGGGGCTGCGCCAGGGCCTCGTTGCCGCACAGGGGGCGGAAGTCGAAATAAATGCTGGCGTTGAGCAGGTCCTGCGGGGCGCCGTGCTCCATCCAGCCGGAAAAGCGCTCCAACCACTCCTGCAGCGTCAGGCAGCACTGCGGGTTGCTGGCCATCACCGCCCCCTGGCACAGCGGGTAGCCGCAGGCGTCCAGCCCCTGGTTGACGTCGAGGGCGAAGGCCCGCCAGCGCTCGCGCTCGGCGGCGTCCATGCCATCGGCCAGGATCAGGCCGTTGTCCTGGTCGGTGGCCACAGTCTGCTCGCGCCGCCCCTCCGAGCCGAAGGCGAGCCAGCAGGCGCGCTGCAGGTCCAGGCCATGGGCCTGCGCCTGCAGGTGCACCAGGCGCTCGGTCAGCACGTCGTTGAGGTGGCTGATGAGTTCGGTGAGCTGGCGCGCCGCCACCCCCTGGCCCATCAGGTTGGCGGCAAAGCGGCGGATGTCCTGCGCCACCATGCGCAGCGTGTCCAGATCCGGCGCGGCACGGATCGCCGTGCTCACCTGCTTGAGCGACAGGCGCTGCATCGCAAACAGGTCGCGCTCGGACACCACGCTGACCAGGCTCCCGCCCTCCATCACCGGCACATGGCGCAGCGCGTGGCGCGACATCAGCAGGGCCGCGTCCTGCGCCGTAGCCCCCACATCCAGGCAGTGCACCGGATGCGACATCACCGCGCTGATCGGGGTGTGCAGCGGCACCTGTGCCAGCGCCACGCGCCCGAGCACGTCGTGGCGCGTCAGAATGCCCTGCACCTGGCGCTGCGCGTCCACCACCAGCACCGAGCCCACGCGGCGCTGGTGCATCTGCGCCAGCGCCTCGCCCACGGGCGTGTCGGGCTGGGCCACCAGGGGCGACTTGCGCGGCAAGGCCCCCAGCGGGGTCTCCATGGACTGCTCGGCCAGGGTCTGCGAGGAATAGGCCACCTGCAGCGCCTGGCGCGACAGGCTCAGGAACTGGGCCACCCGGCGCGTCAGGAAGTCGCCGAACGGGCTGCTGACCTCGGCCAGGGCACGCACCGTGGGCTCGGGCACCAACAGGCCAAAGGTGTCTTCGGTGGCGGTGTAGGTAGCCGTCACGGCCCGGCGCCCCAGCAGCGCCCCGACCGGGAACAGATCCCCCGGCTCGTAGTGGATGCCCCCGGTGGTCTCGGCCACGCCCCGCGCTCCGGTGATGGAGCCCTGGCGCACGTACACCAAATGCTCCGCCACGCCGCTGCTGGGCTCCAGCACCACCTCGCCGGGGGCGTAATACACCTGGTGCGCCTCGCGCAGGAACTGGTCCACATGCGCGTCCTGCATCTGTGAAAAGGGCGGGTGCTGGCGCAGCTCGGCGCGCAGGTTGGCAAGCAGGCTGCCCGAGGGAACGGGTACCGCAGAGGGTGGGATAGGGCTTGCCATGGTCGGCGTGCCTGCCTTTCATGAAAGAGCCCGGCCACGGGGAAAGCCCCATGCCGGGCGGCGCTGGCCCGGCGCGCGCGGCGCCGGGCAGGGTGTGGCAGCCTCAGGCCTTGCCCAGCTTGAGGTCGGGGTAGCGCACGTGCTCCACCAGCTCCTGGGTTTCCTGCTTGGGCGCGGGCGTGATCAGGCTCACGACGATGATCACCGCAAAGCCCAGCGGCACCCCGAACAGGCCGGCCGAAATCGGCTGGATGCCCCACCACAACTCGATCGGCGAGGTGATCCCCGCCAAGCCGCGCAGCCAGGGCTGGGTCATCACCATGTAGTAGAAGGTGATGCCCAGGCCGGCCGCAATGCCCAGCGAAGCCCCCCATTTGTTGGCGCGCTTCCAGAACACCCCCAGCACCAGGGCCGGGAAGAAGGCCGCCGCCGCAAACGAGAACGCCGCCGACACCAGGAACAGGATGTCCGCCGGTTTCTGCGAGGCCACGTAGGCTGCGCACAAGGCCACCACCAGCAGCAGCACCTTGGAGATGGTCACCCGCCGGGCCGTGGAGGCATTCGGGTCGATCATCTTGTAGTACACGTCGTGCGAGAGCGCGTTGGCAATGGTCAGCAGCAGGCCGTCGGCGGTGGACAGCGCCGCCGCCAAGCCGCCCGCGGCCACCATGCCCGAGATCACGTAGGGCAGACCCCCGATTTCCGGCGTGGCCAGCACGATGATGTCGCCGCCGATCTTCATCTCGCCCAGCTGGAAGATGCCGTCCTTGTTCACGTCCACCACGCTCAAGAGCGTCGGGTCGACCTTGGCCCAGTTGTTGATCCAGGCCGGCAACTGGTCAAAGGGCGTGCCCACCAGCACCGTGAACACCTCGTACTTGACCAGCACCGCCAGGGCCGGCGCCGTGAAGTAAAGCAGGAAGATGAAGAACAGCGACCAGGTCACCGACTCGCGCGCTTCCTTCACCGAGGGCGTGGTGTAGTAGCGCATCAGGATGTGTGGCAGGGCCGCCGTGCCGATCATCAGGCAGAACACCAGGGCCAGGAAGTTGCGCCGCGAGGTGTCGAAGGTTTCCTTGGCCTTGGCATCGCCATTGGGGTCGCCCGCGAACTGCGCCGCATGCGCGGGCATGCCGGCCAGCGGTTTGGCGCGCGCTTCGTTGGCGGTCTTGGCCGCGGTGTAGGCCTTCTTCGCGGCCTCGGGGTCGGTGGGCAGGCCCGCCAGGGCCTTCTCGGCGGCCTGCACATCGGCCAGCGGAGCGTTGGCGGCCTTCAGGTCGGCCACTTTCTTCTCGGCGGCGGCCTTGTCGGCGGCCATCGCGGCGGGCACGTCCTTGAGCTTGGCCGCGGCCTCGTCGGCACGCGCCTTGAAGATGGCAATGACTTCCAGCTCCTTGGGGTCGGCCTTGAGTTTGGCCTCGGCCGCCGTGACCTTCTGCAGCTGGTAGCCATATACCGCCTGCGGAATCGGCACGCCGGTCTGCTTCACGCTCAGCCACACCACCGGGATCATGTAGGCCACGATCAGGATGATGTACTGCGCCACCTGGGTCCAGGTCACCGCACGCATGCCACCCAGGAAGGAGCACACCAGGATACCGCCCAGGCCCACGAAGATCCCGATCTCAAAGGCCAGGCCGCTCAGGCGCGAGGTGATCAGGCCGACACCGTAGATCTGTGCCACCACATAGGTGAAAGAGCACAGAATCGCCGCCGCCACGCCCAGGATGCGCGGCAAGTTGCCCTCGTAGCGCGCGCCCAGGAAGTCGGGGATGGTGAACTGACCGAACTTGCGCAGATAGGGTGCCAAAAACAGCGCCACCAGGCAGTAGCCGCCGGTCCAGCCCATGATGAAGGCCAGGCCGCCGTAGCCGGTCAGGTACAAGGTGCCCGCCATGCCGATGAAGGAGGCCGCCGACATCCAGTCCGCCCCCGTGGCCATGCCGTTGTAGACCGCGGGCACGCGCCGCCCAGCGACGTAGTACTCGCTGGCGTCGCTGGTACGGCTCATGAAACCGATGCCTGCGTACAGCAGCACCGTGGCCACCAAGAAGATGAAGCCGATCCAGCTCTTGGGCAGGCCCATCTGCTCCAGGATAGCGAGCACGATGATGAAGGTGATGAAGCCGCCGGTGTACCAGGTGTACACCTTGTTGAGCTGCTTCTTGAAAGCCGCATTGGAAGAGGCGGAAAACACGCCGCCGCCCGCGTCAGGTGTTGCTCCTGCCATGTCACACCTCCTCTTCGGCCACGCCGTGTTCAATGTCCAAGCGGTTCATGGTGCGCGCGTAGTACCAGATGATCACGCAGTACACGATGAGCGCACCCTGCGAGCCCATCCAGAAACTGAAGGGCCAGCCAAAGAAGGTGAAACTGAGGTCGCGGGCGAAATAGCCCACCACATAGGTCACCACGAACCAGATCGCCAGAAGCACTGCGGTGATGCGCAGGTTCTTCTGCCAATACTGGCGGTGTCTTTCTGTCAATTGCATGTTGTCGGTCTCCTCGGTGAATAGTCCATTTCGATCCAACCACGCCCCCCGGGTGCACCTCCAGGACGGGGGCGCACACTGCACGCTGTGGGGCACAAGCCCAGCCCCCTCACGGGGCCTCAGGCCTGCTTTTCAGACAGCCAGGCCGGTTTCGCGCGCGAGCTGCGCCGCGACCTTGGGCTCGAAGCCCTGCAGGTGCGCCAGGATGCGCTGAGCCTGCTCGGGCTGCTGTCGTTCCATGTAGACCCGGGCCAGTTGGTACCAGCCGTAGGGGCTCATGGGCTGCAGTTCGGTGTTGCGCTGCAAGGCCGCCACGGCCTCGTCCAGACGCTGCAATCGGATCAGGGCCATGCCCATGCCGTACCAGGCGCGGTCCAGCTTGGGGTCGAGGGCCAGGGCGCGCTCAAACGCGGGCAAGGCCGCCTCGGGCAGGCCGGTGGCGTCGAGCATGTAGGCCAGATTGAACCAGTCCGCCGCGCTGCGCTGCGGATGCAACTGCACCAGGGCCTGGGCGTCGGCCAGTGCGCCGTCGCGGTCCTGGCGCTGGTGGCGCAGGTGGGCGCGACTGGACAGGGCGTAGGCGTCCCCCGGCCAGCGCCGCAGCATGGTGTCGAGCAGGCCTTCGGCCTGCCGGTGGCGCCCCAGCACCAGTTGCACCAGCACCTGGGCCTTGTGCAGCAGGTAGCGCAGGGAAGACGTGTGGGTCACTGGCATGCTTGGACTCCTGTGTGCAGGCAGGTGCTGATCTTGGCCGCCGTGACCGCCACCCAGGCCATGAGCAGCAGCACGAAGGTGGCCAGGGGAATGTGGCGGTCGATCACCACCTTGGGGGTGATCCAGCGCACGCCGCGCACAAAGGGCCGGGTGAGCACCTGGAACAGGGCGTACACCATGTTCTGTTCGCGCTTGGCCCCGGCCAGCAGGCCCACGAGCCACTGCCCGAGCAGGCTCAGCAGGGCAATTTCGAGCACCAGTTTGGCGATGGAGATCAAGAGCAGCATGGGCACCTTTGTGTCGGTGCGCCCACTGTCCAGACCGCGTCTTACAGTGTTCTTACGGCCAGCCGCAGCTCAGTACAAACCCCTCCTAGGGCATTCCCTAGGTCAGGCGGACTTGAGCCAGGCCTCCAGCGGCTCGCAGGCCTTGGCGCCCACGGCCGAGCGCAGCTTGGGCAGCAGTTGCTCGATGTCGCGCAGGTTCTCGGCCTCTTCGATCAGCATGTTGAGCATGAAGCCGCGCAGGCCGATGCTGGCGGACAACTGGGTGGCCATGATCTTGGCCTGGATGAAGCGGTCCACGCCCTGCGCCGCGCCCTGGGAGGGCGCGGCGGGCTCGGCGGCGGGCCGCTCCGGCGCCTTCGCCCCGGGCGCCGCGCTGGGAGCCTGTGCGGGCGCGGGGGCCAGGAAGCCATGGCCTGCCAGGGCTTCGACATCCGACATATCCGCCCCCAGACCGGCCGTGGCCGCCAGCACCTGCTCCACGGTCTTTGCGCCGTCGAACAGGATGAAGACCGAACGTTGGCGCGGGGTGATCTGCGCCGAGCGCTGCTTGAATGCCAACTGCCCGGCTTCGGTCTTGATGTATTTCATGCGCTGTACTTTGCGAATAGCCTGTCCTAGCAGCGCATTAGAGCCCGCCCCGGGCCCCGACGCTACTAGGGCAGACCCCAGCCCCCACGCCCCCATTCAACCACCCTGGCGACCACACTATTTGGCCGCAGCAGGCTGGGGGCTCTCATGGGTGGCTTCGGCGCCGTGCTTTTCACCCCCCATGTCAATGTCCCCGCCCTTGCTCAGCACAAACAAGGCCAGTGCCGCGAATGCCACGAAGGCCACTGCGATCTTCCACATATCGTCCTCTTTCCTCAGTAAAAAAGGCCCCCTTTCGAGGGCCTGCAAACTGCCCGCACACCCCTGTGCGGCGGGCACCGTTTCAACTCACTTCACAACACAGGCTCAATCGTTGGCGTAGATGTCCACGTCCTTGGTTTCCTTGATGAACAGGCCGCCGATCACCACCGTGGCGGCGGCGATGATGATGGGGTACCACAGGCCGTTGTACATGTTGCCGGTCTGGGCCACGATGGCGAAGGCCGTGGTGGGCAGCAGGCCGCCGAACCAGCCGTTGCCGATGTGGTAGGGCAGGCTCATGGAGGTGTAGCGGATGCGGGTCGGGAACAGCTCCACCAGCATGGCGGCAATCGGGCCGTAGACCATGGTGACCAGGATCACCAGGTAGGTCAGGATGATGATGACCTTGACCTTGTCGAACTTGGCCATGTCGGCCTTGGCCGGGTAGCCAGCGGCCTTGAGGGCGGCGCCCAGGTTGCTGGCCAGCAGGGTGGCGCCCGCGGTCTTTTCGCTGCTCAGGTCCTTGACGGCCTTGGTGGCGGCTTCCACGGCCTTAGCGTCCTGCGGCTGGGCGGCAGACACGTCGGCCAGCTTGGCTTCGGCCTTGGCCTTGGCTTCGGCGACCTGCTCAGCGGAATACTTCACCAGAACCACGGTCTCGCCCACCTGGATGGTGGCGGGGGTGCCTGCCGGGGCTTCGATGTTTTCATAGCTCACCGAACGCGAGGCCAGCTGCTGCTTGGCCACGTCGCACGAAGAGGTGAACTTCTTGGTGCCGGTGGGGTTGAACTGGAACGAGCACTCGGCCGGGTCGGCGGTGACGGTCACCTTGGCTGCGGCCTGGGCAGCGGCCAGGTCCGGGTTGGCGGCCTTGGTCAGGGCGCCGAACACCGGGAAATAGGTCACGGCAGCGAGCAGGCAGCCGGCCAGGATGATGGGCTTGCGGCCGATTTTGTCCGACAGCGAACCGAACAGGATGAAGAAAGGCGTGCCGATGACGAGCGAGACCGCCACCATGATGTTGGCCGTGGCACCGTCCACCTTGAGCGCCTGGGTCAGGAAGAACAGGGCGTAGAACTGGCCGGAGTACCAGACCACGGCCTGGCCGGCGGTCAGACCGATCAGGGCCAGGATCACGATCTTGAGGTTCTTCCACTGGCCGAAGGACTCAGACAGCGGGGCCTTGGAGGTCTTGCCCTCGGCCTTCATCTTCTGGAACGCGGGCGACTCGTTCATGCTCAGGCGGATGTACACCGACACCGCCAGCAGCAGGATCGAGACCACGAAGGGAACGCGCCAGCCCCAATCGGCAAACGCAGCTTCACCGATCATGGTGCGGGTACCCAGGATCACCATCAGCGACAGGAACAGGCCCAGCGTCGCGGTGGTCTGGATCCAGGAGGTGTAGGCACCGCGCTTGCCCTGCGGGGCGTGCTCGGCCACGTAGGTGGCGGCGCCACCGTACTCACCGCCCAGCGCCAGGCCCTGCAGCATGCGCAGCCCGATCAGGATCACCGGAGCAGCCACGCCGATGGAGGCGTAGTTGGGCAGGATGCCGACGATGAAGGTGGACAGACCCATGATCAGGATCGTGACCAGGAAGGTGTATTTGCGCCCGATCATGTCGCCCAGGCGGCCAAACACCAGCGCGCCGAAGGGGCGCACGATGAAGCCGGCGGCAAAGGCCAGCAGCGCGAAGATGAAGGCCGAGCCTTCGTCCAGGCCGCTGAAGAACTGCTTGGCGATGATGGCCGCCAAGGAGCCGTAAAGGTAAAAGTCGTACCACTCGAATACGGTGCCGAGCGAGGAAGCAAAGATGACTTTCTTTTCTTCGGCGCTCATCGGACGGGCTGCAGTGTTTGCCATGTCGTCTGTCTCCAAAAATAGGTTGCTTAGGCTTATGAAACGCCCCTCTCCAATGCGGGGTTGGTGCGCACTGTCCAAGGCGGCACTGACGGCGTTCTGACGGGTTTCTTGCGCAGACTTACGCGGCACTGAACCCGCGCTTACAACCCCCGCACAAACCCTGGGCCGCGGTTTCACGATGTGGGTTTTGCCCCCCTTGGGGCCCGCCCCTGAAGGGCGCCCCCTAGGGTTTCCGATAGTCGAAACCCCTTTTTTGCTTACAGCCAAAAATGCGCGGAAAGGCGGACATCAGGGTTTATCCTGACCCGAAAATTACGTAAGTCGAGGGTCAGAACGGATTTACAAAATACCTTCCGCTGTGCTAACGGCGCAATTTTTTTAAATCCGATCCTTCAAAGGACTCCCGATGCGTGACCCCGTGGTTGACAAAATCCAGCGCCACCCGAAATACCAGGCCCTGCGCGCCAAGCGCAACGCCTTCGGCTGGCTGCTGACCGTACTGATGCTGGTGGTGTATTACGGCTACATCGCCCTGATCGCCTTCAACAAACCCTTTCTGGCCACGCCGCTGGGCGCGGGCGTGAGCACGCTGGGCATTCCCATCGGCATGGGCGTGATCGTCTTCACCATCCTCATCACGGCCATCTACGTGCGCCGTGCCAACCGCGAATTCGACGACCTGACCGCCGACATCCTCAAGGACGTGACCCGATGAAATCCCTTGCACGACTCTTTGCCACCCTGGGTGGCGCCCTGGCCTGCGGGGCCGCACTGGCCGCCGGGGGCGACCTGGGGCAGGTGGACAAACAGGCCACCAACTGGACCGCGATTGCCATGTTCGGCGTGTTCGTGGCCGCCACGCTGTGGATCACCAAATGGGCCGCCGCCAAGACGCGCTCGGCGGCCGACTTCTACACCGCCGGGGGCGGCATCACGGGCTTCCAGAACGGCCTGGCGATCGCGGGCGACTACATGTCGGCGGCGTCCTTCCTGGGCATTTCCGCCGCCGTCATGGCCAATGGCTACGACGGCCTGATCTACTCCATCGGCTTCCTGGTGGGCTGGCCGGTGATCACCTTCCTGATGGCCGAGCGCCTGCGCAACCTGGGCAAATTCACCTTTGCCGACGTGGCGGGCTACCGCTTCCAGCAAAAACCGATCCGCATCTTTGCCGCCTCAGGCACGCTGGTGGTGGTGGCCTTCTACCTGATCGCGCAGATGGTGGGCGCGGGCTCGCTCATCAAGCTGCTGTTCGGGCTGGACTACTGGATGGCGGTGGTGATCGTGGGCGCGCTGATGATGGTGTACGTGCTGTTCGGCGGCATGACCGCCACCACCTGGGTGCAGATCATCAAGGCCATCATGCTGCTCGCCGGGGTGAGCTTCATGGCCTTCATGGTGCTGGCGCAGTTCGGCTTCAGCCCCGAGGCGCTGTTTGCCAAGGGCGTGGAAGTCAAGACCCTGATCGCGGGCAATGCCAAGGAGGCCGCGCTGGCCGCCGCCACCGCTGCGGCAGCCGCCGCCGCCACCCCGGAAGCCCAGGCCGCCGCCGCAGAGGCGCTGGCCAAGGCCAACGCGATGGACCCGGCCAAGACCGGCCTGTCCCTGATGGGCCCGGGTGGTTTCATCAAAGACCCGATCTCCGCCATTTCCTTCGGCATGGCGCTGATGTTCGGCACCGCTGGGCTGCCCCACATCCTGATGCGCTTTTTCACCGTGCCCGACGCCAAGGAAGCGCGCAAGTCGGTGCTCTGGGCCACGACCTGGATCGGCTACTTCTACATCCTGATCTTCATCATCGGCTTTGGCGCCATCACCCTGGTGCTGACCAACCCCGAGTTCGCCGACACCGTCAAGGGCGTGATCAAGGGCGGCGGCGGCTCGGCCAATATGGCGGCGGTGCTGGTGGCCAAGTCGGTGGGCGGCAATGTGTTCTTCGGCTTCATCTCGGCGGTGGCCTTTGCCACCATCCTGGCCGTGGTGGCGGGGCTGACGCTGTCAGGCGCCTCGGCGGTGTCGCACGACATCTACGCCACCGTGCTCAAGGGCGGCAAGGCGGACTCGGCGAGCGAGCTGAAGGTCTCGCGCATCACCACCCTGGCGCTGGGGGTGGTGGCCGTGGTGCTGGGCATTGCGTTCGAGAAGCAGAACATCGCCTTCATGGTCTCGCTGGCCTTCGCCATTGCGGCGTCGGCCAACTTCCCGGTCCTGTTCATGTCGGTGCTGTGGAAGGGCTGCACCACCACGGGCGCGGTGATCGGCGGTTTTCTGGGCCTGATCTCCTCGGTGGCGCTGACCGTGGTGAGCCCTTCCGTGTGGGAAGCCACGCTGGGCTACCCCAAGGGCTCGGCCTGGTTCCCCTACACCTCACCGGCGCTGTTCTCCATGACCATCGGCTTTGTGGGCGTGTGGCTGTTCTCGGTGCTGGACCGCAGCCGCCAGGCAGCGCAGGAGCGCGCAGCCTATGCCGCGCAGCAGGTGCGCAGCGAGACCGGCTACGGCGCCGCCGGGGCCTCGGGGCACTGAGGCTGCGGGCCCCTATCGCGCCCCTGCAGAGCCCCTTATCGCGGACCGTTGCGGCGGTCCGCGCCCATAAAAAAACCGGGCCTGGGCCCGGTTTTTTTATGGGAATGCGCCTGCGGTGCTTATTGGGCCGGATAGGCCAGGTCACCGCGGCGGTTTTGCGCCCAGGCGGCTTCGTCATGGCCTTGGGCCTTGGGCTTTTCCTTGCCCAGGCTCACGGCTTCCATCTGCTTGTCGGTCACGCCCAGGGTCTTGAGCGCACGCGCCACGGCTTCGGCGCGCTTTTGGCCCAGGGCCAGGTTGTACTCGGTGCCGCCGCGCTCGTCGGCATTGCCTTCGATGCGGATGGTCAGCGCAGGGTTCTGACCCAGGTACTTGGCGTGGGCCTGGAGCAGGGTGTTGAACTCGGGCTTGATTACAAAGGCGTCGTAGTCGAAAAAGACGCTGCGCTCTTTGCTGATGAGGCTGTTGGGGTCCAGGTGCGCGGGCACGGCTTTCTGGGTTTGCACCCCGCCGGTCTGGCCCGATGGGGCCTGGGTAGTGTTGGGGGCGGTCGAAGCGGTCTGGGTCACCGGCTGGGCGGTGGCGGTTTCAGCGGGGGCAATGGGTTTGCTGGAGCAGGCGGACAGCACCAGGGCGGCCACGCCCAAAAAAGCGGCGTATTTCATGGGAATGCAGATAAAAAGTGGGTGACAGACACTTGCGCGCAGCCCACCGTGAGCCATCGTTCACGTGCGACGCCAGCAACGCAATCGCAGGGATTATCCCAAACCGCGAATCCACTTTTTGCATGGCAAACACCACCGCGCCCAAAAAAACCAGGGGCGCCGTCTCTTTCAGCCCACAAGCTGCCGCAGTTTCACAAAGGCCAGGGCCGCCATCACCGCGTCGTTGAGGGCGTCGTGCGCCTCGCGCTGGGGCAGCCCCAGGGTGCGCATCAGGGTGGCAAAGCGCAGGTCGATCTCGGGCTGCATCTGGCGCTGCTGCGGGCTCAGGCGGCGCCACTGGTGCTCGTAGTACAGGCGCGAGACCTCGATTTTCGGCTGCGGCAGGCGCAGGCCCAGCAGCGGAAAGAGCGCGCGGTTGAGCATGGCGACGTCGAACTCCAGGTAGTAGCCCACCAGCGGGCGCGGCCCGATGAAATGCAGCAGGCGCTGCAAGGCTTCGTCGATGGGCAGACCCTGGGCCACGTCCTGCGCGCGCAGGCGGTGCACCGGCACGCTGCTGGCGCGCATGCCCTTGTCCGGGCGCACCAGCAGCTCCAGCCGCTCGCTGGTGAGCAGGCGGTTGCCCACGATGCGCACCGCGCCGATGCTGACGATTTCGTCGCTGCGCACATTCAGCCCCGTGGTCTCGCAGTCCAGCGCCACCCATTCGTTGGGCGGGGGCTCGTCGAACAGGAAGGCGAACTCGGGCAGGCCCAGGTGGTAGAGCCTCCAGCGCCGCACCAGCGCACGCCAGGCGCGCAGCCCGGGCCCAGGCGCGCACGGGGGTTTCATGCCACGGACTCCAGCCGGAAGTGCTGGCGCAGGCGGGCGCGAAAGCGCTTGACCACGCCCAGGGTGTCCTTGAGCAGGTCGCGGTCCAGGGTGCTCAGGCGCTGCACGTCCACGGCGCCGCTCACGGTGTGGCCGGTGTCCAGCTCCTGCAGCCCGCAGCGCAGCTTCAGGCCCATGAAGAAATGCAGGCTGTGCACCAGGTCCTGTCCCAGGCGTTCGTCCAGCACCTGGCGCGCCACCAGGGCCTGGATGCGCGCTTCGGTGCCGGTGGCTTCGATGTGCTGGGCCAGCGCCAGGGCGCGCACGCCGTGCACCAGCGGGAAAAGCCCGGCCTTCTTCAGGTGCAGGCGCTCCTGGTCGTCGTCCAGGCCGAGCAGCCGGTTCCACCAGCCGCTGGAGCGGCTGAACACGTCGATGGCGGCGGCAAAGCGCGCCAGCAGCGCGTCGTTGTCGGCGCTGAGCTGGCGCAGGCGTTGCTGCACCTGGGCCAGCAGGCTGGCGTCGCCGCACACGGCGTGCGCGTCCATGAAGATGGCCAGGTGCATCAGGTCTTCGTCGCTGGGCTGCAGCAGCCAGTTGCAGGCCATCTGGCCAAAGCCGCTCACCGGCTGGCGCCACAGCGGGTTGGACAGCATGATTGAGCCCGGGCACGGCGGGTAGCCGAACTGCTGCAGCGCCTGCGAAAAGCGCAGGCACAGCAGGTCCAGTTGCGCGGGCGGGGTGTAGCCGTCGCGCAGGATCAGGCCGTTGTCCTGGTCGGTCTTGAGCAACTGCTCGCCCCGGCCTTCGCTGCCCATGACGAACAGGCAGCTGTTGGCCACCAGTTCGGGCGGCGCGATCAGGGCCCAGGCGCGCTCGAACAGGCGCGCGTTGAGCTGCTGCACGATGGCGGCGATGAGGTGGATGCGCGTGCCGCTGCGGTACAGCGCCGCGATCACCTGGTTGATCTGCGCCGCCGCCTCGGCCAGGGCAGACAGGTCGGCGGCGGCTTCAATGCGCTCGGTGAGCAGGTGCGACTGGTTGGAGAGGTAGCTGAACAGGTCCAGCGCCTCCAGCACACCGCGCACGGCCTCGCCCTCGCACACCACCAGCGAGCGCACGCGGCGTTTGAGCATGAGCGCCATGGCGTCGCCCAGGCTGGCGTCGGGGGCGATGCGCACGAGGTCGAAGTTGGCAAACTCCCCCACCGGCAGCGCACCGAGGGCACGCCCGTCGAGCACCGCGCGCTGCAAGGCGGTGGAGGTGAACAGCCCCCAGGCCGCGGCGGCGCCGGGGCCGCCATCGACCAGGAGGCTGTTGGCGCGCTGCTGCTGCAGGGTGCGCACCGCCTCCAGCACCGGCGTGGCATAGGGCACCACGGGGACCGGGCGCACAAAGGCCTGGTCCACCCGCGCCAGGGTGAGCGACTGCCACTCGTGCTGCGCGCGGCGCTGGGCGATGGACTGCAGCTTGTGGCCCAGCTCGGCAAACAGCAAGGCGCCAAAAGCAGCGTTGGCGGCAATGAGCTGCTGCACCGTGGGCTGCGCCAGGGCGTAGGCCACCACTTCTTCGGTGGCCACGAAGCGGTGGCTGGCGCGCCCGGCCACCAGGGCGCGGCCATCGAAACTGTCATCCGGGCCATAGGTGGCCACCGGGTCGTCGCCGTCGTATTCGGTAACGAAGCCCTTGATGAGGATGTAGAGCTGGCGCGGCGACTCGCCCACGCCCAGGATGGTCTGCCCCTGCGGGAAATAGACCACGTCCACGCCCGCGCGCACCAGGCGCTGCTCCTCAGGGGTGAGCGTGTCGAAGGGGGAGGCAGCGAAGTGGAAGGCGTTGGGCATGGCGCGCGCGCCGTGCGGCCAAGCGAAGGCCACACCGGCGCGCGGGGATTTAACGCCGCACGCCTTGCGCCACGCTTGCAGGCGCGTCCCAGTGCGCGTCCAGCCAGGGGTCGCCGTCCAGGTGGGCGCGCAGCATGGGCAGGGCATCGAGCCCCCAGAACACGCGCCCATCGACCACGAAGCTGGGCACGCCAAACACCCCGGCGGCCAGGGCTTCGTCTGTAGAGGCCTTGAGTTCGGCCTTGACGGCGGCGTCCTCAGGGCTGCGCGGGGGGGCCAGTTGCTGCGCCAGGGCCTGCAGGCGCTGCGCGTCCCCGGCCTCGTGGCCGCCGCGCCAGATGTGGCGGAACACGGTCTCGCACACATAGCGGTTCGGGGTGCGCCCGGGCGCCGCACAGGCCCAGGCCAGGCGCAGGTGCGCCAGGGGGTTGAAGGGGTGGCTGGCCGGCAGGTCCAGCGGCACGCCCAGGCTGTGCGCGGTCCACTCCACCTGGCGGTAGGTCCAGTCGCGCTTGGGCGCGATCTCCGCCGGGCCCAACTGGCCGTGGTGCTTGAGCAGCGCGGCAAACAGGATGGGCTTGTAGTGCAGCACCACGCTGTGGCCCATCAGCGCCTCGGGCAGGCGCTCGAACGCCAGGTAGGCGTAGGGCGAGATGAAGTCGAGGTACATGGTGATGGGTTTCATGCGGTCGCTCCCGGGCAGTGGTCACAGGTTTGCTCACAATCGGCGCTCCCGGCACGGGCACAGGGGACGGGCCTTGGCGCTGAGGCTGAGGCAGAGGCAGAGGCAGAGGCAGAGGCAGAGGCAGAGGCTGGGGCTGGGGCTGGGGCGGGGGCTGGGGCTGGGGCGCAGGCGCCAGCCGCAGCGCGCTGCTCCACCGCGTCCCAGATCGCCAAACGGGTGGCACGGTCGGCGTCGCTCCAGGCCTGGATCTCGCCCAGCGTGCGCCAGCAGCCCAAGCACAGGCCGGTGTCGGCGTCCATGCGGCACACCGCTACGCAGGGTGAGGGCACAATATCGGCACTGGCCCGCGCCATTGCTGCGCGTTGCGCTACTGTTTTTATAGCATCCGTCATACCAGCGGCTCCAGCACCACGTCGCACACCGGGGCGGCGGTCAAGGCCACCAGGGCCTGCGGGCTGAGCGTGAACACGGCATGCGGGTGCCCGGCGGCGGCCCAGATGTCGGCAAAGCGGAACAGCTCGCGGTCGATCAGGGTCACGGCCTGCTGGGCATGCGCCACCGGCGCCACGCCGCCAATGGAAAAGCCGGTTTTCTCTTTCACAAAGGCAGCGTCGGCGCGCCCCAGCGCCCCCACCTGGGCGGCCACCTTGGCCTCGTCCACACGCCGGTCGCCCGAGGTGATGACCAGCACCGCCGCGTCGTCGCTGCGGCGCCGGAAGATGATGCTCTTGGCAATCTGCCCCACGGCAATGCCCAGCGCGTCCGCCGCCTGCTGCGCGGTGCGCGCAGCGTCGTCCAGCATGCGCGGGCCGTGCGGGTGCTGGTGGCGCTGCAGGTAGGCTGCCACGCGCTGCACACCCTCGGGCAGAGCGCTCACTTCGCTGCCGCACATGCGCCCTCCCCGCGTTTGGCCAGCAGCGCCCGCGCCACGCGCGACTGCGTGGGGCGCCCGAGCACGCCGCTGATGTAGGCGCCGGCGTCCACCAGCGCGTCCAGGTCAATGCCGGTCTCTATACCCAGGCCGTGCAGCAGGTAGACCAGGTCTTCGGTGGCCACGTTGCCAGTGGCGCCCTTGGCGTAAGGGCAGCCGCCCAACCCGGCCACCGAGCTTTGGAAGTTCCACACCCCCAGCTCCAGCGCGGCCAGGGTGTTGGCCAGGGCCTGGCCGTAGGTGTCGTGGAAATGGCCAGACACCGCGTCCAGGCTGAAGTGCTGCAAAGCGGCCTCGAGGGCGCGCTGCACCTTGCGCGGTGTGCCCACGCCAATGGTGTCGGCCACGTCCACGCGCTGCACGCCTATGCCCTTGAGCAGGCCTGCCAGGTAGGCCACCTGGGTCGGCGCAATCTCGCCTTCGTAAGGGCAGCCCACGGTGCAGCTCATGGCGCCGCGCACCGCAATGCCGGCCGCGCGCGCCGCCGCCACCACGGGGGCGAAGCGCTCGATGCTCTCGGCAATGGAGCAGTTGATGTTCTTGCGGCTGAAGGCCTCGCTGGCGGCGCCAAACACCACGATCTCGTCGGGGCGCGTGGCCAGGGCGGCTTCCAGCCCCTTCATATTGGGCGTGAGCACCGAGTAGCGCACGCCGCTGTCGCGCTGCAGGCCCGCCATGACCTGGGCGTTGTCGGCCATCTGCGGCACCCACTGGGGGCTGACGAAGCTGGTGACCTCGATCTCTGTCAGGCCTGCGGCCTGCAGGCGGTGCACCAGCGCGACCTTGGCCTCGGCAGAAACGGGCTGCTTTTCGTTCTGCAGCCCGTCGCGCGGGCCGACGTCGATGAGCTGGACACGGGGAGGAAATTGCATGGCGATGGTTCCTGTGCGTCGGTCGGTTTCTGCGGGGTCAATAGCCGCGCTGGGTGTCCACCACCCCGCGCACCGCTTCGCCGCGCTCCAGCGCGGCGATCTTGGAGGCGATCTGGGCGATGCTCTCGGTGCGCAGGGTGCGTGCCGAGGTGTGCGGGGTGACGGTGATTTTGGGGTGGGCCCAGAACGGGTGGTCCTTGGGCAGGGGCTCGACGCGGAATACGTCCAGCGTGGCGCCGGCCAAGTGGCCGCAGTCGATCTGGGCGATCAGGTCGGCGTCCACCAGGTGCGCGCCGCGCGCCACGTTGATGACGTAGCCCCCGGCTTGGAGCTGCGCCAGGGTGCGGGCGTTGAGGATGTTTTCGGTCTCGGGCGTGAGCGGCAGCAGGCAGACCACAATGCGGGTGGCGGCCAAAAACGCGCCAAACTGCTCCGGGCCGTGGTAGCAGGCCACGCCCGGGACGTCTTTAGGCGTCTGGCTCCAACCATTGACCGGAAAATCGAACTGGCACAGCGAGCGCGCCACGCGCTCGCCCAGCACGCCCAGGCCCAGCACCCCCACGGGAAATTCGATGCGGCTGCGCGGCTTGCGAAAACTCCACTTCAGTGCGTCGGTGTCGCGCTCATAAGCGTCGAACTCGCGGAAGTGGCGAATCACGGCATGGCACACGTATTCGGCCATTTGCACCGACATGCCCGCGTCGTCCAGGCGCACGATGGGCACATCGGAAGGCAGGCGCAGCTTCATGAGCGCATCGACACCGGCGCCGGTGTTGAAAATGGCCTTGAGCTGGCCGCCCTGCGCGTCCAGCAGCGCCTGCGGCGGCTTCCACACCACGGCGTAATCGGCGGGGGCCGCCCCGGGGGCCCACTCCTGCACGTCTACACCGGGCATGGCGCTTTGCAAGCCCGGCACCCACGCCGCCGCGTCCTGGTCGGCAGACCAATACACAACCCTCAGTGTCTTCATCGCCGCATTGTCGCGCCCACAGCAACTCCCTCTGACCATGCGGCCTACTTCGCCTGCAGCCGCAGCAGCTCGGCGCCGTCGCCCACCTGATCGCCAGGGGCGAACAGCAGCTCGGCCACCACGCCGTCCGTGGGTGCGGCAATGGTGTGCTCCATCTTCATGGCCTCCATCACCGCCAGGGTCTGGCCCTTTTTCACCGCGTCGCCCACGGCCACGGCAAAGGACACCATCTTGCCCGGCATGGGCGCGGTCAGGCGCCCGCCCTCGGCGGCACTGTCACCGGCGTGACCGAGCACGTCGCTTGCTACGATTTGTGTAGCACCCTGGGCAGAAAACACGTGGGCCAGCTCACCATGGCGCACCACATGCAGGCGTTCGCGGCGGCTGCCCAGCCACAGCTCCAGCGCACCGTCGGGCTGGCGCGCAAAGGCCAGGGCCTGCTCGGCGCCGTCCACGCACAGCAGGCGCTGCACGCCGCCCTGGGCATGCACGGTGCGCAGCGTGATGTGTCGCGCCTGGCCCGCGTACTCCACGGCAAAGGTGCGCAGCGCGTCACCGTGGCTGTGCCAGCCGTCGCGCTGGGCCCAGGGGTCGGCCCAGGTGCCGGGTGCCGCAGGCGCCAGCTCGGTCTGCACGGTGTCCGCCACCAGCGCGGCGCAGGCCAGCTCCAGCCCCACCGGGTCTTGGTGGAACAGCACCGCGCTCTCGCGCGGGATCAGGGCCGTGTCCAGTTGGGCCTGGGCGAACGAGGCGCTGCGCGCCACGTAGCGCAGGAACTGCACATTGGTGGTCAGGCCCACGATGCGGGTGGCGGCCAGCGCTGCGTCCAGCCGCGCCAGGGCCTCTGCGCGCGTGGCGCCGTGCACGATGAGCTTGGCCACCATGGAGTCGTAATAGGGGCTGATGGCGTCGCCCTCGCGCACGCCCGAGTCCACCCGCACGCCCTGCGGCGCGCGCGCAAAAGCACTGTGGGCCGGCAAGGCATAGGTGTGCAGCGTGCCAGTGGCGGGCAGGAACTGCTTGTCCGGGTTCTCGGCGCAGATGCGCGCCTCGATGGCATGGCCCTGGATGCGCAAGTCCTCCTGCGCCAGCGGCAGCGGCTCACCCGCCGCCACGCGCAACTGCCACTCTACCAGGTCCAGGCCGGTGATGGCCTCCGTGACCGGGTGCTCCACTTGGAGGCGGGTGTTCATCTCCATGAAGTAGAACCTGGCCCCCACGCTCCGCCGCTGCGCTGGGTCGCTACCCCCCAAGGGGGCTGTTTCGCCTTGGGGCGGCCCGGCGGCGAAACCTTCATGGGCGCCTTCCAAACCATAGCCCCCAGGCTGCTCCACGATGAACTCCACCGTGCCCGCGCCCACGTACTGCACGGCACGGGCGGCCGCCACGGCGGCCTCGCCCATCTGGCGGCGCAGGTGTTCGGTCATGCCCGGCGCCGGGGCTTCTTCCAGCACCTTCTGGTGGCGGCGCTGCACCGAGCAGTCACGCTCGAACAGGTAGACGCAGTTGCCCAGCGTGTCGCCAAACACCTGTATCTCAATGTGGCGCGGGCGCTGCACGTACTTTTCCACCAGCACGGCGTCGTCACCAAAGCTGTTGATGGCCTCGCGCTTGCACGAGGCCAAGGCGGCGGCGAAGTCTTCGGCTTTGTCCACCGCACGCATGCCCTTGCCCCCGCCGCCCGCGCTGGCCTTGATGAGCACCGGGTAGCCGATGCGGTCGGCCTCGGCCTGCAGCAGGGAGGCGTCCTGGTTGGCGCCGTGGTAACCCGGCACCAGCGGCACCTGGGCCGCTTCCATCAGGCGCTTGGACTCGGCCTTCAGGCCCATGGCGCGGATGCTGTGCGCAGCCGGGCCAATGAACACCAGCCCCGCCTTGGCGCAGGCCTGGGCAAAGTCTTCGTTTTCGCTCAAGAAACCATAACCTGGGTGGATGGCCTGGGCGCCCGTGGCCTGGGCGGCCTCGATGATGCGCTCCCAGCGCAGGTAGCTGTCCTTGGGCGCACTGCCGCCGATGTGCACCGCCTCGTCACACGCTGCCACATGCTTGGCATGCGCGTCGGCATCGGAATACACCGCCACGGTGCGAATGGCCATGCGCGCGCAGGTAGCGGCGACGCGGCAGGCGATCTCCCCCCTGTTAGCAATCAAGACTTTAGTAAACATGGTCGTGTACTCCTTCGGTGCGGTGGCTTGGGGCGTCAGGCCTGGCACGCCGCCAGCAGTGGTTCAAGGTCCAGGCAGTGCGCCACCTGGGACGGATCGGGTTCGCTCAAGCGCGGCAGCACGCCCAGCAGCGGGGCGCCCAGGCGTGCGCTCAGGGCCTGGATGTTCTCGTCGCGGTAGGGCATGGCCGCGTCCACGGTGTTGGCGACCCAGCCCGCCAGCCGCAGGCCGCGCGCGGCGATGGCCTGGGCGCTGAGCAGGGCGTGGTTGATGCAGCCCAGGCGCAGGCCCACCACCAGCACCACGGGCAGGGCCAGCTCCTGGGCCAGGTCAGCCGTGTCCCAGCCCTCGCCCAAGGGCACGCAAAAGCCCCCCACCCCTTCGACCAGCACCGCGTCCGCCTGGGCGCGCAGTTGGGCAAAGGCTGCAAAAATGGGCTCGCACGCGATTGCGACCCCGTCCAACGCGGCGGCGATATGGGGCGCAGCAGGGGTGCGCAGCACATAGGGCGCCACCTGCGCCACCGGGGCCTGCACGCCGCTGGCCGCCATCAGGGCCTGCACGTCTTCATTCAGGCTGCCGTCCGGCCCAAAGCCGGCGCCCGCCGCCACGGGCTTCATGCCCACAGCGCTCCAGCCCCGGGCACGCAGGGCGTGCAGCAGGGCGCAGGTGACAAAAGTCTTGCCAATTTCGGTGTCGGTGCCGGTGACAAAGCAGGCCAGACCGGGCGGGGTCGCCGCCGTGGCGCCCGCAAGCTCGCCAGCGGTGCCCATATCACCCACCACACCGGAAACTGGCGCGCCCATAGTCAAGCTGGCCTGCGCACCATCGGCAGGAGACGAATGCGCGGCGCTCACGCCATCACCTCCGCAAACACCGCCTGGGTGCGCTGGGCCAGCAGCAGCCATTCCTCGTCGCTGAGGATGTAGGGCGGCATCAGGTAGACCGTGGTGCCGATGGGGCGCAGCAGCAGGCCCTTGTGCAGTCCGGCAGAAAAAAAGCGGCGCGAAAAGGTGGCCGCGCGCTGGGCATCGGGCTCCACGGCGTCAAAGGCCCAGATCATGCCGCGCTGGCGGAAGTGGCGCACCCGCGCGTCCTGCGCCAGTGGCTGCAGGGCCTGGGTGCACAGCGCGGCGCGGCGGCGGTTTTCCTGCAGCACGCCGTCTTGTTCAAAGATGTCCAGCACCGCCAGCGCGGCGCGGCAGGCCAGCGGGTTGCCGGTGTAGGAGTGCGAATGCAGAAAGCCCCGGCGCACGTCCGGGTGGTAGAAGGCCTGGTACAGCTGATCCCGCGTCATCACCAGCGACAGCGGCAGGTAGCCGCCGCTGATGCCCTTGGACAGGCACACAAAATCCGGCCAAATGCCCGCCTGCTCGCATGCGAAGAAGGTGCCGGTGCGCCCGCAGCCCACCGCGATTTCGTCCGCGATCAAATGCACCTGGTAGCGGTCGCACAGCGCACGCACCTGGCGCAGGTAGTCGGGGTCGTACATGGCCATGCCGGTGGCGCACTGCACCAGGGGCTCGACGATGAGTGCCGCAATGTGCCCACCGCGCTCCTGCAACAGTGCCTCCAGCGCGGCCACAGCGCGCTGCACCGGGGCGCTGGCGTCTTCGCCGGGCGCGGCCAGGCGCGCATCGGGCGAAAGAACCACATGCGCGCGCTGCACCAGCGGCGCGTAGGCGTCGGAAAAAATCGGCACGTCGGTCACGCGCAGCGCACCCAGGGTCTCGCCGTGGTAGCTGCCGGCCAGGCAGATGAACTCCTGCTTGTTCCCCTGGCCGCTGTTGCGCCAGTAGTGAAAGCTCATCTTGAGCGCAATCTCGACGGCAGAAGCGCCGTCCGACGCGTAAAAGCAGTGCCCCAGCACGCCGCCGGTCAGCGCCGACAGGCGCTCGGACAGCTCCACCACCGGCGCGTGCGTGAAGCCCGCCAGCATGGCGTGCTCCAGCTTGTCCAACTGGTCTTTGAGCGCGGCGTTGATGCGCGGGTTGGCGTGGCCAAACAGATTCACCCACCAGGAGCTGACGGCGTCCAGGTACTCGCGCCCCTCCACGTCCACCAGCCAGGGGCCGCGCCCATGGCTCACCGGCACCAGCGGCACGGTTTCGTGGTGCTGCATCTGCGTGCACGGGTGCCAGACGCTGGCCAGGCTGCGTTGCACCCAGGTATCGGCGGTGTTGTGCATGGTGTTGTCCTTCCGTAAAACGGTGAAGGATGCCTCAGAACGCAAACAAACCCTTACATCCGGAACACACCAAACTTCACGTCGGGTATCGGCGCGTTGAGCGCCGCCGACAGCCCCAGGGCCAGCACGCGGCGGGTGTCGGCGGGGTCGATGATGCCGTCGTCCCACAGGCGGGCGGTGGCGTAGTAGGGGTGGCCCTGTTCCTCGTACTGGCGCCGGATCGGGGCGCGGAAGGCTTCTTCTTCCTCGGCGCTCCACTGCCCGCCCTTGGCCTCGATGCCATCGCGGCGCACCGTGGCCAGCACGCTGGCGGCCTGCTCGCCGCCCATCACCGAGATGCGCGCGTTGGGCCACATCCACAGGAAACGGGGCGAGTAGGCGCGCCCGCACATGCCGTAGTTGCCCGCGCCAAAGCTGCCACCGATGATGATGGTGAACTTGGGTACGTTGGCGGTGGCCACGGCAGTGACCATCTTGGCGCCATTGCGGGCGATGCCCTCGTTTTCGTACTTGCGCCCCACCATGAAGCCGGTGATGTTCTGCAGAAACACCAACGGAATCTTGCGCTGGCAGCACAGCTCGATGAAATGCGCGCCCTTCAGGGCCGACTCACTGAACAAAATGCCGTTGTTGGCGATGATGCCCACAGGCATGCCCTCGATGTGGGCAAAGCCGCACACCAGCGTGGTGCCATAGCGCGGCTTGAACTCGTGCAACTCCGAGCCATCCACGATGCGGGCGATGATCTCGCGCACATCAAAGGGCTTGCGGGTGTCGGTGGGGATGATGCCATACAGCTCATCTGCTGCAAATTTAGGAGCAGCCGGGGCTTGTGTGGCGAGGGCCAGGGCCTTTTTTCTATTCAAATTCGCGACCGCTTCGCGCGCCAATGCCAGGGCGTGCAGGTCGTTGTGTGCCAGGTGGTCGGCCACGCCCGACAGGCGCGTGTGCACGTCGCCACCGCCTAAGTCTTCGGCGCTCACCACCTCGCCGGTGGCGGCCTTCACCAGCGGCGGGCCGCCCAGGAAGATGGTGCCCTGGTTCTTGACGATGATGGTCTCGTCGCTCATGGCGGGCACGTAGGCGCCCCCTGCCGTGCACGAACCCATCACCACCGCGATCTGGGCCAGGCCCATGGCGCTCATATTTGCCTGGTTGAAGAAGATGCGGCCAAAGTGCTCGCGGTCGGGGAACACCTCGTCCTGGTTGGGCAGGTTGGCGCCGCCCGAGTCCACCAGGTAGATGCAGGGCAGGTGGTTCTGCTGCGCGATCTCTTGCGCGCGCAGGTGCTTTTTCACCGTCATGGGGTAATAGGTGCCGCCCTTCACCGTGGCGTCGTTGCAGACGATCATGCATTCCACCCCGCTGACGCGGCCAATGCCGGCAATCACGCCACCGCTGGGGGCGCTGTCGGTGCCGTCGCGGTCGGGGTACATGCCCAGCGCGGCCAGGGGCGTCAGCTCCAGAAACGGCGTGCCGGGGTCCAGCAGCATCTGCACCCGGTCGCGCGGCAGCAGCTTGCCGCGCGCCGTGTGCTTGGCGCGCGCTCCATCGCCGCCGCCCAGCGCCACCTGGGCGATCTTGGCGTTGAGGTCGTCCACCAGCGCGCGCATGGCGGCAGCGTTGGCCGCGAAATCGGCGGCGCGGGGGTTGAGTTTGCTTTCCAGTATCGGCATACGGTTCACCTTGCAATGCGGTCGGCACAGCCCGACGGACGGCGGCGCCATGGGCTGCACATCGCCCACAGCACGGATGCCCGAAGGGTAGTGGCAAACACGGAAGAGCGCCTGTCACGCAGGTCACAAATCCTGCCACAATCCCGCCATGCCAGCGCATGCACCAGCCGCCCCGCCGCCGCGCCCGAAAGCAGTGCGCGCAGAAACCCCCATCGCCTTCGTGCAGGCGATTGTGGCGGCCTATGGCGCGCGCGGCGTGGCCCCCACTGCAGCCCTGAGCCAGGCACAAATCACGCCACGCATGCTGGAAAACCCCACACAGTGCATCACCGCGCTGCAGATGGAATGGCTGTCCGAACACGCCATGCGCGAGCTGGACGACGAAGGCCTGGGCGGCTTTGAGCGGCGCCTGCCCTGGGGCAGCTACGGCATGCTGGCGCGCGCCTCGCTCACCGCCCCCACCCTGGGCTTGGCCCTGACGCGCTGGTGCCGCCACCATGGGCTGCTGACCGAACGCATTGCGCTGGACGTGGCCGTGCATGGCGGCAGCGCCACACTCACCCTGACCGAGCGCAGCCCCCTGCCCGAGGCGCTGCGCGAATTCACCGTGGTGTCGGTGCTGCGCAACGCCCTGGGCCTGGCCTGCTGGCTGATCGACTCGCGCATACCGCTGCTGGGCACCACCCTGGCCCTTCCCGCCCCACCCCACCAGGCGCGCTACGCTGTGCTGTTCGACGGCCCCACCGCCTTTGGCGCCACGCACCACAGCCTGCGCTTTGACGCTGGCTACCTCGCCCTGCCCGTGCGCCGCGACGAAGCCGCCCTGCAGCGCATGCTGCAGCGCGCCCTGCTGCTCACCGTGCGCCCTTATCGGCGCGACCGCCTGCTGGTGGACAAGGTGCACCAGGCCCTGGCCCACGACGCCGCCCTGCAGCGCAACGCCCAGGCCCTGGCCGAGCACCTGGCCCTGTCGGTGCGCACCCTGCACCGCCAACTGAAAGAAGAAGGCACCACCTTGCAGGCCCTGAAAGACCGCGTGCGCCTGGACGCCGCCACCCACCTGCTGCAACGCACCCGCCGCCCCCTCAAACAGGTGGCCCAGGCAGCAGGCTTCGCCAGCGAAAAGAGCTTTATCCGCGCGTTCAGGGAATGGACGGGAATGACGCCGGGGGAGTGGCGGGAGAGGAGTGGGGTGGCGGGGTGAGGGGCGCCAACTCTCGACCACCGCCAAGACGGGGGCTGACGCCGGTTACTTAACCGGCGTACAGCAATCCGGTACTCGCTTCTGTAGTGGTTGCTGCGGCACGCAGCAGCGCCTGACGCCCCTTTCCCGTACCCGGGTGGGGGGCGTGCACTCCGATGTACTTGCGATACTTCTGAGGGACTGTTGCGAGCCTAACGGGCGGCGGAACATACTCTCTGCGTGGTGGCAACAGCTTCAAGCGCCCACGGGTGGGCGCATCGAGAAGCTGTTTACGGATTTCTCGCGCGAGGATCTCCGCAACAAGAGACGGCACTGCGTTGCCCAGCATCCGCTGCATTTCGGTTCGCCCACAATCAACTATGAGTCCATCCGGGAAGGTTTGCAGACGGCAAAGTTCTTCGAACGTTAAACGCCGACTATCCCAATGGAACGGGCCGATTGCCGAGCCAGGCTGCGCTTGAACCGTCCACGAAGGCAGTCGTTTCGATAACTTCAGAAGGAAACTCCAATAGCGAGTGCGCCATCCAAAGAGCGGTACGCCGCCACCTCTATTCGTATGCCAGAGGTAGTTTTCGCCCTCGGGGATGGAGACCAGTAAGTCACCCCATTTGCCACCCGGCCACAAAGCATCAAGGCCGTCGGTTGGAGGCGACGGTAGGTCGCCAAGCGCGTCCCATGCCGTGCGAAAAGGCTCCTTATCGGAAAACAGTTCCACCGCCTGTGAATTTGGCTTCGCGTGCGTAGTTTCGGGGAACCGGAATTCGCGACCTTCGCGCGAGCCTACGAGAAACACACGTTCACGCACTTGAGGAACGCCGTACTCGGCGCAGTTGACTACGCGCCAACTCACCTTGTAGTTCGTACCTACGTCACGGTTGACTTGCTCAATGCCGTCTAGGATGTGACGCAGCCCTTCGTCCTTGCCAGCGTAAGCAAGACCATAGACGTTTTCCAGCAAAAACGCTCTGGGACGAGCATCGCGTAGGATGCGCAGATATCCAGTCAGAGTTCCCGCTCGCGGATCATCTAGTCGCAAAGAGTCCCCACGCGCCCAGTAGCTCGCCTTGGAGAAGGGTTGACACGGCGGCCCCCCAATGAGCATGTCAACGTCTCCTGCCTTAAGACAACCCGCCTTCAGCACAACGTCGGAAGACACCTCGTTGATGTCGCCCTCAACCACAACCCAATCACGGTTGAGTCGGATGGTCCGGCAAGACGTCTTGTCTAGCTCAAGCGCAACACGCGTCTCGAACCCAGCAGACTCAAAACCGAAATCCAAGCCGCCAATACCCGAAAATAGCGAAATCGTCTTTAACATCAGTGGGTTCTACTCATTTCGTCCGGCGGACGAACTACCAATCATGGTGAGGAAACATCATGCCATCAAAGACTTGTATTGTCAATACAAATTATTATGCTCCGCGTCAAGCTGCGTGAGGCAATGGAGGCCCACAAAAAACGAACCGGCTCCCGTTTAACGTACCGGACCTTAGCCGAAGCATCGGGGTTGGCCGTTTCGACGCTGCAATCCCTCGCCGCACGTCCCACCTATAACACCAGGCTCAGTACGATAGAGCGCTTGTGTATGGCTCTTGAGTGTCAGCCGGGGGATCTTCTCGAACTCGCGGGGGACGTCGATGGCAGTCTCCGCTGATATCGCAAAGAGCGTCTTTCGAGCGGAGGCGGGGGCTGGACTCCCCGTCGATGCCGGATGGGTCGGGAGGATCGAAGAGTTTTCTAGGCTTTGCGAAATGGGTGGCTCTGCGACCCATCTCGCATTCCTCGTGACGGCTATGCTGGCGAAGTCGGTCGATGGCGCTGCGGACTTATACGCCATCAAACCAACGCACGCGGACGGCAACCAAAACGCGTTCTCGGCGCGCACGTTGTGTCACGGTGTCGTAGTACCGCTTGCGGCCGAGTTGGATGTCAACATCGGGGTTAACGGTCGCGAACCCCTGAACAACCAACCCTATTTTCGTATGGTCCGACTTGGCGACGGAACTCCGGTTGCCAAGCGATCCCAGGCAGCTTTCGACTTCATGGTAGATCTGGTCGAAGAACTCCAAGGCTATACCCCCACCCAAGCACGCGTCGCCTTGCGAGCATTTATCGCAGTTAGGCGACGTTATCAGGCCATTTACGCCACAAATAATGGCGCATTGGCGATCACATGGGCTACGTTGGCCAGGGCTATAGAGCAACTGGTAGCGGAGAATTCCGAGGGTGGTCGTCGCGCACAAGCTGTTGTTGCCGGCCTGTTTGACGTGTTCGCTGGACCTGAACGCGTGGAGAGCGGGCGCATCAACGACCCGAGTCGACACTACCCCGGGGATGTTGCGGTACGAGCGGAGGTTGGCAGCTGGAGCAAAGCCGTGGAGGTACGTGACAAGGTGGTAGTCGAGTCTGATGTGTATGTCTTCGGTCGAACTTGTCTGTCGAAGGGAGTTCGCGAGGCAGCCTTCCTTCTTGCAGCACCATCTCAGCCTCGACTCAACGATCTTGCCATTGCCACATGGGCCGCAAACGCTGGCATCGGCATGACGTTGTACTACGGCTGGCCGTACTTTGTAGATCAAGTTCTTTTTTGGGCAGAAGTGCCAAAATCGAGGGCCGTTGAAGTTGCGGTAGTAGCCATTGAGGCGCGCTTGATCGCCGTGCAAGCATCGCCAGCGTCAGTACAAGCATGGCACCAACTTACACGGACTGCCGTCAGCATGACGACCTAGGTTGGATTGGGTCACACCTCCCCACCCAGCCCCGCCAGATGCTGCTGCGCGGCCCGCCCGAGTTTTTCATCAAACGTGGCCAGTGGGCAGCGCAGGTACTCCGCCAGCCACAGGTAGCACGCGTCATAGGCGCTGAGCTGCCAGCGCAGCGCCAAGGCGGCCACGGCGGCGCTGGGGGTGCTGTGCAGCTCCATGGCCAGGGTGTCCAGGTGCGCCAATGCGGGCAGGGCATGGACCTCGCCGCGCCGGTGCTTCTTGAGAGCCACGCTGGCAATCTCCACCGTGAGCAGTTGGGGCGCATGCAGGGTGCGCCCGCGCAACTGCGGCTCCGCCTGATCGCACCAGGGCTCGCGAAACAGCACGGCGGCCAGCATGCTGCAGTCCACCACCAAGGCCGGGCGGTGCAGGTATGCGGGCGGCGGTTCGGCCACCAACAGATGCGGGGCCGCTGCGTGCGCGGTGCTCATCGCTGGTCGCGCTCCTGGCGTATCAGCTCAATGCTGGAAAGCTGGCCCCATATGGGCTGGGGATGTTGGGCGCGCAATTCGTCCAGCAGCACCTCGATGGACTTGCTGCCTTTGCTTTCAGTACTCAGTGCGCTGGGGGCCACCGCCGCAACCGGCTGCGCCCCGCCTGTGGCGCTCTGCTGGACCACGCTTTCCACCATCGCCATCAGTTCCCCTTGCAGCGAGCGGTGGTTGGCCTGTGCGCGCTGGCGCAGGGCTTCGACCCAGGCCTCGGGCACGTCTTTGATGGACAAATGGGGCATAGGAACTCCTCACGGTTCTGAAACGGCTCCATTTTGGAACCATTGTCACGAGATGTCCAACAAGCGTAAGGCCACATCTGACCACCGCTCACGCTACAACCCCACATCGGCAGAAAGCTCAGTTGGGCAACACCGGCACTCGCGCCTCCAGCAAACCACCTGAAATCATGTGCTGCACCGCGTCCGCCTGGGTGGCATCGCGCTGCCGTTTGATGGGCTCGCGCCCCGGCTGGCGAGACAACCAGCGTTTGAAATTCACGAACACCCCTGGGTCTATCGTGCGCATGAGCGCCATGGCGCCAGTAGCACCTACAACAAGATGTTCAAACACTGGAGATTCGGTCAGCACTTGTGCGCGCTGTGCCTGCACAGCAAACAGGTCGTCCTCCTGGGGTGAGAGCCGTAAGGGGTGGGGATCACCATCCACGGGGACGCGTCGCAGAAAATCGACCATGAAGCCCTTGGCGTTGACGGCTGTTTCCAGCGCCAGCGCTTTGCGCTGAAAGCTCGCATCCGCCTCCTGCAACACGCTCAAAACTGAACGCTGCAAGTGCTGCACATCGGCCATGAACCGCACCCGTTTGCGGGCGTCCCACAGCAGGTCCACGTCCTGCGTCGCCAACGTGCCCGACACCAGCCGCACACCCGCCGCAGCCTCATAGGCGTACAGCGCATGGGTGCCCACCACAGTGAAATACGGCGCCAGTCCCGCGCGGCGAAATGCTTCCAACAGGTCGATGACGATGGCAGGAGCACGCCCGACTTTGACGGCCTTGTTCAAGCGCCGCGCCTCCTGCAACTGCGCTTGCAACGACCGCAAGCGCGGCAAAAGCTCTTGCTTGTGGCGAAAAAAGTCTTGGTAAATCTGCTCGGTGTAGTCGTTGCGCGGGCCAATGCGCGTTTGGCGCCCCTTGCGTCCGGTCTTGACCAGGTATTCGTAAGCCCCCTCGCGCTTCCAGTACATCCCGCCCGCGTAGTCGCCATAGCGGTGCTCCACGCGCGCCCATTCATGCCACAGCCCATCGGCATCGATCAGTTGGCGTGCAGCAGCATCGGGGAGTGGGTAGTAGTGCATTTCACCGTCAATTTTTGAATTTTTTATTTTGAACGGTGAACCCAATGAAATCAAGTTCTTATGACGCAAACTTTCCCGCACACCGAATCACACCGCCCCAGCTTTTCGTCAGATGCGGCCAGTGAGCAGCACAGTTATTCCACACGCCACAGGTAGCACGCGTCATAGGCACTGGGCCCCCAACCCACCCGCTACCGATGCTCCCCATCCACATAAAACCACTGCCCACCTTCGCGCACAAAGCGGCTGCGCTCGTGCAGGCGCGCGGCCGGCTCGCTGGCGGGTTTTTGGCGGGCCACGAATTCGACTTCGGCGTGGTCGGGGTCTTGCACCAGGTGTTCGCGTACCTCCAGCCCCAGCCATTTCACCCCGGCGTCAAAGCGCACGCGCGAGGGGCGTTTGCTGGCGTGCCAGGTGGCCAGCAGGTAGGCCTCGCGTTCCAGCACGAAGGCGGTGTAGCGGCTGCGCATCAGGCGCTCGGCGTCGGGCGCCGGTTCGCCCCCTTCGATCCACAGCCCGCAGCACTGGCCGTAGACCACGGCGCGACCGCGCGCACTCATGCGCCCGCAGGGGCAGGGATCGGAAAGCGAACAGATCTTCATGCCTTGGCTCCCCGGCGCGCCTTTTGCTGCTCCAGGGTTTCGGTGGGGCCGCCCTGGCGCACCCATTCGGTATAGCCGCCGTCGATGTGCGCCACCTTGTGCATGCCCATGTCCTGCAGCGTCCTGGTGGCCAGGGCGCTGCGCCAACCCATGCCGCAAAACAGGATGTACTCCTTGGCTTCATTGGCAAAAATGGGCTTGTGGTAGGGCGAGGCCGGGTCGACCCAGAATTCGAGCATGCCGCGCGGGGCGTGGAAGGCACCCACAATGGTGCCATCGGCCAGCTCACGCACATCGCGGATGTCCACCAGTTGCACACCGGGGTCGTTCAGGCGCGCGCGCACCTCGTCCACGGTGTAGGTGGTGATCTGCTCCATGGCGTCGTCCACGAGCGACTGGAATCCTTTGGTGATGGGCATGGGGGTCTCCTTTCAAAATCACATGGCGACGTAGCGGCCGGCACGATGATTGGTCGCCAAAGTCTGGTTGACGACGATGGCGCCCAGCACCGACAGGGCCACACGCTCCCAGGGCACCACGGTCAGGGCGGCGACGACGATGGCGCAGTCCAGCCCCATCTGCACCAGCCCGGCACGCCAGCCAAAGCGCTCTTGCAGGTAGAGCACCAGCACGTTCAGGCCGCCCAGGCTGGCGCGGTGCCGAAACAGTATCAGCATGCCCGCCCCCATGAGCGCGCCGCCCAGCAGCGCGGCCAGCAGCGGGTGCAGGTAAGAAAACTGAACCACGCCAGGCAGAAACTGGGTGTAGCCCGCCAGCAGTGCCACAGCAGCCAGGGTCTTGAAGGCAAAGGCCGCACCCATGCGCGCAAAGGCCAGGGCATAAAAGGGCAGGTTGATGAGCAGCATGAGCAGGCCCAGCGCCCAGCCGCTGGCGTAGTGCAGCACAAAGGCCATGCCCACCGTGCCGCCGCTGAGCAGCCCGGCATGCTGGTACATGCGCACCCCCAGGGCCACGAACAGGGTGCCGGTCACCAGGGCCAAAATGTCTTCGTAGCGCTTGTGCGCCAGGGCCGATGCTGCAGAACTCATAAGAGGCATTGTAGGAGGCCCCCTCATATGGGCGCAGCGCACACTGCGGCGGGTCACAAGCTGCGATACTGGGTTTTCTTTGCCGCTTCTGCGCCGTACCGCATGCCCACCCTGACCGCCCCTCTGGCAGAACTGGACGCCACGTTCCGCCGCCTGCACCATCTCAGCCACCTGGGCGCCATCGCCGGGTGGGACCAGGCCGCCATGATGCCGCCCCAGGGCAACGGCGCACGCGCCGCCGCCATGGCCGAGCTGGACGTGCTGGTGCACCAGGCCCTGACCGACCCGCGCCTGGGCACGCTGCTGGACGCCGCCGAACAGGGCAGTCTGGCGCCCGAGCACTCCGCCAGCGTGCGCGAGATGCGCCGCCAGTGGACGCTGGCCAACCAGTTGCCCGCCGACCTGGTGCAGGCGCAAAGCCTGGCCGCCAACCGCTGCGAGCACGCCTGGCGCACGCAGCGCCGCGCCAACGACTGGGCGGGCTTCCTGCCCAATTTCCGCGAAGTGGTGGCCCTGGCGCGGCGCGAAGCCGCGCTGCGCGCCCAGGCCAGCGGCATGGCGCCCTACGAAGCCCTGGCGGACAAGTTCGAGCCCGGCATGCGCCAGGCGCAGTTGCAGGCGGTGTTCGGCGCGGTCAAAACGTGGCTGCCGGGCCTGATCGACGCCGTGGTGCAGCGCCAGACCCACGAGCCGGTGTTGCAGCCCGTGGGCCCCTTTGCGGTGGAGGCGCAGCGCGCCCTGGGCCTGGAAGTGATGGCCCTGCTGGGCTTTGACTTCGAGGCCGGGCGGCTGGACGTGTCCACCCACCCGTTTTGCGGTGGCGTGCCCGAAGACGTGCGCATCACCACGCGCTACCGCCCCGACAGCTTCGCACCCAGCCTGATGGGCATCATCCACGAGACGGGGCACGCCCGCTATGAGCAGCGCCTGCCGCGCGACGTGCTGCACCTGCCGCTGGGGCGGGCGCGCTCCATGGGCGTGCACGAGAGCCAGAGCCTGTCGTTCGAGATGCAGTTGGCGCGCAGCCCGGCCTTTGTGCGCCTGATCGCGCCGCTGCTGCAAAAGCACCTGGGCGCCCAGGCCGCCTTCGAGGCCGACAACCTTGTACGCCTGTTCACCCGCGTGCGCCGCGGCCTGATCCGCGTGGACGCCGACGAGCTGAGCTACCCGGCCCACGTGATCCTGCGCTTTGAGATCGAGAGCGCGCTGATTGCAGGCGAAATCGAGGGCGAAGATGTGCCAGCGCTGTGGGCGCAAAAGATGCGCGACTACCTGGGCGTGGACATTGCGGGTAGTTTCGAGAACGGCTGCCTGCAAGACATCCACTGGCCCAGCGGCATGTTCGGCTACTTCCCCAGCTACACCCTGGGCGCCATGTACGCGGCGCAGTTCTTCGCCACGCTGCGCGCGCAGCAGCCCGAGGTGGACGCGCAGGTGGCTTGCGGCAACTTGGCGCCGGTCACGGATTGGCTCGACACCCACATCTGGAGCCAGGCCAGCCGCTGGAGCACGGACGAACTGGTGCAGCGCGCCACCGGCGAGCCGCTCAACCCGGCGCACTTCGAGCGCCATCTGCACGCGCGCTATCTGGGCTGACTGGCACGCAGCAGAGCGCATTGACGCAGCTCCCGGGCAAGCGCAGGTATCGCCCGGACCCAGCGGACACCGCTACCGTCAGCGCTCGCCGCATGGTGACAGGAATTACGCGTTGTGCAACCAGCCGTCGTGCAGCACGGCCGCCTGGGCGTGCACCAGTTCGGCCACCAGTTGCTGCAAGGCCTCGCCCGCCGCCACGCCCGCGAACTGCTCGCCCAGCACGCGCTGGAAAAAGGGTGTGGCCTGCGCCCACTGCTGCAGTTGCGCCAGGGACACGCGCTGCCAGTCCAACAGCTTGAACTTGAGCAGCACCTTGGCCGCGTGCAGACTGTGGCGCTGCGGGTTGCGCACGAAGGCGTTCAGGCGCTGGCGGGCAAAGGCCAGCGCATCGGCCACGTCAGTGAACACGCTGCCATGGCCAGGCACCACCACGCGCGGCTGCAGCGCTTCGATCCGGTCGAGCGTGGCGGACACGTCGTCAAAACCCGCATCGCCGTCCAGCTCGGGGAACACGACGCCAAAGCCGCGCTGCCACAGCGCGTCGGCCGAGACCAAGGTGCGGCTGGCAGGCTCAAACAGGATCACCGAGTGCGGGTCGTGCCCCGGCGCGGCGTGCACCTGCCAGCGCTGCGCACCCAGCGCCACCTCGCCGCCCACGGGCAAGGTGCCGTCCAGGCGGAACGGCGGGCATTCCTGCCCTGTGGGGGCATAGCTCAGGGTGTGCGGGTCCCACTGCGCCACATAGGGCGCGTGCCCGGGCGGAATGTGGGTCTGCAGCGCCGGGTAGGCGCCTTGCAGCGCGGCGTTGCCGCCGCAGTGGTCGCTGTGCAGGTGGGTATTTGCCAGCAGGTCAAGCGCACGCCCGGCCAGCGCCGCCTGCGCCAGAGCCAGGGTCTGGTCGGCGTGGCTGCAGTAGCCGCTGTCCACCAGCGCGCACTGGTCCGGTCCGGCCAAGAGCACGTTGTTGCTGGAGAGCCAGCCGCGCTCGAAAACGGTCACGCCCAAAGGCAGCTCAATGGGCATCTTTGCGGGCCTCCCACACATTCAGGCGCTGTCTTGCCATGTCCTTACCCCATGTCCCATGTGCTTACGGTGTGCTCTCGGGCTGAAACCAGTCCACCATCCGCAGCCCTTGCAGGCCCGCGAAATCCTTGTTGTTGCGCGTGACCAGCGTGGCGCCACGAGAGATGGCTATGGCGGCGATTTGCCCGTCCACAAAGGGCAGGGTCTGCCCGGTTTGCATGCGCTGGGTGCGCAGCTCGGCGTGGATGCGCGCCGCCTCGGCGTCGTAGGGCAACACGGGAAGGCGTCCCGCCACGTCTTGTACAAAGCGCCCGATCGCGTCGCGGCGCTGCCCCGGGGGCATGCGCAGCCAGCCAAAACGCAGCTCGTGCCATACCGGCGCGGCGATTGCCAGCTCGCCCTGGTAACGCGCCAAGTTGTCCATCACCGCCGGGCAAGGCTGCGGCCGAGTCGCCTCCGACACGACGTTCGTGTCCAACAGCCAGGTACCGCCGCCTACCATGTGAAAGGCCGGGCTTCGTCGCGTTGGCGCACACCCTCGAAGGGGTCCGCATCCGGCGCGCCAGCACCTGCCGCAAGGTGCTGGGCACGCCAGGCCTGAAGCCGGTCCGCAAACCCGAGGGCCTCGCCGCTGAGCTGCTGGTACTGGGCATAAGACATCAGCACCCCGCTGGCGTGGCCCCGGCGCGAAATCACCATGGGCGCCTCACCCGACTCCACGCCGCGCAAGACCTCGGCCAGCTGTGCGCGCACTTCGGAAAATGGAATGATCTGCATACGCCCTCCTTAAATGTACATTTCAAATGTACACCCAACGGTCGCCGAGTACCACTCCGTATCGCACCCAATGGCCTCCGTCGCCAATGCAGCGGTGTTCACAGCGCGCGCTGGATGATGATTTTCTGCACGTCGCTGGTGCCCTCGTAGATCTGGCACACGCGCACGTCGCGCCAGATGCGCTCCACGGGGAAGTCGCGCACGTAGCCGTAGCCACCCAGGGTCTGGATGGCCGTCGAACAAACCCGCTCGGCCATTTCGCTGGCGAAGAGCTTGGCCATGGCGGCTTCCTTCAGGCAGGGGCGGCCTGCATCGCGCAGGCTGGCGGCGTGCCAGATGAGCTGGCGCGCGGCCTCGATCTGGGTGGCGCAATCGGCCAGGCGGTGGCCCACGGCCTGGTGCTGGAAGATGGCCTGGCCAAAGCTCTGGCGCTCCTTGGCGTAGGCCACGGCCACCTCCAGCGCACTGCGCGCCATGCCCACGCTTTGCGAGGCAATGCCAATGCGCCCGCCCTCCAGGCCGCCCAGGGCAATGGCGTAGCCATCTCCCTCCTTGCCAATCAGGTGGTCGGCCGGGATGCGGCAGTTTTCGAAGTTGATCTGCGCCGTGTCGCTGGAGTGCTGGCCCACCTTTTCTTCCAGGCGCGCCACCACGTAGCCCGGGGTGCTGGTGGGCACCACGAAGGCGCTCATGCCCTTTTTGCCCGCGCCCTTGTCGGTCACGGCGATGACGATGGCCAGGTCGCCGTTTTTGCCGCTGGTGATGAACTGCTTGACACCATTGAGCACGTAATAATCGCCCCCACGCTCGGCACTGACGTGTTCTCGCTGCCCCCCGAGGGGGCGCGTTTCACCTTGGGGCGGCCCGGCGGTGAAACCGTCGCCCTCGCGCTGGGCGGTGGTGCGCAGGCCCGAGGCATCGCTGCCCACGTGCGGCTCGGTCAGGCAGAACACGCCCAGCATCTGCCCCTGGGCCAGGGGCTCCAGCCAGCGCTTTTGCTGCGCCGGGCTGCCGTACTTCATGAGGATGGCATTGACCGGGCAGTTGGTCACCGAAATGGCGGTGCTGGTGCCGCCGTCACCCGCGGCGATTTCTTCCAGCACCAGCGAGAGGGTCACATAGTCCAGCCCGGCGCCGCCCAGTTCCTCGGGCACGCAAATGCCGTAGGCCCCCAGCGCCGCCAGCCCCTGGTGCGCGGCCTTGGGGAAGGTGTGGTCCTTGTCCCACTGCGCGGCGTTGGGCCACAGCTGCTCCTGGGCGAAGGCGCGCACCGCCTCGCGGATCATTTCCTGGTCTTGGGTAAGTATCAAAATAGCCTCCAGCCCGCGTATTTATTGCCCAACTAGCTATAAAATTTATAGCAATTCAAGTGCCATTGCGGTGGCCTCGCCACCACCGATGCACAGCGTGGCCAGGCCCTTCTTGAGCCCCCGGGCCTGCAGCGCGTGCAGCAGGGTGACGATGATGCGCGCGCCGCTGGCGCCAATGGGGTGGCCCAGGGCGCAGGCGCCGCCGTTCACATTCACCTTGTCGTGCGCGACACCCAGGTCGTGCATCAGCGCCATGGGCACCACGGCGAAGGCTTCGTTGATTTCCCACAGGTCCACATCCGCCACGGCCCAACCCGCCTTGGCCAGCGCGGCCTGAGAGGCGCCGACGGGCGCGGTGGAGAACCACTCAGGCTCTTGCGCGTGCGTGGCGTGGCTGGCAATGCGCGCCAGGGGCTTGCAGCCCAGCTTGGCGGCGGTGCTGGCACGCATCAGCACCAGGGCGGCGGCGCCGTCGTTGATGCTGGAGCTGCTCGCCGCCGTCACCGTGCCGTCCTTCTTGAAGGCGGGCTTGAGGGTCGGGATCTTGTCAAGCTTGATCTTGCCCGGGCCCTCGTCGGTGGACACCAGCACCTCGCCGCCCCGGCCTTTGACCGTGACCGGCGCAATCTCCGTGGCAAAGGCGCCGCTGGCAATGGCAGCCTGGGCGCGCTTCACGCTCTCGGCAGCGAAGGCATCCTGGTCGGCGCGGGTGAAGCCGTACTTGGCGGCGCAGTCTTCGCCAAAGGTGCCCATGGAGCGCCCGGCTTCGTAGGCGTCTTCCAGGCCGTCGAGCATCATGTGGTCATAAATGCGGTCGTGGCCGATGCGGTAACCGCCGCGCCCCTTGAGCATCAGGTAGGGGGCGTTGGTCATGCTCTCCATGCCCCCGGCCACCAGCACCTCGTGGCTGCCTGCCAGCAGCATGTCGTGCGCGAACATGGCCGCGCGCATGCCCGAGCCGCACATCTTGGACAGGGTCACCGCCCCCGCGCTTTGGGGCAGGCCGCCCTTGAACGCCGCCTGGCGCGCAGGCGCCTGGCCTTGGCCGGCCATCAGGCAGTTGCCAAACAGCACTTCCGTGACCAGCTCAGGCGCAATGCCCGCGCGCTGCACGGCGGCCTGGATCGCCACGCCGCCCAGGTCGTGCGCGGCCAGGCTGGAAAAGTCGCCCTGGAACGAACCCATGGGGGTGCGGGCGGCGCTGACGATGACAACGGGATCAAGCATGGGAGGCTCCTTGCAATATTGACGTTTACGTAAACGTCAATTGTGGCAGAAAACGCCTACCCAGGCCCGGGCCAGTAGGCCCTGCCACGCAATAAAAGGCGCTTCCATTGGTGTAAACACCAATAAGAATTGTTATCATTTGATGTTTTACGCCGATGGCAGCCTGCCCCGCACTGCATTGCGGTGCCGCAGAGCCATGCCTGCAGCCCAATCTCCTAGCACCTCGGCAATAACCTATTTTTTCTGTGGCATTTATTGACAACTGCAAATGAGTTTAATTATCATTACAACTTTGTAAGCCAGTCATTTTGAGGAACCCCTGCATGGGAGCAGCGAACCAGACACCCTTGTCGCCAGCCGCCACAGGCAATGCCGCCGTTCTTGCCAAGCTCAACGGCCTTTACCACGAGGCGGTCATGCACGACGGGTTCGCGGAAATCAAGGTAGAGATCCGCATTCTTCGCCGCGGCCAGAAGGAAGTGATCCTGCACTGCGGCAAGCAATACCGCTATGTGGTGGATTACTGCCCCACGGCCTAGCGCCCATGCATCCGCCCGGGCACAGCGCGGGCACAACGGGTAACCGCCTGGCGGCGCGAGGCCGCAGCACACCCAAGCCGGGAAACCGGCATTTTTCGTAAGTAACCGGAGCAGGAGCCCCTGAGGGATGGGGTCCGAGCCCACTTTTGTTGAACCAAGGAAAACTGCAGTGTTGCAAAAACTCATGGCCTTGCCCAAGGCCCAACTGAAATCCCTCGTCCAATCCATCGACGCCAGCGCCGTCAAAGGCCGCTCCCTGCGCCGCAAGCTCGCCGACATGAAGCGCAAGGAAGGCGGCTTCACGCTGCTGGAGCTGCTGGTGGTCGTCGCCATCCTGGCCGCCATTGCCGGCACCGCCACCGTGATGCTGCAAGACACTGACCGCAAGGCCGCCGCAGCCGCCCACGTGGCCATGATGGACGAGCTTTCCAAAGGCATCCAGACCTTCCGCGTGCTGAACCAGGGCAACTACCCGAACAACTTCGATTCGCTGCTGAAGAACGGCACCGCCACGCTGACCGCCGCCACCGATTTGGCTGACTTCGTCAGCAGCGACCTGCTGGGCAACCTGACCCTCACCACGCTGACCGCTGCGGACGTGTCCGCACTGGACGCCGTTGGCATCACCCAGGCCCGCGTCATCAACACCGGCGCCACCCCCAACGGCGGCGGCGCCACCGATTGCGCCACCGGCGCCGCCATCAAGGCCTTCCTGCTGAGCAAGGCGGGCAACGTCACGCCACAGAACATCTTCAAGGACTCCGTTGCAGGCAACGGTTGCGGCCACACCGCCAGCGCGCCCCTTGTTGCCGCTGACGCCATCTACCGTTGGACCGTTGGTGGCAATGGCCGCGTCAACGCAGGCGCCTCCGATCGCCTGATTGCCTTTGGCGTCGGCCCGGACAGCTCGCTGTTCAACCCCAGCACCATTGGCGCGCTGTCCAACGTGCCGGTCTACCGCCACGTGGCTCCGGCAGAGTACAACCGCTTCGTCGTGCTCTTCAACACCTCCACCACCGGCGGCCAGGCCACCTTCCAGGCCATCATCGACGGCGCTGGCGACACCAAGGACGAAGAACTGGGTGACGTCGACAACATCCGCCGCACCTGATCTGGCCTGGCCAGAGCCCCCCGCCAGGGGGGCCGAGCC
>JBQTHH010000087.1:0-25947 GCA_052390055.1 Rhodoferax sp.
GCTTGGTCGTGTCAGACGCGGACTACGCCGCCATAAAGATCGATCGCAACGAGTTCCATGGCGACTGGAACTACTGCATTCGATCAGGGTGACATTGACCGAGTAATTTCTTAACGATCCCTAAGCAGCGCCACCGGCGCAGCGGGCAGGCCTGCCCGCTGCGCCGCGGCGGGCCTGCTGCGTGGCGGAAAACCTGCACGCCAGGGCCGCGGCGGGGGTCTACTGCACCCCGGCCACCAGCGGCGCCAGCGCCTGGTTGAGCCGGCGCAAGGTGTCGTCACTGACCAGTGGGCTGCACATGAGGTGGCGGCGCTCCCCTTTGGGCATGTCGGCGGCGCGGGCGATCTGCAAGTCCTTGGGCGCCAGACCGGCTTCGGCCATGACCACGGGGGCCTCTTCTTCCGAGATGAACATGAAGTCGGCCCGCTCCAGGCGCACCATGGCGACCATGGCGGCGTTCTCGCTCGTGGTCTTGACCAGATGGGGCTGCAGGCGCGCCAGCAGGCCATCGATAAAGGGGCCGTAGGAGTAGTTGTCCTTGACCAGCACGCGCACGCCCGGGCGCGCCAGCACCGCCTCCAGGGTGCTGCGCTCGGGCACCGCGAACCCGCTGCGCGCCAGCAGCACCGTGGGCTGGTCGCGGTACACCGGGCGTGAGAACTTGGCGAACTGCAGCCGCTCGGGGTTCTGGAACCATCCGACGCCGCACACCGTGTCGGTGTTGGCCTTGATGTTGGCGAGCTGGCGGTTGGTAGGCACCTTCTCCCACTGGTGGGGAATGCCGGCTTCCAACAAGGCGCGGGCAATCGGCGTGGCCGTCAGCCCGGTCACCGTGCCGTTGTCCTGGGTGACCTGGTAGGGCACACGCTCGTTGTACTGGATTTTGAGCAGGCTTTGCGCCAGCGCAAGCGGCCCCGCCACCATGCTGACCGCCACCAACACCGCCACCCGAACGCTGCGCAGGCCCACCTGGCACCCCTCATCAAAACCATGCGGGTGTACTGTAGCTGCAATCCGCAGCGCCCAGCGTCGCCGCGGTGGAAACAAATTGCAAGTCGGGGAGCCTGGAGCGCGAACGCGCGCTCAGTGGGCGCGCGCCTGCGCCAGGGATTGCGCCAGCTCCGGACGGTAGAGGCTGACGACTTCGCCAATCACGATCAGTGCGGGCGGGGTGACGTGGTGCCTGCGCGCCAATGCGGCGATGTCGTCCAGCCGCCCCACCACCACCTGCTGGTTCGGGTGGGTGGCGTTGCGCACCAGCGCCACCGGGGTAGCGGGGTCGCGCCCATGCGCCACCAGGTGCTGGGCAATGCTGGCCAGCGAACCCACCCCCATGTAGATCACCACGGTCTGGTGCGGGCGCGCCAGCGTGGGCCAGTCCAACGCACAGGAGTCGTCCTTGCGGTGGCCGGTGACGAACAGGCAGCTTTGCGCATGGTCGCGGTGGGTGAGCGGTATGCCGGTATAGGCGCTGGCGCCCAAGGCCGCGGTAATGCCGGGCACCACCTCGACCGCCACACCGGCCTGGGCGATGGTGGCCAGCTCTTCGCCGCCGCGCCCGAACACGAAGGGGTCGCCCCCCTTGAGCCGCACCACGGTGCGCCCGCGCTGGGCCAACTGCACCAGCAGCTCGGTGATTTCGTCCTGGGGCACGGTGTGGTTGGAAGACTCCTTGCCCACGTAGATGCGCTGCACGTGGGCCGGGATGAGTTCGAGCACACCATCGCCGACGAGGTTGTCATAGACCACCACGTCGGCCTCGCGCAGGCGCCGCGCGGCCTTGAGGGTGAGCAGTTCGGCATCGCCCGGGCCGGCGCCGACCAGGCTGACGCGGCCCCATTGTTCGGGCGGGACGCACAGATCCATCAGTGCGGCAGCAGGCGTGCAGGCATTCACGTGTTTGACCATTGTTGTGTTCATTTGCGCCGCAACTGTAGCGGCAGGCAGGGCTGTCCAAAATTGACTTTCGTCAATGTAAAACCAAAGTATTGCCCGAAGAATTTGACCCCATCGACCCACGGTCAAAACCCGGACGCAGGATGTACTTCAAGACGGTTTGCATGGGACTGGCACTAGCAATCCCCATGCCAGCACTGTGGGCCCAGGAACTCGGCAGCGCCGACGCCCAGCGCCTGGTGCGCCTGGTGCGTCAGGACTGCGGCTCCTGCCACGGCCTCACGCTCAAGGGCGGGCTGGGTTCACCCCTGCTGCCCGCCAATCTGGCCGACAAACCAGCCGACTCACTGGTGGCCACCATTCTCCACGGCCGTCCGGGCAGCGCCATGCCGCCCTGGAAAGGCCTACTCACCGAACAGGAAGCGCAATGGATCGTCGCACGTTTGCAAGCCGGTTTTCCGCAGGAATAGCCCTGGGCGCGGCCTGGGGCGCGCAGGGCGCCGCAGCCCAAACGCTTGCCCCCGGCGTGGCCACCTGCCCCATGACCCACGGCCCCGCCGACCCATCCATACCCGCAACGCCGCCCCTGCGCGGCACGGGCGACCTGGGCGTGGTGATCGAGCGCGCCGCAGGGCGGGTGCAGGTGGTGGACACCAGCGCACGCACCATTTTGGGGCAGATAGCAGGTCTGGGCGATCTCTCGCACGCCTCGGTGGTGTTTTCGCGCGATGGCCGCTGGGCCTATGTGTTCGGGCGCGATGGCGGCCTGAGCAAGGTGGACCTGCTGGAGCGGGTGCTGCAGCGGCGCGTGATGCAGGCCGGCAACTCGATTGGCGGCGCGGTGACGCAAGACGGGCGCTTTGTCGCGGCGCAGAACTACGAGCCCGGCGGCGTGCGCGTGTTCGACGCTGACACGCTGGAGCTGGTGGCCGATATTCCCACCCGCGATGCCGCCAGCGGCCAGGCGTCCAAGGTGGTGGGGCTGGCCGACGCGCCCGGTGTGGGGCTGGTGTTTTCGCTCTTCGAGGCGGGCGAGATCTGGGTGGCGGACCTGTCGGACAAGCCGCGCCAGCCGCGCCTGACGCGCTATGCCCAGGCCGGGCGCCAGCCCTACGACGGGCTGATCACACCCGACGGGCGCTACTACCTGGCGGGCCTGTTTGGCGAAGACGGCCTGGCGCTGCTGGACCTGTGGCAGCCCCAGGCGGGGGTGCGCAAGGTGCTCTCGGGCTACGGGCGCGGCCAGGAGCCGCTGCCGGTGTACAAGATGCCGCACCTGCGCGGCTGGGCCTATGCCGACGGCAAGCTCTACCTGCCCGCCATTGGCCGCCACGAGGTGCTGGTGGTGGACACGCGCAGCTGGGCCGAGGTGGGCCGCATCGCGGTGCGCGGCCAGCCCGTGTTCGTGATGGCGCGCCCCGATGGGCGCGAGGTGTGGGTGAATTTTGCCCACCCGGACAACAGCCATGTGCAGGTGATCGACACCCTGGGCCAGCAGGTAACGCACACGCTGGCCCCGGGCAAGGTGGTGCTGCACATGGAGTTCACCCCGCGCGGCGAGGCGGTGTGGATCAGTTGCCGCGACGACAACAAGCTGGTGGTGCTGGACACCCGGCGCAAGCAGGTGCTGAGCGAACTGGCGGCCCAGGCGCCCTCGGGCATTTTCTTCACCAGCCGGGCCCACCGCATCGGGTTTTGAACATGAGCAGCCTGCGCACCGACCATGCCCCCGAACGCCACGCGGCCTACATGAGCCAGGCCGCCTGGGATCTTCTCAACAACTACCAGCACGGCTTTCCGCTGTGCAGCCGCCCCTTTGCCGCGATTGGCGCCCAGGTGGGCTGCGACGAGGTGGCCGTGGTGCTGCAATACCGCCAGTGGCAACACCAGGGCCGCATCGGGCGCATCGGCCCGGTGTTCGCGCCACTGCGCGCAGGGGTGAGCACGCTGGCGGCCATGCGCGTGCCACCGGCACGCCTGGCCGAAGTGGCGGCACTGGTGAGCGGCTTTGATGAGGTCAACCACAACTACGAGCGCGAGCACGACTTCAACCTGTGGTTCGTGGCCGCCGCTGCCCGGCCGCAGCGCCTGCAGTCGGTGCTGGCAGACATCGCCCGGCGCAGCGCACTGGAGGTGCTGGCGCTGCCCCTGGTGGAGCAGTACCACGTGGACCTGGGGTTTTGCCTGGCGCGGGGCAAGGGCACACCCGGCCCGGCCCCGAGCGCGCCAGCCCATGGCCCCCGCGCACACCCGGGGCCTGCACACCCGGGGCCTGCAGACCCAAGCGCAGCGCCCGCAGAGTACACGGTGCCCGCACACGACAGCCGCCCTTGGCTGCACGGGGGCCTGGACGCGGACGACCAGTGCCTGATCGCCGCCACCCAGAACGGCCTGCCGCTGTGCGAACAGCCCTACGCCGCGCTGGCCCACACCCTGGGCTGGAGCGAGGCGCAGGTGCTCACGCGGCTGCAGGCCTGGCTGGAGCAGGGCCTGCTCAAGCGCTGGGGGGTGGTGGTGCGCCACCACGAGGCGGGCTTTACCGCCAACGCCATGCTGGTGCACGACATACCCGACGAGGCCGTGTCCGCCCTGGGCCAGCGCCTGGGTAGGCACCCGGCCGTGACCCTGTGCTACCGGCGCCCGCGCGCGGGCAGCCAGTGGCCCTACAACCTGTTTTGCATGGTGCACGGGCGCGAACGCAGCCAGGTGCAGCAGCAGATCGCCCAGTTGCGCCAGGACATGGGCCTGAACGATTACCCCCACGCCGTGCTGTTTTCGCGCCAGCGCTTCAAGCAGACCGGCGCCCGCTACGCCGCTGCCGCCCCATGAACCACACCACACCCCCTGCCAGCACCGCAGGCAGCAGCCCGCCCACACCCACGCCCGGGTCCGCAGCTGCGGGCACCCGCACGACCGTGTCCATGTCGGCCAGGCCCGCAGCGGCATCTGCATCCAGGCCAAGCCCTCTGGACGCAGTGGACCAAGCCATCATCAACGCCACCCAGGGCGGCTTTCCCCTGGTGGAGCGCCCCTATGCCGCGGTGGCGCACAGCCTGGGCCTGGACGAGGCCGAGCTGCTGGTGCGCTTGCAGCGGCTGCTCGACGCCAAGGTGCTGACCCGCTTCGGCCCCATGTTCCAGGTGGAGCGCATGGGCGGCGCCTTTGTGCTGGCCGCCATGGAGGTGCCCGAGGAGCGCTTTGACGCGGTGGCCCAGCAGGTCAACGCTTTTGCCGAGGTGGCGCACAACTACCGCCGCGAACACCGGCTCAACATGTGGTTCGTGCTGGCCACCGCCACGCCCGATGGCATTGCCCAGACCGTGCGTGGCATCGAGGCCGCGACGGGCCTGAAGGTGTTTCCCTTCCCGAAAGAGCGGGAGTATTTCGTGGAAATGAAACTGCAGGTGCGCACATGAAAACACCCGACTTGGACGAGATCGACCAGCAGCTCATCCGCGCCACGCAGGCCGGGCTGCCCCTGGTGGGCGAGCCCTATGCCGCCCTGGGCGCCGAGCTGGGCACCAGCGCGCACGACGTGATGGCGCGCCTGCAGCGCCTGAGCGACAGCGGCGTGATCCGGCGCATTGGCGCGGTGCCCAACCACTACGCCATTGGCTACCGCGCCAATGGCATGAGCGTGTGGGACGTGAGCGACGCCGAGGTGGACCGCCTGGGCGCGCTGGTGGGCGCACGGCCCGAGGTGACGCACTGCTACCGCCGCCCACGCCACCTGCCGCACTGGCCCTACAACCTGTTTGCCATGCTGCACGGCGCCACGCGCGAAGAGGTGCAGGCCCAGGCCCGCCACATTGCCGCATTGCTGGGGCCACACTGCCACGCCAGCGACATCCTGTTTTCCACCCGCATCCTGAAAAAAACCGGCTTGCGCCTGCACGCCTAGGGGCCCCGACCATGTTCCGCATTTCCCAATACCTGCGTGAGATCACCCAGCCCACGCCCATCACGCCCCAGCGTGGCCCCAAGGGGCCGGTGGTGATCTGGAACCTGATCCGCCGCTGCAACCTGGCCTGCCTGCACTGCTACTCCATCTCCACCGACAAGGACTTCGCGGGCGAGCTGAGCCACGAGGAAGTCACCACCGTGATGCATGACCTCAAGGCCTTTGGCGTGCCGGTGCTCATCCTCTCGGGCGGCGAGCCGCTGCTGCGGCCCGACATTCTGGAGATTGGCACCCAGGCCAAGGCCATGGGTTTTTACGTGGGCCTGTCGACCAACGGCACGCTCATCGACGGCTTGCTGGCCGAGAAGATTGCCGCCGTGGGCTTTGACTACGTGGGCATCAGCCTGGACGGCATCGGCGCCACGCACGACCTGTTTCGCCGCAAGCCGGGCGCGTTCGACGCCTCGCTGATGGCCGTGCGCCACCTGCGCGACATGGAGGTGAAGGTGGGCCTGCGCTACACCATGACGCAGGACAACGCCCACGACCTGAAGAACCTGATTGCCCTGTGCGAGGACGAAGACGTGGACAAGTTCTACTTTTCGCACCTCAATTACGCGGGCCGGGGCAAGAAAAACCGCGACACGGACGCCCACTTTCGCACCACGCGCGAGGCCATGGACCTGCTGTTCGACACCGCGCTGCGCTGGAACGCCCAGGGTGGGGCCAAGGAGATCGTGACCGGCAACAACGACGCCGATGGCGTCTACCTGCTGCACTGGGCGCAGCAACGCCACCCCGAGGCGGTGCCGCAGCTGCGCGCGAAGCTGGAGCAGTGGGGCGGCAACGCCAGCGGCGTGAACATTGCCAACATCGACAACCGGGGCGACGTGCACCCCGACACCATGTGGTGGCACTACAAGCTGGGCAACGTGCGCCAGCGCCCGTTTTCTCAGATATGGGCCGACACCAGCGACCCGCTCATGGCCGGGCTCAAGGCCAGGCCGCGCGCGCTGCAGGGGCGCTGCGCCCAGTGCGCCTACCAGGCGGTGTGCAACGGCAACACCCGGGTGCGCGCGCACCAGACCAGCGGCAACTTCTGGGCCGAAGACCCGGGCTGCTACCTGACCGACGCCGAAATCGGCCTGCGCGAAGAGGTGGCGGCATGAAGAGGCCCATGTCCTTGCCCCAGGCCGTGTCCCGTGATCTGCTGGGTGCGCTGCTGCTGGTGTGCGTCGGCGCAGCCGTGTGGGCGCAAGGCGCTGCACCCGCCACCACCCTGCCCCCGCCCCAACTGCAGCCACAGCCACAGCCACAGCCACAGCCACAGCCACAACAGCAACAGCAGCCGCAGGCCCACAGCGTGCCTGCGCAGGCAGGCGCCCCCCAGGCGGCGGCGCTGTACCAGCAGCATTGCGCCAGTTGCCACGGCGCCGACCGGCTGGGCGGCTTTGGCCCGGCCCTGCTGCCGGAAAACCTGGAGCGGCTGCGCCGCCCGCAAGCGCTGCAGGTGATCCGCGAAGGGCGCGTGGCTACCCAGATGCAGGGCTTTGCCGACCGGCTCAGCGCCGAGGAAACCCAGGCCCTGGCCCACTACGTGTACACCCCCATCACTCCCGCGCCGAAGTGGCTGGACGCCGACATCCGCGCCTCGCGCGTGGTGCACCACGCGCCGGGCAGCCTGCCCAACAAGCCCCTGTTCCAGGCCGACCCGCAAAACCTCTTTGTGGTGGTGGAAGCGGGCGACCACCATGTGAGCGTGCTCGACGGCGACAAGTTGGAGCGCATTGGCCGCAGCCCCACGCGCTTTGCCCTGCACGGCGGCCCCAAGTATTCGCCCGATGGGCGCTACGTGTACTTTGGCTCGCGCGACGGCTGGGTCAGCAAGTACGACCTGTGGAACCTGCAAACCGTGGCCGAGGTGCGTGCCGGCATCAACGCCCGCAACGTGGCGGTGTCCAACGACGGTAAATGGGTCATGGTGGGCAACTACCTGCCGCAGAACCTGGTGCTGCTCGACGCGGACCTGAACTTCGTGCGCGCCATCCCGACCACCGCTGCGGCGGGCAACAAGACCTCGCGCGTGTCCGCCGTGTACGACGCCGCCCCGCGCTCCAGCTTTGTGGTGGCCATGAAGGACACGCCCGAAATCTGGGAGCTGTCCTACGCCAAGGGCGCGCCGGTGGAGGTGGTGCGCACGGTGCTGGACGACATCCTGGATGACTTCTACTTTGACGACAGCTATACCCACGTGTTTGGCGCCACCCGCCCGGACGGCAATGGCGTGGGCAAGGGCCAGGTAGTGAACCTGAACCAGCGCACCAAGGTGGCCGACCTGGACGTGCCGGGCATGCCGCACCTGGGCTCGGGCATTGCCTTTACCTGGAAGGACAAGCGCGTCATGGCCACGCCCAACCTGAAGGAAGGCCTCATCACCCTGATCGACACCCAGGGCTGGAAGACCGTGGGCAGCGTCAAGACCCTGGGGCCGGGCTTTTTCCTTCGCAGCCACGAGAAGTCGCGTTACGCCTTTACGGATGCCATGATGAGCCCCACGGCCAAGGACACGCTCATTGCCATCGACAAACAGACGCTGGAAATCGCGGGCCAGATCCGCCCCGTGCCGGGCAAGACCTTCGCCCACGTGGAGTTCACCCGCGACGGCCGCTACGCGCTGGCGAGCCTGATGGAAGTGGACGGCGCCTTGATCGTGCTGGATGCGCAAACCCTGCAGGAAGTGAAGCGCCTGCCCATGAGCAAGCCCATCGGCAAGTACAACGTGTGGAACAAGATCACACGCTCGGAGGGGACGAGCCACTGAGGGGCAGCACGAGATTTCGCCGCCTGGCCCACCCATCTCGGTGGCCATTGGCACCAAGCGCGTGCGCTCGCGCCGGGCATGAGCACTCCCGCGCCGCGCCTGCGCATGTTTGCCGGGCCCAACGGTTCCGGCAAGAGCACGATCAAGGACATACTACCCGAGGCTTGGCTGGGCGTGTACACAACACGGACGGCATCAAAAGAGCGATCTGCACCCAGGGCTACCTTGGTCTGGCGCCCCTTGGCATCGGTGCGGACGGCGCTGGTGTGCTGGCGCCGACCTGGTTCAAGAGCGCGCCGTGGGACGCGTTTGAGGGAATACCCGTACAGATGGGCGCCATGGCATGTGTTTAGAATCCACTTGCCCTACGGGAGATGGACGATCAGTGCACTGAAATGAGGCCGCAAAAATCATGCCATCGGAGAAAAATTACAGCGTCATTCTTTGTGTTGACGACGATCAAACCATTTTGAGCGCCTTGCGCGGACTGCTCAATGAGCAGGAGGGTGGAAAATGGCTGATCGAGTGCGCGGAAAGCGGCGAGGAAGCGCTGGATGCCATTAAAGGCTTTCTGGAAGATGGCATCGAACCTGCAGTAATCGTCTCTGATTACATCATGCCAAGAATGAATGGCGATGAATTGCTGGCGCGCGTGCATGAAATATCTCCCAATACCGTAAAAATCATGCTGACGGGCCAGGCAGAACTGGCCGGTGTTGTGCGTGCCATCAACGATGCACAACTCTATCGTTTCCTTGAAAAACCCTTCAACAACACCGATATATTCTTGACGGTCGATAGCGCATGCAAGGCCTACCGACAAGAGCGCATGCTGGCCGCAAAGAATGATGAGTTGCAACGCATCAATTCTGAATTAGAGATTTTCAACAAGAGACTCGAAGCCATTGTGGCCGAACGGACCCAGGAACTGCAGGAGAAAAATAAACAGCTTGAAATGCTCGCCGTCACGGATCAACTGACTGGTTTGTTCAACCGAACAAAGCTGGACAAAGCATTGGCAGAACAGGTAGCGCACAGTGAACGCTACAAAGTTGATTGGTCCGTTATTATGATGGATGTGGACCACTTTAAACAGGTGAATGACACCCATGGGCACCAGATTGGAGACGCTGTGCTGGTGGACGTGGCGGGCATTCTGCGCAACCATGTACGCACCACCGACCTTGTAGGACGCTGGGGTGGCGAAGAGTTTCTGGTAATTTGCCACGGCGCCCCCTCTACGGCAGCGTTAACGGTGGCGGAGAAGCTGCGCCAAGCCGTCGAGTCACACCAATTTGCCATGGTGGGGCACAGAACGTCCAGCTTTGGGGTGAGTACCTATTGTGTTGGGGACAACGTTAAGTCGATCGTGGCACGTGCTGATTCCGCCCTGTACCAAGCCAAAAACAATGGACGCAATCAGGTTTGCTCTGGCTGAAACCTGGCTACCTTCCATGCAATATCCAGGCTGCGCACGCACGGCTGCGCATTGACCCCCTGGAACAATTTATCCACCAAAGGAGAGATGATGAAAAAAAATGATATTCTGAGCAAAGCCTCTTTTGAAGAGCAAAAAGGCGTCAAAATTTTAAAAATCAAAGGCTCTCCCTACGAAATGGGATACCAGCACGGTTACCTGCTGGCTGCTGGGATCTGGCAGATGATCAACCAGACGCTGCTGGCAACCCAGGCCTATATTGCGGCCCAAACTGGCAAGACGCTGCAGGAGGCCATGGCACTGATGTGGATTGGCCAGGAGAAAGCAGAACCATTTGTGCCGAAAGAGCTCATGCAAGAAATGCAGGGTATTACCGATGGCGCCAATGACGCAGGCGTAGAGGTCAGCCTGAAACAAATATTGCTCTGGAATACCAATTACGATCAGTGGTGCATTTATACCCACCCCGACTATTGGACTCCCAATGGTTCAGGCGCCCAGCGCCCGCTGGACCGGATTGTGTCGGGAGCGGGGGGCTGCAGCAGCTTCTGTGCTTGGGGTGAGTGGGCCGGTGGCGACGGCAAGATGATCTTCTGCAAGGATGAAGACAATTTCAATATGCCGGCGCAATTGGAAAACCGCATGATGGTGGTTGCTGCGCCGAACGAGGGCCATGGCCATATGTTCATGACCTATCCCGGCATGATTGGCCTGGATGGCGGTTTCAACGAGGTGGGTTTTGAAATGATGACCCAGCTCAACAGCATGATCGACGAAACCATGGAGGGTTGTGGCATTGGCGTCTTCACCCGCCTCTTGCTCACCCACGCCAGCACGGTGGATGATGCGATATGCATTTTTCATGAATACCCGCGCTGCACCGGCATTGCTTACCATGTGGCGGACGCCAGACAAAAAAGGGCTGCGGTGGTGGAGGCCTCCGCCAAAAGGGTGTGCGTACGCTATCCCATGGCCGACACACAGGCGCTGTGGCAAAGCAATCACTCCAACTGCTACCCAGGCTGGGAGGGGTACTCCGGCTACAACATGGTGGCCGACCAGCAAAAGGTCAACCAGCTCAAGAGCATTGCCACCATACAAGACTGGCAAGAAAGCTTGAAGGACCCCTATAACTTCTATGTACAAGCCCCGAGCCGCTACCAGCGCTATGCGGAGTTGATTCATCAGTATTACGGGAATATCACGGTCGAAAATGCACAACTCATCATGAGTGACCGCTTTGACCCCTACACCCAAATGAAGCGCGCCAAAGAGCTGCCGTCCTGGACCAACAATATTTTGTGCACCATTTGTGCCATGTATCCCGACTATACCTTCCAGGCTGAACCACCGTTGGGAGAATTCAAAGCCCATGTTGCCAATATGTGGAGCCTGATTTCTTACCCGGAATCGGGTGACTTCTGGCTGGCTATCAACGATTTTCCGGCCCAATATGGCGGCTATGTTCCGTTCAACCTGCACGAGCTGCTAAACAAACGCTGATTTGCAGATCCATACAGGCGCCACCGATGCACAACGGCTGGCAAATAGCCCAACAAGGCGGACTCAACCTCAATCTTCTGAAAGAATTTATGAATACGAAAAAACAGTGGCTGTGCCTGTTCGTAGGAGCGTTGTTATGGGGTGCCATGCAGTTCGGCTACGCAGCCGAAGACAAGGCGGATGAGGCGGTCAAGGCTGCGCAAAAGTACCGTGGCCAGACGCTCAATGTCACCTGGAACAAGGGCCTGATGGCCAAAGAGGTATTGTTGTACTCAGGCCCTCTGTGGGAAAAATTGACCGGCATCAAAATCAATGTGGTTGAGCACATGATCGGTGACATGTACCCAGTGGTGGAGAGTGAGTTCTTCAAAAAATCTGGCGCCTTCGATTTGATCAATATTGTTCCAAGCAGTCTGCCGGATTATGTGGAACTGGGTGCGGTGGAACCATTGCAGCCCTATCTCACCAAGTACGACTACGCTCAGGAACTGGAAGATATTGGCACTAGCTTCAAGAATAATTGGATGAAGTGGAACGGCAAGGTTTACACCATCCCAGACGATGGCGACGTGCTCACTCTGTATTACCGACGCGATTTGTTTGAAGACACTGCCAACCGCACCGCATTCAAGAAAAAGTATGGCTACGAGTTGGCACCGCCTACAACGTGGAAACAATTCGATGAGATTTCCGCCTTTTTCACCAACAAATATGCACCCGCGCTTTACGGCAGCGCGATGATGCACGATAGCCTGTCTTTCTATTTTTTTGAAGAACGCTTCCGTGTCAATGGCGGACGTTTTTTTGATGAAAAAACCATGAAGACCACCATCAACAGCCCAATCGGCAAAAAGACTTTGCGCGAACTGGTGGAGCGGATCAAAACCATGCCCCCGGGTGCGGGCAAATGGGGGTTCATGGACGTGTTGAGCGCTTTTGTCGACGGCAAGCTGGCCATGACCGAGTTCTGGCCCCCCATGGGCCGTTGGGCGGAAGGGTATGGCACAGACACCGAGCAGCTTTCCTGGGTTCCCAAGAGCAAGGTGGTCGGAAAAGTCGGTTATGCGCTTCCCCCAGGCGGCTATTCCGGCATGGCTGCGGGCTTTGGCTTGTCGATCTCTTCGCAAAGCAAAAACAAAGAAGCAGCCTACTTGTTCATCCAATGGCTCACCAGCAAGAAGATCAGCCTGGAGCGGGTGCAGATTCCCTACAGCCTGCGAGACCCCTACCGCATCAGCCACTACCAAAGCACGGAGTACCGTGGCCGCTGGCCCAACGCGCCCCAGTATCTGGACACCTTGGCCAAGGCCAGCAACACCGGCATGCCCGACTTGTTTCTTTACCAGATCAACCGCTATGAGCGGGTATTGACGGAGGGTCTGAACGCCGCCTTTGTCGGCGAGGTGTCACCAGAAGCCGCCTTGGACAAGGTTGCCGCCAGTTGGGATGGACTGACCAGGGCGGTAGGTGTTGACAAGCAGCGGACCATCTACAAGTCCTGGGCGGCCCGCCCCAATGCCTATCCAAAGTAAGCATTTTTCCGCGCCAGCAAGAAAACACCGGGTGATAGCAAAGGTTTGATGTGAAAAGAAGTTCGATCCGCACCAATACGGTCATTTACGTCGGCATCATCGTTTTCATCACCTCGGTCATTTCTGCGATAGGTGCGTCCTTTCTGAACGTCTCCCAGACCAAGAAGGAAAATCAAAGAAAATTGGATACCGCCCTTGCCAGCTTTGAGAGAAATTTTTCGGAAGGCCCCAAAGGGCTAGAAAGACAGTTCAACGCGTTCCTGAACGAAAAGGATTTGGCGATCCAGACCTTGCAGACCGTTGGCAGGGGATGGACCCTCGAGATCGGCCTGTCTTTCACTGGAACATTCGACATCTACCGCGACCTGCTGGCCAAAAAAGGAGACCTGGAGAGCTTTGGCTTCTATTTCGCTCCCAAGTTCGAAGGACCGGAAACGCTGGCTCTGTACTTCAGCAAGAATTTAGGAAACCTGGTCCAGATAGAAGATGGTCAGCACTTTCAGCGGCTTGCCTTTGGCCGCAATGTCATTGACGACCCCAAACTCTTCCCGCTCACCTACACGCCTTCTGCAAAATACCTGCTGAAGAGAAAAAATGGCCAGATGATTCTGGTCGCACATTTGGACTACTCGGTTGACGTATCCGGCATCGGGAAGCCCACCCACATCGGCTCCTTCGTTTTCGAAAAGGGCATGGGCTTCGATCTGCACGATCTCGACAAGGAAATGGGGGTCTACTTCAACCTCTACGATGCATCTGGAAAGACGGGCGTAGGTGCGGTATCCATGCCGGATCTGGATTTGCAAAAAACCAGTTTGATGAATAAGGAGATGATGCAACTGCGGGACACCAAAGGCGCTTATTACGACTCCCTGCTGGTTCCATTGAAGTATGACAATATGGTTCTGGGCTATGTATCCATCAACATCCCGCACACGGAAACCACACTGAAGATCCAGGAGACCATCAAGGTCTTGTCCTTGCTGTCATTTCTCATCATGCTGGGTGTGACCCTGATTTCCTGGCTGATGGTGACCAAATGGAGTCGTCCGATCCAGGAGTTGAGCCTGGTGGCTGCAGAATTTGCAAAAGGCAATCTTGGCCGCACCATAGATACCAGCGGCAAGGACGAACTGGGAATTCTGGCCAGGAGTTTTTCCGACATGCGCGATTCGATTCGGGAAAAAATCGAGCAAGTCGAAGAGTACAACCGTCAGCTCAGAGAAGCCAAGAGTGAGTTGGAGCACCTCAACCAAGGTCTTGAGCAAAAGGTGGACGAGCGCACCCAGCAATTGCAGGATACCTTGAACAAGCAGGAGTATGTCAGTGGCCAGTTGCTGGAAAAGAGCCAGGCACTGGACAAGTCCTACCACGACCTGGAACAACGCACACTTGCGCTGTCGGAGAGCAACCATACCCTGGAGGCCACGCTCCAAGACCTGCGCCTGACACAGACCCAACTCATCCATTCTGAAAAAATGGCCTCCTTGGGGCAATTGGTGGCCAATGTGGCACACGAGATCAACACCCCCATTGGTGCCGTCAAATCCAGCGGACAGCGCATTGCAGATGCGCTGGAGCGGACACTGCACAATCTGCCCACTGTGTTCCAGATCTTGGATCAAGACTTGCGCGAACGCTTCTTACAGCTCATCGGGCATACCAAGGCAAGTGCCAGCGTAATGACCACGCGGGAAGAGCGCTCACTCAAGCGCGAGGTGACACAGCAATTGGAAGAAGCCGGAATTGAAGACGCACGCAACCGTGCCGATATTCTCGTTCAGTTGCGCGCCCATAACGCGCTCGCGGATTATCTGGAGCTGTTGCGGCACCCGCAAAGCGATTTCATTCTTAAAACAGCGCAGAGCATTGCATCCATAGTCAACAGCACCAGCAATATCAACACAGCAGTGGATCGGGTGTCCAAGATCATATTTGCGTTGAAGTCATTCTCGCGCATGGACGCCTCTGGCGAAATGACCAGCGCCAATCTTCGTGATGGCATAGAAACCGTTTTGACGATCTACCAGAACCAGATAAAACATGCTGTGGAGCTGGTCTGCCATTATGAATATCTGCCCGCCTTGCTGTGCCACCCGGACGAGTTGAACCAGGTCTGGACCAACCTGGTACACAACGCCCTGCAGGCCATGGCCTATAAAGGTGTAATGACCATCGCCCTGTATCGCGAAAACGGCTGTGCCGTGGTCTCGGTGTCAGACACCGGCTGTGGCATCCCCGAGGAAATACGCAGCCGCATATTTGAGCCGTTTTTCACCACCAAACCAGCAGGAGAAGGCAGCGGCCTCGGCCTGGATATTGCGAAGAAGATTGTGGACAAGCACCAGGGGCGTATAGACGTGGACAGCACTCCCGGCGTTGGAACCACCATCAAGGTATATCTGCCATACCACATGGCGGTGTGAGGCCGCACACCGCTTCGCCCCCCTTTCAGGCAGCGGGTGCGTTCGTGCTGGGGCTGGAGGAAGATGAAAAACCGGCCAGCCCCTCATTGATGCAGCGGATCAAGGCTTCGCCGTCCCATGGTTTGGCGATGAACTCGTGCAACTTCGCCTCCTCGCGCACGCGCCTTACAGAAGCCTGATCCACTTGGCCCGACAGCATTACGGTGATCACGTAAGGGAAGCGCTTGCGTGCTTCGATCAGGAACTCGTCCCCCTTCATGCCGGGCATCAACCAATCGGAGATGATGACCAGGGGCATATAACCACTACCCACCAGGTCGTCCAGAATTTCCAGCCCCTCTTCGCCACTTTGCGCAATCTCGATGATGTGCTGATCACCGAAGGCGTTCCATAACTGCTCTTTCAGCGCCACCAGAACCACCATTTCGTCGTCTACGCTCAGCAAAATTCCCTTGGTCATGTCATCTCCATTGAGTAGTGCCCATTCTGGCAATGCAGTCGGATCTGGCTCGACACTCATTGCAGAATTTGGCGGAAGGCCGTGCATTTTCGGTGATTTTTCCGGACCTGGTTTGTGGCCCATGCAGGCCTTAACCACGTTGGCCTCGACACCTATTCTCCAGCCACACACGACCTGCGCGCCAACCGCTACAGTTGGGCTGCTCTGACGCCGCTGCGGCGGCCCATTTACTCCTGTTTTCATAGCATCAAACCCAATAAATACGCGGGCAAGATGCGGTTTTTTCGGGTTGTTTTGTGCTGTATTACGTTCAACTGCTGTTTCCGGACTTTTCGCTCATTGCCTGCGGCTACCTGGTGTGCCGCTTCACGGCGCTGAACCGCAGGGTGTGGGAGCAGGTGGAGCAGTTGGTGTATTACCTGTTCTTTCCGGTGCTGCTGTTCTATTCGATCATCAAGTCACCGCTGGACCTGCGCGCGGCATCGGGGCTGTTGGGGGCCACGCTGGCGCTGGCGGGCACTGGCATTGCGCTGGCCTATGCGCTGCCGCACCTGCCGGGCCTGCGCCGCTTTGTGCCCAGCCGCTTGCACGCAGCCAGCGCGCAGGTAGGCTTTCGCTTCAATTCCTTCATCGGGTTGGCACTGGCCGAGCGCGTGGCGGGCGCTGCGGGCGTGCAACTGCTGGCCTTGCTGATTGGGGTGTGCGTGCCCTTGTTCAACATCGCGGCGGTGTACCCGATGGCGCGGCACGCGCAGCGCAGCCTGCTGGGCGAGCTGGTGCGCAACCCGCTCATCATCGCCACGCTGCTGGGCCTGGGCGGCGCGCTGCTGGGGCTGCGCATTCCACCCTGGCTGGAGCCCACGGTGGCGCGGCTGGGGGCGGCATCGCTGGCGCTGGGCCTGATGGCCGCGGGGGCGGGCCTGCAACTGGCGGCGCTGGGCAAGGCGCGGGTGCTGGCGCTGTCGGTGCTGGGCATACGCCACCTGGCCCTGCCCCTGGCGGCTGCGGCCTGGGCCTGGGTGTTTGCGCTGGCGCCCTTGCAGGCCACGGTGCTGCTGGCCTTTGCGGCGCTGCCCACGGCCTCCAGCAGCTATGTGCTGGCCACGCGCATGGGCTACGACGGCCCCTACGTGGCAGGGCTGGTCACGGCATCCACCCTGCTGGGGGTGCTGAGCATTCCGCTGGCCTTGTCCTTGCGATAAGAAGCCCCCATCAGGCGCCACTGCGCCCAAAAAACACGGCGCTCATGCCCAGGCCGATGAGCACGACGGCCGTGCGCACCACGGCGGCGGGCAGCAGGCGGGCCCAGTGGGCGCCCATGGCGCCGCCCAGGGTGGCGGCGGCCATCATGAGCACGCCGGCGCGCCACTCGATCACCCCGGCCAGCACGAAGGCCGCCACGGACAGCAGCGAGAGCACCAGCGAATGCAGGTTCTTGAGGGCGTTGACGGTGTTCAGCCGCGCCTCGCCGCCCACGGTGTACAAGGCCATGAGCAGGATGCCCAGACCGCCATTGAAGTAGCCGCCATAGACGCACACCAGCGCCAGCGCCGCCAGGTGCCAGCGCGGGCGCGGCGCGCCTGGGACGCTCGGCGCACCGGGCGCTGCGGTGGCCGACATATGGGGGGCGGCGGAGGCTGCCGCACCTGCCGGGCGAGCCTCAGAAGCGGGCCCGGGGTCGGCTGCGGGGGCGGTGGCCCGTGGGGCATGGCTGCGCATCCAGCGCGGCCCGAGGGCAAAGAGCAATGTGGCCAGCAGCAGCAGCCAGGGCACCAGCCGCGCAAAGAGCGCCGCCGGGGTGAGCAGCAGCAGCACGGCGCCGGCCACGCCGCCCGCGGCGGCCACCAGGGTTTCGCGGCCCAGCGTGGTGCGTGGCAGGGCGGCGAGTTCGCGCCGGAAACCCCAGACGCTGCCCAGGTAGCCGGGGCTCACGGCGAGCGCGCTGGTGGCGTTGGCGGGGATGGGCGGCACGCCCACGGCCAGGAGAGCGGGCAGGGTCAGGAAGCTGCCGCCGCCTGCGATGGCGTTGAGCACCCCGGCGCCCCAGGCGCTGACCCCCAGCAGGGCCAAGGCATGGGCGTCCAATGCGGTGGGAGACATCATGCGGGTGGCAGAACGTGCTCAAAGGCCGCGCGCCAGACGGGGTCCGTGCTGCCGGTGGCTTGCCTGCCCTGGCGCACTGGCGCCAGGGTGCGCGGGGGGCTTGTCAAGGAGCATGGCGGGTGCGGCGGATGGGCTCACCGGCTCAGGGCGGGCACGCGCCCGGGGCCAGATTCGCAAAGGGCTTGGGCAGGGCCTGGAGCACGGCCTTGGAGAGCACGTCGCCCATGCCGTGCACATTGCCCGGGGCGCCTTCAAAGCCATCTTCGCTGATCCAGCCCGGAAAGTTGCGCCCGGGCGGGATGTTGAGCGGGTCGGCATCGGCACCAAAAATGGCCTTGTAGCGGCTGATGACGCTGTAGCCCAGCTCCTTGGCGTTGGCGTAGATGGTGCGGTTGCGTGCGTTCCAGCCCGCAGCCTGGGTGGCGATGGTGGCGCCGATGTCGACCCAGTAGAGCTGGGCGCGGGGGTTGATCTCGCGCAGCCGCGCCACAAAGGCGCGCTGGGCCTGGTCAAAGTCGGGTTCGCTCTGGTTGGTGCCCAGCACCACGACCACGACGCCAGCGCGGGCGATGAAGGCGCGGTCCAGCTCCAGGCTCTCCATGCCGGTCTTGGCGATGTTGGTGCCAGGGTGGGTGATGGAGCGGCCCACGTCGTAACTGATGCGCGCCTTGCCGCCGAGCTGCTGCTCCAGCCGGGCCTCCAGCCCGTCGAGCACCAGGCCGTAGCTGATGGAGTCGCCCAGCACATAGCTGCTCTGGGCCAGCCTGGCGCGGCAGGCAGCGCTGGGCGCGGCAGGCGGCGCGATGGCCTGCAGCAGCGCAGCGCCCAGCTCGGCGTACATGCCGTGCACGTTGCCAGGGCCGCCGTAGCCGGGCTCGGTGGGCCAGTCGGCAAAGTTCTTGCCGGGTGTGATGTTGAGCGGGTCGGCATCGGGGCCGAAGATGGCCTTGTAGCGGCTGACCACTTCGTAGCCGAGCACGGGGGCGTTCTTGTAGATGGCGCGGTTGCGCTCGTTCCAGCCCGGCACCTGCGGGGCGATGGTGGCGCCAATGTCGACCCAGAAGTAGCGCGCCCTGGGCGCGATGGCCTTGAGGCGGGCCATGAGCTGCTGCTGCGCCTGGGCGAAATTGCCCTCCATCTGGTTCATGCCCAGGATGAGCACGATGACCTGGCTTTGGGCGATGGCACCCTGGTCTTTTTCCACGGCATCGAGCGCGGACTGCTTGATCTGGTTGCCTGGCGTGGTGATGGAGCGCGCGCCATCGAAGTTGATGCGGACCTCACCGCCAGTGCGGGCCTTGAGCTTGGCCTCGAAGCCATCCAGTGAGAGCCCCCAGGCGATGGAGTCGCCCAGGACATAGGTGTTTTCCTTGGGCGGCGCCGACGCCCCCGCAGACGCAGGCGCTGCGCCGTTTTGTGCCCCGGCGCCCAGGCTCCAGGCCCACAGCCACCACCCGACCATCAACCACCGTAGCCCCTTCACCTGCCCTGCTCCCGCTGATGCAAAGCGGCCATTATCCCGCCAGCGGCGCCGCTTGCGTTGCGCACCGGCGTATCATCCCGGCACCCCCACCGTCGGCTTCCCCCCATGCGTCGCAGACACTGCCTTTTTGGGCCTCTGGCCCGCGTATTCATTGGTCTTGTTGCTACCAATTCAATAGCACAAGAAAACCTTCCGCTGCGCAACCTGCTGGTCGAGGTGCGCCAGGTGCAAAGCAGCGAAGCCGACACCCGGGGGCTGGATCCGGCGCTCGCCCAGCCGCTGCAGCAGCGCTCCAGCCGCAGCGACACCCGCGCGCAGCAGCAGGCCCTGGTGCTCAATGGCCGCGCGGTGCGCCTGGGGCTGGGCACGCAGACGCCGCTGCGGGTCTGGAGCAGCTACCTGCGCGCGGGCCAGGTGCTGCTGCTGCCCGGCACCGCCCTGCTGGAGTCACGCACCGGCTTTTGGGCCCAGCCACGCTGGGACGGCGGCGAATGGGTGGAGCTGAGCCTGTTTGCCGAACTCGCCAACCCCGCCATGGCCGCCAACGCCCAGGCCCGCAGCACCGTGGTGCTGCCGCTGCAGCAGTGGACGGCGGTGGGTGAATCCAGCACCGCATCGGACGAGAGCCAGCAGCAGTTCGGCCTGCCGCTGCAGCAGCGCCGCCAGGGGCAGTGGGTGCTGGAGGTGCGGGTGAGCGTGCGCTAGCCGGGGGCGGCGCCGCACTGTGGCAGCACCGGGCTCGCGCACAGTTGCTCCAGGTCTTGGGCGCACAGCTGCAGCGGCCCGCTCAAGGTGCACAGCGGCACCTGCTGGGCGCAGGCCCGGATGGCGGCATGCAAGGCCGTGCAGTCGGGTGCGGTGCCGCCGTGCAGGCGCTGCGCCGCCGCCTGCAGCGCCTGGGCGGCAGCGGCCAGGCTGGCGCGGGCCTGCTGCGCTGTGGCCCCGTCACCGGCCTGGCTTGCGCCGGGGGCCCGAAGGGGCTGGCGGGCCAGCCGCGCCAGGGCGACGGTGTGCTGCACCAGTTGGGCGGTCAGGCCCACCACCTGGCGGTAGGGGGTGCCCTCCACGCGGCGGTGCGCCGCGGCGGGGGCCCGCTGCCGCGCGCCGCGCAGGCGCCGCCAGCGGGCCTGGTTGCGCTGGCGGCGGTGGAGCTGGCGGTCTGCGCTGTCGGCCAGCCAGGCCAGAGCGGCCAGGGCTTGGCGCAGGGCCGCACTGCGTGCGCCGCCGGGGTCGCCCGCCCAGGCACCGCCCTGCCCCACGTGCTGCAGCAGCGCGGCCATGCGTTCGAGCACGCGCGCACAGCCCTGCAGCAGCCGCTGCTGGGTGTGCAGCCGTGCGCTCAGGGCCACCACGGCCACCGCCACCAGCACCCCCAGCACGATCTGCACCACCCGCAGGGCCGCCGCCTGCAGCGGTGACACGCCCGGCAGGGCCTGCGCGCCCAGCACGATGAGCGCTGCCACGGCGCCGCTGCGCAGCGGCGCCCAGGCGGCACTGGCGGCCGCCAGCAGCGCCACCACAGCCAGGCTAAGCCCGCCGGGCTCGGCCCACTGCGCCTGGGCATAGGCGCCGCCCAGGCCGCACAGCGCCCCCAGCACGGTGCCCAACACACGCTCGCGCCCGGCGTCCAGCGTGGTGCCCAGGTCTACCCGCATCACGATCAGCACCGTCATGACCACCCAGAAACGCTCTGGCAGTCCGAGCGCGGCGGCCGCGGCATAGGCCAGCACCACACCCGCGCCCAATTGCAATGCGTGGCGGGCGGCGCTCACCATGCCCCCACGCTCCCCCACTGCGTTGGGGTCGCTGGACGTGCCGACGCCAGAGGCGCCGTCTCTTCGCGCTGTCCCGCTGTGCGCAGGCACAGCGGGAGCCGCAGCGCTCAGCCCCACGGAGGCCTTCGCGCCTTCGGGCGGCCGGGCGGCGCTCACCATGCCCCCCCGCTTCCCTGCTCCCAGACCAGGTCACACACGCGCTCCAGCACGGTGCAGGCCTGTTGCAGCAGGGCCAGGTCGGGCGCGCTGGTGTGCTGCTGCAGCACCCGCGCCAGGGCGTCTTCGGCGCTGGCCACGGCGCTGTGCAGCCGCTCGCGGCCCTGCGGGCTCAGGGCCACCAGGCTCTGGCGCGCATCGGCGGCGTTGGGACGGCGCTCAATCCAGCCCTGCGCCTGCAGTTCGGCCAGCAAGCGCGTGAGCGTCTGGGGTTTGACGCCCTCGCGCCGCGCCAGCTCGGTGGGGCTCATGTCGCCGCCACGGCGCAGCTCGGCCAGCACGCTCATGCTGGCATGGCTCAGGCCCTGGCGGCGCAGCGCGGCCCGGAACTGACGCGACAGCACCATGGAAACCACGCGCAATTGCGCGGCAGTGGTTTGGGCGGATGTAGGCATAGCTCTCCATTTACCAAGAAAAATCTTGGTAAATATTAAGACAATGCTTATTAAATAGCAAGCCCGGCTGTGCGCCCCCGTGGGGCTGGCTCAGCGGGGCACGGGCCCCAGCCATTGGCTCGCCACCTGGGCAGCGCCAAGCTGCGCCACCTGCCACAGGCGCTCGGCGCTGGCCACATGCACACCGGGCGGTGCCTGGCGCAGCGCCTGCGCCAGCAGTGCGGCCACGTGCGCCGCACGCACCGGGCGCTGGCTTTGGGGCAGCATATAGCCGGGCACCGACAGCACCAGGCGCTGGCAAGCGTGCAGCAGGCGTGAAAACGCGCCTGCAGGCCTGGATGGAGCCTTTGCACCGGCACCGGCCTGGGCGCAGCGCAGCCACAGGACGCGCTCAAAGCCCAGGGCACTGACGCTTTGTTCGTCCAGGCTGGTCAGGCCGTGCTGCAGCGCCACGGGCCGGCGCCCGGGGTCATGGGGCAGGGCCACGGCCAGGGTTTTCACGCCGCAGGCATGCATCCAGCGCGCCAGGGCGGGCAGCTGCGCGGGCGTGGGCACCCACAGCGCCCGCTCACGCTGGTAAAACAGGCGGGCAGGCTCAAACAGCACCACCCCCACCTCGGCTGCCACCAGGGGCCAGGCCGCAGGGTCGCCAGCGTCCATGCACACCGGCTCGACGCGCGCCAGGCCCGGGCGCACTGGCTCGCGCACCAGCACCTGCACACCCCCGTGGTCCGAGGTTCCGGCCAGCAGGCGCAGCACCTCGTAGCCCAGCGCGCCGGTGGCTCCGGCCAGCAGGACGCGCGGCTTGGCCGCTGCCGTGCTGGCGGGCCGATGGTGTGCATGCAGTAGGTCTCGCACGCTGGGGGGCTGTGGGTGGTGCATGCGGCTATTGTGCCCAGGCGCACGGCGTCATGGGCATGCGCCTACACTGCCCGGGTTCGCCCCGATGCACCATGACCAACGCCCCCGCGCCATCCTATTGGCTGATGAAATCCGAGCCCGACGAGTGCTCGATCGACACCGCCCTGGCCGCCCCTGCGGCCACCGTGCCCTGGACCGGCGTGCGCAACTACCGGGCGCGCAACTTCCTGCGCGACGCCATGCGCGTGGGCGACGGTGTGCTGTTCTACCACTCCAGCTGTGCCGAGCCAGGCATTGCCGGGCTGGCACGGGTGGCCTCCGAACCGCGCCCGGACCCGACCCAGTTCGACCCCGCCTCACCCTACCTCGACCCCGGCGCCCAACCCGACACACCGCGCTGGCTGCTGCGCGACGTGCAGGCACTGCGCAAGACGCGGCTGCTGGGCCTGCCCGAGCTGCGCCAGCACCCAGCGCTGGCGGGCATGCGCCTGCTGCAGCGGGGCAACCGCCTGTCCATCACGCCCGTCACACCGCAGGAATGGAGATGCCATGCTGTCCCACGTCTTTCTTGGTGTTTCCGACTTTGAACGCGCCCTGGCCTTTTACCGCGCCGTGCTGGGCGTGCTGGGGGTGCAGGAGCGTTTTTGCGAGCCCGAACGGCCCTGGGCCGGGTGGCAGAGCGCGCCGGGGCCGCGCCCGCTGCTGCTGATCGGGCGCCCCTTTGCGGGCGAACACGCACCGGGCAACGGCCAGATGGTGGCGCTCATGGCCTCCAGCCGCGCGCTGGTGCGCCGCGCCTACGCCACCGCGCGGGCCCAGGGCGCACCCTGCGAGGGTGCGCCGGGGCCGCGCCCCGAGTACCACCCGCACTACTACGGCGCCTACTTCCGTGACCCGGACGGCAACAAACTGTGCGTGGCCTGCCACGAGCCGGACATGGACCCGACCCCCCTGCCCTTTGCCGAGCTGCTGCTCACCCTGGCGCCCACAGAGCACCTGGCGGCACTGGAGCTGCTCGACGGCGCGGGCCAGGTCGTCGCCCGGCTGGAAAACCGCCCCGGCCAAAGCGGCGCGCTGCGCGTGTATGCCGCGCTGGCGCAGCGCCACGGCGGCACCATCGGCGCGGCCGCCGCCCGCGAGGGCCTGGCGCTGTTTTCCGAACACACCGAGACCGCGCGCCAGCACCCCGGCAGCCACCCCAACATCGACCGCCTGCTGGCGCTGCAGCACCAGGAGCACAACTGGCAGGTGCGCCTGGTGCCGCGCTGACCTGCCTGCGTTCGCGGCGGGAGGCGCCCACCACCGGCGCCCCACACAGGCCAACACATGCGCCCGCCCGGTCCGAGCGACTCCTTGGCGCACTGCCGCAAAACCGCAGGCGGTGCAAACACCCTGGTCGGAGCGAAGCGATCAGCCGACAGCTGATTCAGAAAGGCAATCAGGCGCAGCCCAGCACACGCTGGGGGTCGATCAGCACACGCACCTGCGCAGGCTCCACCCCTTTGCGCACAGCAAAACCAGCGCGCGCGGTGTCGCGGCGCAGGGGCGGCGCAATCAGCCCCCAGTCGGCGCGGCGCACGCTGGCCACGATGGGGGTGTGCGCCTTGTCGCCCCGGCGCGCCACCACCGCAGTTTCACCATTGGCCAGCTCCACATACGTCCCCGGGGGATACAGGCCGATCACGCGCAGCAAGGTGGCGCCGATGCTGTCGGGATGCCCCCCCGGGCCCAGGCAGGCGTCGCGCGCGGCGATGGCCGGTGTGATGGAGCCGCGCGAACCCCGCCGGCTGAGCTTGGCGGTGTACACATCGACCCGGCGCAGCAGCTCGGCCAGCCGGGTGGCGGCCCCCTCGTCGCTGGCCACGTCCGGCCCCGTGGCCGCCACGTGGTGGTGGCGCACCGCGTAGAGCCACAGCGCATCGTCCACGCCAGCGTCCTGCAGCATCTGGGCGCTGGCGCCGGCGTGCCCGGCCACACGCTCGCGCTGCGCCGCCGTCATCGGGCCTTTTTGCTCGGCCAGGGTGTTTTGCAGCACCGTCATGCTCAGGTTCATGGTCATGGCCGACAGCGCCAGGGCCTGGCGCTCCTGCACGCTCCATTCCATCCAGCGCGCCGCCAGTTCGCACACCGCCAGACTGAGCATGGCGTGCTGCTCGCTGTAATGGTCCAGCGGCCCCGCCCCAGTGGCCTGGATCAGCACGAACAGGGCCAGGTCCGGGTCCTGGCACGCGGTGTCGCGCACCGAAGCGGTAAAAAGCTGCATGGACTCCACCCAGGCCGCATCAATCGATTCCACCCGCAACATGCGGCTGGCCTGGCCGCACAGGTGCTCCCATATCTGCAAGCGCTGCTGCACCTGCCCGGGAGAGGGCGCCGTGGCAGGTGCGGTGGATGCAGCAGGTGCGACGGGTGCGGCGGGTGCGACGGGTGCGACGGGTGCGGCGCTGGCGGCCTCAGCCGCCACGGGTGGCGCGGGGGTGGAGGCAGCGGATGGGGCAGAGTTCATGCGGTGTTCCCCTGGCGGCAAGGGTGCGCAGACGCGCCGTGCCACGCCTGCATTGGACGGCATTCGCGCCCCGCACGCAAGCGCGCCGCGGCGCCTTTTCAGCGGCGCGCCGGGATGCACAAGTTGGTCCCGCCAGCGCCATGGCAGGCCTTGCTGGCGTGGCCTGCTGTCCCGTCTGTGCCGTGGCAGGCGCTGCTGGCGTGGTCTGGGCACGCGGCTGTCCCGTCTGTGCCGTGGCAGGCGCTGCTGGCGTGGTCTGGACACACGGCTGTCCCGTCTGTGCCATGGCAGGCGCTGCTGGCGTGGTCTGGGCACACGGCTGTCCTGTCTGTGCCGTGGCAGGCGCTGCTGGCGTGGTCTGGACACACGGCTGTCCCGTCTGTGCCATGGCAGGCGCTGCTGGCGTGGTTTGGACACACGGCTGTCCCGTCCATGCCGCGTCAGGCGCTGCCCGGCTCGGGCTCCACTGCGGCGGTCGGCTGCGCCGACTCCGCCGTGGCACAGGCCCGGGGGCCAGCGCGGTCGAACTCACTCCTCGCCCTGCGGGCGCTGCGTTCGGACATCGCCCGCGAGTCAGACCACGAAGCGCGCTTTCGCGCGCCTGGCCCCCGAACCTGTGCCACGGCCACCG
>JBQTHH010000088.1:0-4468 GCA_052390055.1 Rhodoferax sp.
GCGCTACCTGCGCATGAAGGGCTACAACGTGCTCATGCCCATGGGCTGGGACGCGTTCGGCCTGCCGGCGGAAAACGCCGCACTGAAGAACGGCGTGCCGCCGGCGCAGTGGACCTACGACAACATCGCCTACATGAAAAAGCAGATGCAGGCGATGGGGCTGGCCATCGACTGGAGCCGCGAAGTCGCCACCTGTGACCCGAGCTACTACAAGTGGAACCAGTGGTTGTTCCTGAAGATGCTGGAAAAAGGCATCGCCTACCGCAAGACCCAGATCGTGAACTGGGACCCGGTGGACCAGACCGTTCTGGCCAACGAGCAGGTCATCGACGGGCGCGGCTGGCGCACCGGCGCCCTGGTGGAAAAGCGCGAAATCCCCGGTTACTACCTGCACATCACCGCCTACGCCCAAGAGCTGCTCGACCACGTGCAGGTAGGCAATACCAAGGCCACACTGGACGGCTGGCCCGAGCGCGTGCGCCTGATGCAGGAGAACTGGATCGGCAAGAGCGAAGGCGTGCGCTTTGCCTTCACCCACGGCATCCGCGACGCCGCCGGGGCTTTGATCGGCGATGGCCGCATGTATGTCTTTACCACCCGTGCCGACACCATCATGGGCGTGACATTCTGCGCCGTGGCGCCCGAACACCCGCTGGCCACCCACGCAGCGGCCACAAATCCGGCCCTGGCTGCCTTCGTCGAAGAGTGCAAGCACGGCGGCACCACCGAGGCCGAGCTGGCCACGCAGGAAAAGAAAGGCCTGCCCACGGGGCTGGTGGTCACACACCCGCTCACCGGCGCCCAGGTGCCGGTGTGGGTGGGCAACTACGTGCTCATGGGCTATGGCGACGGCGCCGTGATGGGCGTGCCCGCGCACGACGAGCGCGACTTTGCCTTTGCCTTGAAATACGGCATTGAAATCAAGCCGGTAGTGGCTTTGGGTGCCGCTGCATCTACTGCACCGGGCGCGTCAGCCGATGCTGCCATTTCGTTGGTGTTCAATGCTTCCGTTTGGGTTGATTGGTATGGCAACAAGCAGCACACTGTCTGTGTGAACTCCGGCAAGTACGACGGTCTGGCCTACAAGGCGGCGGTCGATGCCGTGGCCGCCGACCTGGCCGCCAAGGGCCTGGGCGAGAAGACGACGACCTGGCGCCTGCGCGACTGGGGCATCAGCCGCCAGCGCTACTGGGGCACGCCCATTCCCATCATCCACTGCAGCGCCTGTGGGCCGCAGCCGGTGCCGGAAAAAGACCTGCCCGTGGTGCTGCCGCAAGACCTGGTGCCCGACGGCTCGGGCAACCCCCTGGTCAAGAGCGAAGCCTTCCATGCGGGCGTGGTCTGCCCCTGCTGCGGCCAGCCGGCGCGGCGCGAGACCGACACCATGGACACCTTCGTGGATTCGTCCTGGTACTTCATGCGCTACTGCGACCCGAAAAACGCCGAGCAGATGGTGGCCGGTGGGGCGGACTACTGGATGCCCATGGACCAGTACATCGGCGGCATCGAGCACGCCATCCTGCACCTGCTGTACGCGCGCTTCTGGACCAAGGTCATGCGCGACCTCGGGCTGGTCAAGGTGGACGAGCCCTTCACCAAGCTGCTCACCCAGGGCATGGTGCTCAACCACATCTACAGCCGACGCAGCGCCAAGGGCGGCAAGGACTATTTCTGGCCGCACGATGTGGAGCACGTGCTGGACGCGGCTGGCAAAGTCGTCGGCGCCCGCCTGGTCAATCCGGCAGAGAGCAGCGATGGCCTGCTGCCGGTGGGCACGCCGATTGATTACGAGGGCGTGGGCACCATGTCCAAGTCCAAGAACAACGGCGTCGACCCGCAGGCCCTGATCGAAAAGTACGGCGCCGACACCGCGCGCCTGTACACCATGTTCACCGCGCCCCCCGAGGCCACGCTGGAGTGGAACGACGCCGCCGTGGAGGGCAGCTACCGCTTCCTGCGCCGCGTCTGGAATTTCGGCGTGAAGCTCGGTGCTATGAATTTGGTAGCAGAAGCCCCTTATATTGCGCGGGCTGGGGGCCAAAAAGACCTGCAACTGTCGAAGGCCGCCAAGGCCCTGCGCCACGAAATGCACAGCGTGCTCAAGCAGGTGGATTACGACTACCAGCGCATGCAGTACAACACCGTGGTCTCCGGTGCCATGAAGATGCTCAACGCGCTGGAGGACTTCAAGGCCGTGGACGAACCCGGCGCGGGCGCGGCCCTGGCCGAGGGCTTTGGCATCCTGCTGCGCTGCCTGTACCCGGCCACGCCGCACCTGGCCCACGCCCTGTGGGCCGGGCTGGGCTATGCCGCTGCCTTGGGCGACCTGCTGGACGCGCCCTGGCCGCAGGTGGACAGCGCCGCCCTGGCGCAGGACGAAATCACCCTGGTGCTGCAAATCAACGGCAAGCTGCGCGGCAACGTGCAGGTGGCCGCCAACGCCAGCAAGGAGCAGATCGAGGCCGCCGCCCTGGCCAGCGAGGCCTTCGCCCAGCACAGCGGCGGTGCCGCCCCCAAGAAGGTGGTGGTGGTGCCGGGGCGCCTGGTCAACGTGGTGGTCTGAGCGCCGGTGCCGCAACGCCGCCACTTCCTCGCGGGGCTGGGTGCCCTGGGCGCGCTGGCCCTGGGCGGCTGCGGCTTTCGTCTGCGCGGCGCCCCGCAGTACGCCTTTGACACCGTGGCGGTGAGCCCAGCCTCGGGCAGCGCCATCGCCGCCGCCCTGGTGCGCCAGCTCGGCGCGCGGGTGCGCACGCCGCAGCAGTCGCCCCAAGTGCTGCTGGAGCTGCTGGACGAAACGCGCGAAAGCGCCACCGTGGGCGTGGGTTCGTCCGGGCAGGTGCTGGAAATGCAGCTGCGCCTGCAGGTGCGCTTTCGCCTGCGCACCCCGCAGGGGCGCGAACTCATTCCCAGCACCAGCATCGCCCAGCAGCGCGAGTTGAGCTACAGCGAAACCGCCGCCCTGGCCAAGGACGCCGAGCAGGCCGCGCTGTACCGCGACATGCAGGCCGACGCGGTGCAGCAGATCCTGCGCCGCCTGGCCGCCGTGCAGGACCTGGGCCCCGCCCCGGCGCGGCCCTGACGCAGGCCCGAACGCTGCCATGCAACTGTCCCCGGCCCAGCTCGGCGCGCACCTGCAGCGCGGCTTGCGCCCGCTGTACGTGGTGCACGGCGACGAGGCCCTGCTGGTGCAGGAGGCGCTCGACGCCATCCGCGCCTGTGCGCGGGCCCAGGGCTTCGAGGAGCGCACCAGCTTCACCGTGGCCGGGGCCCATTTCGACTGGAGCGCGGTGCTGGCCGCGGGCGGTGCGCAAAGCCTGTTCTGCGCGCGCCAGATCGTCGAGGTGCACATCCCTACGGGCAAGCCCGGCAAGGACGGCAGCACCGCCTTGCAGCAACTGGCCGAAAGCGCCAGCGCCAACCCCGACACACTGACCCTGGTGCGTCTGCCGCGCCTGGACAAGGCCACCCGCACCGGGGCCTGGTTCATGGCGCTGGAACAGCATGGCGTGGGCATGGCCGTGGAGCCGGTCGAACGCGCCCAACTGCCGCTCTGGATCGCCCAGCGCCTGGCGGCCCAGGGCCAGCGCGTGCAAGAGGGCGAGCCGGGCCAGCGCACCCTGCAGTTCTTTGCCGACCGGGTCGAGGGCAACCTGCTGGCGGCGCACCAGGAAATCCAGAAACTGGCGCTGCTCTACCCCCCCGAGCAGGGCCACACGGTGCTGGATTTCGACCAGATCGAGGCCGCCGTGCTCAACGTGGCGCGCTTTGACGTGTTCAAGCTCAGCGAGGCCGTGCTCTCCGGCCAGGGCGCGCGCGTGCAGCGCATGCTCGACGGACTGCAGGCCGAGGGCGAGGCCGAAGTGCTGGTGCACTACACCCTGGCCGAAGACATCCGCACCCTCAAGCGCGTGAAGGACGCGCTCGCGCAGGGCAAGCCCCTGCCCATGGCCCTGCGCGAAAACCGCGTCTGGGGCCCGCGCGAGCGCCTCATGGAGCGCGCCCTGCCGCGCCTGGGCGCGGCGCAGCTGGCGCAGTGGCTGCAGGACGCCCATGTGGTGGACGGCATCGTCAAGGGCCTGCCCCACCCCGACTGGCCGCGCGGGCCCTGGGCCGCGCTGCACCGGCTGGCGCAGCAGGTCTGCAGCGCCTGCCGCGGGGGGCGCTGAACGGGACGGCCCCGCTGGGGTGTTTGGCGGGGCGCCGAGCGGCGGCAGGTAGCTCGTGCGCATACCGTCCCGCGTGCCATTGCGCATGCCGTGTGAGCCGCTCCATGCTACGCTGGCGCGCATGACCCCCCACGACAACGCCTACAAGAACGTCTTCTCCCACCCCAAGGCGGTGCAAGACCTGCTGCGCGGCTTTGTGCAGGAAGACTGGGTGCAGCAGCTGGACTATTCCACCCTGGAAAAAGTCAGCGGCAGCTACGTCAGCGACGACCTGCGCGACCGCGAGGACGACATCATCTGGC
>JBQTHH010000089.1:0-6803 GCA_052390055.1 Rhodoferax sp.
CAAGGGCTTGGTCGTGTCAGACGCGGACTACGCCGCCATAAAGATCGATCGCAACGAGTTCCATGGCGACTGGAACTACTGCATTCGATCAGGGTGACATTGACCGAGTAATTTCTTAACGATCCCTTAGGATGACGGGGTAAGTTCGAAAAAATAACTAAACACTTGCGATTTTGTTTATTTTTTTGTAGATGGTCAATATTTTGATTACTTCGGCATCGCGACCATCCGATCCCGACACCCCCCTGCCACTTGTCCCAAAAGACCGTCAGGCAGCAGTACGCCGATTCACGCCAGATCAGTTATGAAACGGCAAGAACTTTCTTGCGCCGCATTTTTGAGAAAACGGGCGTCCGGCGCCAATCGGAACTGGCCAGCCTTGTTCGGGGATTGCGTTAAGACGGGGGGGCACCCAGAAGCCTGTGGTGAACACAAGACTTGAATCTGGAATGGAGAGAAGTGGAGCGGGTGAAGGGAATCGAACCCTCGTATGAAGCTTGGGAAGCTGCCGTTCTACCATTGAACTACACCCGCGTGTAGCTCGGCATTCTAGCGGCATTCGCAGTGCGCAGGCCGCGGGGGTGATCTGTTTTCGATGTTTTGGTGCTGCGGCCGCAGGACGGTACCGGGGCTGGTTGGGGTTCAGCCTGCGCTGGACCCGCCCCCGCTGGCGCTTTCTGCGTAAGCTTGTTTGGCTTGCAGGGCCTCGTCGTTGTCTGCATATTCGGCTGCGATCGCGCGAAAACGATCCTGCAGCGCCATGAAGGCGTCCAGCACATCGGGGTCGAAGTGGCTGCCACGCCCCTCGGCCATGATCGCCACCGCTTTGTCGTGCGGCATGCCGTCCTTGTAGACCCGGCGGCTGATGAGGGCGTCGTATACATCGGCCACTGCCATCAGGCGTGCCGACAGTGGAATGTCGTCGCCCCGGCGCCCCTCGGGGTAGCCGCTGCCGTCCCACTTCTCCTGGTGGTACAGCGCAATGTCCTTGGCCATGGACAGGAAGGGCACGGGACGGCCCAGGTCGGCTTCGGCACGTGTGATGGCTTCGAAGCCCAGCACCGTGTGGCGTTTCATGACCTCAAATTCTTCCGGTGTGAAACGCCCGGGCTTGAGCAGGATGCGGTCCGGGACCCCTACCTTGCCGATGTCGTGCAAGGGGGCCGACTTGAACAGCAGCTCGATGTAGGCTGGACACAGGGTATCGGCAAAACGGGGGTGGGTGTTCAGCGCCTGGGCCAGCGCGTGCACGTAGTGCTGGGTGCGGCGGATGTGGTTGCCGGTGTCGGTGTCGCGGGTCTCGGCCAGGGATGCCATGGCCAGGATCGTGACTTCCTGGATGCCCGTCAGCTCGCGTGTGCGCAACGCCACTTGCTGTTCCAGGTAGGTGTTCTGGTCGCGCAGAAAATCCGCCGCCGCCTTGAGTGTGAGGTGGGTTTGCACCCGCGCCAGAACGATGGGGGGGCTGATGGGTTTGGTGATGTAGTCCACCGCGCCCAGCGCCAGGCCGTGGGTCTCGTCGTCCACCTCGGACTTGGCGGTGAGAAAGATCACCGGGATGTCACGTGTGCGCGGATCCTGCTTGAGGCGGCGGCAGACCTCGTAGCCGTCCAGGTCGGGCATCATGATGTCCAGCAGGATCAGGTCCGGCGGATTGTCACCGCAGGCGATGCGCAAGCCCTTTTCGCCATGGTTGGCGACCTTGACCTTGTAGTGGTCGCGCAGCAGGGCGGACATCAGGGTCAGGTTGTCCGGGGTGTCGTCCACCACCAGCACGGTGGGCTTGTCGGTGAAATCCAGGCTGTTCATGGCGGTCTTTCAGGTCAAAGAGAGGTCCAGCGCCTGGCAGGCCTGGCGCAACTGGCCCAAGGCGGTGTCGAATTCGTACCCGTCCACGGCGCTGCGCAGCGCCTCGAAGTGCAGCCCCAGCGCCTGCTGCAGCAGCGCGGCGTGCTCTTGCAGCAGCTCACCGGCTTGGCCGTCATCGTCGGCCAACAGGCTTGCCAGGTCGCGGCACACACCTGCCAAGGCGCTGCGGTCCACAGCAATGGCCACCGGATCGCTGGCCGCCACCCAGGGCTGCAGCGCCGTGCACAGGGCCTGCAGCCGCTGCTCTGCGGCGTGCAGCACGGTCTCCAGCTCCGCGGCGCCGGGTCCGGCCTTGATCGCGCTTTCGAGCGCGCCCGCGGCCTCTTGCAGATCCGCTGCCCCGATATTGCCCGCCAGTCCCTTGAGGGTGTGGGCCAGGCGCTGTGCCTGTACCGCATCGCCCGCAGCCAGGGCAGCGCGCGCCGCCGCCGTCGCATCCGACTGCCCCTGCACGAACTTGCGCAACAAGTCCTGGTAGAGGCTTTGTTTTCCCATCACGCGGCGCAGGCCCTGTGCGGTGTCCAGCCCGGCAATGCCCTCGGGCAAAGAGGGGTGCTCGGGGGGCATCTGGGTTGCCGGGGCGCTGGCGGGCGACTGGCCCAGGCCGTCACGCAGGCGGATGTGGCGAGCCAGCGCGGCCCACAGCGCATCGGGCTCGATGGGCTTGGTGACCACGTCGTCCATGCCCGCCTCCAGGCAAGCATCGCGATCGGCTTGCAAGGCGTTGGCCGTCATGGCCACGATGGGCAGCACGTCGGCGCTCAGCGTGGCACGGATGCAGCGCGTGGCGCTCAGGCCGTCCATGACCGGCATCTGCATATCCATCAGTACCAGGTCGTAGCCGCGCTGTGCCTGCTGGGCCCCCAGCACGGATTCCAGCGCCACCTGGCCGTTCTCCGCCACATCGACCGCAAACCCGGCGTCCTGCAGCAGCTCACAGGCCACTTGCTGGTTCAAGGCGTTGTCCTCCACCAGCAGCAGGCGCGCGCCACGCACACGTCCCAGGGCCTGGTACGCGCTGGACGGGAGGGGCGCCACCGCGCCGCCCGCACTTGCCGCCTGGCCGCTCAGGCGCATCATGGTGTCAAACAGGGCCGAGGCACTCACGGGCTTCATGAGCACTTCCTGAATGCCCACTTCCTGCGCTTCCTGCAGCGCTTCATCCCGCCCGTGCGCCGTGACCATGACCAGGTGCGGCAAAGGCTGTACGCCCTGTTCGCGCAGTGCGCGTGCGGTCTGCATGCCGTCCATATCCGGCATGCGCCAGTCCAGCATGACGAAGTCGAAAGGGCTGGCACTGGAGTGGGCCTGTGCGACAGCCTGCAAGGCCTCGGGGCCGCTGTGCACCGCATAAACCCGAAACCCCAGACCCGCGAGCATGTCGGTCAGCACCTGCGCGGCCACCGGGTGGTCGTCCACCACCAGTACCTTGCGCTGGCGCAGGTCCAGGCGCGGCTGCGGGGGCAGGGCCGCGGCATCCGACACACCCAGCCAGGCGGTGCACCAAAAACACGCGCCTTGCCCGATTTCGCTGTCCACACCCACCCCGCCCCCCATGAGTTCGGCCAGGCGCTTGCAAATCGCCAGCCCCAGCCCGGTTCCGCCGTACTTGCGCGTGGTGGAGCTGTCGGCTTGCTGGAAACTCTGGAACAGGCGCGCCTGCTGCTCAGGGGTCAAACCAATGCCGGTGTCTTGCACTTCCAGCCGCAGCAGGACCTCATCGCCTCGGCGCTGCTGGACACGCACGCGCACCGTGATGTCGCCCTGCTCGGTGAACTTGACGGCATTGGTGGTGTAGTTGATGAGGATCTGGCCCAGGCGCAGCGGGTCTCCCAATAGCTGGTCGGGTACATCCCTTGCGACGTCGCAGATAAGTTCCAGCCCCTTGGCCACCGCGCGATCGCCGGCCACGCTGGCCAGGTGCGCCAGCACTGCGTCCAGGCTGAAGGGGACGCGCTCGATGGAGAGCTTGCCGGCCTCCACCTTGGAAAAGTCGAGAATGTCGTTGATGATGCCCAGCAGATGCTGGCCGGACTGCTGGATCTTGAGCACGTAGTCGCGCTGGCGTGCCGTCAGTTCGGTCTTGAGCGCCAGATGGCTCATGCCGATGATGGCGTTCATGGGCGTGCGGATCTCATGGCTCATGTTGGCCAGGAAATCGCCCTTGGCCTGGCTGGCGGCATCGGCGGCGTCGCGTGCCTGCTGCATCAGGCGCTGCGCCTCCTTTTGGTCGGAGATGTCGACAAAGATGCCCACCAGGCCCGCCACGGTACCGCCCTGGCGCTGCACGCTGGCCACGAAGTAAAGCATGTCGTGCAGGCTTCCATCGGCAAAGCGCATCGACATTTCGCGCTGCACGCTCCCCCCCTGGGCGACCAGGTCCTGGTCCTCGGACTGGTAATGCTGGCGCCGTTCCGGGCTGAGGTAGTCCGCATCGGCAACGCGCAAACCCATGAGCTGCTCGCGGCGCACCTGAAAGGTCGTCTCAAACGCGGTGTTCACGCCCAGGAAGCGTGTTTGCGCGTCCTTGTAGAACACCGGGTAGGGAATGGTTTCCACCAACGCCTGCTGGAAGGCGAATTGGTCGTCCAGCTCGGTCTGCAGCCGCAGCCGCTCGGTCACATCCTCCACCAGCCACACGCTGGCCTGCAGGCGCCCGGCCATGGGCACGGCGCGCAGCACCAGTTGCGCATCGAAGGCACTGCCATCCCTGCGCTGCAGCCGCACCTGGGAGCGCACGGTCTGCCCTTGGTCCAGAGCGCCGCCATGCGCCTGTGTGAACGCCGCATACGCCTGCGGCGATCCGAACAACAGCGCCGGGCTCGATTCGAGCAGCGCGTCGTCGCCACAGCCCAGCATGTCGGTCAAGGCCGGGTTGACCTGGGCGACCTTCCCATCGGCACACAGCAGCATGCCTGCGGGCATGTTGTCCAGGATCACGCGCTGCTGCTCCAGCAGCTCCTGCAGTTTTTCGTCGCGTTGCTTGAGTTCGTGGATGCTGCGCACGTAGCCGGTCCACAGCAGGCCGCCATCCTCCTGCGCGCTGGCCACCGCCGAAACGTTGACCCAACGCGGCCCCACATCGGGCAGTTGCACGCGCAGATTGCGGGTCCAGCCCGCGTCGGCCTGCGCGGGCGTGCACTGGCGCAGGGGGGCAAAGACGTCACCATCTGCGCCCCGGTCGCACACGCATTGCTGCAGGCTGGCCGGGTCCTGCAGCGCCTGCTGCGCTGACACGCCCCAGATCTCGCGCAGCGGCTCGCTGAAATAAGTGAAGGCAAAGTGCCCCTGGGCGTCGCGCCGGGCGCGGAAGATCGCCATCGGCAAGGCCTGCGTGATTTCCTGCAACTGCTGGCGCATGGCCCCCTGGGCGGCCTCCTTTTCCAGCGCCACGCTGGTTTGCAGCAATGCCGCCTGGGCGCGCTCACGCTGGCGCGCCTGGCGCAACATGGCCAGCGCAAAGAGCAGGGTCAACAAGGCCTGGAACGCCGTGAGGGCGCCCGTCAGATGCATCTGCTGGCGGATCTCCCGGCTGCGCTGGTCCACCAGCAGGGCCGAGCCCTGGGAAGCATCTATGACCAGATCGCGCACCGCCTGCCCCAGCCCATTCAAGCGCGTGCGCAGCAGGCCCATCATGGCCGGATCGGCGACGATGCTCGGGCTTTCGCCCAGCAGTTGGTCCGTCTCGCCAACGAAGACTTCCAGTTCGCCGCGCATCCGGACAAAACGTGCCTTGTCCACGACCAGGTGCTCGACGTCGCCCCCCAGCAGCGGAGAGAGGCGGCTGACGAAGATCTCATAGCGCAGCTTGACCTCGTCCAGCGGCATCTGGTCGACTTCGAGCACGTGCTGCGCAACCGCGTTGGAAAAGCGCAAATACTCGCTTTCGAGCTGCAGGAAGTTCCACAACATGTCGCGGTCGCCCCGGCCCGACACGTTTTCCAGTTCACGGTACTGCGCCACCAGCGCCGCGGCGATGGCGGCATAGACCACCACCAGACCGCCCACGATCAGCAGCAGCGACTTGCTGGTGCGCTTCACTCTGGCTGCCCCGCAGCGCCTACTTCACGGTCAGCTGCTTGAGCTGCCAGGCGGAGCGGTTGTAATACACCTCGGCGTCCAAACCCTTGTCATAGGGGTAGACGATGAACAAGGGCCCCTTGTCGCGCACCGGCATGGGCTTGCCGTTCATCAACCGCGCCAGCACCACGTCATGCTGCTGGGCGTCCTGCACCGGAATTTCGGTCTTGTAATCGTTGAGCGCCACCGCGACCAGGGTGTTGCCTTGGGCGCCCACCAGGGCCAATACGTCACGCAGCAAGGGCCCGGTGAATTCCACCGGCTCGGGATACCAGGGGGTACGGGTGCGAAAGGTGCGCTGCGGCAGTTTTTCCAGCATGGCCATGGACAGGCCCGCGCCCTCGCTGCGGTTGGTCTGCGCCACGCGCCCGGAAATCGTCAGCACCACCTTGCCTTGCGGAACCTCCAGGCCCCAGGTACCGCCCATGACCAGCATTCCCGCCATCCCCAGCAGCAACCCACGCCGTTTTTTCATCATCGCCTCCCTGTGCATCCCATTGTGGTTGAGAACTATTGCACATTATGGGCAGAAACGTGCGCAGTGGGGTTGCGCCTATGACAGTAACCCTATCGGGCCGTTGTACCCCCTCACTTGAGCACATCCCCCACACACAGGTACTTCACCTCCACATAGTCGTCCATGCCGAAGTGGCTGCCCTCGCGGCCCAGGCCGGACTGCTTCACGCCCCCAAAGGGCACATGCTCGGTGGCCAGGATGCCTACGTTCACCCCCACCATGCCGTACTCCAGCGCCTCGCCCACGCGCCAGATGCGCCCGATGTCGCGGCTGTAGAAGTAGCTCGCCAGGCCAAACTCGGTATTGTTCGCCGCATCAATGGCTTCTTGCTCGGTCT
>JBQTHH010000090.1:0-1757 GCA_052390055.1 Rhodoferax sp.
AGCGTCCCTTAACCTCTTTCATCCGGCGCAAACTATTTTTGCAAGACCGTCCCACTACGTTTGCCTACGTTGGACTACGTCCCTGTTTATCGCGCCTCCCCCGTTTGATTTATCTCACTCCCTTTCACGCTGGGCGAGCGCTTTGTGGGCGACGTGGTGGGCAATGCTGCCGCGCTGGACGTGTACAAGCTGCTCAAGCTGGAAGTGAACGGGCGCAGCCTGCTTGCCGCCGTGCTGGTGCACGATGCTGATGCACTGGCTGCTCTGCATGCCGACCCGGCACAGGCCCAGGCGCTGCGCGATGCCTTCGTGTCGCTGACCCAGCCGCGTGCCGAAAGCCCCAGCAGCCACACATTGGCCAAGCAGCTCTACTGGCTGACGGGGCCCGACGCCTGCGACGACGCCCACTACACCCTGTTGGCCCCGCTGTACGCCACATCGCTGGCGCATGCGGTGCATGCTCAGGTGCAGGAAGACCGTTTTGGCGAGGCCAACAAGGCCGCTCGCCAGGCGCGGCGCGAGCGCAAGATGCATGACGGCGTGTTCCATGACTACCCCGGCCTGGCCGTACAGAACATGGGCGGGACGAAACCACAGAACATCAGCCAGCTCAACAGTGAGCGGCGGGGCATGAACTATCTGCTGTCGTCGCTGCCGCCGCAGTGGCAAGCCAGTGCGGTGCGGCTGCCCGTGCATGCCACTTCGGTGTTTGACCGGCTGTTCATCGCCCGGCCCGAGGTGCGCCGCACGGTGCGGGCGTTGCGGGTGTTTTTGGAGTCCGACCCCGACGCCAATCTGGCCACCCGTGAGCGACGCGAGGAACTGCTGGACGCGCTGGTGGACGAGCTGGTGTCGCTGGCTGCCGAGTTGCAACAGCTCTTGCCACCGGGCTGGAGCCGGGATGACGAGCGCTTTAAAGAACTGGTCTACGAGGAGGCGCTTTGGCTGGACCCTCTGCGCGCAGAGATACCCGAAGAAGCCCAATTTGCACATGACTGGCAGTACATGGATTGGCCCGCAGCCATCGGCAAAGCCTTTGCCGGCTGGCTCAACGCGCAATTGCGCGACAAGCTACCCGTGGGTGATGCCGAAGCACGCGAGTGGAAGAAAGTGCTGCTGACCGACGAAGACGGGTTCAAGCAGCAGTTGCGCGAACTGCGCGACAAGCTGGATGCGCCGCACTACATCCCTATCCGCAAAACGCATGCGGAGTTGGTGGCACTGCAGGAGGAGAACCCATGAGCCCGCAGCAACCCCAAGTCATCCTCGTCCTGCCCCACCTGCGCATCCAGAACGCCAACGCCATTGCCAGCCCGCTCACGCACGGCTTCCCATCCATCACGGCCTTTACGGGCGTGATGTGGGCGCTGCAGCGCAAGCTGGCCCAGGCTGGTGTGCCGCTGCAACTGCACGGTGTGGGCGTGGTGTGCCACCACCACCAAGAGCAGGTCACGCAGGGCTATGTGCGCAGCTTCAACCTCACACGCAACCCCGTGGACAAAGACGGCAGCACCGCCGCTATCGTGGAAGAAGGCCGCATGCACCTGCAGATCACGCTGGTGCTGGCCGTGTCGGAAAAGCTCAGTCCTGGCGCACCCGCCGCCCTGGTACAGGGCAACGAAACGCAAATGGCTGCGTATTCCGGTGAACGTGACCGCTGATTCCGGCATCGTGACCGACATTCCGGTGAACGTGACCGCTATGAATATATGAGCGGGTTCCGGCGAACGTGACCGATGCGGTGTTGCGCGTTCTGA
>JBQTHH010000091.1:0-13979 GCA_052390055.1 Rhodoferax sp.
AAGGCGGCGAAGTCGTCAGCCAGGTGGTGCAGACCATGCGCGACATCAACGACTCCTCGCGCAAGATCAGCGACATCATCAGCGTCATCGACGGCATCGCCTTCCAGACCAACATCCTGGCGCTCAACGCCGCCGTGGAAGCGGCACGCGCCGGTGAGCAGGGCCGTGGCTTTGCCGTGGTGGCCAGTGAAGTGCGCGCGCTGGCCGGGCGCTCGGCGGAAGCGGCCAAGGAAATCAAGAGCCTGATCACCGCCAGTGTCGAGCGGGTGGAGCATGGTTCCACCTTGGTGGATCAGGCCGGAGAGACCATGACCGAAGTGGTCGCCAGCATCCGCCGCGTCACCGACATCATGGGCGAGATCAGCGCCGCCAGCTCCGAGCAAAGCCTGGGCGTCAAGCAGGTGGGCGAGGCCATCAGCCAGATGGACCACACAACCCAGCAAAACGCCGCCCTGGTGGAACAGATGGCGGCGGCGGCCTCCAGCATGAAGGGCCAGGCGCAGGAGCTGGTGCAGACCGTGGCGGCGTTCAAGCTCCACGCTGCGCAGGAGCATGCGCATGTGCTGACGCCAGCGCCCGCGCCGCGCCCCAAGGCGGTGGCGCACCCCCTTGCCGCACCCGGCAAACCCAAGCCGGCACCGCGCGTGGCCGCCCCTGCGGTGCCCAAGGCCGTGGGGCACAGCCCTGCACCGGCGCCGCGTCCCGCCGCCGCGGCCTCTTCCGGCGCGAGCGAGGACTGGGAGACTTTCTGACCCTGATGCGGCTGCGGAAAAATTGACCTGGCTCAAGAACCAATTCCGACAAAAGCGCTAGAGTTTTACCTTTGTCGGACACATTGGGGTGGCCGCGTATTTGGAGAAAAAAGATGAACAGCCCTGTAGTGGAGCGCCCGGTGTATTCCTTTGACGCCCGTGGCGTGGCCAAGCGCTTTCGCCATGCCGCCATTTTTGGCGCTCTGGAGTCGCTCGATGATGGCGACACCATGCGCTTCATGAACGACCACGACCCGGTGCCGCTGCTGCACCAGATGCGCCAGCGCTATGGCAACCAGGTCGCCTTCGCCTACGTCAACCGCGAGCCCGGCAACGTGGTGATCGACTTCACCATCCAGGCCAACGCCGCCCCTGAAGACGCCCAACCCCTGCCCGAAGCGGGCGGTGGCTGCGGCGGTGGCGGTTGCGGCTGCTCCGGTCACCACTGAAAGCGCGATCGACTGCGCAGGCGGCGGCCCCTCGCTGCGCTTGTGGCGGGCCCAGGCGTGACCCTACAGCGACTCTGGGCCCGTTTACCCGGGCGCCGCGCTGCGCTGGCAGGGGTAGGGCCAGATGCGCAAGGTGTTTGCGGGGACGGTGCTGCCGTCTGTGCGCAGGATGCCCACGGCCACCGCCTTGTCCCCAGCGGACAGGGCTGCCATGGCAGCGGAATCGTAGGGGCCTTGCAGGCGGTAGAAGGCCAGCGGGTCCATCCAGCGCGCTCCCTCGGGCACCAGATAGTTTCGGACCAGGGCGTGGCGCGGGTCCTGGGCGTAATAGACCGCAAAGTGCAGCCCCGGGCGGCGCGCCGACTCGGTGCCGCCGCCGCCGCCAGGCTTGACCCCGGTATTGCCGCTCTCGCCCAGCGATTCTCCCAGGCGCACGCGCTGGCCCAGGGCCTGGGGCGGCAGCGCGGCCAGGTGCGCGTATTCGGTGTAGGTCCAAAACGGCAGGCCGGTGTCCTCGGGGCTGTGGCGCAGCACCAGGGTTTTGCCGCGCGCGTGGTATTCGTTGTCGATTTTGCCCACCACCGTGCCTGCGGCGGCGGCCAGCACCGGCGTGCCGTGGGCCACCGGGATGTCGATGCCGCCATGGCGGCCCTTGCCGGTCTTGTCGGTGTAGGGTTCGGCATAGGTCTCGTCCACGCCGGGGCACACATGGTCGGGGGGGAATTGCGGTGCCAAGCCGGTTTCGATCAGGCCCATGTCCTCTGCCAGGGCATCACCGCCCTCGCACATGCGTGACAGGGTGCACCCGGCGCGCAGGCCCACTGCCTCGGGGCTGAGCTGGTCGGCTTCCAGGCGGGTGTCGAACACCGGCGGGGTGCTGGGGGACACCGGGGTTTGCAACTGCCAGCCTTGGCTCCAGCGGCCATACAGGGTGGCGAACTCCTGGCGGTCGATAAAGCCGTCGCGGTTGGCATCCAGCAGCGCGAAGTTGCCGCGCGGCCCCCACTCGGCGGGGTCGAGCAGGCCGTCGCCATTGCGGTCATAGCCAGGGAAGTAGAACGCCACCGGGTCGGCCATGCGGCTGCCGCGGAGCTTGTTGCGCCCCTGGGCCTGGGCTGCATCGGCCAGCAGTGCCAGGGCGCAGAGCAGGGCGGGCACAGTGGTGCAGAGCCGGGAGCAGCAGCGGGATGCAGGCATGGCAGCCTCCTCTGGAGCGAGGCATGCAGTCTAGGCCGCCTCAGGCCCCTTGTGCGCGTTCGGCGTGGAAGCGCTGCACGAAGGCGCCAAACGCGCCCGCATCGAGCGCGTCGCGGATCTCCTGCATCAGGTTCAGGTAATAGTGCAGGTTGTGGATGCTGGTGAGCATGGGCCCGAGCATTTCGCCGCAGCGGTCCAGGTGGTGCAGGTAGGCGCGAGAAAAGCCGCCGCGTCCGCCCTGGTCCCACGAAATGCCGCTGGTGCCCGCGCAGGCGTGGCAGGTGCAGGTGGTGTCCAGCGGGCGCGGGTCGGTCTTGTGGCGCGCGTTGCGGATCTTGAGGTCGCCAAAGCGCGTGAACAGGGTGCCGTTGCGTGCGTTGCGCGTGGGCATGACGCAGTCGAACATGTCGATGCCGCTTTGCACGCCCAGCACCAGGTCTTCGGGCGTGCCCACACCCATCAGGTAGTGCGGTTTGTGTGGGGGCAATTGCGGGCCCACGTGCTGCAGCACGCGCACCATTTCCTCCTTGGGCTCACCCACGGAGAGGCCGCCTACCGCGATGCCGGGGAAGTCCAGCGCTTCCAGCCCTGCCAAGGACTCGTCGCGCAAGTGGGTGTGCATGCCGCCTTGCACGATGCCAAAGAGCGCGTTGGGGTTGTTCAGGCGCGCAAATTCGTCCTGGCAGCGCTTGGCCCAGCGCAGTGACAGCTCCATGGAGCTGCGCGCCTCGCGCTCGGTGGTGAGCTGGCCCTTGGTCTTGGGCTCCACCGAGAGGTAGGGCGTGCATTCGTCGAACTGCATGACGATGTCGCTGTTCAGAATGGTCTGGATCTGCATGCTCACCTCGGGGGTGAGAAAGAGCTTGTCGCCGTTGACCGGGCTGGCGAACTTGACCCCTTCTTCGCTGATCTTGCGCATGGCGCCCAGGCTCCAGACCTGAAAGCCGCCGCTGTCGGTGAGGATGGGCTTGTCCCATTGCTCAAACTGGTGCAGGCCGCCAAAGGACTGCATCACGTCCAGCCCCGGGCGCATCCACAGGTGAAAGGTGTTGCCCAGGATGATCTGCGCGCCCATTTCGTGCAGGCTGCGCGGCATCACGCCTTTGACGGTGCCGTAGGTGCCCACGGGCATGAAGATGGGTGTTTGCACCACACCGTGGTTGAGCGTGAGGCGCCCCCGGCGGGCGTGCGAACCCCGGTAGCTGCCGTCAAGCCGGGCGGGGTCGGTGTGGAGGACTTCAAAGTTCAGCATGGGGTGATTTTACTTGACTGTGTGCGGTTGCTTTACTTTATACTTTGCTTTACTTTTTGGAGGTAAGGCGATGTCTACTGTGGTGGAAGCTGTGGTGTCCAGCAAGGGGCAGGTCACGCTGCCGGCGGCCATGCGGGCCAAGCTGGGCATTGTGCCGGGCTCGCACATCCGTTTCGAGCTGCGCGAGCACGAGCTGGTGATCAAGCCCGAGCTGCCCATGAGTGCGTACCGGGGCATGCTCAAGAAATACAACCTGAACCCGGACGATCTGGTGATCGTGAAAGACCCGTACAAGGAGTACGAATGAATCTGGTGGATTCGTCTGGCTGGCTGGAGTATTTGCAGGACACGGCCCGCGCCGACCTGTACGCCCCGGCCATCGAAGACCGCGCCCACCTGCTGGTGCCGGTCATCGCTCTGTTTGAAGTCCACCGCGTGCTGGCCCGGCGGGTGCCCGACAAGATGGTGCGCGCCTGCCTGGACGTGATGCGCCTGGGCCGGGTGCTGGAAATCACCGATGCGCGTGCCGTGGCTGCAGCGCAAGCCGCGCAGCGCCACCGCCTGGCCATGGCCGACGCCATGATGTACAGCCTGGCGCAGGAATACGGTGCCACCTTCTGGACCCAGGACGTGGATTACGAGGGGCTGTCCGGGGTGAACTACTTCGCCAAGCCTTGAAAGCCTGTAGCTTCACTGGCCCTGGGCCGGTGCCGCGCGCTCCAGCAGCATGGCGTCGCCGTAGCTGAAGAAGCGGTAGCCCTGGGCAATGGCATGGCGGTACAGGGCCATGGTGGGCTCGTAACCGGCAAAGGCCGACACCAGCATCGTCAGCGTGCTCTTGGGCAGGTGGAAGTTGGTGAGCAGCACATCCACCACCCCAAACGCGAAGCCGGGGGTGATGAAAATGTCGGTGTCGCCCTGGGTGTCGCCGCTGCGTGCCCAGCTCTCCAGTGTGCGCACGGTGGTGGTGCCCACGGCCACCACGCGGCCGCCGCGCGCGCGGGTGTCGGCAATGGCCTGCAGCGTGGCCGCAGGCACCTGGTAGCGCTCGTGGTGCATGCGGTGCTCGGCCAGGTTTTCGGTCTTGACCGGCTGAAAGGTGCCGGCACCCACGTGCAGGGTGACAAAGGCGCGTTGCACACCCAGGGTGTCGAGCTGTTGCAACACGCCTTCATCAAAGTGCAGGGCAGCGGTGGGGGCGGCCACGGCGCCGGGGTTTTGCGCAAACACGGTCTGGTAGCGCTGCGCGTCTTCGGGCGTGTCGGCGTGGGTGATGTAGGGCGGCAGCGGCACGTGGCCGTGGCGTTCCATCAGGGTGTAGGGGTCGTCGCCCGTATCGTTGTGCAGCGCGAAGCGAAACAGCGGCCCGTCGGCATCGGGCCAGCGCCCCAGCAGGGTGGCGCCAAAGCCGTCTTCGCCCCCAGCAGCGCAGGCCATGCGCAGCGTGGTGCCTACGGCGGGCTTCTTGCTTACGCGCAGGTGGGCGGCCACCTGGTTGCCCTGCAGCACCCGCTCCACCAGCAGTTCGGCCTTGCCGCCGCTGGGCTTTTCGCCAAAGAGGCGGGCGTTGACCACCTTGGTGTCGTTGAAGACCAGCAGGTCGCCCGCGCGCAGCAGGCCAGGCAGTTCGCGAAAGCTCCGGTCCACCGGCGCGGCGTAGCGGCCATCGAGCAGGCGCGAGGCGCTGCGTTCGGGCGCGGGGTGCTGGGCGATCAGCTCCGGCGGCAGGGTGAAATCGAAATCGGAGAGGGTGAAGGCGCGCGCGCCGGGCGCGAAAGAATCGGTCATGGTGCTTGAGGGGGGGACGCCCCCGTGCCAAGTGGGAAAGGGGCGCTATTGTCCCATGGGCGTGGATGGCGCCAAGGGGCGCGGCGCGGGGCCGCTGGGGGCTTTGTCATGGTGCTCGTAGCGCGCGAAGCGGCCGCGCCCGGCACGCTTGGCCTGGTACATGGCCAGGTCGGCGCAGTGCAGCAGGGCGTCGCTGTCGTGCGCGTCCTGGGGGAAAAAGGCCAGGCCGATGCTGCAGCTGGCGTGCAGCTGGAGGCTGCCCAGCCGGTAGGGCTGCCCCAGGGAGTGGAGCAGTTCTCCGGCGATTTGCACGGCGGTTTCGATCGCCTCCACGTGGCTGACCAGGATGGCGAATTCGTCACCCCCGAGGCGGGCCAGGGCGTCCTCCTGGCGCAGCAGCGCGCGCATGCGCTGGCTGGCCTCGATGAGCAGCAGGTCACCCACCCCGTGGCCGTGGGTGTCGTTGATCTGCTTGAAATGGTCGATGTCCAGGTACAGCAGGGTGGCCCGGTGCCCGCCGCGCGCGGCGGCGGCGAGCGCCTGGTCCAGCTCCGCCAAAAAGTGGCGGCGGTTGTACAGGCCGGTGAGCGCATCGTGGCAGGCCAGGCGGCGCAGGGTGTCTTCGTGCTGCTTGCGCGCGCTGCTGTCACGCACACTGAGCAGGGTGTATTCGCCCTGTACGCCCGCCGCCCAGCGGCTGGCGGCGACCTCGACCACCACCAGTGTCTCGTCGCAGCGCAGGAGCTGGTGCTCCGTGGCGCAGGTGGGGGCCTGCGGTGACAGCAACTGGTGCAGGACGGCGTACTTGTTGGGATCGCGTGCGCGCTGGCCGATGGGAATCAGCTCGGCCAGCGCGCGCCCGGCCAGGCCCCCGGGGTGGGCGCCAGCGAGCCGCTCCATGGCCCGGTTGGCGTGCACGATGCGGCCCTGGGAATCGATGCAGAGCAGGCCGTCCGGCAGCGCCTGTGCGAGCGCGGGCAGCGAGGGGCTTGGGGGGTGGGAGCGCCACAGCCAGGCGCACAGCAGCGTGCCCACCCCGAACAGCACCAGCCCCAGCGCCCACCCCAGCGGGGCGGCGCTGAGCCTGCCTGCCACGAACAAGCCGATGGACTGGCAGCCGAGCACCACCAGCGTTCTGGCGGCAAGCGGCGGTCGGTCCTGCCGGGCGTCGTGCGATGGAGCCGGTGCATTCATGAAAGCGGGTGCCGGGTGGGGCCTGTGGCAGTCTCCTGGGGCGGCTGTGCCGCCGGGAAAGTCGGATGAATTGTAATTGTGTTTTACAAAAATCGTGATTGATGATTACATTATTGGGGCTGGTTCCTTCTACGTTCGAGGGCATGCCAAATGCAAAGCATGAAGCGGAGACACAGGCTTTTTCAGAGCGTTTGCGGCGCGCGCTGCAAAGTGCGGGCGTGCGCCCGTCGCCCACGGTGGTGGCGCACGAGTTCAATCTGCGCTATTGGGGCAAGAGCATCACGGCGCACACGGCGCGCAGTTGGATCATAGGGCGTTCCATACCGATGCAGAACAAGCTGCGCGTGCTGGCGGACTGGCTGCAGGTCAGCCCGGAAGAACTGCGGTTTGGCCTTTCACAAGGGCAGTACCGGGTGGAGGAGGCCGATCAGCACATCGCCTCGCTGAACATGCAGGACCGCGAGATGATGCGCCACTACCTGGCCCTGACGCATGAAGAGCGCAAGACGGTGCGCGATGTGGTGCAGGCGCTGTTCGTGGCTGCGGGGGTGAAGCGGCGCCCGTAGCGTGCTGCCTCGGGGGCTGTGCCGTGGTCAGCCTTCCAGCCCCGCCGGTATGGGGGAGTGCCCATTGCGGTAGCTGGGGCTGTCCACAAACAGGGTTTTTCGCAGAATCGTCTGCAGATGGGGCCCGCGCCATTCCTGCGAAACCACCTGAAACGCGCCTTTGAAACCGTAGATCAGCGCCCAGGGCGAGCTCTGGTCGGCGTCGCCAAAGTAGAGCGGGAAGGTGCCTTCGGTGATGAAGTTGACGTGCGTCGGGTCCACATAGGCGGCGCCATGGGGGTGGGCTGGCGTGACCGACAGGAAGGTGCCGCCGACCACCAGGACCCGGTAGATCTCGTTCATCAGTTCGACAAAGGGCAGGCGCCGGTGGGGCAGGTACAGCAGGCGCGGCACATGCTCCACGAAGTCGAACGCGGTGACATGGTCGAAATAGCCCGATTCGAACGGGATGGGGGACACCACCAGGTCCGCGTTGCGGATGCGGCCATCCTCGCTGTCGCGGATGTCGATGCCAAACACCTCGTCGGCAGAGAAGGGGTTTTTGGGGTTGAGCCCGCATCCCAGGTCCAGGGTTCTTGTCATGGCACGGTTCCTTTGCGGCGAATGTGGAGTCGTCGGCCCGCCTGTTTATATCCACTTCTGGCTGGTGTGGCTGTAGAGAAAGCGGGCCCCGGCGCCGCTATATTCACCCACGTGAAGCCCCAACGCCCCAACGCCCCCCCCAAACCCAGCGCCACCGACAAGGCGCTGGCGCAGTTGGGGCTGGTGCGCGACATCGACCTGGCGCTGCACCTGCCGCTGCGCTATGAGGACGAGACCCGCATCACCAAGCTGGACGAGGCGCGCGAGGGCGATCTGGTGCAGCTGGAAGGGCGCGTGCTGCGCTGCGATGCCACCTACGGCCCGCGCAAGCAGTTGCTGGTGACGCTGGACGACGGCACGGGTACCTGCCTGCTGCGCTTCTTCCACTTCTACCCCTCGCACCAGAAGGCGCTGGCACTGGGCCAGCGCGTGCGGGTGCGCGGCGAGCTCAAGGGCGGCTTTGGCGGCTGGGCCATGCTGCACCCCGCCTTTCGCGCCGCCGAAGGCCCCTTGCCCACGGCGCTGACGCCGGTTTACCCCACGGTGGCGGGCCTGTCCCAGCCCGTGCTGCGCCGCGCCGTGCTGCAGGGGCTGGCGCGGGCGGATTTGGGCGATACCTTCGAGCCTGGCGAGCTGGAAGAATTCAGCGACCACCAGCGGCTGTGGACCCTGCGTGCGGCGCTGCACTTCTTGCACCACCCTACGCCGGACGTGTCGCTGCAGACCCTGAGCGACCACAGCCACCCGGCCTGGCAGCGGCTCAAGGCCGAGGAGCTGCTGGCGCAGCAGCTCTCGCAACTGCAATCGCGGCGCGAACGCGCCCAGCTGCGCGCGCCGCAACTAGGAGCGTGGGCGGCAGAAGGCGTCGAAGCGAAACGGGTGGGAAAAGAGCCCAATTTGCGCCCACTTTTGAGGACGGTAGCTGTAGCTACCGCCGGAAAAATGGGTGCGAAGTGGGACTTTTCTCCACCCGTTGCAGCCGATGCCTTTCTGCCGCCCACGCTCCTAATGGTGCACACCGAAGGCCAGGCCTTGCACGAGCGGCTGCTGCAGGCGCTGCCCTTTGCCCTGACCGGCGCGCAGCGGCGCGTGGCCGAGGAGATCGCGCGCGACCTGGCGCGCGCCGTGCCCATGCACCGCCTGCTGCAGGGCGATGTGGGCGCGGGCAAGACCGTGGTGGCGGCGCTGGCGGCCACGGTGTGCATCGACGCGGGCTGGCAGTGCGCCCTGATGGCGCCGACCGAGATTTTGGCCAGCCAGCACTTTCGCAAGCTGCTGGCCTGGCTGGAGCCGCTGGGCGTGCGCACCGCCTGGCTCATGGGCCAGCAAAAGGCGCGCGAGCGGCGCCAGGCGCTGGCGGACATTGCCAGCGGCCAGGCGCAACTGGTGGTGGGCACGCACGCCGTGATCCAGGACAAGGTGCAGTTCGCGCACTTGGGGCTGGCCATCGTGGACGAGCAGCACCGCTTTGGCGTGGCGCAGCGCCTGGCGCTCAAGCGCAAGTTGGCGCATGCCGAGATGGAGCCGCATTCGCTGATGATGACGGCCACGCCCATCCCGCGCACCCTGGCCATGAGCTACTACGCCGACCTGGACGTGTCCACCCTGGACGAGCTGCCCCCCGGGCGCACCCCGGTGCTCACGCGCGTGCTGCACGAGAGTCGGCGCGTGGACGTGATGGAGCGCATCCGCGCCCAGGTGCAGACCGGGCGTCAGGTGTACTGGGTCTGCCCGCTGATCGAAGAGAGCGAGGCACTGGACCTCTCCAACGCGACGCACACCCACGCCGAGCTGGTGGACGCAATGCTCGGCGCCACCTTGCCCGATGGTTCGCCGGTGTGCGTGGGCCTGCTGCACTCGCGCATGCCGCCCGAGGAAAAGCGCGCCGTGATGGACGCCTTCACGCAGGGCCACATTGCCGTGCTGGTGAGCACGACGGTGATCGAGGTCGGGGTGGACGTGCCCAATGCCTCGCTCATGGTGATCGAGAACGCGCAGCGCTTTGGCCTGTCGCAGCTGCACCAGCTGCGCGGGCGCGTGGGGCGCGGCGCGGCGGCGTCGGCCTGCGTGCTGCTGTACTCCACGGGCGATGCGCCGCGCCTGAGCGAGACCGCGCGCGAACGCCTGCAGGCCATGGTGGACACCAACGATGGCTTCGAGATCGCGCGGCGCGACCTGGAGATACGGGGCCCCGGGGAGTTTCTGGGCCAGCGCCAGTCGGGCGAGGCGATGCTGCGCTTTGCCAAGCTGGGCGAAGATGAGGCACTATTGGCCTGGGCCCGCACTGAAGCGCCGCGCATGCTGGACCATCACCCCGCGCTGGCGCGCAAGCACATCGAACGCTGGCTCGGCGACAAGGCCAAATACCTCCAGGCTTGATGCTTGTTTTTGGCACTTGGCCCGCGTGTTTATTGGGTTTGTTGCTATAAAAATAGGAGTAATCGAGACCATGAAAATCTCCTCCCTGCACGCTGATCCGGCGCTGGACCTGGTGTTGGAGCGCACCGTGGCGCTGAGCCTGCACGAGGTGTGGGACGCCTGGACCCGCCCCGAGCATCTGGTGCACTGGTTCTGCCCCAAGCCCTGGCAGGCCACCGCCTGCGAGATCGACCTGCGCCCGGGCGGCGTATTCCAGACCGTGATGCGCGGCCCCGAGGGGCAGGAGCACGCTTCGCTGGGCTGCTTTCTGGAAGTGCAGCACCTGCACCGCCTGGTCTGGACCGATGCCTTGGGGCCGGGTTTCCGGCCCCAAGGCAAGCCCTTCATGACCTGCACGCTCAGCTTCGAGCGCGCCGAGGGCGGTGGTGTGCACTACCGCGCCGTGGCCCAGCACGCCAGCGCCCAGGCGCGCGAGCAGCACGAGGCCATGGGCTTTCACCAGGGTTGGGGCACGGCGCTGGACCAGCTCGTGGCCTACATGAACGGCTGGCGCAACGCCGGCGCCCACATCTGACGCCCCACGACCATGACCATGACCACGATCCAACTCCCCGGCCCCGAGGCGGCGGCCCCGCAGCACGATGGCGGGCCTGCGTCCTCCTCGGCGCGCGTGGCCGCACCCGGCGCGCACAGTGGCGCCGCGCGTGGCCTGGGCCGGCGCCCATTGCTGCTGGCGGCCTTGGCGGCGGGCCTGGCCCCCGGCGCGCAGGCGGCGGCCAGCGGCCCCTGGGGTGTGGTGCTGCTGCACGGCAAGAACCCGGGCAGCGCGCAGGCGCCCTCGCTGGATGCGCTGCACACCTTGCTGCAGTCGCGCGCCGCTTTGGTGCGCCGCCCCGACATGCCCTGGTCGCGGACGCGCTACATCGACAAGGACTTTGGCGAGGCGCTGCAGGAAATCCACGAACACGCGCGCGCGCTGCGTGCCCAGGGCGCGCGCAAGCTGGTGCTGGTGGGCCACAGCATGGGCTGCCCGGCGGCGCTGGCCTACGCCGCGCACTACCAGGACGCCGACGCCCTGGCCCTGCTGGCGCCGGGGCATGCGCTGCGCCCCATCCTGGCGGCGCCGCAGTTTGCCGCGCTGCGCGAGAGTGTGGAGCAGGCGCGCGCCCTGGTGGCGCAGGGGCAGGGTGAGCAGGGCGGCGTGGCCTTCAACGACGTCAATCAGGGTCGGCGCCTGACGCTGCGCACCACGCCCCGGCGCTATCTGTCGTATTTCGACCCGGACGGCGAGGCCGAGATGCAGAACACCGCCGGGCGCATCGGCACCGGCACTGCGGTGATGTGGGTCATTGGCCGTTCGGATCCGATGTTTCGCTTCGGGCGCGGCTACGCGTTCGACAAGCTGGCGCCAAACCCGAAACACCAGTACCTGGAGGTCGAGGCCGACCACCTGAGCACCCCCACGGTGGCCGCCCCGGCGGTGCTGCAGTGGCTGGAAGGGGCCTTGGACTGAGGAAGAGCGGCGTCGCGTTCTGATAGGCTTGGCGCATGACGCTGACCGAGCTCAAATACATCGTCGCCGTGGCGCGCGAGCGCCATTTCGGGCGCGCCGCCGAGGCCTGCTTCGTGTCCCAGCCGACGCTGTCGGTGGCGGTGAAAAAGCTCGAAGAAGAGTTGGACGTCAAGCTCTTCGAGCGCAGCGCGGGCGACATCACCGTCACCCCCCTGGGCGACGAGATCGTGCGCCAGGCGCAAAGCGTGCTGGAGCAGGCCGCCGCCATCCGCGACATCGCCAAGCGCGGCAAAGACCCGCTGGCCGGGCCGCTCAAGCTGGGGGTGATCTACACCATCGCCCCCTACCTGCTGCCCGCGCTGGTGCGCCAGGTGATTGCACGCACGCCGCAGATGCCGCTGATGCTGCAGGAGAACTTCACCGTCAAGCTCATGGAGATGCTGCGCAACGGCGACATCGATTGCGCCATCCTGGCCGAACCCTTTCCCGAAGCCGGGCTGGCCGTGGCGCCGCTGTACGACGAGCCCTTTGTCGCCGCCGTGCCCCGCACCCATGCGTTGGCCCGGCGCGCCAGCGTCAGCGCCGAAGAGCTTAAGAAGGAGACCATGCTGCTGCTGGGCACGGGCCACTGCTTTCGTGACCATGTGCTGGAGGTCTGCCCCGAATTCGCGCGCTTTTCCAGCGACGCCGATGGCATACGCCGCAGTTTCGAGGGCTCGTCACTGGAGACCATCAAGCACATGGTGGCCGCTGGCATGGGCGTGACCCTGGTGCCGCGCCTGAGCGTGCCCGCGGCGGCAATGCAGGGGCAGGACCTGGCGCCCGAGGATGCCCCCGTGCACTACCTGCCCGTGGTCGAGCCCCAGGGCGGCCCGCCCCCCACGCGGCGCGTGGTGCTGGCCTGGCGCAAGAGCTTCACCCGCTTCGAGGCCATCGCCGCGCTGCGCAACGCCGTTTACGCCTGCGAGCTGCCCGGGGTGCAGCGGCTTACCTGATGGTCCGTGACGCTGTACTCCCGCCCCGTCCGCGGTCTGTAGCCGCGGCCCCCCGCAGCCACGGGCGTTGGTCGTATTTGCTATAAAAACAATAGCTATACATTCAATTTCCACGCGGGACAGATGCCAATTTTGCTTCGATAAATGCCGACTTCCATGCGCCAACGACTCTCGCTTTACCTGAACCTGATCCGCTGGGACCGCCCGGCGGGCTGGCTGCTGCTGCTGTGGCCCACGCTCACCGCCCTGTGGCTGGCCGCCAAGGGTTTCCCGGGCTGGCACCTGCTGGGGGTGTTCACGCTGGGCACCATCCTCATGCGCAGCGCGGGCTGCTGCGCCAATGACGTCGCCGACCGCGATTTCGACCGCCACGTGCAGCGCACCGCGCAGCGCCCCGTCACCAGCGGCGCCGTGGGCGTGCGTGAGGCCCTGGCGGTGGGCGCGGTGCTGGCGCTGCTGGCCTTTGCCCTGGTGCTGAGCACCAATGCCTGGACCATCGTGGCCTCGTTTGCCGCGTTGGCGGTAACGCTGGCCTACCCTTTTGCCAAGCGCGTCGTGTCCATGCCGCAGGCGGTGCTGGGGGTGGCCTTCAGTTGCGGCATCCCCATGGCCTTCACGGCCGTGCGCGCGGGCAGCGGTTGGTCGCTGGCGGCACTGCAGGGCGCTCTGCCCGAGCAGGTGTGGTGGCTGCTGGCGGGCAACCTGCTGTGGGTGCTGGCCTACGACACCGAGTACGCCATGGTGGACCGTGAGGACGATCTCAAGATCGGCATGAAGACCTCCGCCATCACCCTCGGGCGCTGGGATGTGCCTTTCGTCATGGCCTGCTATGGAGTGTTTCTGCTGCTGTGGACTGTGGTGGCGCGCAGCATGGGCGTGGGCCCGCTGTGGTGGTTGGCGCTGGCCGTGGCAGCGGCCCAGGTGTTGTGGCACTACCGGCTCATCCGCACCCGCAGCCGCGCGGGCTGCTTTACCGCCTTCAAGCACAACCACTGGATCGGCGCCACCCTGTTCGCGGGGGTGGCGCTGGGCCTGGCCTGAGAGCCTTTTGCCTATACCCGCCTTGCACGCCAAAACCCCCCGGCTCATCGTTGCAAATGCTCGCCATAGCCCGAGCTATGGCTGTGCTTTGCGCCTCGATCCGTGGCGTTTTGACGCGCCTTTCGGGCACGGGCAAAAAACTCTCAGGCTCAGACCCGACTTTGACAGTTCCGAGGCACATGGCCCCGGTTGCGGCGCGTCGAGGTCGCGCAAGTGGTTGATTTGCAATGGCTCGGGCGAGTCAATCGCCGCCAAATGCCTAGATACACGG
>JBQTHH010000092.1:0-22777 GCA_052390055.1 Rhodoferax sp.
TGCGTGGCGAGAGAGGGAGCCTGAACAGCCCCATTTGGCCTCGTGTGGAAGAGAAGAAGTACAAAGGGCCAAGCCGCGTGGGCGGTGAGGAGACTGGGACGGGGAGCTTTTGGGCTGGGGCTGGGGCTGGGGCTGGGGCTGGGGCTGGGCTGGGCTTGGCTTGGCTTGGCTTGGCTTGGCTTGACTGGGCTGGTTGGCTGGCTGGCTGGCTGAGCGGGTATCTGCTTCAGGCCCCAAAAACCACAAGCCTTTTAACCCTCCATCCCGCGTAAACATTGCGATTGCCGCTATGAAATACATAGCGCATCATTCCATCACCGCCCACGCGCCCTGGCAGCTTGTACTTCTCCCCTTTCACACGAGGCCAAATGGTGGCTGGTGGCCCCCTCGCGCGCGGCCGGGCGAGAGGGCGGGGGGAGAGTGGGCGCCATGAGGAAGCCGCCAGGCAAAGCAAAAAACCAAGCAAACACACTCCACCACGCCCCAACCCACAAACCACAAGCCTTTTAGCCCTCCAGCCCGCGTAAACACTACGATTACCGCTATGAAATACATAGCGCACCATTCCACCACCGCCCACGCGCCCTGGCAGCTTGTACTTCTTCCCTTCCACACGCGGCCAAATGGTGGCTGTTAGCCCCCTCTCGCCCGGCCGGGCGAGAGGGCGGGGGGAGAGTGGGCGCAGTGAGGAAGCCGCCAGGCAAAGCAAAAAATCAAACAAGCACCAACCACCTCACCAAGCCAAGCCCAACACCCCAGCCAACCCCGCCCCGCCAATCGCAATCGCAACCACCAACCACCAACCACCAAGCAAAAAAGCTCAAAACGATCAAAACGCCGCAATCCCCGTCTGGGCCCTGCCCAGAATCAGCGCATGGATGTCATGCGTGCCCTCGTAGGTGTTCACCACCTCCAGGTTCACCAGATGCCGCGCCACGCCAAACTCGTCGCTGATACCGTTGCCGCCCATCATGTCGCGCGCCATGCGGGCAATGTCCAGCGCCTTGCCGCAGGAGTTGCGCTTGAGGATGGAGGTGATCTCCACCGAGGCGGTGCCCTCGTCCTTCATGCGCCCCAGGCGCAGACAGCCCTGCAGGCCCAGCGCGATCTCGGTCTGCATGTCGGCGAGTTTTTTCTGGATCAGTTGGTTCGCTGCCAGGGGCTTGCCGAACTGCTGGCGGTCCAGCGTGTACTGGCGCGCGCGCAGCCAGCAGTCTTCCGCCGCGCCCAAAGCGCCCCAGGCAATGCCGTAGCGGGCGCTGTTCAGGCAGGTGAAGGGGCCTTTGAGACCGCGCACCTCGGGGAAGGCGTTTTCCTCGGGCACAAAGACCTCGTCCATCACGATCTCGCCGGTGATGCTGGCGCGCAGGCCCACCTTGCCGTGGATGGCCGGGGCGCTCAAACCCTGCATGCCCTTTTCCAGCACAAAGCCGCGGATCGGGCCCACCGTGCCACCTTCACTCACCTCTTTGGCCCAGACCACGAACACGTCGGCGATGGGCGAGTTGGTGATCCACATCTTGGAGCCCACCAGCTTGTAGCCGCCGCCCACCTTGTAGGCGCGGCTGGCCATGGAGGCCGGGTCCGAGCCGTGGTTGGGCTCGGTCAGGCCAAAGCAGCCAATCCACTCGCCCGTGGCGAGCTTGGGCAGGTACTTCTGCTTTTGCGCCTCGGTGCCGAATTCGAAGATGGGCACCATCACCAGCGAGCTTTGCACGCTCATCATGGAGCGGTAGCCGCTGTCCACACGCTCCACCTCGCGCGCGATCAGGCCGTAGCTCACATAGTTCAGCTCCGGGCCGCCGTACTGCTCCGGGATGGTCGGGCCCAGCAGACCGATTTCGCCCATCTCACGAAAAATCGCCACGTCCGTGCTGCCCTCACGAAAGGCCTGCGTCACGCGCGGCAGCAGTTGGTCCTGGCAATAGGCGGCCGCGGCGTCGCGCACCTGGCGTTCGGCGCTGTCGAGCTGGTCGTTGAGCAGAAAGGGGTCTTGCCAGTGGAAGGCAGCGTGGGCCATGGGGTGTCTCCAGAGGTTGCAAACAGAGGCGCGCATGGTAGCCCCCGCCCCCCTTGCAGGCAAACGATTGTTTTGCAATGAGATATTCAATACACTCATAAATAAGTCATGTGCACATTGGGCAATATCCAGGCACCAGCCCGCAATGAATGGCCGGTGTACGCTACGTTTTTTCCCCGCCGCCGCGGCGCTTCAAGTGACACTTACGCACACCATGCGACGCAAAATTCCTTCCCTGCAGGCCCTGAGCTGCTTCGATGCCGCAGCGCGGCACGAGAGCTATTCGCGCGCCGCGCAGGAACTCGCCCTGACCCAGGGGGCGGTCTCGCGCCAGATCGCCGCCCTCGAATCCTTCCTGGGCTTGGCCCTGTTCCGGCGCACGCGCCACGGCGTGGTGCTCACCGAACGCGGGCGCGAATACGCTGCCCAGGTGGCGCCACGCCTGCAGGCGCTGGAGCAGGACACGCTGGACGCCATGTCCGCCCGCGGCAGCGGCAGCAGCGGCGGCACCCTGCGCCTGGCGGCCGTGCCCACCTTTGCCACGCGCTGGCTCATTCCGCGCCTGGCCGCGCTGCGCCAGGCCCACCCGGACCTGACCGTGCACCTGGAAAGCGCCACCCGCCCCTTCCTGTTTGCCGACACGCCGTTTGACGCCGCCCTGTTCGCCCTCAGCCCCGAGCAGGTGCAGCAATGGGCCGGCACCCAGGCCACACCCCTCATGCCCGAGCGCACCGTGCCCGTGGCCAGCCCGGCGCTGCTGGGCGGCAGCGGCGCGCGCAGTGCGCAGGAACTGGCCGCCTTGCCCCTGCTGCAGCAAAGCACCCGCCCCACCGCCTGGCGCCAGTGGTTCGAGGCCCAGGGCGTGCATGCCCCCGACGCCCTGGCGGGCGCGCGCTTCGAGCAGTTCTCCATGACCAGCGCCGCCGCCATCGCCGGTCTGGGCGTGGCCCTGGTGCCCGAGCTGCTGGTGCAGCACGAACTCGCCAGCGGCACCCTGGTGCGCGCCGCCCCGGCCAGCGCCGTGCCCGCGCTGGAGCGCAGCTACTGCCTCGTCACCCCCCTGGGGCAGGAGGCGCGCGCACCGCTCCGGGCCTTTGCGTCGTGGCTGCTGGGGCACGCGGCAACGGGCTGAAAACCACCCTGCACCCGGCCCAGTTGCCAGCGCCCGCGCACTGTGCCAGCATGGCACCCGGCCACAACAACAAACGGAGGCACCCCATGCGCAGCCAATCCGCCAGCACCGCCTTGCTCGACCCCTACCGCGCCGGCTTGGCCTTGGGCCTGGAACTGGCCCCCTGCCAGCCCGAAGTGGTGTTCCTGTTCTGCTCCGCGCAGTACGACAACTGGGACGAACTCCTGGCCGGGCTCTACGACGGCCTGGGCAGCAACACCCCCCAGGTCATCGGCTCCACGGGCGACGGCTTCTTTGAAACCTACCGCGTCAGCGACCTGGGGGCATGCGCGCTGGGCCTGAACAGCAGCGCGCGCGTGCGCTGGCACGTGGTGGCCGAAGCGGGCGTGCGCGACGACCCCAAGGGCGCCCTGCGCCGCGCGCTGGCACGCACCCAGCAGGCCATGGGGCGGGAGTCGGCGCAGTTCTACTTCCTGCTCTCGGACTTCCACACCGACGCCAGCGAACTCGAAGAAGTGGTGCGCGATGAAGTGCAGGTGCCCGTGGTCGGCGGCCTGGCCGCCGACGACAACGGCACCATGGAAATCTGCCGCCTCTTTGCCAACCAGCGCCACATGGACGACGCCGTGGTGCTGCTGGCGGTGCAGGGCACGCTGGACTTCCAGGTCCATATCGGCAACTCCATCGCCCCGGTGGGCCGTGCCGGGCGCGTCACCGGCGCCAGCGGCAAATCGGTCACCCAGATCGACGGCATGGCCGCCGCCGACTTCGTCGAGCACGAAACCGGCAAGCCGATCCTGCGCAGCGACCAGAACAGCATGGCACTGACCGTGGCCAACGCCAGCATCGAAGGCGAACGCCGCCTGCGCGGCATGGTGCAGCAGCACCGCGCCAGCGACGGCAGCCTCACGCTCTACGGCGGCGTGGTCGATGGCGAGCTGGTGCAGGTCTGCATGGCCAGCCCCGAACTGCTGCAAGCCGAGGTCTACCGCATTGCCAACGTGGTGCGCGACAGCGGCTTTGCCCCTTGCGCCGGCCTGCTGGTGAGCTGCGCCGGGCGCAAGAACATCATGGGCGGCAAGGTCGAATTCGAAGTCCAGGCCATCGAGCAGGCCGTGCCCCACCCTTTCGCGCTGGTGGGCTTTCCGTCGCTGGGAGAATTCGGCCCGCTGCGCCACCAGGGGCGCTACACGCGCAACCTGTTCCACAACATGACCTACGTGCTGCTCCTGATCGGAACCCCCCATGCCTGAAACGGCTCCCTGGTGGACCACGCTGGACCCGGCCCCGCCCGGGTTTACCACCACGGCACTGGCCAAGCGCCAGTTGCTGCAAGGCCCGGTGGTGGTGCTGGTCCCCGCGCTGCAGGAACTGCAGGCCGTGCTGCCCGACTATGCCACGCGCATGGTCGGCATCGCCCTCACCCCGGGCAGCGCCTGCAGCGTGCAGCCCCTGTCCAGCCACACCTGGCACGCCAGCATCCCCCTGCCCCTGGACCCCACCGCGCAGGCCCTGATCCGGGGCTGGCTGCACAGCGTCGCCCAGACCGACCAGGCCGAAACCGCTGCGGGCAGCGCCGTCTCGCGCAACGAACGCGCCACCGCGCTGCTGGGCTACATCCAGAACGACTACCAGCGGCTCACCCACCGGCTGCGCCAGCAGGTCGACGAACTCATGCACACCAAGCGCGCCCTGAGCGACGCCAACGAAGCGCTCGAACAGCGCGTGGCCGCGCGCACCCAGGCGCTGGAAGAGACCAACACCCACCTCTCGCAGGTGGTGCACGAACTGCGCCAGACCCAGAGCGAACTGGTGCACCAGGAAAAACTCGCCAGCCTGGGCTCCATGGTCGCGGGCGTGGCCCACGAACTCAACACCCCCATCGGCAACGCCCTCACCGTGGCCAGCGCCTGGAGCTTTCAGGCCCAGCAGATCCTGCAAGACGTGCGCACCGGCATGCTCAAACGCAGCACACTGGAGCGCTTCAGCCAGGAATGCATGGACATGGGCGACGTGGTCGAGCGCAACCTGCGCATGGCCGCCGAAGTCATCGGCCACTTCAAGCAGCTCGCCGTGGACCAGACCAGTGAGCGCCGGCGCGTCTTCCTGCTGCAAGACATCGTGGCCGACACCCTCACCGCCCTGAGCCCGCGCCTGCGCCAGAGCCACCACCGGCTCGAACTCGCGGTGGACCCGGAGCTGCAAATGGACAGCTACCCCGGCGCCATCAGCCAGGTACTCAACAACCTCATCATCAACGCCCTGATACACGCCTTCGAAAACCGCCCCCATGGCCACATGCGCCTGCTGGGCAGGCAAGGCAGCAGCAGCGACAGCGCCGAACTCGTGTTCAGCGACAACGGCGTGGGGATCGCCGCCGCCGACCTCAAGCGCGTCTTCGACCCCTTCTTCACCACCCGCATGGGCCAGGGCGGCTCCGGCCTGGGCATGCACCTGGTCTACAACCTCGTCACCGCCGTGCTCGGCGGCAAGATCCGCCTGGAGAGCCTGCCCGGCGTCGGCACCGAAGTCCACATCGTGCTGCCCCTGCAGGCCCCCTATACCTCTTCCACATAAGTTTGCACCATTCTCTACAAATTCATGTAGACTTCAGTGCATGAATAAGTGGATCACACTCGTCACCAGCCTCCCCACCGAGAACGCCACGCTGCGCCAGCGCGCCTGGCGCACCCTCAAAAACAGCGGCGCTGCCGTCTTGCGAGACGGTGTCTACCTGCTGCCCGAGCGCAAGCCCCAGCGCGACCTGCTGCACACCCTGGCACAGGAAATCGTGGCCGCTGGCGGCACCGCCCTGGTGCTGCCCGTGCAGGAACCCGCCGACGCCGGCTTTGCCCAGCGCTTTGACCGCAGCGCCGATTACGCGGCCCTGCAAGAGGACATTGCCGCCACGCTGGCGGGCTTGCCCGACACCGAACAAAGCCAAACCCTGAAAAACACCCGGCGCCTGCGCAAAGCCTGGCAGGCGCTGGGCGAGACCGACTTCTTTCCCGGCCCCGCCCAATCCCGCTGCGAGACCGCGCTGCGCGCGCTGGAGCGCGCCTGCGCCCAGCGCCAGTCTGCGGGCGAACCGCTGCCCCACAGCGCCAGCATGGCACCCCTGGAGCGCGCCGACTACCAGAACCGGCTCTGGGCCACGCGCGCGCGGCCCTGGGTGGACCGGCTCGCCTGCGCCTGGCTGATCCAGCGCCACATCGACCCCAATGCACGCTTTCTCTGGCTCAGCGATGGGCGCCAATGCCCCAACGACGCCCTGGGCTTTGACTTTGACGGCGCCACCTTCAGCCATGTGGGCGAGTGGGTCAGCTTTGAAGTGCTGTGCGAGCGCTTTGCCCTGCGCCACCCCGCCCTGGAGCCGCTGCGCACCCTGGTGCACGCCCTGGACATGGGCGGCACCATTCCCCCCGAAGCGGCAGGCGTGGAGCGCGTGCTGCAGGGCCTGCACCGCCAATACCCCGATGACGACCGCTTGCTTGCCGCCAGCCACACCGTGTTTGACGCCCTGAGCGCCGCATACGCCAGCACCGGCAACCCTACCACTGCAGCATGAACACCACCGCATCCCACCCCGACGGCGCCGACGCGCCCACACCCCTCCCCGCCACGCAGGCGCCGCCCCATGCCAGCGCGCCCCCGGCCGCCACCCCCTCCGTCACTGCGGCGCCTGCCATGCCCGGTCTGGCCCAGGCCCTGCCCTTCTGGCTCAAGCTCGGCTTCATCAGCTTTGGCGGCCCCGCCGGGCAAATCGCCATCATGCACAGCGAACTCGTGCAAAAGCGGCGCTGGATCAGCGAAAAGCGCTTCCTGCACGCCCTGAACTACTGCATGGTCCTGCCCGGCCCTGAAGCCCAGCAACTGGCCACCTACATCGGCTGGCTCATGCATCGCACGCGCGGCGCCCTGGTGGCCGGAGGCCTCTTTGTGCTGCCCTCGCTCTTCATCCTCATCGCACTGTCCTGGGTCTACATGGCCTTTGGCCAGGTGGGCTGGGTGGCCGCGCTGCTGTACGGCATCAAACCCGCCGTCACCGCCATCGTGCTGCACGCCGCTTGGCGCATCGGCAGCCGCACCCTGCGCAACGCCTCGCTGTGGGGCATCGCACTCGCGGCCTTCGTGGCCCTGTTCGTACTGCAACTGCCCTTTCCCGCCATCGTCCTGGGCGCCGCCGCCCTGGGCTGGCTGGGCGCGCGCATCGCCCCCCGGCACTTCCAGGCCCAGGGCGGCCATGCCCAGGCAGACGCCAGCACACCCGCCGCGCCCGCCCTCATTGACGACGACACCCCCACCCCAGCCCACGCGCGCTGGAGCGGGCATCGGCTGGCCGTCGTTCTGCTCACAGGCGCGCTGCTGTGGGCCGTGCCCATGGCGCTGCTGGGCGCCACCTGGGGCTGGCAGCACGCCTACACCCAGATGGGCTGGTTCTTCACCAAAGCGGCCCTGCTCACCTTCGGCGGCGCCTACGCCGTGCTGCCCTACGTCTACCAGGGCGCCGTGCAGACACACGGCTGGCTCAACCCCGCGCAGATGATGGACGGCCTCGCCCTGGGCGAGACCACGCCAGGCCCGCTCATCATGGTGGTTGCCTTCGTCGCCTTCGTGGGCGGCTACGGCCACACCCTGCTCGGGCCCGACGCCCCCTTCCTGGCCGGCGCCCTGGCCGCCACGCTGGTGACCTGGTTCACCTTCCTGCCCTCCTTCCTCTTCATCCTGGCCGGCGGCCCCCTGGTGGAGGCCACCCACGGCCAATGGCGCCTGACCGCGCCGCTGACCGCCATCACCGCCGCCGTGGTCGGCGTGATCGTCAACCTGGCCCTGTTCTTTGGCGCCCAGGTGCTCTGGCCCCAGGGCCTGCAGCACGCCCCCGACCTGGCCGCGCTGGCCATCGCCCTGGCCGCCACCGTGGCCCTGGTGCGCTACCAGCGCAACGTCATCCACGTGATCGGCGTCTGCGCCCTGGCCGGGCTCCTGGTCAAAACGCTTTTCTAAGGAGAACGCCCCATGTCCGCATCCATCACCCCGCAAACCCTGCACGCCCAACTGGCGGGCCCCACCCCGCCGCTGCTGCTGGACGTGCGCCGCCACAGCGCCCGCCAAGGCAACCCGGCGCAAATCGGCAACGCCCCATGGCACGACCCCGCCCTGTGGCTGGACTGGAAGGACCAGATCGGCACCGCGCGCCCCGTGGTGCTCTACTGCGCCCACGGCCACGAAATCGGCCAGGGCCTGTGCGCCACCCTGCGCGCCATGGGGGTGGACGCCCGCTACCTCGAAGGCGGCCTCAGCGCCTGGCAGGCGGCGGGGCTGCCTACGCTGCCCCTGATGCAGAAAGGAATAGGCACCTAGCCCGCGTATCCACTGGTTTTGTTGCTACAAAAATAGTAGCCATCAGCCCCCTCGACTGCGCTACCTGGGCGCCGAGGCGCCCATCGGATTCCTACAATGCCCGCTTCGGACATAACAGGAGCGGTGCAATGGATTTCTGGAGGCTTGGGAAACGGGTGCAAGGCATCGCGTCAGCGGCACTTGCAACAGCATTGTTGCTGGGCTGTGCGAGCACGGTGCGCCTGCAGGAATCGCAGCGCCTGGTGGCCGAAGGCGCACCGCACAAAACGCTGCGTTTCGCCTACATATCGCCCCAATGGCAAACCGTCTCCTACCGCGGAGACCCAAACGTCATTGACACTTTCAGTGGTTTCAGCGGCCTGGGTTCCCTGATGGTGGACCATGTAGGGAGCGTCTTTTCCCAACGGTCCGTGCACGTGGAACGGGTCCAGATCCGGGGCGCCCAAGGGGATATTCGCTACAGCAACCCAACGACACCCACACAAACCGACAGCGCTTGGTTGGTACTCACGCCCGATCGCAGCAGCCTGACCAGCCGGGAGGCCCGGCAGGGGGCAGACTGGCAATCCACCCACGGCGCGGTCAGTTACGAATTCGACGCCAAACTGATGGACGCCCGCCGCGAGAAAACCCTGTGGCAGGGGCGCTTGCACACCAGCGTGATCGCCACCCGAACCCAAAGTGGCCCCTCTGGCGGGCGCTACGACGCCTCCATGGCCCGCTCCATGCTGGAAACACTGGCCGCGCGGCTGGCGGCGGATGGCCTCATTTGACACACCCTAAACGATGCCCCGCCCCTGCTGCGCCAACACCCGCGCAAAAAACGCCCACACATCCGGGTCTTCGCAAAACGCCACATTGAAGCGCTGCCAGTCGCTGGGCTGCATCGCGGGGCTGAACAGGGCGCCCGGGCCCAGCAGCAGGTCCTGCTCGCCCGCCTGGTAGGCCAGCACCGTCGCATCCGGCAGCCCGGGGTGGCGCGCCCACAGAAAAATCCCGGCCTTGGGCTCGGCAAAAATCTCGAACCCCAGGCGCGCCAGCTGCACCCCGGCACTCTCGTGGGCCCGCGCCAAGCGCTCGCGCAAGGCCTTGAGGTGGCGCCGCCAGCGCGTGTCCATCAGCGCGCCATAGGCCAGCCGCTCGGTGAACTCTGAAGACGTCAGGCCCGACACCATCTTGAGCTGCGCCAGGTCCTCCAGCACATCCGGGTGCGCGGCCACATAGCCCACGCGGATATTGGGCGAAATCGTCTTGGAAAAGCTGCTGATGTAGATCACCCGGCGCAACTGGTCCAGGCTGGCCAGGCTGGGGCGCATCTGCGGGTCCAGGTCGGCGTAGATGTCGTTTTCCACCACCGTGAAGTCGTATTTGTCGGCCAACTGCATCACCCGGTGCAGGTGCGACAGCTGCGCCACCGAGCCGGTGGGGCTGTGCAGGCGCGGCTGGGTGAAAAACACCTTGGGCCGGTGCTCCGCGACCAAGTCCTCCAGCACCGTCAGATCGTAGCCCGCAGGCGTGCGCGGCACGCCCAGCAACCGCGCCTGCAAAAAGCGCAGCGAAAACAGCAGGTTCGGATAGCCCGGGTCATCCACCAGCACCGCATCGCCCGGCTGCACCAGGCGCCGTGCCGCCAGGTCCATGGCCTGGCTCGATCCATGGGTCAGCAGCACCCGGTCCGAGGTGGCATTGATCTCGCGCTCAGCGAGCGTGTCGCGCACCAGTTGGCGCAGGGGCAAATACCCCTTGGGTTCGCCATATCCACCTAAATCCACCTCATCTGCCGCCAACGCACGCAAACTCTTGCGCACACCGTCGCCAAACAGCCAATCCCCCGGCATCCAGCCGCACCCGGGTTTGAGCCGCAGGCCCCGGTTCTCGAAGATGCGGCGCAGGTACCACATCGAATCGAAGCTGAAGTGCGGCTCCTGCACCGCCTTGGGCTGCAACTGCACCGCGCGGTGCTTGACGAAAAAGCCCTGATTCGGGCGCGAGACAAAGTAGCCCTGCGCCACCAGACGGTCATAAGCATCGACCACGGTGTAGACACTCACCGCGTGGGCGTGCGCAAACTGGCGTATGGACGGCGCCTTGGCGCCCGCGCGCAAGCCGCCGTCGTCGACGAGCTGGCGAAAGCCGTCCACGATCTGCTGCACCAGCGGCACAGAGCCATTCACATCCAACGCAAACATCCGGCTTCGGTTCCTTCCGCGCTCATACTCCGGGCACACCCGCACCCAGACCTGGCGCGATCAAGCTGACTGCATTGTGGCACCACGTCCAACCAGGTCACGTCTCCCGCGCGTATACGCGACTCTTTTGTCAACACCTGTAACTTGAATTTTTATTAGGTGTTTACCCTTACTGGTTTGTCTGTACTGGTTCCCAACACTGCACAGCCCCCCGGTGTCTGTGCAGCCCGTGTATCTGGGCCTATGCAGGTCTGACTCCTACATTTGCTGCTGAAGTGGCGCCACCGCCACACAGCCGAAGGAAGTGAGTCAAACCCATGCAACGCGAAAACCAGCTCCACAACGCCGCCCTCATGGCCCGCCGCCGCGCCGCCCTGCCCGCCGGGCTGGGCCAGGCCTTTGAAATCTTTGTCGACCGCGCCGACAACGCCGAAGTGTGGGACGTGGAGGGCCGCCGCTACATCGACTTTGCCGGCGGCATCGCCGTGCTCAACACCGGCCACCGCCACCCGGCCCTGGTGCAGGCGGTGCAAGACCAGTTGCAGCGCTTCACCCACACCTGCTTTCAGGTGCTGGCCTACGAACCCTACGTGGAGCTGGCCGAGCGGCTCAACGCCCTGGCCCCGGGCCAGTTTGCCAAAAAGAGTTTTTTCATGACCACCGGCGCCGAAGCCGTGGAAAACGCCATCAAGGTCGCCCGCGCCTACACCAAGCGCAGCGCCGTCATCGCCTTTGGCGGCGGCTTTCATGGCCGCACCCTCATGGGCATGGCCCTGACCGGCAAGGTCGTGCCCTACAAGGCCGGTTTCGGCCCCTTCCCGGCCGAAGTCTTCCACGCCAAGTTCCCTTGCGCCCTGCACGGCGTCAGCATTGACGACGCCATCGCCTCCATCGAGTCCCTGTTCAAGTGCGACGTCGAGCCCAGCCGCGTCGCCGCCATCATCCTCGAGCCCGTGCAAGGCGAAGGCGGCTTCTACGTCGCCCCCCCGGAGTTCGCTAAAGCGCTGCGCGCCCTGTGCGACCAGCACGGCATCCTGCTCATCGCCGACGAAGTGCAGACCGGCGCCGGGCGCACCGGCACCTTCCTGGCCAGCGAGCAGTGGGGCGTGGCGCCCGACATCATCACCATGGCCAAGTCCCTGGCCGGGGGCATGCCGCTGTCGGCCATCATCGGCCGCGCCGAAGTGATGGACGCCCCGGCCGTGGGCGGCCTGGGCGGCACCTACGCCGGCAACCCCCTGGCCTGCGCCAGCGCACTGGCCGTGCTCGACACCTTTGAAAAAGACCGCCTGCTGCAGCGCAGCCGCGACCTCGGCACCCTGCTCACCACCCGGCTGCAGGCCCTGGCCCAGCGCAACCCCGCCATCGCCGACGTGCGCGGCCCCGGCGCCATGGTCGCCATCGAGCTGTGCAAAAACGGCGACCCGCACCAACCCGACCCCGACTTGACCAAGCGCCTGGTGGCGCAGGCCATCCAGCGCGGCCTGGTGCTGCTCTCCTGCGGCACCTACGCCAACGTGGTCCGCATCCTGGTGCCCCTGACCGCCAGCGACGAACTCGTCAACGAAGGGCTGGACGTATTGGAGGCTGCCCTGGCTGCAGCCCAGGCCGCATAAAAAAACCGCCCTCTCTCAAGAAGCACCACCATGGCCTCCAGCAGCAGCACCGCCCTTGTCACCTTCGAGGGTGTCCAGAAAACCTACGACGGCCACTCGCTCGTGGTGCGCGACCTGAACCTGCAGATCCAGTCGGGCGAATTCCTCACCCTGCTGGGCCCCTCGGGCTCGGGCAAGACCACCACCCTCATGATGCTGGCCGGTTTCGAATCCCCCACCTCGGGCGAAATCTGCCTGGCCGGGCGCCCCATCACCCGCACCCCGCCGCACAAGCGCAACTTCGGCATGGTGTTCCAGAACTACGCCCTGTTCCCGCACATGACGGTGGCGCAGAACGTGGCCTACCCGCTCACCGTGCGCAAGATGCTGGCCAAGGAGCGCGACAGCAAGGTCAAACGCGCGCTGGAAATGGTGCAGATGGGCGGCATGGGCGCGCGCTACCCCGCCCAGCTCTCGGGCGGGCAGCAGCAGCGCGTGGCCCTGGCGCGCGCCCTGGTGTTCGACCCCCAGCTCGTGCTCATGGACGAACCCCAGGGCGCGCTGGACAAGCAGTTTCGCGAGCACATGCAGATCGAGCTTAAGGCCCTGCACCGCGAACTGGGTCTGACCTTTGTCTACGTCACCCACGACCAGTCCGAGGCCCTGACCATGTCCGACCGCGTCGCCGTGTTCAACGACGGCGCCATCCAGCAGCTCGACGTGGTCACCAACCTCTACGAAGCCCCCTCCAACCGCTTCGTGGCCAACTTCGTGGGCGACAACACCGTGTTCAACGCCACCGTCACCACCACCAACGCCCAGCACTGTGAAGTGCGCCTGCCCTGCGGCACGCTCATGACCGGGCTCAACGTCAACGGCGTGCACACCGGCCACAAGGTGCAGGCCTGCGCCCGCCCCGAACGCATCGTCATCCACACCGGCCAGCACAAGCCCTGCGACAACAGCATCCGCGCCGTGCTCGACGACGTGATGTATTTCGGCGACCACCTGCGCCTGCGCTGCACCGTGCAGGAGCAGAGCGAGGCCACGGTCAAGATCCCGCTTTCCAGCATGACGGTACCCAGCCCCGGACAGGCGCTGTGGCTGCACATGCCCCCCGAGCACCTGCGCGTGTACCGCTAGCGCGGCACACCGCGTGCAATTCCCTCCCCACGGTCCTTTTCCCTTCGTTATGTCAAAGGAGACACCCGACATGCAACCCAAAACCCTCGTTGCCGCCGCCGTCATGGCCCTTGGCTGCACCACCGTGCTGGCCCAATCCCAGCTCACCGTGGTGAACTTCGGCGGCGCCAATGGCAACGCCCAGAAGAAGGCTTATTTCGAGCCCTTTGAGAAAAGCACCGGCACCAAGGTGATCGGCGTCGAATACAACGGCGAGCAGGCCAAGATCAAGGCCATGGTCGAAGCCAAGAACGTCACCTGGGACGTGGTCGAAGTGGAAAGCCCCGACGTCACCCGCGGCTGCGACGAAGGCCTGTTTGAAAAGCTCGACTACAGCAAGGTCGGCAACAAGGCCGACTTCACCCCGGCCGCCGTGCACGAGTGCGGCATCGGCGTGTTCGTGTGGTCCACCGTCATGGCCTACAACGCCGACAAGCTCAAGACCCCGCCCTCCACCTGGGCCGACTTCTGGGACGTGAAGAAGACCCCCGGCAAGCGCGGCCTGCGCAAGGGCGCACGCTACAACCTCGAATTCGCCCTCATGGCCGACGGCGTTGCCCCGGCCGACGTCTACAAGGTGCTCGCCACCAAGGACGGCGCCGAGCGCGCCTTCAAGAAGATGAGCGAACTCAAGCCCAGCATCCAGTGGTGGGAGGCCGGTGCCCAACCGCCCCAGTTCCTGGTGGCGGGCGACGTGGTCTTCACCACCGCCTACAACGGCCGCATCGACGCCGCACAGCGCGAAGGCAAGAACCTGGGCATCACCTGGACCGGAGGCATCTACGACCTGGACTACTGGGTCATGCCCAAGGGCGGCAAGAACCGCGACGCCGCACTCAAGTTCATCGCCATGGCCTCCAGCCCTGCCGAGCAAAGCGAGTACGCCAAGCTGATCTCCTACGGCCCCACCAACACCAAGGCCCTGGCCAAGCTCGACAGCAAGGTGCTCGGCCAGTTGCCCACCTCGCCTGCCAACAGCAAGACCGCCTTGCAGTTCAACGTGGGCTTCTGGGCCGACCAGGGCGAAGCGCTGGAAAAACGCTTCGCCGCCTGGGCTGCCCAGTAAGGCGCCCCCACAGCCCCCGCACTTGAGGTAGCGCCCATGAGCACAGCCACCACCGCCACGCCCGCCCTGCCCGCAGGGCTTGCCCCGAACCTGGCCACGCAACTGCAGCGGGCGCAGCGTCGGCAGCGCTGGCTGTCCATCTCACTGGCCATGCCCCTGCTGGGCTTTCTGGTGGTCATCTTCCTGGTCCCCATCGCCGCACTGCTGCTGCGCGCGGTGGAAAACCCGGAAGTGGCCACCACCCTGGGCCGCACCTCCGAGGCCCTGCAGCGCTGGGACCGCCGGTCGCTGCCGCCCCCGGCGGCCTTCGCCGCCGTGGCGCAAGACCTCTCCGCCATCCAGGAACAGGCCGATGCCGGTGCCCTGGCGCGGCGCCTGAACAGCGAAGTCGCCGGTGCGCGCTCGCTCATCATGGGCACTTACCGCGCCCTGCCCTTCGACCCCGCGCTGGACGCCGCCGGCGTGCAGGCCCACCTGCTCTCACTGGACGCCCGCTGGGCCGAGCTGCCCTACTGGCTGGCCATTGCCAAGAACAGCGAACGCTGGACGCCCGACTACCTGCTCGCCTCCATCGACCTGCAGCGCGACGCCCAGGGCCAGATCGTCTCCGTGCCGCAAGAGGCCGCCGCCTTCGGCCGCATCCTGCTGCGCACCTTCGAGATCAGCGCCATCGTCACCCTGGTGTGCCTGCTGCTGGGCTACCCCCTGGCCTACTGGCTCACGACACTGAGCGCGCGCCAGGCCAATATGTGCATGATCCTGGTGCTGGTGCCGTTCTGGACCTCCATCCTGGTGCGCGTGGCGGCCTGGATCGTGCTGCTGCAAAGCAACGGCCTGGTCAACCGCGGCCTCATGGGTTTGGGCGTGATCGACGATCCGCTGGCCCTGCTGTTCAACCGCACCGGCGTCATCATCGCCATGGTGCACATCCTGCTGCCCTTCATGATCCTGCCGCTGTACAGCGTCATGAAGGCCGTGCCCCCCAGCTACCTGCGCGCCGCCGTGTCTTTGGGCAGCGCCCCGCTGGCGGCGTTCTTCCGCGTCTATGTGCCGCAAACCTACCCCGGCATCGGCGCCGGCGGCCTGCTGGTGTTCATCCTGAGCATCGGCTACTACGTCACCCCCGCACTGCTGGGCGGCGCCGACGACCAGATGCTGAGCTACTACATCGCCCAGTACACCAACGTCAACGTCAACTGGGGCATGGCCTGCGCCCTGGGCGCCGTGCTGCTGTTCACCACCCTGGCCCTGTACGGGGTCTACCGCAAGGTGGTGAAGTCCGAACTGAGCCTGGGCTGAGAAACGACCATGACCAAAATGCTGTTCCCCGACTTTCCCGCCTACGCCACCTGGGCCGACAAACTGGGCTGGTATGCGCTGCGTCTGCTGTGCATCGGTGTGCTGCTGTTCCTGCTGCTGCCCATCCTGGTCGTCATCCCGCTGTCCTTCAGCAACAGCTCCTTCCTGGCCTACCCCATTCCGGGCTGGTCGCTGCAGTGGTACGACAACCTGTTCTCCTCCGACGACTGGGGCCGCGCCACGCGCAACAGCTTCATCGTCGCCCCCCTGGCCACGCTGCTCGCCACGGTGCTGGGCACCATGGCCGCGGTGGGCCTGGCGCGGGTCAACTTCCTGGGCAAGAGCACGCTCATGAGCCTGCTGATCTCACCCATGGTGGTCCCCATCGTGGTGGTGGCCGTCAGCACCTACCTGTTCTTTGCCAAGATCGGCCTGGCCGACACCTACACCGGGCTGGTGCTGGTGCACGCCGCCCTGGGCGCCCCCTTCGTGCTCACCACCGTGCTGGCCACGCTGCAGGGCTTCAACCACAACCTGGTGCGCGCTTCCCTGAGCCTGGGCGCCGGGCCGGTGGAGACCTTTTTCCGCGTCACCCTGCCCATCATCGCCCCGGGCGTGATTTCGGGGGCCTTGTTTGCCTTTGCCACCTCCTTCGACGAAGTGGTGGTCACACTCTTCATCGCCGGGCCCGACCAGGTCACGCTGCCGCGCCAGATGTTCACCGGCATCCGCGAAAACATCTCGCCCACCATCGCCGCCGTGGCCACCCTGCTCATCATCTTCACCACCGCGCTCATGCTCGGCCTGGAGTGGCTGCGCGGCAAGCGCCGCTGAGCCGCCCCTGCCCCGAACGCTTCAGGAGCCCACCCATGCCCGCCCCTGCCCCCACCACCGTGCGCACCCTGCTGTGCGCCCTGGCCATGCTCGCAGGCAGCGCCCAGGCCCAACCCCTGACGGTCGTGAACTTCGGCGGGGCCAACGGCAAGGCCCAAAACCTGGCCTTCATTGAGCCCTTTGCCCGCGCGCAAGGGGTGGCAACCACCGCGGTGGAATACAACGGCGACCTGGCCAACATCCGCGCCCAGGTGCAAAAAGGCGACATCCGCTGGGACGTGGTCGAAGTCGAATCCGTCGACCTGCACAACGGCTGCGACGAAGGCCTGTTCGAGCGCTTCGAGCGCGACCTGCTGCCCCACGCCGGCATGCTGCTGCCCGGCACCCTCAAAGACTGCGGCGTCGGCGCCTTCGTCTGGTCCACCGTGCTGGCCTACAACGCCAAGCGCCTGCGCGAAGCCCCCCGCAGTTGGGCCGACTTCTGGGACGTGCAGCGTTTTCCCGGCAAGCGCGGGCTGCGCAAGGGCGCGCGCTACAACCTCGAAATCGCCCTCATGGCCGACGGCGTGCGCCGGCGCGACGTCTACCACGTGCTCTCCACCGAGGCCGGGGTAGCGCGCGCCCTGCAGCGGCTCGAACAACTCAAGCCCCACATCGTGTGGTGGGAGTCCGGCGCCCAGCCCGTGCAGCGCCTGGCCAGCGGCGAAGTGCTGCTGTCCACCGCCTACAACGGGCGCATCGCCGCCGCCCAGGCCGAAGGGCAGGACGGGCTGCAAATCGCCTGGAGCGACGCCATCTACGAACTCGACTACTGGGCCGTGGTGAAGGGATCACCCCGCGCCGCACAGGCGCGCAACTTCATCCGCTACGCCACCGCCGAAGAGCCCCAACTGGCGTTTTCACGCGCCATCCCCTACGGCCCCACCCACATCAACGCCATCCTGCGCTACGACAAGGGGCGCGCCCGCGCCAGCGCCGACGGCTCCCACCTGGTGGACCTGTCCCTGGTGCCCAGCGAACTGCCCTCCGCCCCCGGCAACCTGCGCCGCTCGCTGGCCTTTGACGCCAAATTCTGGATACAGCGCGGCGCCGCGCTGGAGCGCGCTTTCCAGCAGCGCATGCAGTGAGCACGGCTCCCCCCGCTTTGACCCCTGGACCAAGGCCCGCCATGACCGATTCTTGCGACCACCCCGGCACCGAACCCCCGGCCGATCCTGGCGCGCGGCCCAGCCCCGGGCGCAAGCGCTGGCCGGGCCTGCGCCCCACGCGGCTGCGCACCCGGCTGTGGCTGGGCTTTGGCCTGCTGCTGGCGCTGCTGCTGGCCGTGGCCAGCATGTCGGGCTTGCGCATGCGCTCCATGAACGCAGCGCTGGACTACTACGCCAGCACCACCACCCCGGCGCTGCACGCCGTGCGCCAGTGGCAGGCGTTTGCTGCATCCATCCGCATGCTGCAGGCCCAGCACCTGATGACCGTCTCGCTGGAGGAAATGGCCCCCCTCGAAGCCTCCATCGACCAGGCCTTCTCCCAACTGCAAAGTTCCATCCAGGCGCAGGAAGCGGCCCTGCTGGACGCGCAAGACCGCGAATCCTGGCAGGCCCTGGTGGAGAGCACCGCACTGTCCGCCAGCAATTGGGACAAGCTCAAAAGCGTCTCGCGCCAGGCCGTGCAGGCGCCCGAGCGCGTAGAAGAAGCCCGGCGCCTGTTCACCGGCAAATCCGAGCGGCTGTTTCGCGCCACCCTCAAGGCGCTGGATGCGCAGTGGCAAAACAAGACCCGCACCGCCACGCTGCTGGCCGAGCAAGGCGCCAGCGCCTACACCCGCTCCGTGCTGCTGCTGGCCACGGCAGGCGCGCTGGCCCTGGTGCTGGGGGTAGGCGGCGCCTACCTCGTCATGCGTTCGGTCACCCGCCAGATCGGCGGCGAGCCCCACGCCGTGGCCCAACAGGCCCTGGCCATCGCATCGGGCGACCTGCGCGCCACGCACACGGGCGCCCCCCAGCACGCCCCGCACAGCATCGTCGCGGCCATGGACACCATGCGCACCCGCCTGGCCCAGGTGGTGGGCGACGTGCGCGACAGCAGCGACAACGTCGCCAGCGGCTCGGCCCAGATCGCCGCAGGCAACGCCGACCTGAGCCAACGCACCGAAAACCAGGCCCGCGACCTGCAGGAAACCGTCGCCTCCATGGAGCGGCTCACCCACACCGTCAAGCACAACGCCGAACACGCCAGCCAAGCGGGCGAACTCGCCGCCACCGCCAGCCGCGTGGCCAGCGACGGCAGCACCAGCGTGGCCCAGGTGGTACGCACCATGCAGGAGCTGGCCGACTCCTCCAGCACCATCAGCGACATCACCGGCGTGATCGACGGCATTGCCTTCCAGACCAACATCCTGGCCCTCAACGCCGCCGTAGAGGCCGCCCGTGCAGGCGAGCAGGGACGCGGCTTTGCCGTGGTGGCCGCTGAAGTGCGCGCCCTGGCGCAGCGCTCGGCCCAGGCCGCCAAGGAAATCCGCAAACTCATCGGCGACAACGTGGACAAGGTGCACACCGCCTCGCGCCAGGTGCACGGCGCCGGGCGTGCCATCGAAGACATCGTGGCCCAGGTGCAGCGCGTGGACGCCCTGGTGCAAGACATACGCGCCGCCACCAGCTTGCAATACGAAGGCATCAGCCAGGTCGGCAGCGCCCTCACCCGCATCGACCAGGCCACCCAGCAAAACGCCGCGCTGGTGGAAGAAATCAGCGCTGCCGCCGAAAGCCTGCGCGCCCAAGCCGCCCACCTGGCCCAGGCCATGGCGGTGTTCCAGTTGGAGCCCGTGCCCCTGCCTTCCCTGGACTTCACGCCATGACCACGACACCACCGAATCCGGCGCCACGCAAGACCTCATCCGAACGGGGCCTGGCCATGCGCGCCTTGCACCAGCAAGGCACTTTTGTGATGCCCAACGCCTGGGACGCGGGCAGCGCCCGGCTGCTGGAAGCGGAAGGCTTCCAAGCCATAGGCACCACCAGCGCTGGAATTGCCTTTTCGATGGGGCGGCCAGACAGCGCAGATGCAGTGTCACGGGACGAAATGCTCCGTGCGATCGAAAAAATAGCGGCTGCGGTCCGCGTTCCTGTCAACGCAGACCTGGAAGCGGGCTATGGAGAACATTGCACGGATGTTGCCTACACCATTGCGTTGGCAATACAAGCGGGCGCATCAGGCGGCAACATTGAGGATGCCAGTGGCGATGCCAGCGCGCCCCTGTTTGAGAGGGCGCGTGCTGCCGAACGCATCGCCGCAGCGCGTGCCGCGGCAGACGCCAGCGGCACACCCTTCGTCCTCACCGCACGCTGCGATGCGTTCTTATGCGGGCACCCCGATGCGCTGGCACAAAGCATCGAACGCTGCCAGCTATACCGCCAAGCCGGAGCCGATTGCTTGTTCGTCCCGGGACTGCGCGAGCCAGCGCAGGTCCAGGCATTGGTGCAAGCCGTACAGGCCCCCGTCAACGTGGTCATGGGGCTCAGTGGCTGCAGTTGGACCCATGCCAACCTGAGCGCGTGGGGCGTGCGCCGCATCAGCACCGGCGGCAGCCTGGCCCGTGCATGCCTGGCCCTGGTACGCAACGCAGCCCGGGACATGCGCGATCACGGGCACTTCCGTTTCGCCCATCAACAGATACCCGACGACGAGTTGTGCCGTTTCTTTGCCAGCTATCCCCATGCCTGAAAACACCCCACCCAACCAACCCCTGTCTGGCAACACCATGCCCCGCTTTGGCGGCATCGCCAGCATGATGCGCCTGCCCCTGGCCCACAGTGCCCAGGCTCTGGACGCCGCCTTCATCGGCGTGCCGCTGGACGGCGGCACCTCCAACCGGGCAGGCGCGCGCTTCGGGCCGCGCCAGATCCGCGCCGAGTCCTGCCTGCTGCGCCCCTACAACATGGCCACCGGCGCTGCCCCCTTCGACGCCCTGCAGGTGGCCGACCTGGGCGACGTGCCCATCAACCCCTACTCGCTGGAAAAATCGCTGCCCCTCATCACCGCGTTTTATGACGCCGTGCTGGAGCAGGGCTGCAAGCCCCTGACCCTGGGCGGGGACCACACCATTGCCCTGCCCATCCTGCGCGCGCTCGCGCGCCGCCACGGCCCGGTGGCCCTGGTGCATGTGGACGCGCACGCCGACATCAATGACACCATGTTTGGCGAGCGCATCGCCCACGGCACCCCCTTTCGCCGGGCGGTGGAAGAAGGCCTTTTGCAGTGCGACAAGGTGTTCCAGATCGGGCTGCGCGGCAGCGGCTACGCCGCCGACGACTTCGACTGGCCGCGCAGCCAGGGCTTTACCGTGGTGTGCGCGCACGAGGTCTGGTACCAATCACTCGCCCCCCTGATGCAGGAAGTGCGCGCCACGGTGGGCAACACCCCGTGCTATTTGAGCTTTGACATCGACGGCATCGACCCCGCCTTTGCGGGCGGCACCGGCACGCCAGAGGTCGGCGGCCTGACCGTGCCCCAGGCACTGGAGGTGGTGCGCGGCTGCTGGGGCTTGAACCTGGTCGGCGCCGATCTGGTAGAAGTCTCCCCCCCTTACGACCCCAGTGGCAACACGGCGCTGCTGGCGGCCAACCTGCTCTTTGAAATGCTGTGCGTGCTGCCGGGGGTGCCCCGGCGCTGACAGCGGTGCCCAAGTGGCCCCGTAACACTGCAACAGGACAACCAGCCCGCAGCACCCCAGCCCACTCTTGATCCCCTACTCCACTCCCTTTCGAAATCCATGACCTCCCCCCTCAACCTCCTCCAAGACCCCAGCCTGCTCAAGACCGACGCCCTCATCAACGGCCAATGGGTCGGTGGTGAAAGCCGCTTTGCCGTCACCAACCCCGCCACTGGCGCTCACCTGGCCGACGTGGCCAATATGACCCGCGCTGATGCTTCTGCCGCCATTGCCGCCGCCAACGCTGCCTGGGGAGCATGGAAGACCCAAACCGCGAAACAGCGCTCCATCGTCCTGCGCCAATGGTTTGACCTGCTCATGGCCAACGCCGACGACCTCGCGCGCATCCTCACTGCCGAGCAAGGCAAACCGTTTGCCGAGGCCAAAGGCGAAATCGCCTACGGCGCCAGCTTTGTCGAGTGGTTTGCCGAAGAGGCCAAGCGCGTCAATGGCGAAGTGCTGCCTCCGTTCGACAACAACCGCCGCCTGCTGGTCTTGAAGCAGCCCATCGGCGTGTGTGCCGCCATCACCCCCTGGAACTTCCCCCTGGCCATGATCACGCGCAAGGTGGCCCCGGCCCTGGCCGCAGGCTGCCCGGTGGTGATCAAACCCGCCGAACTCACGCCCCTGACCGCCCTGGCGGCTGCCGAGCTGGGCCTGCGTGCAGGCATTCCGGCCGGAGTGCTCAACGTGCTCTGCGCCGATGCCAGCAATTCGATTGCGATCGGCAAGGAGCTGTGCGAGAACGAGGTGGTGCGCCATCTGAGCTTTACCGGCTCCACCGAAGTGGGCCGCATCCTGATGGCGCAGTGCGCGCCCACGATCAAGAAGCTGGCCTTGGAGCTGGGCGGCAACGCCCCCTTCATCGTGTTTGACGATGCCGACATCGACTCGGCGGTGGAAGGGGCTTTTGCCAGCAAGTACCGCAATGCCGGGCAGACCTGCGTGTGTTCCAACCGCATCTATGTGCAAGCCGGGGTTTATGAGCAGTTTGTGGACAAGTTCGCCGCCAAGGTGCGAACCGCCAAGGTGGGCAATGGCTTTGACGAAGGGGTGAACCAGGGGCCGCTGATCGAACCCGCAGCGGTGGAAAAAGTGCAGCGCCATGTGGCCGATGCCCTGGCCAAGGGCGCTCGCGTGGTCACCGGGGGCAAGAGCCTGGGCGGTTTGTTCTTTGAGCCCACGGTGGTGGCCGATGCATCTGCCGCGATGCTGTGCGCCAAGGAAGAGACCTTTGGCCCCTTTGCGCCGGTGTTCAAGTTCGAGACCGAGCAAGAAGCCATTGATGCGGCGAACAATACCGAGTTTGGCCTGGCGAGCTACTTCTACAGCCGCGACATCGGGCGCATCTGGCGCGTGGGCGAGGCGCTGGAGTACGGCATGGTGGGGGT
>JBQTHH010000093.1:0-15960 GCA_052390055.1 Rhodoferax sp.
GACATCGTTTACGGCGTGGACTACCAGGGTATCTAATCCTGTTTGCTCCCCACGCTTTCGCACCTCAGTGTCAGTATCAGTCCAGGTGGTCGCCTTCGCCACTGGTGTTCCTTCCTATATCTACGCATTTCACCGCTACACAGGAAATTCCACCACCCTCTACCGTACTCTAGTCATGCAGTTTTGGAGGCAGTTCCCAGGTTGAGCCCGGGGATTTCACCTCCAACTTACAAAACCACCTACGCGCGCTTTACGCCCAGTAATTCCGATTAACGCTTGCACCCTTCGTATTACCGCGGCTGCTGGCACGAAGTTAGCCGGTGCTTATTCTGTCGGTAACGTCAAAACAGCAAGGTATTAACTTACTGCCCTTCCTCCCAACTTAAAGTGCTTTACAATCCGAAGACCTTCTTCACACACGCGGCATGGCTGGATCAGGCTTTCGCCCATTGTCCAATATTCCCCACTGCTGCCTCCCGTAGGAGTCTGGACCGTGTCTCAGTTCCAGTGTGACTGATCATCCTCTCAGACCAGTTAACGATCGTCGCCTTGGTGAGCCTTTACCTCACCAACTAGCTAATCTGATATCGGCCGCTCCAATCGCGCGAGGTCTTGCGATCCCCCGCTTTCATCCATGGATCGTATGCGGTATTAGCACAACTTTCGCTGCGTTATCCCCCACGACTGGGCACGTTCCGATACTTTACTCACCCGTTCGCCACTCGCCACCAGGATTGCTCCCGTGCTGCCGTTCGACTTGCATGTGTAAGGCATGCCGCCAGCGTTCAATCTGAGCCAGGATCAAACTCTACAGTTCGATCTTGATTTTTTGCCCCGAAGGGCCACTCATCTCAACGGAATTGAAGTGAACTTCACTTCTATTCTTGATGAGCGTTTACAGGTCCTAAGACCCAGTCCCGAAGAACTTGGCAGAGCCTACAAACGCCCACACTTATCGGCTGTAACTTGTTAATGACCTCAAGAAGAATCTCCCTTCTTCTCGCTTGCTTCGCAGTGATCAGCGAAGCCCTAGATTATGACACACTTTTTTGCCGTCTGTCAAAAATTTTTCGCTTTTTTCAGCCGGCTCGCCTCTTCAGCAGGCCAACTCAAAAAAACGCCCCGACAAGGCCGGGGGGCGAATTGTACACATATTTCCCGCCCGAAATACAAGCACCCGAAAACACATACCCTGGCAAGTGCTGGGCTGCCGCATCCAGCCCACCCACAGGCGACTCCGGAAGGCAACCGCCAGGTCCGCGATAAGCGCCAGGCTAGGTGCGCCAGCGGCACACGCTTTTGCGCACAAGACGCAACGCCCCATCGCACGCAGGGCAAAGTGCAAGCGGGCACGCCACGCGCCCATGCACTGGGAAAGTGCCATGCTCTCCCCGCGCCGGGGGCGCGGTTCATCGGCGCAAGGAGACGCCCAACGCTTCGGAAGTCAATGAACTGCTGACCGACGCGCACGCAGGGTGTGGGCACGAAAGCACCAGCGAAACTGGGTAAGGCGTGCGTATGCAGCCGAATAGCCAAACGCACATACAAGAAAGCCCAGGACCAGCGCCGAAGTACGGGTGGGCCACTGCAAAGCCAACACCGCTGGAACTGCAGCGAAAGCCCACATCAAGGCCCCGGTCAGCGAATTGCGCGTCAAGTTGCTGGCGCGAGGAATCCATCGGCGCACCACGCGCCGCTTGACAAGGCTGTGCAGATGCAAACGATCTGGATGGCCGGGATTGAGCTGGCGTTTGCGGCGTCGCCAGATGGAGAAGCCAACCTCCAAAACAGGATAGGCACACACCAAGAGCGGCGCCCACGCGGAGATGTGCGGATGGCGCCACAGCAACAGCACCGCCACCCAGGCCAGCGAGAAGCCCACGAAGTACGCCCCACCATCCCCCAGAAACAGCTTGCCCCACGGCCAATTGACAAGGAAAAACCCGGCCACAGCCCCCGCCAGGACAAAGCAGACCGCAGCCAGCTCGGGGTCGCCTGCACCGAGCGCCAAGGCCGCCATGGCCAACAGCAGGATGATGGCACTGCCGGATGCCAAGCCATTGAACCCATCAATGATGTTGAGGGCATTGGCCACCCCCCCCACCGCAAACGCGGTAAAAAACACTGCGAACAGGGGCACAGACAACAACTGGTCAAGCCCCCAGACGTTGACATCTGCGAGGACCGCACCCGTCAGGCGCCACCCCAGAATCCCTGAAGCCATGGTCGCCAATAAACGCACCCCAACGCCGACACGCTTGGTCAGGTCTTCGGCCAGACCGAAGAAGAAGGCTGGAACACCCGCCAGGGCCAGCATATACGTGGTCTCACTGACCTTGCCGACGCAGAACCATGCGCCGGCAAGCACCCCGAGGTAAATCCCTATGCCCCCAATGCGCGGGGTAGGGTGGCTGTGAAATTTCTGTACTCCGAAGTCGGTATCCAAGGACAAGTGGCCATGCAGCCGCTTGGTAAGCACCAAGGCCACACACACCGACATGGACACCCCCCATGCCGCCCACCAACCACTACCGCTCCAATCCTCTGCGCCCATTTTTTTCCTCCCTGGCTTGGCTTCAGATGTTCTTGATTGTGCGCCGCAGCAAGGCCAGTTTCTCTGCCGCGACCGGATCACCCTGTGCGCGCCGCCAAGCCTGGCGAACAAACACGTACAACAGCAGTGCGAACCCCGTCCCCAAAGCTGCGATCACGGCCATCAGGGAGCGCTTGGGCTTGGACTTGCGCTCTGGCGCCACGGCGGCGTCGACCACCTGGATCACCGCACCCTCCCGCGCCTCATCCACCTTGGCCAGTTCATACTGCTTGGCAAAGAGTTCGAACAAGGTTTCATAGTACTTGAACTCCCGAAAGCGCGCCACGTAATCCGCCGCGCCCGCCCCGGCAGGGGCCCCCGCTGCATCCAGGGCGGAACTGCTCTCGAGCTTGGACAGTTGGGAGCGCAAGGATGCCAGTTCCGTCTGTGCCTGGCGGAAGTCCGGTGCACTTTCCGCCAGATAGCCCCGCATGCTGCCGAGTTTGACCTCCTGGGCGGCGACCTGCGCCTGCAGTTGCGCCACCGCCGATATCGCCGCCTGGGGCTGGGATTTGAGGTCTGAGCCACTGACCCCGGTGGCCCGCAGGGCGCGCTCGGCCTGGGTCATTTGCTCTTTGGCCTGGGTCAGTTGCTTCTCAAAGAAGACCCGGCGTTGCTGGGCCTCGGTCACCGCCAAGCGGGCCAGCAGCTTGTGCAACTCCTCGACGTAGGCATTGGCCATGTCGGCAGCCAGGGCAGGGGTATGGTCGTCCACCTCGATCGAGATCAAGCCATCCTTGCCCGACGCAATGCGGCTGTTTTGCTCCAGTTGTTTCAATGCATCGATGCGAAGCTTGGATTCGTAGCGCTCCATCAAGGCAAAGCGCTCCACCATGGCCGTGCCCACGGACTGGCTTTTCAACAGGGCGACATACTGGTCGGCGGGGTTCTTCAGCCCCGCGGCACCGGCCAGCCCTCCCAAGGCCCCAAGCCCCGCCACCAGGGAAGCAGCCGCGCTCTGCTGCTGCTGGGGCGGCATGAAGCGCGTGGTGGCCGTGAACGTGGGCGCCACCAGGTAGCTGCCCCCAAGGGCCAACAAGCCGACCAGTACCGGGCCCAGGACCAACAACCGCAGGTTCTCTGCCACCACCTGGAGCAGATCCAGCAAGCTGATTTCGTCGTCCGACTCGTACTCCATCGGACCATTCTCTGGCATCGCATTCAAACCCATTTCTCCCCACTGAAAACCGGCGCCACCGGATCAATTCTTGAGCGTCTTGAACGCCGCCGCACCCAAACCGAACTGGTAGAAGATCGCGGTCCAGTCCTTCGCGCCTTCGATGAAGCGATCGTATCCGGTGCGCCGGTCCAGGCGCGTGGGCACCACCAGGGTGTCGCCGGGCATGACGGTCAGGCTGTCGAACCCGCTGCCCAGCCAGCCACCGACATCGCGCCGGGCCACGATGCTGCCATCCGCACGCATCAGGAAGGCGTGATCGGGCTCGGCGTCTTCGCTCAAACCGGCCGTGCGCGCGACATCGGCCACTGTCTTGCCAGGCTTGTGGATGAACACGTTCTCGTTGTTCACCGCCCCCAGGGCGGCGACAAAGCCCGGCATGGCGGGTACGTGAATGCGGTCACCATCCTCCAAGGGCAATAGCGGCAGCGTAGCCAACTGCACCGCACCGGGGTCCAAATCGAGCGCCACCCGGCCGCTGCTGCGCAGGCTGCGCACCCGTTCGACCTGGGCCTTGAGTTGCGCCTGCTGCTGCGCCATCAAGGCCTGGGCCTTGGCTTGGGCCTCAGAGCCGCCTACAGGGCCCGCCACCGTTTGGGACTGCAGTTGGGATTCCAGCTTGCGGGCGAAAGCGTCCAGACTCTCCTGTTGCCGTTTGCGCACCGATTCCCGGTAGAACTCGGTACCGAACAGATAGGCCTGCGGCGTCAGACCGCCAATGCGCTTGAGCAGTTGGGGCAGTGTCTCCCCAGGCTGGGCCTGGTAGACCCCCGGTGCAGCCACCTCGCCCTCGACACGCACCAGTCGGCTCAAGCGCTCCTGCGGCAGGCGCAGATCGCCCTGGCTGAGCACGGTGACGATGTCTCCGGGTTGCAGGACGTGGTTGTGGGCCGGATCACGCTGCGACAGCAAGCGCCCCAGATTGAAGGGGATCAGTTCGGTCTGCAGGTTGGAACGGTTGAGGCGCTCGATGACGGCGTACTCCCAGTTGATTTGGTCGGCCAGCCCGCGGATGCGCTCCTCGGTTCTGGCGCCCGCCCCCTTGGCCTGCTCGGCGCTTTGTACCAGCAGGTTCTGGCGTTTGTAATAGTCGGCAGTCAACAGCGCGGCGCGTTCCGGAATCAGATCCAGCAGGCGCATGCCTTCAAACCATCGGTAACGCAAGGGCGCAGCCACGGTGCCCTGCAAGGTCACTGCGTTCGAAAACCCTGGGGAGATACCGAGCAGCGTAATCACATCGCCGTCACGCAGCGTGGTGGACAGACCACGGGCATCGAGAGACAGTTCGTGAACTTCCCGGGGTTGGGAGGGGGCCTGCGTGACGCGCTCCAGCAAGGCTTTGTGGCTGTTGGCCAGGGTAGGCACCCCGCCGTTCAGAGCCAGCACCGCCCCCAGGCTGTCGCCGTTGTGGAGCAATTCGTAGATCGCCGCCTGATCGGTCGCCCCGGTCACGGCCACACGGGGACCGGCGGGAGGAATCACAATGACATCACCGGCCATCAGGGGCACATCTTTGGATTTGTCCCCCCGGGCGATGAAATCGTACAAATCGAGCGTGCTCAGGGTCTTGCCGCCGCGCTTGAGTTCGATGCTCCGCATGGAACCGTGCACGCTCGGACCACCGCTGACAAACAAGGCATTCACCAGGGTGCTCAGGCTGGAGAGCTGGTAGGTACCGGGCTGCAAGGCCTGCCCCACCACGTAGACCTGGATACCGCGCAAACGCCCGATGGAAGCGCTGGCCTGGAAGTTGGTGAATACCTTGCCCAGGTGGGTGCGCAGCACCGCCTCAACATCCCGCGCCGCAACACCTGCCAGCGTCACCACCCCGACCTTGGGGACATTCACCTGCCCGTTGCGGTCCAGCACCAGGCTGCGCGCGAAATCCACCACTCCCGTGACCTGCAGGCGCACTTCGTCACCAGGCCCCAGCACATAGTCCCCCGGCACCGGGGCGCCACGGTCGGCCGTGTAGGCCTGCGGGTTGTCGAACAACCCACGCCCGAACACCGGCAACAGGCGCCCCGTGCTTTCCTGAACGAAGCGCTGGAACTGGCTGGGCGCCTCGGCACGGTGCGATTTAGGCAGCGGCGCTGGCGCATTGCCCAGGTCCACCGCGGGCAATGCTGCGTCCGTTTCCGCAACGATGGGTGCGACGCGGGGAGCGGCTGGCAAGGCCGGGGCCGCCAGGGCCGTCCCGGGTACGGCCACCGCTGCTGCCGCCACCGTTCCCGTGGCGGCGGTCTGCGCCCAGGAAAGTGCCGACAAGGCACACAAACACAGCACGCACGCAAGGGTTTTTTTCAACGACTTCATCGGGTGATCGCAGCAATAGATGGAGGGTGCCTCCACGCATTCCGGAGGGCACACAAGTGACAGCAACGGGCCATTGTAGCCACGCAATGTGTCTGCTGGGTGCGTGGTAGCATCAACGCCACAACAGCCTCTGGACAAACACCATGAACCGCTGCCTTGCCCAACGCACCGTCTTCCAGCACTTCACCGCGGCCATCGCGCTCGCCTGTGGCGTGGGCCTTGCCCAGGGCCAGGCCTTGGTGCGCCAGTTGCCGGAAAAAGCCCTGATAGGAACTTTGCAGGTCATCCATCCGCCGGAGGTCCTGCTCAACGGGCAGGCGGCACGCCTGTCCCCGGGAGCGCGCATCCGTTCGGAAAGCAATACCCTGGTGCTCTCGGCCAGTCTGGCGGGGCAGGTTTTGCCAGTGGCCTATGTGCTGGAGCCCCTGGGACTGGTGCACGAGGTCTGGATACTCAACGCGGCCGAGCACGCCGCCATTGCTGCGCGCGCTGGCGCGCAGCAGTAAACAGGCCCCCAGCCATATCCGGCCCGCCGCGGCGCGGCGGGGCGTTTCTCTCTTTCCCCTTTGCCTGCCATGAGCAAAAAAGTCTTTATCAAAACCATCGGCTGCCAGATGAACGAGTACGACACGGACAAGACGCGCGATGTGTTGCGCGCCGCCGAGGGCTACGAGCCCACCAACGACGTCGAGGAGGCCGACCTGATCCTGTTCAACACCTGCTCGGTGCGCGAGAAGGCGCAGGAGAAGGTGTTTTCGGACCTGGGCCGCATCAAGCACCTCAAGGCGCGCGGCGCCCTGATCGGGGTGGGCGGCTGCGTGGCCAGCCAGGAGGGCAGCGCGATCGTCGAACGCGCGCCCTACGTGGACGTGGTGTTCGGCCCGCAGACCCTGCACCGCCTGCCCGAACTGCTGGCGGCACGCCAGGCCCAGCAGCGCCCACAGGTGGACATCAGCTTTCCCGAGATCGAGAAGTTCGACCACCTGCCCCCGGCGCGGGTGGAGGGGAGCACCGCCTTTGTGAGCATCATGGAGGGCTGCAACAAGTACTGCAGCTACTGCGTGGTGCCCTATACACGCGGCACCGAAATCAACCGCCCTTTTGAGGACGTGCTGGTGGAAGTGGCTGGCTTGTCCGACCAGGGGGTGAAGGAGGTGACGCTGCTGGGCCAGAACGTGAATGCCTGGCGTGCGCCCATGGGGGGCGGAGCGGAAGTGGCGGATTTCGCCACCTTGCTGGAATACGTGGCCGAGATTCCGGGCATCGAGCGCATCCGCTACACCACCAGCCACCCCAACGAGTTCACGCCCTCGCTGCTCAAGGCCTACGAGAAGCTCCCCCAGTTGGTGAGCCACCTGCACCTGCCGGTGCAGCACGGCAGCGACCGCATCCTGATGGCGATGAAACGCGGCTACACCGCCATGGAATACAAGAGCACGGTGCGCAAGCTGCGCGCCATCCGGCCCGAGATGAGCCTGAGTTCGGACTTTATCGTCGGCTTCCCCGGCGAGACCGAGGATGACCACGCCAAGCTCATGAAGCTGCTGGATGACGTGGTGTTCGACAACTCGTTTTCCTTTATCTTCAGCCCGCGCCCGGGCACACCGGCGGCGAACCTGAGCGACGACACGCCGCATGCGACCAAGCTGCGCCGGTTGCAGGAGGTGCAGGAGAACATCAATGCCAACATCCAGGCCATCAGCCAGCGCCGCGTGGGCACGGTGCAGCGGGTGCTGGTGGAGGGCCCGAGCAAGCGCGATGCCACCGAACTGATGGGGCGCACAGAGTGCAACCGCGTGGTCAATTTCGCCGCCCCGGTGCGCCTGATCGGACAGATGGTGGACGTGCGCATCACCGGCACGGGCAGCTACACGCTGCGCGGCGAGGTCGTCACCCGCGACTGAATGCTATGTATTTGATAGCAACAAGAGCAATAAATACGCGGGCTGAGACCGGAATTTATCAACAATAATCGGGAGATTCCGCGCCCTGGATCAAAACGGCATACCCGGCATCTTGGGCATGCCCTTCATGCCGCCCATGCGCTTCATCATCTTCATGAGGCCGCCGCCCCTCATCTTCTTCATCATCTCCTGCATCTGCTCGAACTCCTTGAGCAGGCGGTTGACTTCTTGCACATGGACCCCGGCGCCGGCGGCGATGCGGCGTTTGCGCGTGGCCTTGATGAGTTCGGGCTTGCGCCGCTCCAGCGGAGTCATGGAGCAGATGATGCCTTCCTTGCGGCGGATGTCCTTCTCGGCCCGGTCCATATCGACCTGACCGGCCTTGGCGGTGAGCTGGCTGGGCAGCTTGTCCATCAGGCTGGACAGGCCGCCCATCTGCTTCATCTGCTGGATCTGGGCCAGGAAGTCGTTCAGATCGAAGGCGCCCCCGCCCTTGACCTTGGCGGCGAGCTTTTGCGCCGCCTCCATGTCCACCCCGGCGGTGACCTGCTCGACCAGGGCCACGATGTCGCCCATGCCCAGGATGCGCCCGGCGTGGCGTTCGGCGTCAAAGACCTCCAGGCCATCGATCTTCTCGCTCACCCCGGCGAACTTGATGGGCGCGCCGGTGATGGCACGCACCGACAGGGCCGCACCACCGCGCGAATCGCCATCGAGTTTGGTGAGCACGATGCCGGTCAGGGGCAGCGCATCCTTGAAGGCCTTGGCGGTGTTGGCGGCGTCCTGGCCCTGCATGGCGTCCACCACAAACAGGGTTTCCACCGGATCCAAGGCACCATGCAACTCCTTGATTTCACGCATCAGCGCTTCGTCGATGGCCAGGCGCCCGGCGGTGTCGACCAGCAGCACGTCGAAAAAGTGCTTCTTGGCATGGTCCAGCGCGGCGCGTGCAATGTCCAGCGGCTTTTGGTCGGGGGAGGACGGAAACCATTCGGCCCCGGCCTGCGCCGTCACGGTCTTGAGCTGCTCGATGGCGGCCGGGCGATACACGTCGCCAGAAACCGTGAGCACCTTTTTCTTGCGCCGCTCGATCAGGTGCTTGGCCAGCTTGGCCGTGGTGGTGGTCTTGCCCGCCCCTTGCAAACCGGCCATCAGGATGACGGCGGGCGGCTGGGTGGCCAGGTTGATGTCGCTCACCCCTTCGCCCATGGTGGCGGCCAGCTCCTTGCTGACGATGCTCACCAGCACCTGCCCCGGCTGCAGCGAGCCCAGCACCTCTTCGCCCAGGGCTTTTTCCTTGACCCGGGCGATGAAGTCGCGCACCACGGGCAGCGCCACGTCCGCCTCCAGCAAGGCCATGCGCACCTCGCGCAGCATGTCGGAGACATTGCCTTCGGTGATGCGCGCCTGGCCACGCAGTTCCTTGACGATGCGCGAGAGTTTGTCGGAGAGGGTGGATGCCATGGAGGGGGTCCGGAGTCAGGGGAAATCGGTTGCAAAGACCATGCGGGTGGGAGCGGCAAGCGCCAGGGCTGGCGCTACACTCCGGCGCATGATTCTATCCAGCGCCACCCCCGCCGGTCTGGCCGCCAGTGCGTTGGCGGCCCTGTGCTACGCCTGGCCCGCCCTGCGCGCACGCGACATCCCGCAGGCACAGGCCCGGCGCTGGGTCCAGGTGGCCTGGCTCAGCCACGCCGTCGCCCTGGGCTTGGCCGTGACCGGCGCGCAGGCCCGCTTCGGTTTTGCCACCGCCCTGTCCATGACGGTCTGGCTGGTGGCGGCGGTCTATGCGGTGGAAGCCCAGTTCTTCCCCCAGATCCGCACCCGCTGGGCCCTGAGCGCCACCGGCGTCGGCGCCGTGCTGCTGGCGCAGGCCTTTCCTGGCGCCCCGCTGGGGCACAACCCCTCGGGCTGGCTGGCGCTGCACCTGGCCCTGGGCGTGGCCAGCTACGGCCTGTTTGCCGCCGCCGTGGTGCACGCCTTCTTTTCCACCCGCGCCGAAACCCGCATCCGCCTGGCCGAAGACCCGCATACCGGCCTGCCCCTGCTGACCCTGGAGCGCCTGACCTTTCGCCTGGCCGGTGTAGGCTTTGCACTGCTGAGCCTGACCTTGCTGGCCGGCTGGCTGTTTTCCGAGCAGTTGTACGGCGCTGGCCACGCCTGGCAGTGGAACCACAAGACCGTCTTTGCCCTGCTGGCCTGGATCACCTTTGCCGCGCTGCTGGCGGGGCGCCAATGGGCGGGCTGGCGCGGCAAGCGCGCCCGGCGCATGCTGTACGTCGGCACCGGCCTGCTGCTGCTGGCCTACGTGGGCTCGCGCTTTGTGCTGGAAGTGGTTCTGGGCCGCGCCAGCGCATGAAATACCTGCTCATCGTGGCGCTGGTGGGCGCCCTGCTGTGGTGGAAGTGGCATGGCGCCGCGCGGCGCCCACGCCCCGGGCCACCGCCCCGGCCCGCCGCGCCCCAGGCCGGGGTGCCCATGCTGCCATGCCGCTGGTGCCAGCTCAATGTGCCGGAACCGGAAATGGTGCGCGGGCGGCTGGGGCTGTACTGCTGCCAGGAGCACCGCACGCGCGCCGAGCCCTGAAGGGCCAGGCGAGCGTCCTGAGTCCCATGGCAGCCCCCTCCGACAAGTCCGCCCACTCCTGGTTTGGCGATTCGCGCTGGGGCGCGCTGCACGCCGACGCCCTGGCCCCCGAGTCGCTGCGCCTGTGGCTGGGTTTCATGAACGCGCGCCTGGTGGTCGGCGTGGTGCTGCTGCTGGTGCAGGGCACGCTGCTGGCCACCGGCCTGAACACCGCCCTCTGGCCCACGCTGCTGTGCGCCGGCTACTGCGCCGCCACCGTGGCCTCGCGCTACGGGCTCAAACCGCGCCCCCTGGGGGATGCCATCAACCCCCTGTGGGCGCTGCTGGTGGGGGTCGACATGCTCACCTTCGCAGCACTGCACCTGCAGCAGAGCAGCAACATCAACTACACCCCCCTGTTCGCCCTGCCGATTCTGTTCGCCTCGGTGCTGGGTTCGCTCTCCCTGGCGCTGGGAACGGCCGCGGCCGTGACCCTGCTGCTGCTGGGCGGCACCTACTGGCACTCGGTGCAGGCCCTGGCCGAAACCACCCCCTACCTGGTACAGGCCGCGCTCAGCAGCGCGGGCTACCTGGCCGTCGCATTCCTGACCAACCAGCTGGTCACCCGCCTGGTGCAAGAAGGCTTGCGCGCACGCTCCAGCCAGTTGGCCGCCACGGTGCAGAAGCGGGTCAACGAACTGGTGATCGACACCCTGCCCGACGGCGTGCTGATCGTGGACGCGCGCGGCTGGGTGCGCGCCGCCAACCCGGCCGCACGCGACATGCTGGGCCTGCCGCGCCTGGACACGGTGCCGACCGATCTCAAGGCCCAGGCGCATTGGGCAGGCTTGCTGCAACTGGCCCGGCTGAGCCTGGGGTCGGGCTTCAACCAAGAAGAGAAGCTGCGCGTGCAGCGCCCCGACCAGGGCGCACGCAGCCTGCTAGTGCGCACCCGGCTGGCACAACCCCTGGGGGCCGAAGGCGAGAGCCTGTGCGTGCTCTTCCTGCAAGACCAGCGCGAACTCGAAGCCCGCCTGCGCACCGAGAAGCTGGCCAGCATGGGCCGCATGTCGGCGGCGGTGGCGCACGAGATCCGCAACCCCCTGGCCGCCATCGTGCAGGCCAACGCCCTGCTGGGCGAGGACCTGCACGACGCGCGCCTGCAGCGCCTGACCGACATCGTGGCCCAGAACGCCCAGCGTCTGGGCAAGATCGTGGACGACATCCTCAACGTCACCCGCGTACAGCCCCAGGGGCCGACAGAACAGGACCGGCAACCGGCGATGGAGCTGTGCAGCGGCGTGCACGCCGCGGTGGCGGAGTGGCTGCAGCAACACCCCTGCGGCGACCGCCTGCTGCTGCAAATCCCACCCCAGCCCCGCTGGGTGCGCTTCGACCCCGACCACCTGCGCCGCGTGCTCGTCAACCTGCTCGACAACGGCCTGCGCCACGCCAGCGCCAGCGCCCAGGCCCTGCAGGTGCATGTGCTGCTGGACCAGCCTGCGGGCGGCGCCACGGTGTCGGTGTGGAGCGAAGGCGCGCCCCTGGAAAGCGCCGTGCAGCAGCACCTGTTCGAACCCTTCTTCTCGTCGGAAAGCCGCTCCAGCGGGCTGGGCCTGTTCATCTGCCGCCAGTTGTGCGAGCAGCACGGCGCCGGGCTCTACTTTCGCCGCACCCAGCGGCCCATGCGCCACCAGAGCGTGGAGGGCAATGAATTCGCCATCACCCTGCAAGGCTGCGCCCACGGCGCGCTGGAGGACCCTACACTGCACCCGCCATGGCAAACCACGCTGTATTGAACGACGCGCGCATCCTGGTGGTGGACGACGAGCCCGACCTGCGCACCCTGTACGAACTCACCCTGCTGCGCGAAGGCTACCGGGTCGAGACCGCCGCCGATCTGGCCCAGGCCTACAGCCAGCTCGATGCAGGCCGCTTCGACGTACTCATCACCGACATGCGCCTGCCCGACGGCCTGGGCCTGGCGCTGGTGCAGCGCATCAAGGCCCAGGGCCGCAACGAACGCTGCGTGGTCATCACCGCCTTCGGTTCGGCCGAAAACGCCGTGGCCGCGCTCAAGGCAGGCGCCTTCGACTACCTTACCAAGCCGGTAGACCTCAAGCGCTTTCGCACCACCATCGCCGCCGCCCTGGCCACCACCGACACCGCACCGGCCCCGGCGCCGGATCCGCAGGGCGCAACCGCCGCCGCCCCGCCCCGCCCTGGCTCCAGCGCGCGCGGCCAGGCGGCGCTGGAGCGGCTGGTGGGCCAGTCCGCCTGCATGCGCGCCGTGCGCGAGCGTCTGGTCAAGGTCGCGCGCAGCATGGCGCCAGTGCTCATCCACGGCGAGTCCGGCACCGGCAAGGAACTGGTGGCGCAGGCCATCCACGCCAACAGCCACCGCGCTGGCGGCCCCTGGGTGGCGGTGAACTGCAGCGCCATTCCCGAACACCTGCTCGAAGCCGAGTTCTTCGGCGCGCGCAAGGGTGCCTACACCGGCGCCCACCAGGACCGCACCGGCTTTTTCCAGAGCGCACAAGGCGGCACCCTCTTCCTGGACGAAATCGGCGACCTGCCCCTGGCCATGCAGTCCAAACTGCTGCGCGCGATCCAGGAGCGCTGCGTGCGGCCGGTGGGCTCGCCCCAGGAGGAACCCGTGGACGTGCGCATCATCAGCGCCACCCACAAACAGCTGCAGGACGAGGTGCAGCAGGGGCGCTTCCGCCAGGACCTGTACTACCGCCTCAACGTCATCGACCTCACCCTGCCGCCCTTGCGCGAGCGCCGCGAAGACCTGCCAGCGCTGTGCACCGCCCTGCTGCAACGCATCGCCCAGGAATCGGGCCTGCCGTGCACGCCGCGCCTGAGCGCCCACGCCCTGGAGCAACTGGGGCGGCTGGCGCTGAGCGGCAACGTGCGCGAGCTGGAAAACCTGCTGCACCGCGCCGTGGCGCTGGGCGAGGGGGAGGAGCTGGAGCTTGACGCTGCGCCTGACGCCTCTGCCCCTCCCCCCGGACAGACCGCGCCGCAGGCCTGCGCCCGCCAGGAGCCAGATATCGGCGCCGCGCCGGCCGCCTTGGCCAGCGCCGACACCGGCCCGGCCACCGACGCGGCCCCGCTGGTACCGAGCGACCTGCAGGCCCACCTGGACCAGCAGGAGCGTGGCATCCTGGTCCAGGCCCTCAAGGACGCGCACTACAACCGCACCCTGGCCGCGCAGCGTCTGGGCATCAGCCTGCGCCAGATGCGCTACCGCATCGCGCGCCTGTCCATCGACATTCCCGGCAGCAGCCATGACGATGGCGCGTGACTGGGCCACGGGCTGGTGCCCCCATGCCTTTGCGGTGGACTCGCCCAACCACGGCCCGCGCCCGGCCCTGGCGCACACCGACCTGGTGGTGCTGCACTCCATCAGCCTGCCCCCCGGGGTGTACGGCGGCGCCGAAGTACACGCCCTGTTCACCAACGTGCTCGACTGGGACGCCCACCCCTACTTCCAGGGCATCCGCGGCCTGCGCGTATCGGCCCATTTCTACGTGCAGCGCAACGGCACGCTGTGGCAGTTCGTGTCTTGCCAGCGCCGCGCCTGGCACGCCGGGGTGTCGCACTACCGTGGGCGCGACAACTGCAACGACGACTCCATCGGCATCGAACTCGAAGGGCTGGAGGGGAGCACCTTCACCCCGGCGCAGTACCAGTGCCTGGCGCGCCTGCTGCCCGCGCTGTGCCAGCACCACCCCATCGCCTACCTCGCGGGCCACGAACACATCGCCCCCGGGCGCAAGCACGACCCCGGCGCCGGTTTCGACTGGCCCCGGCTGCAGCGGGAAAGCGCCCTGCCCGAACACCTGTTTGCCGCCGGAACTTTGTAAGCGCCTGTTCCGCAGCGCCCTGCCGGGGCGCCCTGCGCGCCGCAACATCCCTGCCCTTTCGGGCACCTGGCCCGCGCCATTATTGACGTGATCGCTCCTATTTTCATAGCGCCGCAAAACCGCATCCGGCGTCGCCCCCGACTGTGCGGAAAGACCCCTGACTCAACGCTACCTATAGTGTTTCCATATACTGTCGTCCACTAAATATAGTGCAGCCTTTGCACCCTACCCGAGGACGCCCATGGAACTACACACCCCCGCACAAGCCCCTGTCACACCCTATGCCCACCCCGGCGGCGAGGCCCCGCAGGCCCTGCCCGCGCAACTGGAGCATTACCAGATCATGCGCCGCAACGGCGCCGTAGTGGCCTTTGTTCCCACCAAGATCGCGGTCGCCATGACCAAGGCCTTTTTGGCCGTGCACGGCGCCACCGGCGCGGCTTCGGCCAGTGTGCGCGAGGCGGTCGAAAGCCTCACCGGGCAGGTCGTGCGCGCGCTGGTGCGCTCGCGCCCCCAGGGTGGCACCTTCCATATTGAAGATGTGCAGGACCAGGTTGAGCTGTGCCTGATGCGCGCCGGCCACCACGAAGCCGCCCGCGCCTATGTGCTCTACCGCGAGCGCCGCGCGCAGGAGCGCGCCCACACCCAGGCCCAGGCAGCCCCGGCCAGCGCGCCGGTGCTGCATGTGCTCGACGGCGGCGAACGCGTCGCGCTGGACCTGAGCGCGCTGCGCACCCACATCGAAACCGCCTGCAAGGGCCTGGGCGCCGAGGTCTCGGGCGAACCCATTCTGCAAGAAACCCTGCGCAACCTCTACGACGGCGTGCCGGTGGAAGAGGTCTACAAAGCCGCCATCCTGGCCGCGCGCACCCTGATCGAAAAAGACCCCGACTACACCTACGCCACCGCCCGCCTGCTGCTCGCCACCATCACGCGCGAGGTACTGGGACGCACGGTGGCGGCGCAGGACATGCAAGCCGCCTACGAGGACTACTTCCCCGGCTTCATCCAACGGGGCATAGAGGCCGAGCTGCTGGACCCGCGCCTGGCGCAGTTCGACCTGGCACAACTGGGGCGCGCCCTGCGCGCCGAGCGCGACCAGCAGTTCGACTACCTGGGCCTGCAGACCCTGTACGACCGCTACTTCCTGCACCAGCGCAAGCGCCGCATCGAGCTGCCGCAAGCCTTTTTCATGCGCGTCGCCATGGGCCTGGCCTTGAACGAAATCGACCGTGAGGCCCGCGCCATCGAGTTCTACGAGGTGCTCTCGCGCTTTGACTTCATGTCCAGCACGCCCACCCTGTTCAACAGCGGCACGCTGCGTCCGCAACTGTCCTCCTGCTACCTCACCACGGTGCCGGACGACCTGGGCGGCATCTACGAGTCGATCAAGGAAAACGCCCTGCTCTCCAAGTTCGCCGGTGGCCTGGGCAACGACTGGAGCCGCGTGCGCGCCTTGGGCAGCCACATCAAGGGCACCAATGGCGAGTCGCAAGGCGTGGTGCCCTTCCTCAAGGTGGTCAACGACACCGC
>JBQTHH010000094.1:0-12553 GCA_052390055.1 Rhodoferax sp.
AGCGCGGCGGCGAGGTGGTCACGCAGGTGGTGCACACCATGCAGCAGATCGACGCCAGCAGCAAGAAGATCGCCGACATCATCAGCGTGATCGACGGCATCGCCTTCCAGACCAACATCCTGGCGCTGAACGCCGCAGTCGAGGCCGCGCGCGCGGGCGAGCAGGGGCGCGGTTTTGCCGTGGTGGCGTCGGAGGTGCGGGCCTTGGCCGGGCGCAGCGCCGAGGCCGCGCGGGAGATCAAGAGCCTGATCGTGACCTCGGTGGAGAAGGTCGAGTCGGGCACCCTGCTGGTGACACAGGCGGGCGGCACCATGGAAGAAATCGTGCAGTCGGTGCGCCGCGTGGCCGACGTCATTGGCGAGATCACGGCAGCGGCCTCGGAGCAAAGCTCCGGCATTGCCGGGGTGAACCAGTCGATTGGGCAACTGGACCAGATGACGCAGCAGAACGCGGCTTTGGTGGAAGAAAGCGCCGCCGCCGCCGAGAGCCTGCGTGAGCAGGCCGAGCGGCTCAAGCAGGCGGTGGCGGTGTTCAAGGTGGCGGCGCACCTGGAGCAGGGCGCACGCGCTGCCGGGTTCTCCGCTGGCACGCACAGGGTGGCGGCGCCCAGGGTGGCGGCGCCGGAGCGCTCCCCCCAACTGGCCGCTCGGCCCGCGGCGGCTTCCCCGCCCAAGGCCAGGCCGGCGGCGTTGGGGCACAGGGCCAGCACGCCTGCCGCACCCAAGGCGCCTGCGGCCAAGCCCGCGCCCCGGCCCAAGGCGGCCGCTCCGTCCCAGTCCCGCGAAGGCGACTGGGAAACCTTCTGACCCGGTGCGCCGCGCAGCATGGGGCACAATCCCTGCCCCGCAGCGCAGGCCTTGACGGCTGGCCTGGCCTGGCGCGGGAATGGCGGTGCTGCTGTTTCTTGGTGGCTTTTTAGGGCCTTGGCCCGCGTGTTTATTGACTCTCTAGCTATGACTTTGATAGCAATCGTGGTCGGGACCTTGTTGGCAGGCATTGGCAGTGTGTGGCTGGCGGCGATGCTCAGCTTTGGCGCGCTGGCGCGCTACACCCAGCACATGCTGAGCATGGCGGCCGGTGCGCTGCTGTCAACGGCCTTTTTGCACCTGCTGCCCGAGGCCATGGAGAGCGAGGCCGGGGCCCATGACCTGTTCATGGTGCTGCTGGTGGGGGTGGTGTTCTTCTTTCTGCTGGACAAGGCCGAGCTTTGGCACCACGGGCACGAGCACCACCATGGCGACGAGGATGGGGCGCACGGGCAGGGCAGCGGCCATGACTATGGACACGCGCACGCGCACGCCGAAACCCATGGCCACCGGGGCATGCCGCGCATGGGCGGCAGCTGGGCGGTGCTGGCCGGGGACAGCGTGCACTGCTTTGGCGACGGGGTGCTGATCGCCTCGGCCTTCATGGCCGAGTGGCGGCTCGGGGCGCTGGCGGCGCTGGCGGTGCTGGCGCACGAGGTGCCGCACCACATGGGCGATCTGGTGGTGCTGCGCGAGGGCTCGGGCAACCGGCGCATGGCGCTGGTGAAGGTGTCCCTGGCCGGGGCCGTGACCGCGCTGGGCGGGGTGGTGGGTTACTGGCTGCTGGAGCAGTTGCGCGATTACCTGCCTTTCTTCCTGGTGCTGGCTTCCAGCAGCTTCATCTACGTGGCGCTGGCCGACCTCATTCCGCAGCTGCAGCAGCGCCTGGGGGCGCGCCAGACCCTGTTCCAGATCCTGTGGCTGGTGTTCGGCGTGCTGCTGGTGGGCACGGTCAGCGGGCTTGCGCACTGAGCAAACCGCGGCCGCATGCCCGGCGCAAAAGCCGGGCCCCATGGGGGTGCGGCGGTGCGGGGCTACTTGTAAGTCGTCCGTAAAGCGCAGGGTCGAGCCCCAAAAATCTTGACCTGAGTCAAGATTGCCATGGGGGCGGGCGGGCACACTCATAGCCCTGAGTGATTCGTTTTTTACCCTTCATGTCCATCCAAGCATTCATGGCCGGCGACCACCGCTTCTGCGACTCCTTCTACGCACAAGCACAAGCCGCCGCGGCCCGCGGCCAGTGGGAGCAGGCCTGCAGCGCCTTCGAGCGTTTCCAGTCGCTGGTGCACCAGCATTTCTGTGCCGAAGAGCACGTCCTGTTCCCGGCCTTTGAGGAGGCCACCGGCATGACCCAGGGGCCGACCCAGGTCATGCGTGACGAGCACGTGCAACTGCGTGCCCTGATGCAGGCCGCGCTCGATGGCTTGCGCGCTCGCGACGAGGACGAGTTCAGCGGCCATGCCGAAACCCTGTTCCTGATGCTGCAGCAGCACAACGCCAAGGAAGAGAATGTGCTCTACCCGATGTGCGACCAGCGCCTGGGCGAGCAGGCCGAGCCTGTGCGCGGGCAGTTGCAGGCACGCATACCGGCCTTGAGCGAATAGGGAGGCAGCCCATGAGTGCCCCGCCTTCCGTGCCCGCCCAGCACATCATCGATGCGCGGGGCTGGGAGCCCCCCGAGCCTTTCGTGGCCACCATGGACACCCTGGCCCAGATGGCCCCTGGCGAAAGGCTGCTGCTGATCCTCGGGCGCGAGCCTCACCCGCTGTACCGTGCCCTGCTCAAGCAGGGCTGGCGTTACGAGAGCACTTTCACCCCCGAGGGCAGCTTTGAGATCCTGATCTGGCGCGAGGTGCTTTGATGTCGTCCTTGTTCTGGCTGGAGCTGCTCTGATGCAGGCCCTGGTGTCCCTGGACCGGGCCCCGCCGCTGGATGCGCCGCTGCGCTTCCTGCTCACGGCACCGCTCATGGCGGTGCTGGCGGCGCTGGTGCTGTTGGTGCAGGGGCCGGACCTGTGGGCCAGCCGCTGGAGCCCGGGCGCGCTGGCGGTCACACACCTGATCACTGCCGGGTTCATGCTGCAGGTCATGCTGGGTGCCCTGCAGCAGCTGCTGCCGGTGATCGTGGGGGCGCAGATACGGCACCCGCGCGCTGTGGCGGCGGTGGTGCACGCCAGCATCAGCGCCGGTGTGCTGTGCCTGGCGGCGGGATTCCTGCAGGCCGGGGCATTCTGGTTCGGCGTGGCGGCGCTGCTGCTCGGGCTCGGGGTGGGGGTGTTTGTGCTGGCCAGCGCGCAGGCGCTGTGGCGCCTGCCGCCGAGCACGCCCACGGTGACCGGCATCCAACTGGCGCTGGTGGGCCTGGTGCTCACCGTCGGCCTGGGGGTGCTGATGGCGCTGACCCTGGCGGGCATGGAGTCGCTGGCGCTGCCGCTCATGCAGGTGGTCAACATCCACCTGGGCTGGGGCTTTGTCGGCTGGGGCTGCGCCCTGCTGGGCGCGGTGGCGCTGGTGGTGGTGCCGATGTTCCAGATGACGCCCGACTACCCGCGCTGGTTCGCGCGCTGGTTTGCCTGGACCGCGCTGGCCGTGCTGGCGGCCTGGAGCGTGGCCGAGTGGTGGCGCTGGCCGGTCCTGGCCGACGTGCTGGGCGTGGCCGTGGCCACCGTCGCCGTGTGCCTGGCCCTGGCCACCTACAGCCTGCAGCGCCGCTCCAAGCGTGTCGGCACGGACGCCATCGCCCAACTCTGGAACGTGGCCATGGCCAGCACCCTGCTGGCCAGCGCCCTGTGGGCCATGGGCCGCATGGTGCCGCAATGGGTGCAGTGGACCGAATGGCCGGTGCTGGTGGGGGTGCTGGCGCTGTTTGGCGGCTTTGTCTCGGTCATGACCGGCATGCTCTACAAGATCGTGCCTTTCCTGGTCTGGCTGCACCTGCAAAACCTGAGCGCCGGGCGGCTCATGCCCCCGAACATCAAGAAGGTGCTGCCGCAGCGCCATATCGACCGCCAGACCCGCGCCCACTGGGTGAGCCTGGCCCTGCTGGTGGGCGCGGCCCTGTGGCCGACCCTGCTGGCCTACCCGGCGGCGCTGGCGCTGCTGGTGGCACAGGCCTGGCTGGCACGCAACCTGTGGTCGGTGCTGCCGGTGTACCGGGCCCACCTGCAGGCCCTGGCGGCGCTGGAGACTCCGGCCCCGAAGAAGGCTTCGCCATAACCCCACGCCGAAAACGGTTACAAACCAGTTAGATCAAACGTTTGATCTAACTGGCTAGAATCTGCGCACCATGGCAGATTCTTCCTCCCTTTCGGTTCCCGCTGCGGCGGTCGCGAGCCCCCCAGCGGTTCCGGTTTCTTATAACGGCACGCCCTTGCGCAGTGACGGCGTGGAGGCGCGCAACCGCCTGCTGCTGGCGGCTTTGGGCCTGTTTGCTGCCAAGGGCTACTCCAAGACCTCCACGCGCGAGATCGCCAAGGCCGCGGGCGCCAATCTGGCGGCCATCAGCTACTACTTTGGCGACAAAGCCGGTCTGTACCGCGCGGTGTACAACGACCCCATGGGCTGTGGCCCGGAAGGCATGGCCGAGTTTGCTGCCGAGGGCCTGGAGCTGCGCCAGGCGCTGGCGGTTTTTTTGCAGGGCTTTACCGACCCGCTCAAGCAGGGCGATCTGGCGCAGCAGATGCTGCAACTGCATTTCCGCGAAATGCTCGAACCCATGGGCTTGTGGCAGGCGCACATCGACCAGTTCATTGCCCCCATGCACCAGGGCTTGATCGAGGTCTTGATGCGCCACCTCGGGCTGCCGGAGCCGGACGACGACCTGCACCGCCTGGTTTTTGCCATCACGGGCCTCGGGATTCAGATGTTCATCGGCGCCGACATCATGCGCACGGTGCGCCCGGCGCTGATCAATAGCCCGCAGGCGATCGACTTGTACAGCCAACGCCTGGCCGACTTTGCCGTGGCCCTGGTAGACGAAGAGCGCCGCCGTCGCTCCACCTGAACCACCCCCTTCAAAACCCTCAACGCTGTCCCATGACTGCCTCTTTTTCGCACCCCCTTGCCCGCCCCGGTTCCCCAGCAGCGCACCGGGCCATGGCTTATCCCGTTTTTGCGCGGAACTGGCCGGGCGCCGCCCGGCGGCTTTCCGTGCTGGCGCTGAGCCTGCTGCTGAGCGCTTGCATCACCCTGCCTGCCGCCAAGGTCGAAGCCCCCGTGGCCCCGGCCTGGGTCGCGCCGCTGCCGCACGCGGGCGCCGTCAGCGACCTGAGCCAGTGGTGGCAGGCGCAGGGCGACGCGCTGCTGGTGGAGCTGATTGAGGCCGCCCAGGCCGTCAGCCCCACGCTGGCCCAGGCCGCGGCGCGCATCGAGAGCGCGCGCGCCAACCAGGCCGCTGCCGGGGCCGCGCTGATGCCCCAGCTCAGCGCCCAGGTGGCGGCGCAGCGCGGCGTGTCGCAACCCGGTGTGCCTCTGGCCACCACGCTCAGCGGCGGCCTGCAGGCCAGTTGGGAGCTGGACGTGGTGGGGGCCAACCGCGCCGTCAATCGCGCCGCGCTGTCGCAGCTGGAAGGCACGCAGGCCGCCTGGCACGACGCGCGCGTCTCGGTGGCCGCCGAAGTGGCGCAGACCCTGTACAGCCTGCGCCACTGCCGCGCCCAGTGGGAACTGCTGCGCCAGGACGCCGACTCGCGCCGCCAGAGCGCGCGCCTGACCCAGCTCAGCACCAGCGCCGGTTTCGTCGCGCCGGGCGTCAACGCGCTGGCCCAGGCCAGCGCGGCGGAAGGCGCGGCGCGCCTGGCGCAGCAGGCCACGGCCTGCGACCTGGACCTCAAGGCACTCGTGGCCCTGAGCACGCTGGAGGAGCCAGTTTTGAAGAAAAAACTGGACCTGGCCCGCGTGGAACAAGGAAACATTGCTACGTTTTCAGTAGCATCCGTGCCCGCCCAGAGCATCACCCAGCGCCCCGACGTGTTCGCCGCCGAGCGCGACGTGGCGGTGGCCGCTGCCCAGGTGGGCGCGGCGCAAGCCCAGCGCTGGCCGCGCCTGACACTGCAGGGCTCCATCGGCGCCCTGCGCACCACCAGCTACGGCGTGGAGACCAACCTCGACACCTGGTCCTTCGGCCCGCTGGCGCTGACCCTGCCGGTGTTCGACGCCGGGCAGCGCAAGGCCAACGTGGCCGCCGCCCAGGCCCAATACACCCAGGCCGTGTCGGTCTACAAGGCGCGCGTGCGCTACGCCGTGCGCGAGGTGGAAGATGCCTTGCGCACCCTGCAGGGCATCGGCGAGCGCGAGGCCGACGTGCACGCGGCCGCACAGGGCTTTGCCAGCGCCCTGGCCGCCACCCGGACCCGCTACGAGCAGGGCCTGGCCAGCCTGATGGAGCTGGAAGACGCGCGCCGCCAGGCGCTGTCGGCCCAGTCCGCCGAGCTGGCCCTGACGCTGGAGCGCCAGCGCGCCTGGGTCGCCCTGTACCGCGCGGTGGGCGGGGGCTTCACGCCCGGCGCAGCGCCGCCCGCCACCGACGCCGACACCACGGCTGCACGCAGCTGAGGCCCCCTTGTCTGTCCCGCATTTTTGAAAGCCTGACCATGTTGACATCCGCTCTCACCCCCCGTATCCGCCTCACCGCCGTGGCGCTGGCCGCTGCCGCTGCCCTGGGCCTGTGGCTGGCCCGCACCGACAAGGCCCATGCCGCCGACGCCCCAGCCCAGGCCGCACCCGCCCCGGCGGCGAAAGCGGCCCTGACCGTGAGCACCGTGCAGCCCGCCAGCAGCCAGCTCGCCACCGGCCTGAGCGCCAACGGCTCCGTGGCCGCCTGGCAGGAGGCCAGCGTGGGCTCCGAGGCCAACGGCCTGCGCATTGCCGAAGTGCACGCCCAGGTCGGCGACGTGGTGCAAAAGGGCCAGTTGCTCGTCACCTTCGCGGGCGAGAGCGTGCAGGCCGACGTGGCCCTGGCGCGCGCCGCCCTGGCCGAAGCCCAGGCCAATGCCGCAGAAGCCTTGGCCAACGCCGAGCGCGCCCGTGCCGTCAAGGACAGCGGCGCCCTGAGCGCCCAGCAGGTCAGCCAGTACCTCACCGCCGAAGCCAGCGCCAGGGCGCGCGTGGAGTCCGCCAAGGCGCAGTTGGATGCGCAGTTGCTGCGCCTGAAAAACACCCAGGTGTTCGCACCCGACAGCGGCATCGTCTCGGCGCGCATGGCGACCGTGGGCGCGGTGGTGGGGGCCGGCACCGAACTGCTGCGCCTGATCCGCCAGGGCCGCCTGGAGTGGCGCGGCGAGGTCACGGCCGCCGAACTCGGCCGCGTCAGCGCGGGCACGGCGGTGCTGGTCACCTCGCCCAGCGGCGCCCAGGCGCGCGGCAAGGTGCGCATGGTCGCGCCCACGGTGGACGCGCAGACCCGCAACGCCCTGGTCTACGTGGACCTGCCTGGGGCCAGGGGCTTCAAACCCGGCATGTATGCGCGCGGCGAATTCACCCTGGGCCAGTCCGGCGCGCTGACCGTGCCGCAGACCGCGGTGGTGGTGCGCGACGGCTTCAGCTACGTCTATCGCGTCGGCGCCGACAAGCGCGTCTCCCAGGTCAAGGTGGCCACCGGGCGCATCGCGGGCGACCAGGTGGAAATCGTCTCGGGCGTCAAGCCCAGCGACCAGTTGGTGGCCAGCGGCGGCAGCTTTCTGAGCGACGGCGACACCGTGCGCGTGGTGCCCGCCCCCAAGGCCCCGGCCAGCAAATAAACCGGAGCAGCACCCATGAACGTATCCGCCTGGTCGATCAAGAACCCGATCCCCACCGTCATGCTCTTTGTGATGGTGACGCTGGCTGGCCTGTATTCCTTCAAGGCCATGAAGGTGCAGCAGTTCCCCGACATCGAGCTGCCCACCGTGTCCGTCTCCGCCAACCTGCCGGGTGCCGCGCCCGCGCAGATGGAAACCGAGGTGGCGCGCAAGCTGGAAAACGCCATCGCCTCGCTGCAGGGCCTGAAAAACATCTACACCAGCGTGCAAGACGGCAACGCCACCGTCACCGCCGAGTTCCGCCTGGAAAAAACGCCCCAGGAAGCCCTGGACGACGTGCGCAGCGCCGTGCAGCAGGTGCGCAGCGACCTGCCCGGCGACCTGCGCGACCCCGTGGTGAGCAAGATGAATCTGTCGGGCGCGCCCATCCTGGCCTTCACCGTGCGATCGAGCAAGCTCGACGACGAGGGCCTGAGCTGGTTCGTGGACAACACCATTTCCCGCGCCCTGCTGGGCGTGCGCGGCGTGGGCTCGGTGGCGCGCGTGGGCGGTGTCAGCCGCGAAGTGCAGGTGGCGCTGGACCCGCTGCGCCTGCAGTCCCTGGGCGCCACGGCCGCCGACGTGTCGCGCCAGCTGAAGGCGGTGCAGATCGAGGCCGCCGGTGGCCGCGCCGACTTGGGCGGCTCCGAGCAGCCCATGCGCACCCTGGCCACCGTTACCACCGCCGCGGAGCTGGCCCGCATCGAACTGACCCTGCCCAACGGGCGCCAGGTGCGCCTGAGCGAGATCGCCAGCGTGAAAGACACCGTGGCCGAGGCGCGCAGCTTCGCCACGCTCAACGGCACGCCCGTGGTCGGCTTCGAGATCACGCGCAGCAAGGGCGCCAGCGAGGTGGAGGTGGGCGCCGCAGTGCTCAAGGCGCTGGACGAACTCAAGGCCCAGCACCCCGACCTGGAGCTGACCCAGGCCTTCGACTTCGTCACCCCGGTGCAGGAGGAGTTCGACGCCTCCATGACCATGCTCTACGAAGGCGCCTTGCTGGCCGTGGTGGTGGTGTGGTTCTTCTTGCGCAACTGGCGCGCCACACTGGTGTCTGCCGTGGCCCTGCCGCTGTCGGCCATCCCCGCCTTCATCGGCATGAACTACCTGGGCTTCACCACCAACATCGTGACGCTGCTGGCCCTGTCCCTGGTGATCGGCATCCTGGTGGACGACGCCATCGTGGAGGTGGAAAACATCGAGCGCCACCTGCGCATGGGCAAGACGCCCTACCAGGCCGCCATGGAGGCCGCCGACGAGATCGGCATGGCGGTGATCGCCACCACCTTCGCGCTGATCGCCGTGTTCCTGCCCACCGCCTTCATGAGCGGCGTGGTGGGCAAGTTCTTCAAGCAGTTCGGCTGGACGGCGGTGTTTGCCGTGTTCGCCTCGCTGGTGGTGGCGCGCATGCTCACCCCCATGATGGCGGCCTACGTCATGAAGCCCTCCACCCACGTGCACGAGGAGCCGGTGTGGATGCCGCTGTACCTGCGCATCACACGCTGGACGCTGCACCACCGCTGGACCACCATGGCCCTGGCCGTGGGCTTCTTCGTGGGTTCGCTCATGCTGGTGCCCTTGATCCCTAACGGTTTCATCCCGCCGGACGACAACTCCCAGACCCAGGTCTACCTGGAGCTGCCCCCGGGCACCACCCTGGCGCAGACCCGGGTGGCGGCCGAGCAGGCGCGCAGCATCGTCAGCGGCGTCAAACACGTCAAGAGCGTCTACACCACGGCGGGCGGCGGCTCGGTCGGCTCCGACCCTTTCATGGGCGGCGCCAGCACCGAGGTGCGCAAGGCCACGCTCACCGTGCTGCTGGACGAACGGGGCATGCGCCCGCGCAAGCAGGTGGTGGAGGGCGAACTGCGCACCGCCTTGCAGGCCCTGCCCGGCGCCCGCTTCAAGGTGGGCCTGGGCGGTTCTGGCGAAAAATACATGCTCGCCTTGAAGAGCGAAGACCCCGTGGCCCTGGCGCAAGCCGCGGCTGCGGTCGAGAAAGACCTGCGCACCATCGCCGGGCTGGGCAACATCTCGTCCAGCGCCAGCCTCACCCGCGCCGAGGTCGCCATCCGCCCCGACTTCAACCGCGCCGCCGACCTGGGCGTGACCAGCGCCGCCATTGCCGAGACGCTGCGCATCGCCACCGTGGGCGACTACGAAACCGCCCTGCCCAAACTCAACCTGAGCCAGCGCCAGGTGCCCATCGTGGTCAAGCTCGACACCGATGCGCGCAAAGACCTGGAGCAGCTCGGGCGCCTGATAGTGCCCGGCGTCAAGGGCCCGGTCATGCTCAGCCAGGTGGCCACGTTCGAGATGTCGGGCGGCCCCTCGCAGATCAGCCGCTTGAACCGCGTGCGCAATGTCAACTTTGAGGTGGAGCTGTCGGGCGTGCCCCTGGGCGAGGTGACCGAGGCCGTGGCCAAGCTGCCCTCCATCAAGAACCTGCCCGCCGGGGTGCAGCAGCTGGAGATTGGCGACGCTGAAGTGCAGGGCGAAATGGTCTCGGGCTTCATGCTCGCCATGGGCACGGGGGTGCTGTGCATCTACGTCGTGCTGGTGCTGCTGTTCAAGGACTTCCTGCACCCGATCTCCATCCTGCCTTCGGTGATCCTGTCCTTTGGCGGCGCCTTCGTGGCCCTGCTGGTGTCGGGCAAGATGCTGTCCATGCCCTCCTTCATCGGGCTGGTCATGCTCATTGGGGTCTCCACCAAGAACTCCATCTTGCTGGTGGAGTACGCCATCATGGCGCAGCGTGAGCACGGCCTGTCGCGCTTTGACGCCCTGCTCGACGCCTGCCACAAGCGCGCCCGCCCCATCATCATGACCACCATCGCCATGGTCGCAGGCATGATCCCGCTGGTGGCCGGCCTGGGCGAGGCCGACAACAGCTTCCGCGCCCCCATGGCCGCAGCGGTGATCGGCGGGCTCATCACCTCCACCGTGCTGAGCCTGCTGGTGACGCCCAGCTTCTTCTCCATCGTGGACGACATCGAGCACTTTGGCGCCAAGGTGCGCGGCTGGTTTCGGCGCGGGCCGCAGAAGGTGGTGGGGGTGAAGGTGTGAAGATTTTTGGATAAAAACTGCCACTCCCGCGCGCCCATCGGCATTGCTACTTTGGGGTGCTGGCACCGAACTCGCCGCTGACGGCGCCGGTTACGGCGCTGGCGGGGGCGGCCCAACCCACACACCAGAACCTGCAGCACCCCCGAAACGAGCGGCGCACTACCTGTGGGCGGTGCTGATTGCCCGCATCTACGAGGTGTTCCCGCTGCTGTGCACCATGTGCGGTGGGCAGATGCGCCCGATCGCCTTCATCACCCACAGCGCCGATATCCGGCAGATACTCGTGTCCCTTGGGGTGGGCACGCGGGCCACCGCTGTGGGAAGGCTGCGACGTGCCATTGAGAGGTAAGCGAGCGCTCAAACTGCCTGGGTCGAACGTGTTCCGAAGCGCCAAACCCGCGCCATACTTGGCCTCATGTGGTTGAAGCTCCTATCCGTAACGGCTGGCCGCGCCCACAGAGGCAGGGTTGCTGACAAAGCGCGTGTACTCCGAGCGACCACCGCGCGACGAATACGTGTTGACACAGGCTGGCTATGGCGAAAACCTGGCGCGCTACATCGACGAAGAAACGGGCCGCGAGATCGAGCCCATTGGCGTTGACGCGGTGGCAGGCGCCAAGCTGGGCAGCCGGGCTCTGCGGATGGGGCCAGCCAACCCGCAAGCCCAGGCACGCGAGCATGCCTGACTGCTAAAATATTTGCACACTGGCTCTTTGGACCTTTTATGTCTTCCCGCACCAGCTTGCCTCTGTCCGAACACGCAATGAGACTTGCCGAGCGCCGCATCCCCGAGCTGGCAGCGAAGTCGGGTCACCTTGCCTACATGACCACCCTGCACAGCACGGGCGCAGTCGTCGTGAAAACCAGTCAGGGCCAGATGGTGGAGCGTCGTGCGGATGGCACGTCCACAGTCATCAAACACCTGCCCCTGGGCAAGCAGGTGAAGTCCGGCACCGTCCTCAGACGTGTCAAGTAAACCAACAGAGAACAAAACGGCGGTCAAGCCGCCTGCAAAAACTCCTCCTGCGGCCCAGCCACGGCTGCGTGTGCTGGCTGGCCCCAACGGATCGGGCAAGAGCACTATTCAGAGCGAACTCAAGCCACAGTGGATTGGTTTTTTCATCAACGCAGATGAAATCGAGCGTGCGCTCAAAAACTCCAAGGGCGAGCTGAGCTTAGCGAAACTGGGCATCACCGCTAAACCCGCAGTCGTACTGCGACGGTTAGAACATCACATCAAAAACTCTGCGTTTGCCAAGAAACTGGGACTGCACGCCTTGCTTGGGCAAATGGTGGTGAGCACGTCGTTGACATTGAAAGTGCCCGGCCCCTATAACTCGTACCTCGCGTCAGTGTTGGCCGATGCCATCCGTCGCGAGCTGCTGAAAGAAGGCAAGACCTTCACCTTCGAGACGGTTATGTCTTCGCGGGACAAGGTCGATTTTATGAAGGAGGCGAGACAGCGGGGTTATCGCGTCTACCTCTACTTTGTTGCCACCGACGATCCAGAGATCAACCTGGACCGCGTGCGCCGCAGAGTCATGCAGGGCGGACACCCGGTCCCTGCCGACAAAGTCAGAAAGCGCTACCGCGAATCCATCGACCTGATGACCGAGGCCTGCGAAGTGGCCCATCGCGCCTATATCTTTGACAACTCGGGCTCCAAGCACAAATTGCTGGTTGAGGTCAACGAATTGGCGGACAAAGGTTCCATCATGCTCCGCACGAGCCGCCTCAATCCCTGGTTTGTCAATACCGAACTATGGCGCTCGTTCGCCTAATTCCATTTCTAATTCATAAATGAAATCAATAGGCTCCCCACGATCCATGACCAGGATACGATGGAGGCGATCGTTGCGGGGTCTTGTTCCGACGACCTGAGGGCGTCAACAAGATGGACCTCCAA
>JBQTHH010000095.1:0-5494 GCA_052390055.1 Rhodoferax sp.
GAGCGCAGCGAACAGAGCGAGTTTGTGCGGCACCCGCCCGGCGCGAGCACCGCAGGGAAGACGCCGCGCAGCGGTGGCCGCCCCCACCAGCCCAGCGCTGCGCTTCGGCAGCGCACCCGCCTTGGAACACACGCGCCACCCCGTGTACCCTGCACGAGCGCCCACCGCTCCACCCACCTTGGAACACACGCGCCGCCCCGCGCACCTTGCACCACCACCAACCGCTGTGCCCTCGCCCTCGAACACACGCGCCGCCCCGCGTACCCTGCACGAGCGCCAGCCACTCCACCGGCCTTGGACATACGCGCCGCCCCGCGTACCTCGCATCACCGCCCACCGCGCCACCTTTCCTGGTACACACGCACCGCGCCGGGAACCTGCGGGGGCCGTCTGCGAAACCACGGGCCTGTCCGTCAGGTGCGGAAAGCCCCAAGAACTTTTACCGGGGGATCCTCAGGCCCCCGCCACAAAACGCTCATACCCCCGCGCGCGCAAGGCGCAGGCCGGGCAGCTGCCGCAGCCATAGCCCCAGGCGTGGCGCTGGCTGCGCTCGCCCAGGTAGCAGGTGTGGGTGTGCTCCACGATCAGGTCCACCAGGGTCTGCCCGCCTCCCGCCTGCGCGGCCTCACCCAGGCTGCGTGCCATGGCCCAGGTCTGGGCCTTGTCGATCCACATCAGCGGCGTGTCGATCAGGAAACGCTGCTCCATGCCCAGGTTCAGGGCCAATTGCAGCGCCTTCATGGTGTCATCGCGGCAATCGGGGTAGCCCGAAAAATCGGTCTCGCACACGCCCGTGACCAGCACCTGCAGGCCGCGCCGGTAGGCCAGGGCCGCTGCCAACGTCATGAACAGCAGGTTGCGCCCAGGCACAAAGGTGTTGGGCAGACCGCTGCTTTCCATCTGGAACGCGATGTCGCGCGTGAGCGAGGTCTCGCTGACCTTGCCCAGCACCGCCAGGTCCAGCACATGGTCGTCCCCCAGGCGCGCCGCCCAGCCGGGGAAGGCCGCGCGCAGCGCCTGCAGCGTCTGCAGGCGCACCTGCAGCTCCACATGGTGGCGCTGGCCGTAGTCAAAACCCAAGGTTTCCACGCGCTCGTAGCGGCTCAGGGCGTGGGCCAGACAGGTGGTGGAATCCTGTCCACCGGAAAACAGAACAAGGGCACTGGTATGCATGGCGGCAATGGTACGCCAAGGCCCCGGAACAAAAAAAGGCGGCCCCGAAGGGCCGCACAAACGAGGAGACTCCAACGACCTCCCTGAGACCACCACAGTGTGTCAGATTTCTTCGGTCTTGTTCACTTCCGAAGGTTTGAAGGTCAGCACCTGGCGGGCCAGTTCGCCCGGTACGTCCACCGGGGCGGGCTGGGTGCGGGCCGCCTGCAGCTGGTTGCTGGCATGCTCGATATGGATGGCGCTGGAGCCCGCCGACCACAGGGTGCGGATGTGGTCCATGAGCACCTGCGACATCGGCTTGGGCGGAGGAATTTCCTCCTTCTGCGGCTCGGCCTCGGGGCGGTGGATGGTCCAGTCCTTGGGCGCGGTGGCGGCCTCGGAGTGGCGCACCATGGGGTCGGAGCGCTGCGAGTACACCGGGTCGTTCGGGGTCGGCGCCTGGGTGGGCGTGGGCTTGACCATGTTGATGACGCTGGGCACCGGCTCCACGGCGGTTTCGGAAAGCGCGTGCGGTGGTGTTGGTGGATTGACCGGAGCAACGGGCAGGACCCTGTTCGCCCCAGACGCGACCACCTCCACCGCGCCGGGTGGGCGCACTTGGGGGGTTCGATCAATGGAAGGCAGTTGCATCTTGGTTCGGGCTTGCAGGCCCCCTCCGGTTACTTTGCGGGGTTGACGTACGTTTCTTAACGGCAGATTTAGCGGCTTATTTAGGTCTTTTTTTGCATTGACTTCAAAAACCGCTGCATCCAGCCCGGCAGGACGCACCACGCTGGTGCATCCGCCAGGCCCGGCCACTGGCCGCGCCATGACTGCTATATCGGCAATCCGCGCCCAAACCCAAGCTGCGCCCGCACCTCAATCCGGGGTGTGCAGCCCGGTGCGGCGGTCGGCCTCGATGGCGGCGTCCAGCGCCGCCAGCAGCGCGGCGCGCGCTTTGCGCTTGGTGGCGGTGTACGCCTTGGCGTGCAGCTTTTGCAGGCGCTGGGCCGCAGCGCGCGCGCTCGCCATGAGCGCGTCCGGCGCCACCACCTGGTCCAGGAAGCCGGCCTCCAGCGCCCCCTGGGGGCTGAGCATCTCGGCGCACACCAGGCAGCGCTGAAAGGCCGCGCGGGTCAGGCGGTCCTGCGCCAGCAGCAGGCCCACCTGGTGCATGGTCATGCCGATCTGCACCTCGTTGAGTCCGATGCTGAAGGGCCCCTCCACCCCGATGCGATAGTCCGCCGACAGCAGCACGAAGGCCCCCTTGGCCACCGCGTGCCCGCTGCACGCCACCACGATGGGCTGCGGGTGCGCCAGCATGCGCCGCGCCAGGACCGAGCCCGCACTGACCAGATCCATGGCCTGCTGCGCTCCGGCGGTCATGACCTTGAGGTCGTAGCCCCCCGACAGAATGCCCGGCTGGCCGGTCAGGATCACCACCGCCTTGTCGGCCTCGGCCCGGTCCAGCGCGGCGTTGAGCGCATCGATCAGGGCCGGGGAAAACGCATTCACCTTGCCGTTGCTCAGGGTCAGGGTGGCAATGCCATCGTCCAATTGGTAGGCAAGCAGTTCGCTCATGGGGGCTCCTCGTAAAACAAAGCACGCAGTCTACGGCAGCCCCACGCCCCCAGCCCTGTCGCCAAGGAGCCTGCACACCGGCCCCGGCGCGCCGCCCGGCAAGAACGAACAAGGGCCCAAATACCCCGCTTTTCCGCGCCAAGGCGGTTGAATTTGCCCCGCGCATGCGCCGATAACCCATCCAAGGACAAATCAACCGACGGAGAAGCGCCCATGGAAAACACCCTGCAACGCCCCCCTACGCCCGAACTGCAGGTACTGGCCTGGAGCCGCCAGCTCAAGGCCGTGAAGTTCAATGACTTTGCCGCCCTGCGCTTCCTGAGCAACGCCACCTTCTCGCTGCAGCAGGCGCGCCGGGTGGAGCGCAGCGCCGCCGGGCGCTACGTGATCGCGCACGAAGGCATCTACGCCCTGTGCCTGGGCACCATGTACCTGCACGGCATGCTGCCCGTGGGCAAGGAAGGGCAAAAAGAACTGGTGGTGCACTGGGGCTGCGACCGGCTGCTCCTGCCAGCCCCGGAACGCAACCTGATCGTGGACTCGCGCAAGCTGCTCTATGCCATTGCCAACGACGCCGCCGACTGCATCGAAGACGGCGAGGTGCGCGACCTGCTGGGCCTGGGCCACAAAGCCATGGGCCACGCCCGGCGCCTGTACCCGGACTGGTTTGGTTGAACATCCGCCCGGCCTGGGCGGGTACGGTGCAGCGCAGCATGGAAAGCCCTTGAAATAGCCAGGGGACTGGCCGATAAACCGGGGAAGCGCCTTTGTTGAGGAGACCCCCATGCGATTCGCCTCACTCACCCCCCGCTGCGGTCGGCCCCAGCCGCTGCTGAGCCCGCGCGCCAGCGCCCTGACAGGCGCAAGCACCGCGCCGCAAACCAGCCCTGCGGCGCAGGCGCCAACCCCCGCCGCCCCCCAACCCCCGGCCTCGCTGGAAGACTGGGTGCAACGCGCACGCGGCTGCGGAGCACTGTAGCCAGCCGCCCCCAGCCCGGAGCGGCGGCTCAGCCCGCCACCGAACCCCTGCACCTGCGTCGGGGGCGACTTCAGTGCGCGACGGCAACTCCCTCCTGCACCATGGCAATGGCTGCGTCGAGCACCGCCAGGCCTTGGGCGATCTCGTCCGACGTGCCATTGAGGCGCGGCATCAAGCGCAGGCAATGCGGCCGCGCCGCATTCACCAGCAAGCCGCTGCGGCGGCACTCGCGCACCAGCGCGCCCGCGTGGTCGCCGCCCAGCTCCAGCGCCCACAGCAGGCCCAGCCCGCGCACCTCGCCCAGGCCATGGCGTGCAGACAGTGCTTCCAGCCCCTGGCGCAGTTGCGCCCCCTGCGCCTGCACCCGCTCCAGGAAGATGGGCTGGCTGATCGTCTCCAACACCGCCAAGGCCACCGCGCACATCAGCGGGTTGCCCGCATAGGTGCCGCCCTGGTCGCCGTGGGTGAACACACTGCAGTGCTGGCGCGCCAGCAGCGCCGAGATCGGAACGCCTGCGCCCAGCCCCTTGCCCAGGGTCATGATGTCGGGCTGCACCCCGTAGTGCTGGCTGGCAAACATGGCCCCCAAACGGCCACAGCCGGTCTGCACCTCGTCAAAAATGAGCAAGAGGCCTTGGCGATCGCACCACTGGCGCAGTGCGCGCGCAAATCCGGGCTGCGCCGGACGCACCCCGGCTTCGCCCTGCACCGGCTCCAGCATCACCGCCACGGTGCGCTCGCTGCAGGCTGCCTCGACCGAGGCCATGTCGTTGAAGCGCGCCTTCACGAAACCCGGCATGCTGGGGGCAAACATGGTCTCCCAGCCCGGCTTGCCACTGGCCGCCATGGTGGCCAGATTGCGGCCATGGAAGCCGTTGTCAAAGGTGATGATCTCGAATGCCCCGCCCCGGTGCAACTGCCCCCACTTGCGCGCCAGCTTGATGGCGCCCTCATTGGCCTCGGCGCCGGTGCTGCCGAAAAACGCCTGGTCCATGCCACTGAGCGCGCACAGCCGCTGCGCCAACTGCAGCGAAGGCAGGTTGTACAGCGCCGGGCTGGGGGTGAGCAGCAGGGACGATTGCGCCTGCAAGGCCTGCTGCACCTCTACCGGGCAATGCCCCAGCGCATTCACCGCCCAGCCCTGCAGCCAATCCAGGTAGCGCGCGCCCGCCGCATCCCACAACCAGGCGCCCTCGCCACGCACAAACACTTCGGCAGGGCGTTCGGTGATGGGCATGAGGGAATCGAAGCGCAAGGAAGAAGGAATCTCAGGGGTTTGCATGGCAAGGCCTTTCAGTTGGGCAGACAAAGAAAAAGGCCACGGGGGTTAGCCGTGGCCTTGGGGGAGAAACCGGGGGGGGAGGGGTGGTCTACATCGCTCTCGTCCTCGTCTCGCGCCAGGCACACGGCAGCGCACGACGGGCTCGTGCGGCTCGTGCGGCGTGGGCGGCGGACAAAGACAGGAAGGCCGTGGACATGGCAGCCATGCTACACGATGCGCCCGCGTGGCGCTGGCAGTTTGTGCGAACCAGGGTGGGCGCTGGGGGTGGACATTGGATTGGCCATCGGCTTGTTGCTATGTATTGAATGGCAAATTGGGGCTGAGTGCCATGAGGTATATAGTCATTCCAGTTTTGCGTCTGGCACGTGTTCTCAGACCCGACTTTGACAGTTCCAAGTGACACGCCCACGTAACTTCGCGTCGCGCAATGACTTTTCTGCCGTGGGCGCAACGGCCGTGTATCTATGGGGTTTACCCGCGTCAGGCGAGCTGAAGAATGG
>JBQTHH010000096.1:0-32745 GCA_052390055.1 Rhodoferax sp.
GAGGACCATCTTGTTGACGCGCTCAGCTCGTCGGAACAAGACCCCACAACGATCGCCTCCATCGTATCTTGGTCATGGATCGTGGGGAGTCTATTGATTTCATTTATGAATTAGAAATGGAATTAGCTTTGGACCCAGGCTTCCCGAGATGCTCGGACAGGACGCTGCCTGCATCCACCCGTTACCATGCTGCGATGACGATGCCGCACGCTCTGGATGGAGCATGATTGCGAGCTTTTACAATCTGCCTGTGCTGACACAAAGAACCCTCAAGACCCTGACCCGCGCCGTGGGTGTGGGCCTGCACAGCGGACAGCGGGTGGAGATCACCCTGCGTCCGGCAGCGCCCGACACCGGCATCGTGTTCCGCCGCGTCGATCTGCCGCACGCGCCCGACATCGTGGCGCGCGCCGCAGCCGTGACCGACACGCGCCTGGCCTCCACCCTGTCCGAGGGCAATGCCCGCGTGCTCACGGTGGAGCACCTGATGTCGGCCTGCTGCGGCCTGGGGGTGGACAACCTCTACGTGGACATCACGGCCGAGGAGATCCCGATCCTGGACGGTTCCGCGGCCTCCTTTGTCTACCTGCTGCAAAGCGCGGGCATCGAGGCGCAAAAGGCACCACGGCGCTTCATGCGCATGAAGCGCGCGGTGGAAGTGCGCGAGGGCCAGGGCGCACAGGCCAAGTGGGCGCGCCTGGAGCCCTACCACGGCTTCAAGCTGCGCTTCGAGATCGACTTCAAGCACCCCGCCGTGGACGCCACCGGCCAGGTGGTGGAGTTCGACCTCAGCAGCGGCAGCTACAGCCGCGACATTGCGCGGGCGCGCACCTTTGGATTCACCCGCGACGTGGAAATGATGCGCTCCAACGGCCTGGCGCTGGGCGGTGGGCTGGACAACGCCATCGTGATGGACGACTACAAGGTGCTCAACGCCGACGGGCTGCGCTACGACGACGAGTTCGTCAAGCACAAGATCCTGGACGCCATGGGCGACCTCTACATCGTGGGCAAACCCCTGCTCGGGGCCTACCACGCCTTTCGCAGCGGCCATGCCATGAACAACCAGCTGCTGCGCGCCCTGCTGGAGCAGCCCGACGCCTGGGAGCTGGTGAGCTTCGACGACGTGCGCGCCGCCCCCACCGGCTTTGCCCAGTTGGCGCCGGCCTGGTAGGGCGGCAACGCCTGCATTGGCACCAGAACAAAGGGCCCCACGCAGATGCTGTTCTTCCGCTGGGTCGTCTTCCTGCTGCTGATCACCGCCGGGGTGAGTTTCGGTGCCTACGTGGCCACCGGGCAGGAGCGCTACAAGCACTTTGGCCTGCTGGTGCTCAAGTGGACCGTGCTGGCGGGCCTGGGCTTCTTTCTGGTGCTGCTGCTGGAGCGCATATAGCATGGCGCCAGTCATGCCAGACCAGACCCACTACGCCGCCGTCCACACCGACATCGTCGCTCTGCTGGAGGCTGCACGTCGTGCTGCGGCGCGCAGCGTCAATGCCCTGATGACGGCCTGCTATTGGGAGATTGGCCGGCGCATCGTCGAATTTGAGCAAGGCGGCAAGGATCGCGCCGGATATGGACAGGCTTTGCTCAAGCGTCTGTCTGCAGACCTGTTAGCGCGCTTTGGGAGAGGGTTTTCCGAGCGCAATCTGGAACAGATGCGGCTGTTCTACCTCGCTTGGCCGCCAGAGCACATTTCGCAGACAGCGTCTGCGAAATCGACTCCTTCCCGGGTTTCGCAGACAGCGTCTGGGGAATCCGCTTTGAGGGCAAATTCCGCATCGCTAACTCGGAAAGCCATTGACCTCCCTGCGCTCGCCCAAGCCTTCCCACTGCCCTGGTCGGCCTACGTGCGCCTGCTCTCGGTCAGAACTGAATACGCCCGTTCCTTCTACGAAACCGAAGCCCTGCGCTGCGGCTGGAGCGTGCGGCAACTGGATAGACAGATCAACAGCCAGTTTTACGAACGCACCGCCCTCTCGCACAACAAGGCAGCCATGCTGGAAAAGGGCGAAATTCCCGAGCCCAGCGACGCCATCACGCCCGAGCAGGCCATCAAAGACCCGTTCGTGCTGGAATTCCTCAACCTCAAGGATGAATACTCCGAGTCCGAGCTGGAAGAGGCACTGATCCAACACCTCGCGGATTTCCTGCTGGAGCTGGGTGATGACTTCGCCTTTGTCGGCCGCCAGCGCCGCTTGCGGCTGGACGACACCTGGTTTCGCGTGGACTTGCTGTTTTTCCACCGTCGGCTCAAGTGCCTGCTGATCGGCGATCTCAAACTCGGGAAGTTCAGCCACGCCGATGCCGGGCAAATGCACCTGTACCTGAACTATGCCCGCGCGCATTGGATGAAACCCGGAGAGAACCCGCCGGTCGGCCTGATCCTGTGCGCGAGCAAAGGCAGCAACGAGGCCCACTACGCGCTGGAAGGGCTGCCCAACAAGGTGTTGGCCGCCGAATACCAGACCGTGCTGCCGGACGAGAAGCTGCTGGCCGAGGAGCTTGACAAGACGCGGCGGGCACTGGATGCGCGCCGGATCGGGCGCGGGGAGGGTTCGGAGTCCGGCGCGTGACGCGGTGGACCCAGGCCGTTTGGGGGGAGAGGCGTTGCGGCGGGGCGGCGGAGCGGCGCCATGGTGCGGCGCGTTCGTGTCAGCGGATCAGCTTTTTCTCGCGCAGGTAGCGGCTCAGGCCGCAATAGCCCTCGCTCATCAACAGATCGCTCTCCAGCTTGGCGGGTAGCAGCTTTTCCCGCAGGGTGCGTGCGGCGTCGTTGCCCTGGCTCTGGCGCACGAAAGCCACGGTTTCTTCGAATTTGAGGACTTCGCTGCGGCAGGCCTGGGTGCTGGCCGACACCGGCAGGTTCGCCGCGCCGCTGTCACCGCTGGCCGTGGCCGGGGCGGCATGCCCGGCCAGCGCCCACGCCGCCAGCCACAGGCTGCAGAGCACGATGAAACCCGGATGAACACGACGGCGCATGCATGGCCTCCTTACCAAGGAGTGAAACTGTATACATTATCACCCGCGCCGGTTGCGGAATGCCGCCTTGGTGCCGCGCGCGGCGCTCAGGCCCGCGTCGGCGCGGCCCTGGGCCAGCAGGCTCACGGACTTGCTGGCGTGGGCGTGGGTGATGGCCAGGCCCAGGGCGTCGGCGGCGTCGGTGCTGGGCACGCCGCTGAGCTGCAGCAGGCGGCGCACCATCTCCTGGATCTGGCTCTTTTGTGCGCGCCCGTGCCCGGCCACGGACTGTTTCATCTGCAGCGCGGTGTACTCATGCACCGGCAGCCCCTGCGCCACCAGCGCGGTCAGCAGTGCGCCGCGTGCCTGCCCCAGCAGCAGGGTGGATTGCGGGTTGACGTTGACGAACACGATTTCCACCGCTGCGCAGTCGGGCCGGTAGGTCTGCACCACTTCGCTCACACCATCGAACAGCACCTTGAGCCGTTCGGGCAGGGTGTGGGCGCTGCCGCTGGTGGTGTGGATGACGCCGCTGGCCACGTAGCGCGTGTGCGGCCCGTCCAGGTCCACCAGGCCAAAGCCGGTGGTGCGCAGCCCCGGGTCTATGCCAAGAATCCGCATGCTATGAAAATAGTAGCTATAAGACCAATGATTGCGCGGGCTAGAGGCATAAACCTTATGAATCAAATGCCGAAATACCATTTGGCGGAATGGAAGAACACCGGGGCGGCAAAGCACAGCGCGTCCACCCGGTTGAGCATGCCGCCGGCCCCGGTGACGGACGCCACCGAACCGCCCCAGCGCGGGATGCCGCGGTCGCGTTTGAGCGCCTTCATGATGAAGTGGCCCATGCTGCCTGCCATGCAGGCGATGAGGGCAAAGGCAAAGGCCGTGCCCGGCACCCAGGGCGTTACGCCGGCCAGCAGCGCCCCCACCAGTGCGCCTGCACCCAGCCCGGCCCACCAACTGGCCCAGGAAAAGCTCTCGCTGATGGCAGGGGCCACCGCAGGCCGTTGCACATGCCGCCCCACGAAGTGCTGGGTGATCATGCAGGTCTGCACCACCACCACCAGGAAGAACACCAGGAAGGCGTTGCGCTGGGGTTCAAAGCCGGGAAAGCGCAGCAGCAGCAGCGCGGGCACGTGGCTCATGCCGTAGATGCACACCATGACGCCCCACTGCAGCTTGGCGTTGCGCTCCAGAAAGCGCGTGGGGTCGTTGGCGAGCGCGCTGGCCAGGGGCAGGGCCAGAAAGACGTAGACCGGGATGAACACCGCGAACATATCGAAGTGCCGGGCGGCAATGAGCCAGTACTGCGCTGGCAGCACGATGAAGAAGGCAAACACCAGGCTGCGGTGGTCGCCTCGGCGGGTGGGCGAGAGGGTGAGGAACTCGCGCAGGCCGAAGAACGAGAGCAGGCCAAAGAGCAGCAGGGCCACGGTTTCGCCGCTGATCCAGCCCACCCAGAACACCAGCATCATGATCCAGCTGTTGCGCAGCAGCACACCGATCTCGCGCAGCCGGGCGTGGCGCAGTTCGGCCAGGTCGGCCTGTTCGGGTTCGCGCAGCGAGGCAAAAAAGGCCGACACGCTGCCCAGCATGAGCAGGCCGAAGAGCAGCACAAACAGGGCGCCCACCTGGTCCGAGGGCGGCAGACTGCGCAGATAGTGGTACATGGTGGGGGGCCCGGGTTCAGACCTCGCGCAGCGCCATCACGGCGTCGCGGGCGCGCTGCAGGAAGATGCGGTGCTCCTCCCCGGGCTCGACCTGCATGGGCCGCCCGAAAGTGACCGAGCACAGCACCGGCACGGGCACGACCTCGCCCTTGGGCAGCACGTGCTGCACGTTGTGGATCCAGGTCGGTATCAGCACCGCCTTGGGGTAGCGCGTGGCCAGGTTGTAGAGCCCGGCCTTGAAGGGCGCGGGGTCCTCGGCGTGGCCGCGCGTGCCCTCGGGAAAGAGGATGATGGAGTCGCCGTTCTCCAGGGCCTCCAGCAAGGGCTCCAGCGGGTCTTCGTCGCGGGAGCGGTCGCGCGACACGTAGATCACATTGAACACCGCCGTGGTCAGCCACTGCCGAAATGGCGTTTTGGTCCAGTAGTCCTTGGCGGCAATGGCGCGCGTCACGCTGCGCAGCTCCTGCGGCAGCGCGGCCCAGATCATGACCAGGTCGGCGTGGCTCTGGTGGTTGGCAAAGTAGATGCGCTGCTCGGCCTTGGGCGGGCAGCCCCACCAGCGCGCCTGGGCCCCGGTCAGCACCCGGATCAGGCCCAGCAGGAAATAACTCATGGTCTTGGCAAGCATGGAGCGGCGATGATACCCATCGCCCAGGAGCCTGTCGGGCCGCCAAGGCTTCGGTCCATGGATGCCGGGCCAGGCTCTCAGGGCAACTGCGCGCCGGGCATGCGCGCCACGATCACCTCGGCGCGGCTGGCCACATAGGCCGACTGGGGCAGCTTCTCGAAATACTTGGGCCGCGGCAGCATCACCGCCAGCCGCGCGGCCTCCAGTGCGCCGAGCTGGGACGCGTGCTTGCCGTAGTAGCGCTGCGCGGCGGCCTCGGCCCCAAACACGCCCTGGCCCCACTCCACGTGGTTGAGGTAGATCTCCAGGATGCGCTCCTTGCTCAGCAGCGCCTCCAGCGCCAGGGTGATGACGAACTCCTGCGCCTTGCGTGCCAGCGTGCGCTCGCCGCTGAGAAAGAGGTTCTTGGCCAACTGCTGGGTGATGGTCGAGCCGCCCACCACCTTGGGCGAGCGCACCGGCTTGGGGCGCTTGTCCGCGCGGCTGGCGTCACCCGTCTGGGCGCGCGCGCGTTCGGCGCGCTCCTCGGCCCGGGTGTTCTTGCTCCAGGCCTTTTCGATCGCACCCCAGTCCACGCCGTCGTGGTCCACGAAACCGTCGTCCTCCGAGGCGATCACGGCGCGCTTGAGGTGCACGGAAATCTGCCCGTAGCCCACCCACTGCTGGCTCCAGCGCAGGTCGCCGTTGGGGCGGGCCAGTTGCCAGGCCTGTGAGCGCTCGAAGCTGGTGGAGGGGGGATCGATCCAGCGCATGGCCAGCACCATGCCGACGAAATAGAACTGCAGCGCCAGCAGTGCCAGCGCCGCGCACAGCAGCCAGCCGCGCAGGCGCTGGATCATTGCGCCGCCGAGACCTTGGCCTGCAAGGTCTCCTCCCGGGTGAAGTTGAAGCGCGACACCACCACGATCTGGTCGGCGCGCTCGCGCATGGCCTTGGTGAAGCGGCCAAAAGGTCCGGCCGCGCGGGCGATGGCCCCGGCCTGGCGGTCCAGCACCGGGTTGCCGGAGGTCTCGACCACCTCGGTTTCCAGCACCCGGCCCCGGGCGTCCACGGTGACGATCATGGTCAGCTCGCCATAAAGCTTTTTGCCCGCCTGGTTGGGGAAATGCTCGGTGCCGCGGTCCTCAATGGCGCGGCGCAGGCTGTCGTAGTACTCGGCGTACACCTCCTCGCGGGTGGAGGGGCTGACAAAGCGCTTCTTGGGCCGGGCGTTTTCGGCGTTGATGCGCCGCTCGATCTCGGCGAGCTGGCGGATCAGCTGCTTGCGCTTTTCCTCGCGCTCACGCTCTTCAGGGGTCTGGATCGGTCGCCGCGGGTCGCGCGGGGGCAGGGCGGCGAGCTGGTCCTTGATGCGCGAGAGCATCAGCGCCTGCTGCTCCTGCAGCTCGCGCACGCGCCGCTGCGACTCGTTTTCCAGCGCCGTGCCCACGTCCACCAGGGCCGAGGGCGGCAGCGGGCTGGTGGCGCGGCCGCGCTCGGCGTCGCCCCCGCCCTTGAGCGTGGCCTGGGCAATCGCGGCGGCCTTGGGGTCGGGCGTTTCGCGGCTGCGCGCGTTGACCAGGATCACCTCCAGCGGCGCGTCCTGGAACACGCGGTCAAAAGCCTGGGGGTCCACAAAGCGCACCGTCAGCAGCGCCGCGTGCACGGCCACCGAGATGGCCAGCGCGGTCTGAAACAAAGTGAGCTTGTGGAGAAAGGCTTTCACGGCGCGGGATTATCGGCGTTCGCCCCGTCCGGGGCCTGGGCGTCGTTCAGGTCCACCGCAATGGCGATCGGCCCGGCCACGCTGTCGTCCTCATCGTCCAGCTCCTCGCCTGCGGGCGCATCGGCCCCCGCGCTGGCGTCCAAGCGCTCCAGCACCGTGCCGCCCACGTCCAGCGTGATCAGGTCGATGGCACCCAGGCGCACGCGCACCCGCGCGCCGCGCGCCAGCCCTTGCGCACCCACCACCGGCAGCACCAGGGGCAGGGTGTCGGCGCGCACCAGGTTGTCCTTCATGACGCTGGCCTCCAGCGTCTCGACGCCGTTTTGCTGCAGGTAGCGCAGGGTCCAGAAGCGCTCCATGGCGCTCTGGTATCCGTTGTAGGCGGTGTAGGCGGCATCAAAGCCGCTGATGATGGCGAACAGCTGCGCATCTTTGGGCTTGAAGGGCGCCGCCAGCGCCGCGGCCTTGCCATGCTGCGCACAGGCGATGATCTGCCACTGGTTCACCAGGTCGGTGTAGCGGCGCAGCGGCGAGGTGCTCCAGGCATAGCACTTCACCCCAATGCCCGCGTGCGGCAGCGCCTTGGTCGACATGCGCACCTTCACCCCCGGCGCCAGCGAGGCCTGGCTGCGGTAGATGGCGGGCACGCCGCACTGCGCCATCCATTCGCCCCAGGTGCTGTTGGCCAGGATCATGGCCTCGGCCACGATCAGGTCCAGCGGCGCGCCGCGCTGGCGCACCGAGATGTGCACGGTTTCGCTGCCGTCGGGCTCGTGCCCCTGGTTCTCTGCCAGCCGGAAGTTGTAGTCCGGGCGGTTGAAGGTCTCGGGCTTGCCCCGCACCTGCTCGCGCTGGGCTTTCAGGTGTTTCGCCAGTCGGTACAAAAATGATAGCGGTCCGCGCAGATCCGACGCGGGCTGGGTGCCATTTTGAGCCTCCAGATCGGTGGCGGGCGCGGCGCCTTGCAGCCAGTCTTCGGTGATCAGGGTGTCGAGCTGGTCGTGGCGCAGGTTCCAGGCAATGGGCACGCGCTCCAGCCGGGTCTCGCTGGCGCGGATCTCCAGCGTCGCTTCGTCCAGCGTCACGTAGAGCGACACCGCCGGGCAGTCGCGCCCCTCTTGCAGCGTGTACTCCTGCACCACCGCGTCGGGCAGCATGGTGATCTTGTAGCCCGGCATGTACACCGTGGACAGGCGCGCACGCCCCAGCACGTCCACCGCCGAGCCCGGCGCAATCGCCAGGCCCGGTGCGGCGATGTGGATGCCCAGCACCACTGTGCCCGTGCCCAGCCCTTGCACCGAGAGCGCGTCGTCGATCTCGGTGGTTTGCGAATCGTCGATGGAAAAAGCGCGCACCGGCGCCACGGGCAGCGCGTTCTGCACCGGCGGCGCCTGCAGGGGGGCAAAGCCCGTGCCCTTGGGAAAGTGCTCGAACAAAAAGCGCTTCCAGTGGAAGGCGTAGGGCGAGGCAATGGCGCCTGCCTGCTGCAGCAGCGCCAGGGGCGGCTTTTGCGTGGCGCGGGCGGCTTCCACCACGGCCTTGTACTCGGGGGCGTTCTTGTCCGGCTTGAACAGGATCTTGAAGATCTGCGCCTGAATCGGCTCCGGGCAGCGCCCCGCGCCCAGCTCCTGTGCCCACTGCGCGATCTGCTCGGCCAGCAGGCGCTTTTTCTCGATCGCGGCCAAGGCCTGCGCAATGACGTCGGCCGGTGCCTTCTTGAAGCGCCCCTTGCCCGCGCGGCGGAAATAGTGCGGGTTGTCAAACAGGCGCCACAGCATGGCCGCCTGTTCTGCCGTGGTGGCCTGGGCCGAGAAGTAGTCGCGTGCCAGCTCGGCAAAGCCAAATTCATCGGCAGGCGCAAACTCCCAGGCCAGCTCCAGCTCGATGCTCTGCGCCAGGGCCTGCGCCTGTGCGATCAGCTCGGCGGGTGCGGGTTTCTCAAAGCGCAGCACGATGTGCCCGCTCTTGACCTTGACACGCTTGCCGCTTTCCAGCTCCACCTGCGCCGAGGCCTCTGCCTCCGACATCAACCGCCCGGCCAGGAATTTGCCAGCGTCTTCAAACAGTACGTACATGGGGGCGATTGTCCCATGGGTGGGGTGGCCCGGCGCTCCTCCAGGCGGCTCAGCTTCGGGCCAGCTCGCGCCACCCCCGCACGCTGCAGCCCTGGCGCTCATAGGCGCCGTCCCCGCCAAACACGATCATGGGGGCCAGGGCCTCGCCCTGGGCGAACTTCTGCCATTTGGCCAGCGCGGTGGGCCAATCCGAGCCAAAAGTGGCCCCCGATTTGATCTCCACCGCCTGCAGGCCCTGTGGCGTTTCCCACAGCAGGTCCACCTCGTGTCCCGTGCTGTCGCGCCAGAAATACAGATCCGCACTTTGCCCGGTGTGCAGGCGCTGCTTGGTGAACTCGCTGACCACATAGGTTTCAAAGAGCGCGCCGCGCGCCGCATGGGTCTGGATGCTGGCGGCGTCCCGGATACCGAGCAGCCAGGCCATCAGTCCGCAGTCCAGGAAATAGAGCTTGGGGGTCTTCACCAGGCGCTTGCCGAAATTGCGGTGGTAGGGCGCCAGGCGGGTGACCAGGTAGCTGGCTTCCAGCACCGACATCCACTCCCGGGCGGTGACGGCGGAAATGCCGCAGTCGGCACCCAGGGCGCTCAGGTTGAGCAACTGGCCCGAACGCGCCGCGCACATGCGCACAAAGCGCTGGAACTGCGACAGGTCGCGCACCGCGATCAACTGGCGCACATCGCGCTCCAGGTAGGTGCTGACGTAGTTGGAAAACCACTCGTGCGCCGACAGTTCGCGGTCAAACAGCGCCGGGTAGCCTCCCTGCAAGATGGTGTCCTCCAGGGTGGGGGGCAAGCGCTGCGCTGCAGCCAGCTCCTGGGCGGAAAGCGCCAGCAGCTCCACCCTTCCCACCCGCCCTGCCAGCGATTGGGTGACGCCGGAAATCAGCTCGAACTGCGCCGAGCCGGTCAGGACAAAGTCCCCCATGGCTCCGCGTGCATCCACCACCCCTTGCAGCCAGGAAAACAGCGCCGGGCAGCGCTGCACCTCGTCCAGGATGGCACCCTGCGGAAAACGTGCCAGAAACCCCTTGGGGTCGAGTTGGGCGAACTCGCGCTCGTCAGGGTTTTCCAGTGACACATACGGCTTGTGCGGGAACACGGCCTTGGCCAGCGTGGTCTTGCCCGATTGGCGCGGCCCGGTCAAAGCCACGACGGGAAAGCCCCGTGCCAGACGCAGCAGGCTGGCAGCCGCAGTGCGGGGAATCATTTTTTTGCAAATCTAAAGTTGAAACTTGGATTTGTAATATTAGTGCGGCGCCGACGGCGCTGCAAGCGGTGTCTGTGCCGTGTCAGCCCCCCAAACCCAAATGCCCCAGCACCACCGGCAGGTGCGTTTCAAAGTCGCTGATGGCGTGGTCCCCGCCTTCGAGCAGCAGCCCCGGGCAGGCGGCGTACTTGCCGTGCATCTCGTGCCAGTCCAGCACCTCGTCGCCCTGGCAGATCAGGGCAAAGTAGCGCTCGGGCCGGGTAATGGCCGGGCACTGCAGCGCGCGCAGCTCGTCCACGAAAGCGCTTTGGAAGAAAAAGCGCTCCTGCGGGTCGTGCCAGGCGGTTTGCTCGCCAATATAGGCCGCCAGATCGCGCGCCGGGTCGATGGCAGGGTTGAGCAGCGCGGCGCGGCAGCCGGTCTGCTCGGCCACCCAGGTGGCATAGAAGCCGCCCAGTGACGAACCCACCACCGCCAGCCCCGTGCGCGGCCAGCTTGCAATGCCCTGCGCCACCAGGGCCATGGCCTCGCGCGGTGACGGCGGCAGCTGCGGGCACCACCAGTGCAGGTCAGGCCTGTGGGTTTGTACCCAAGCGTGCATCTGGCGCGCCTTGGCCGACTGGGGGGAGGAGCGAAAGCCGTGCAGGTAAAGCAGGTGGGTGGTGGGCATGGGGCAGTCTATCGCAGCGCAATATGCACGGCCCAATACGCCCCCAGGGCACTGGCGCGCTCCAGCGGGAGCGCATCGGTGCGCAGCCCGGCCCGCAGTCCGTGCCATTCCCACGCCAGGCCCCAGCTGTTGAAGCGCGACTCCCAGCCCACGCTGACCCTCCACCCTTCTGCGCCCAGATAGCCCAGCTCCCACTGGGGCAGCGGCACGCCAAAAGCATGTTCCAGCCGGGCGCCCAACTGCACGGCGCCCCACTGTTTGGACGCCGCGATGCGCCATTTCGGCTCCAGCGGCAGTACCAGGTTCTCGTAGCTGCTGAGCGCCGTGGCCGTGGGGTTGAAGTGCACGTAGCCGTCGGCATCGTAGGTCTTGGTGGCGCTGTTGTAGTTGGCGCGGTACTTGGGCAGATTGCGCCACTCCAGCGCCCCCACGGCGTCGAATACGGCGAACTCGTAGCGGCTGCCCTCGTCGTCCTGCGCCGTCAGCGCAAGATCGGTGCTGTAGCCTTGTCCGCTCACGCTCGGGTGCGCTCCGAAGGGCGGGTTGAAGCTGCCCTTGCCACTGGTATCGGTGGTACTGTCATGGGTGGTCTGCACCAGATTGGCGTTGAAGTCCTGGGCCGACACGGCCACCGCCTGCCCTGCAGCGGTTTCCATCTTGGCCTGAATGCCTTGCAGGCCCGACACGGCCCATCCGGCGCGCCAGATCCAAGCGCCGGTCTGGCCCAATACCAGGCTGTGCGAGAGCCGAATCCCCCGGGCGGTAAAGCCCGTGAGCCGGTAGTCCAGCGCGTAACTGCGCCCCGGTGTGTAGCCGCTGGAGCGGGTGTATTGGTCAAAGAGGTCGGTGGTGTCGGGTGACGCACTGGCGAAGGCCTCGCCCCGGTGCAGCAGCCCCAGGCGCCAGGCGCGCCACTGCACGCCCGCCTCCATGTGCCCATAGACCAATCCGGCGCGGCGCTCGTTGTGGGGGCGGTACGTCCCGGTCCACCCGTTGACCAGGCCTTGTACGTCCATCCAGTCGGACGCGGCGAAGGCCTGGCCCTCCGCGTAGAGCGTGGTGGCGCTCTCGGCAATGTCGGCCGGGTTGTGTGCCCCCAGCAAGGCCTGCGCCATGGCACTTGTGGCTACCAGGGCACTACCCAGCGCCCATCCCAGAGGAGCGAAAAAAGAGGTTGGTGGCATACAAAAAAACCGGCGGTATTGCTACCGCCGGTTTCTATTGTGCAGTGGTGGCTATCACTTCAGGGATTCAGACACCCCATCCACGTACTTGATTACGCCGTCCTTCACCGAGCCCAGCAGCTTGTCGTTCTTGGTGATTTCCAGGGTCTGCTCATCGCCCGTTTTCTGGGCGAGCACGATGCCATCCTGGTTCGATACCTTGAACTTCTCGGTAAGTCCACCGGTGCGGGAACCCGTCACGGTAATCGTGTTGTACGAGAACGTGACGCTGGCTGTGCCCTGCTCAAAGCCGGTGGCGGTCGCGCTGAGCACCAGCTTCATCTCCGGGCGGTTGGGGTGCTTCACGCTGCCGGTGAAGGTCACGCTGCCGGTGGGGTAGTTGCTGGCCGACGTGGCCGCCGTGGCGTCGTAGCTGCTCCAGTTGGACACGGAGGACTCCAATTTGCCCGTGAGAACTTCGCCCGCGCCGGTGCTCGGGGTGACGTCGGAGAAGCTGCCATTGAGCACGGCCTTGGTCGGGTAGCCGCGCTGGCCGGACTTGTCCTTCACCATCGCGTTGAGCACCACGCTGCCTGCAAACTTGGTGTTGCGCGATTGCAGGGATGCCGCCAGCTCCATGTTTTTGATGGAAGGATCGCTGGTGTTCGACTCTTCGATATCCACGATGCTGCCCTTGTTGAACACGGCGGCGAAGGCCGTAGCCGTGCCTTCCGGGAACTTCTTGCTGGAAATTTCACCTTCCAGCGCATAGCGGTAGGCATTGGCGCCCAGGCTGGTGCGGCTGGCGCTCAGCTTGACGGCGTCGCCTGTGGTGGCGGGCACTTCAATCTTGCCGCTGGGGCACGATGCCGACTGCTGGGTTTTGGAGTCGGCGTTGGGTGCTATGCACATGCGCTCCGACGCCGGGAAGCTGCCGTCGATGCTCAGGGTTGCCAGGTCGCCGTTGCCGTCCTTGGTGTACGACAGCCTTCCGCTACCGGCGGCCAGTGGCACGTCCGTCGTTGCCGTGGTGCGCAGGTTGTCCAGCGCGTCCGTGGGGGCCTTGAGCGAAGTGGGCGCCCCATTGCCGTCTTTGGTGTCCACCTTGGCGTTGATCCGCTTGGCTTGGTAGTCGAAGGTATTGGTGGCACCCGCCACAGGGCTGATTTCGTAGCGGACCAGTTTCACCCGGTCATTGGCTGCGTCGTAGCTTTGGCCACCAGCGCGTATGCAGACGACCTTGCTGATGCTGGCCGACACATTGGTGTCCGTCCAGCACTTGGTGAAGGACTGGCCGTAGTACACCGAAGGCAAAGAGCCCTTGCGGTACGTGTAGACCGTGTTGCTGGAGTTGCCGGGTTCGGGCTCCTGCGTCAGGGTGAAGTTGGGGTAGGCACTGGGGTTTTTTGCCACGACAAAGGTGTCTATGCCCGATTGCAGTCCGTCCATGCGGGTCACCACCGCATCCACACTGGTTGCCAAGGGCTCTCGGATGTCGTCGCTGGCCTGTTGCGCCTTCTTGTCCAGGTAGCCCACCTTGGCGCCATTGAGGTAGGCGTTCAAGGTTGAGCGCAGCTCGCCAAAAAAAGCTTTGGCTTTTTGCAGGTAGCTGGTGTCGGTGTCTGCAGGCGGAGCGGTGACTGTGCTGACGTCCGGCTTGACGGTTCCGATCACGGTGGGGTCGTTGCTGATCACGTTCTTGGTGTCGTCGTTGGCGAACGTGGTGGCCGCCTCCTTGAGTTTGTCCTCGATCAGCGTCTTGACGGTGGTGGCGCTGAACGTCTGGGTGGCGGTGTTGGCCACCACGCTGCCGGTTTTCCCGATCAGGGTGGGATCAAACTGGCCGTCGAGTTTGTTGTCGGACAAGTCCTTGGCCAGGTCCTTGGCCACGGCCAGGGCGTTTTTATTGGTGCCTGCGAGCTTGGCGATGGCCGCCAGTTGCAGTGCGTACTTGTGCTTGGCGTCCGCCAGGTCGAGTTTGCTGGTGCTGGCAGCGCTGTCCTTGTCCACCAACTGCGGCGCTTGCAGCACGTCGGTGATACCGAGCGCTGCAGCCACTTTGGCATTGGCCAGGCGGATGTTGTCGGTGCTGATGGCGGGGGGGACGGCATTGCTGTTGGCGGCCTTGATGGCCTCCACCGCCGCATGCGTGGCGGTGGTCACGCCGATCGACGTGCTCACCGCAGGCGCAATGGCACTGAGTGTTTCTCCACTGCCAAAGTCTTCCTCTTTGTTGGTGCCTTCGTCGAAGTACTTCACGCCAGCAGCGCCGCTCACCTCCACCAGCATGGGGCCGCTGTAGGCGCCAATGTCCACGGTCGCGGTGCCACCGGCCACGGTCTTGCCGCTGCCCAGCGTGGTGCCATCCAGTTTCTTGATGGTGACCAGCGCACCTGCAGTAAATTTCCCCAGCGAGGGCGACACCGTTACCGAGGTGGATGCTGTGCCGCCACCCCCTCCGCCACCGCCCCCGCAGGCGGCGAGTGACAGCATGCCCGCAGACAGAAGTGCGACCTGCAGGCGTTTCAATAGAACATTCATTGTGGCTCCCAAGAACAGTGGTGTAGAAAAGGGCAGCGGTCAGTGTAGGAATGGGGTCTTTCGCTGTCGTCCCATAAACAGGGGACCCCCCTCCGTCGCCGATGGGTGCCAGGCGCCCTTATGCTTGCCGTGTTTGGGGTGGTATCCATATGACCTGGCAAGTACTCATCGTGGAAGACGAGCCTGCCACGCGCGAGTTTTTCGCGGCGTGTGTACGCGGCTGTGCGCAACTGGCCTTGGTCGATGCGGTGGCCACCGTGGCGCAGGCCTGTGCCGTGCTGGACGAGCGCGCGGGCCTGGTCGACGTGCTGCTCACCGATCTGGGTCTGCCCGATGGCAGCGGGTTGCAGGTCATCCGCCACGCCCTGGCCCGCAACCCCGCCGTCGAGCCCCTGGTGGTGTCCATGTTCGGGGACGAGGACAACGTGCTGGCCGCCATCGAGGCGGGCGCCCTGGGTTACATCCACAAGGACTGCACCCCCGAAGACGTGGCACAGGTCATTCTGGACATGCGCGCGGGGGCGTCTCCCATCTCGCCCATGATTGCCCGGCGGGTGTTGGCCAAATACCGCCACCAGCGGGCACCGCAGGTGCCCGGGGCCGTCGCATCCCAGGCACCGGCGCTGCTTCCCGCCGAGGACGTGGGCCTGACGGCCAAAGAGTCCGAAGTGCTGGCCTTGATAGCGCGCGGTTTTTCCTATGCAGAGATCGCGCGCATACTGGGCCTGAGCGTGCACACCGTGCAGACCCACGTGAAGCGCATCTACTCCAAACTGGCCGTGCACTCCAAGACCGAAGCCATCTTTGAAGCCTCGCGCATGGGCCTGCTGCCCCGGGGCGCCTGAGCCGTGCCGAGCCCGCACCGCTTGGGGGCTTTCCGGGGGTTTGCCTGGTGGTGGCCGGGGGCGCTCGGCCTGCTGGTGCTGTGGGTGCTGGTGGGGCGCGCCGGGGCACAGCCAGGGCCTGATGAGGGTGCGCGCAGGTTCACACGGGCCCAGGCCCACATCGTCACCGACAGCGGCAGTGAACAGACCAAGACCGTGGATCTGCCCTATTTCTGGGACCGCGACCAGGCGGGCCGCTCGGGGCGCATCGAGTTGACGGTGTCGTTCGAGTTGCCCCAGCCGCTGCCCCACCGCTACGCGCTGTTCGCCCCCAACCTGTCGAACCAGTACCAGGTTCTGGTCAACGGCGCGGTGGTCGATGCCTTTGGGGAGGTGGGAAAAAGCGAGTCCCGCCTGCCCCGGTGGATGCCCCTGGATGGTTTCGTCCGACCGGGCGCGAACGAATTGCGCATACAGCTGCAGGCGCAAAGTGGTTACCGTGGCGGGCTCTCGCCCCTCCTGGTCGCCTCGCGTGAGCAAACCTTGGACGCCTATGAAACGGCCTTGCACTGGCGTTATTGGTGGCGCATTGGGGTGGTCAGTTTCTGCACCGTGGTCGGCGGGCTGGGGCTGCTGCTGTGGTGGCTGCAACGGCGGCGTGGGCTCCAGGGCGCGCGCGCCGATGCGCGCCTGTACCTGTACAGCGCGGTGGCCGAGTTTTCCTTTGCCTTCATGTCCTTGTACACGCTGATCGAGGCGCCTGCGGGGGGCACCCGGTGGAGCGCCACCGCGTTTGCCATGGCGGTGAGCACCTGGAGCCTGTTCGTGATGCATTTCGGCACCGAGGTGGCAGGCTGGCCGCACCGTGGTCTGGCGCTGTGGTGGCGGCGCTGGCTGTGGGTGGCCTGGGGGGTGGGTCTGGTGGTGGCGTTGCTGGCCTGGAACCTCACGCATCCCGCCTGGATGTCCGCGTGGTACCCCGTGCTCAGCGCCAGCAGCCTGGGTTTTTTCGGTGTGGTGGCCTGGCAGAGCCTGCGCCGCGGGGCGGACCTGCCTCTGCGCCTGCTGGCGATGGCCTTGGCGGCCAATGTGGGGGCTGGGGTGGTGGAGGCCTACCGCCAGCGCTATGCCCCCAGCCTGGATGGCGGTGGCGTGATGTACTACTCCGCGTTGTTGTTCGGCGTCGTGTCCATGGTGGTCATCGGCTTGCGCTTTCGCGCCGCACTGGTGCGCAGCGATGCGTTTGCTCGCGAACTGGGCGATGCCCTGGCGGACAGAGAGGCCGAGTTGCGGCGCGGCTACGAGCACCTGGCGCAGCTCGAACGAGAGCACACGCGCAGCGCCGAGCGCACCCGCATCCTGCGCGACATGCACGATGGCGTGGGCATGCACCTGAACGTGGCTTTGCGCCAGCTCCAGTCCGGCCACGCCGACGCCACTGCGGTGGCGTCGGTGTTGCAAGAGGGCCTGGACCAGCTCAAGCTGTCCATCGACGCGCTGAACATCCCCCCGGGGGACCTCACCGCCTTGCTGGCCAGTGTGCGCTACCGCCTGGAGCCGCGTTTGCGCGCGGCCAAGGTGGCGCTGGAGTGGCGGGTAGAGGAGCTGCCCCTGCTGGCCGGGCTGGACGACAAGGCCATGCGCCACCTGCAATACGTGGTGTACGAGGCCTTTTCCAACGTGCTGCAGCACGCGGGCGCCACGCGCATCACCTTGCAGGCCCAGACTGAGCATGGGCGCGTTCGCGTGCGCATTGCCGACAACGGCCAGGGTTTTGATCTGGAGCACACGGCGCAACGCGGGCTCAAGGCCCTACGCGACCGCGTCGAGGCGGTGCACGGCACTTTGTCCTTGCACAGTGCGCCGCAGGGCACCGTGGTCGAGGTGGTTTTGGGCTGAACCAAGCGCGGCCCGGGGCGGGCCGATAATCCCGCCCCATGGCTTCCTTCGGAAAAGTTCCCTTGCGCCAGCGCATCGCGCCCTATGTGTCGGGTTTCGATGGCCCGCTGGCTTTTGCGGTGTTCATGCTCGCCTGCGCGGGCCTGCTCATCATGTATTCCTCGGGGTATGACAGCGGCACGCGCTTTCAGGACCATGCGCGCAACATGCTCATCGCTGCCGGTGTCATGTTCGTGGTGGCACAGATCCCGCCGCAGCGCCTGATGGCGCTGGCCGTGCCGCTGTACGTGCTCGGGGTGGCGCTGCTGGTGGCGGTGGCCGTGTTCGGCATCACCAAGAAGGGCGCGCGGCGCTGGATCAACGTCGGGGTGGTGATACAGCCCAGCGAAATCCTCAAGCTGGCCATGCCGCTGATGCTGGCCTGGTGGTTCCAGAAGCGCGAGGGGCAGTTGCGCCCGCTGGACTTTGCGGTGGCGGGCGTGCTGCTGCTCGTTCCCGTGGGGCTCATCATCAAGCAGCCCGACCTGGGCACGGCGCTGCTGGTGCTCATCGCCGGGCTGTCGGTGATTTTCTTTGCGGGCATGGGCTGGAAGCTGGTGCTGCCGCCGCTGGCCCTGGGGATGGTGGGCATCGCTCTGCTGGTGGTGTTTGGCGACCAGTGGTGCGCGCCGGGGGTGAGCTGGCCGGGCCTGCACGATTACCAGCAGCAGCGCGTGTGCACCCTGCTCGACCCCACGCGCGATCCGCTGGGCAAGGGCTTTCACATCATCCAGGGCATGATCGCGATCGGCAACGGCGGCGTGCTCGGGGTGGGCTTCATGCAGGGCACGCAGACCCACCTGGAATTCATCCCGGAGCGCACCACGGACTTCATCTTTGCCGCCTATTCCGAAGAGTTCGGCCTGCTCGGCAACTTGCTGCTCATAGGCGCCTTCGTCTTCCTGGTGCTGCGCGGCCTGAACATCGCGCTGGAGGCTTCCACCGTGTTCGCGCGCCTGCTGGCGGGCAGCGTGACCATGATCTTTTTTGCCTATTCCTTCGTGAACATGGGCATGGTCAGCGGCATCCTGCCGGTGGTGGGGGTGCCGCTGCCCTTCATCAGCTACGGCGGCACCGCCATGGTCATTCTGGGGCTGGCGCTGGGCATACTCATGTCCATCGCCAGCGCCAAGCGTCTGGTGCAGACCTGACACCCCCCGCAGTAGGGTCTTGCACCGATACATGGCACCGGGCAGGGCGCGTCCTACAATGGCCGGATGATCTCCCGCGAACCCACTCTTGCGCGCCTGGCCACGGCCAAGGCCCTGCTGCTGACCCCCTTCGGCCTGGACGAGGCCCATCTGGCGCAGGCTTTGTCCGAAATCCGTACCCATGCGGTGGACGATGCCGATCTCTACTTCCAGTACACCCGCTCCGAGGGCTGGAGCCTGGAGGAGGGCATCGTCAAGACCGGCTCCTTCTCCATCGACCAGGGCGTGGGCGTGCGCGCCGTCAGTGGCGAGAAAACCGCCTTTGCCTATTCCGACGACATTTCGCTGGCCTCCTTGCTCGACGCCGCGCACACCGTGCGCAGCATCGGTGCCGCCGGGCAGTCGCGCAAGGTGCGTGTGCCGCGCGCCAAGGTGGCGCCCAGCCGCAGCCTCTACCCCGGGCTGGACCCGATCGGCACCCTGGACAGCAATGCCAAGGTGGCGCTGCTGGGCCGGGTGGAGCAGCTCGCGCGCGCCAAGGACCCGCGCGTCTGCCAGGTCATGGCAGGCCTGGCCATGGAGTACGACGTGGTGCTGGTGGCGCGCGCCGATGGCACCCTGGCCGCCGACGTGCGCCCGCTGGTGCGCCTGTCGCTGACCGTGATTGCCGAACAGGGCAAGCGCCGCGAGGTCGGCTCCAGCGGCGGCGGCGGCCGCTTTGGCCTGGCCTATTTCAGTGAGGAGCAGATGGCCCGCTATGTGGACGAAGCGGTCTCGGCGGCAGTGACCAACCTGGAGGCGCGCCCGGCCCCGGCGGGCGAAATGACCGTGGTACTGGGCCCGGGCTGGCCGGGCGTGCTGCTGCACGAGGCCGTAGGCCACGGGCTGGAGGGCGACTTCAACCGCAAGGGCTCCAGCGCCTTCAGCGGGCGCCTGGGCCAGCGTGTCGCCGCCAAGGGCGTGACGGTGCTGGACGACGGCACCGTGCCCGACCGGCGCGGCTCGCTCAATGTGGACGACGAAGGCCACCCCACCCAGCGCAATGTGCTGATCGAGGATGGCATCCTCCAGGGCTATCTGCAAGACGCCATGAACGCGCGCCTGATGGGCGTGGCCCCCACTGGCAACGGGCGCCGCGAAAGCTACGCCCACGTGCCCATGCCGCGCATGACCAATACCTACATGCTGGGCGGCGACAAGGACCCCAAGGAGATCGTTGCCAGCATCCGGCGCGGCCTGTACGCCACCAATTTCGGCGGCGGGCAGGTGGACATCACCAGCGGCAAGTTCGTGTTCTCGGCCAGCCAGGCCTACTGGGTGGAAAACGGCAAGATCCTCTATCCGGTCAAAGGCGCCACGCTGGTGGGCAGCGGCCCGCAAAGCCTCAAGCGCATCTCCATGATCGGCAACGACCTGGCGCTGGACAGCGGCGTGGGCACCTGTGGCAAAGAGGGCCAGAGCGTGCCCGTGGGGGTGGGCCAGCCCACCTTGCGCATCGATGGGCTCACGGTGGGCGGCACCGCCTGAGCGGCGGGCGCACTGTGCTACATTCCCTGCCCATGAAGTTTTGCAGCGTTTTCTTTTTTGGCTACTTTTGGTTCTCCAGCGCATTCGGCGGTAGAGAGATCTGAACGTACCCACAGCAAACGCTCAAATCCCCCCAACCGCCGGCACCCCCGGCGGTTTTTTTTTGTCCTTGACTGTTTGTCCCTTTTCAGGAGCCCACGCATGAACGCCTCGACCGCAGCACCGGAGACCTGGTACGGCCACAACCACCCCGCCGACCGCACCAGCCAGACCGACGACGAACGCATCAAGGACATTACCGTGCTGCCGCCTCCTGAACACCTGATCCGCTTCTTCCCCATCCGCGGCACCGCCACCGAGGCCCTCATCAGCACCACGCGCCGGCGCATCCGCGACATCATGGTCGGGCAGGACGACCGGCTGCTGGTGGTGATCGGCCCCTGTTCCATCCACGACCCGGCCGCGGCGGTGGAGTACGCGCAGCGCCTCAAGGCCGTGCGCGCCCAGTACGCCGACACGCTGGAGATCGTGATGCGGGTGTATTTCGAGAAGCCCCGCACCACGGTGGGCTGGAAGGGCCTCATCAACGACCCCTACCTGGACGAGAGCTGCCGCATCGACGAAGGCCTGCGCATCGCGCGCCAGTTGCTGATCGAGATCAACCGCCTGGGCCTGCCCGCAGCCAGCGAGTTTCTGGACGTGATCTCGCCCCAATACATCGGCGACCTCATCAGCTGGGGTGCGATCGGCGCGCGCACCACCGAAAGCCAGGTGCACCGCGAACTGGCCTCGGGCATCTCGGCCCCCATCGGTTTCAAGAACGGCACCGACGGCAACATCAAGATCGCCACCGACGCCATCCAGGCCGCCGCCAACGGCCACCATTTCCTGTCAGTGCACAAGAACGGCCAGGTCGCCATCGTGCAGACCCATGGCAACAAGGACTGCCACGTCATTTTGCGCGGCGGCAAGGCCCCCAATTACGACAGCGCGCATGTGCAGGCCGCGTGCAAGGAGCTGGAAAAGGCCGGGTTGCACCCATCGCTCATGGTGGACTGCAGCCACGCCAACAGCAGCAAGCAGCACGAAAAGCAGCGCGACGTGGCACGCGACATCGCGGCCCAGCTCGCTGCGGGCTCGCGCAGCATCTTCGGCGTCATGGTGGAGAGCAACCTCAAGGCCGGAGCCCAGAAGTTCACCCCCGGCAAGGACGATGTGTGCCGCCTGGAGCATGGCAAGAGCATCACCGACGCCTGCCTGGGCTGGGACGACTCCACCGCCTTGCTCGAAGACCTGTCGCAGGCCGTGCTGGCGCGCCGCCGCCAAGCGCGCTGAGCCTGGGTCCGTCCTGCTGCCGTCCCACAAGGCGAAGGGCGGCTTGCGGCCGGGTCGGCGGCAAGCCGGCGGCCCGTGGCGGGGGCCGCCTTGGGGCAGTGGTGCCTGCGACGGGGTGCCCACCGGGGGCGGGCAGACGGTCCGCCGTGGCGTTCAGGGGGCTGTGCCTGGCGGGGCGTCGGCCAGCGCCAGCTGTTGCTGCAGCCAGGCCTGCGCGCTGGCCAGATCGGGGAACACCCGGAATGGCCGCCCGATGCGGGCGTATACGCGCTCGTACAGGGGGGCCATGAGGCTGCGCCCCTCCACCTCCGCTCCCATGACGAAGGCGGTCGCCACCGGCGCCATGGCTGCCGGTTTCGGGCTGGACATGAGTTCCTGGTAGCGCTCCAGGGCTTCCTCGCCAATGAGCGCGCTGTGGTGCATCACCCCCAGGCTGGCCCAGGAGCCGGGCATGGGGTGGGCCAGCAGGAAGTCGCGCTGGGCCACGGCCAGGCAGTCAATGACTTCGCGGTTGAAGGGGCCGGTGGCCTCGTAGTACACGAACGCGCCCTCGGCCCAGACCTCGATCCGGCCGTGCGGGGCAAAGGCCGTCACCCGGACCTGGTCAGTGCTGAGTCTGTAAGGCGGGGTGGGCATGGACGCGGTGGGCTGCTGGCACAGCGCATGGTACGGCACATTTTTGTATGCACTGCTGCGCCGCAATACCCCCGGGGGGTGTTGTGGCCGCGCGGGTTTATACAAAAACGGCCTTTGGCCCGCGTGGAATAAGGGTGTTCCGCTACTATTTTGATAGCAATTCGATGAGTTTGGCGTGGATGCCGCCAAATCCGCCATTGCTCATGCACAGCACATGGTCGCCGGGGCGGGCCTGGGCGCACACCGCCTGCACCAGGGCATCGATGTGCGCGCACACCTGGGCCCTGTCGCCCAGGGGCGCCAGGGCCTGGACAGCGTCCCAGTCCAGCCCCGCGCTGTGGCAAAAAGCCAGGTCCGCTTCCTCCAGGCTCCAGGGCAGTTGCGCCTTCATGGCGCCGAGCTTCATGGTGTTGGAGCGCGGCTCGAACACCGCCAGGATGCGCGCCTGTGGGCCCACGCGCCGGCGCAGCCCGTTGATGGTGGTGCGGATCGCGGTCGGGTGGTGGGCGAAGTCGTCGTACACCGTCACCGGCGCGCTGCTGCCCGGGCGCAGCACGGCGCCGCGCACTTCCAGGCGCCGCTTCACGTTCTCGAAGCGCTCCAGCGCCTGCGCGGCCTGCGCCACCGGCACCCCCACGTGCTCAGCGGCGGCGATGGCCGCCAGCGCGTTGAGCTGGTTGTGCACGCCCGCCAGGGCCCAGCGCACCCGGCCCTGCATCTGGCCCTGTACGCGCACGCCAAAGTCGTGCGGCTCACCCTCGGCCTGGACGTCGGCCACCGCGCTGCCAAAGCTGCGCACTTCGCTCCAGCAGCCCTGGTGCAGCACGCGCGCCAGGCTTTCTTCCAGCGCATTGACCACCACGCGCCCGCTGCGCGGCACCGTGCGCAGCAGGTGGTGGAACTGGCGCTCGATGGCAGCCAGGTCGTCAAAGATGTCGGCGTGGTCGAACTCCAGGTTGTTGAGCACCGCCGTGCGCGGGCGGTAGTGGACGAACTTGCTGCGCTTGTCGAAAAACGCCGTGTCGTACTCGTCCGCTTCGATCACAAAGCAGCGGTGCGCGCTGTCCAGTGCCCCCAACCGCGCCGAGACGCCAAAGTTCAGCGGCACCCCGCCGACCAGAAAGCCCGGCTGCAGGCCCGCGCTCTCCAGAATCCAGGCCAGCATGGCGGTGGTGGTGGTTTTGCCATGCGTGCCGGCCACGGCCAGCACATGGCGCCCTTGCAGGATGTGCTCGCTGAGCCATTGCGGGCCGCTGGTGTAGGGCACGCCCGCGTCCAAAATGGCTTCCATCAAGGGGAATTTGGGGCTACCGTCGGCCAGCCGCGCGCGGCTGACCACGTTGCCCACCACGTACAGGTCCGGGCGCAGCGCCATCTGGTCGGCGCCGAATCCTTCGATCAGGTCGATGCCCAGGGCGCGCAACTGGTCGCTCATGGGGGGGTAGACCCCGGCGTCGCATCCGGTGACGCGGTGCCCGGCTTCGCGCGCCAGCGCCGCCAGGCCGCCCATGAAGGTGCCACAGATGCCAAGAATATGAATATGCATGGGCGGCGATTGTGCCAGTGCGACAATCGCCGCCCATGGAATCCCTGCAAGCGCAAATCGCCCACGCCGCCGCCCGCATGGTGGCCGACGAGGGGCTGGACTACGGTGCCGCCAAGCAGCGCGCACTGCGCCAGCTGGGCTTGAGTGCGCGCACGCCTCTGCCTGGCAACCTGGAGGTGGAAGACGCCGTGCGCGAGCACCTGGCCCTGTTTTGCGCCGACACCCAGCCGCAGGAACTGGCCGCCCTGCGCACCCTGGCGCTGCGCTGGATGCGCCAGCTGCAGGCCTTTGCGCCCCAGATCAGCGGCGCCGTCTGGCGCGGCACGGCCACGCGCCTGAACGACATCCACCTGCAGCTGTACACCGACGACGGCAAGGGCGTGGAATGGTGGCTCATCGACCAGGGCCTGCGCTACCAGGCGCAGGGCAACGAAGACCTGGTGCTGAGCCTGTCCGTGGCCTGCCCGGACCTGCGTTGCCACGTGGGCCTGCACCTGCATGTGCAGCCCCCCAGCCAGCGGCACGGCAGCCGCAGCCCCGACGCCCGCGCCCTGGCGCGCGAAGGCAGCCTGGCCGAGCTGGAGCGCCTCGTGGATGCGCCCGCACACGCCCTGGAGCCCAGGCCATGACCAGCGACCCCAACGCAGTGGGGGAGCGTGGGGGCGAGGTAAGTCGGCGCCGCTGGATGTGGGGCGCGGCGGGTGCGGCAGCGGCCCTGGGGGCCGGGGCGGCTTGGTGGTGGCGCATGCAGGACGCCGCCTCCAGCGCCGATTTGCCCGAGAACCAGGCCGCGGCGCAACTCTGGAGCATGCCCTGGCGCACCCCGCAGGACCAGCCCTGGGACGCCGCCCCCCTGCGCGGGCAGCGCGTGGTGCTGAATTTCTGGGCCACCTGGTGTCCTCCCTGCGTGGAGGAACTGCCCATGCTCAACACTTTCCACCAGCGCCAGCGTGGACAGGGCTGGAGCGTGCTGGGGGTGGCGCTGGACCGTGCCGAGGCGGTGCGCCCCTTTCTGCAGCGCATGCCGCTGGACTTCCCCGTGGTCATGGGCGGGCTGGGCGCCATCGAATGGGCGCGCGCCCTGGGCAACCTCTCCGGCGGGCTGCCTTTCACGGTGGTGCTCAATGCGCAGGGCCATATCGTGTTCCGCCGCCTGGGGCGCCTGCACCCGGAGCATCTGCTGCAGTGGGCCGGGCTGGCCTAGGTGCCTGGCGGGCGACCGGACTGCACTAAAATGGCGGCCCCTGCCCCGGCAGGGGGTCTCCGGCATGGCTCGGAGCGCTCCGAGAACTGGTCTGCATTAAGTTGATTTCGCCGTAATTGGGTTTATTTGGCGGAAAATAAGAACAAATAGTGTAAAGTCGCCGTTTCCTCAAACAAACGGTTGGAGACCCAAGCATGGACCTGCGCAAACTCAAGACACTGATCGACCTGGTGTCCGAGTCCAACGTGTCGGAGCTCGAAATCACAGAAGCCGAGGGCAAGGTGCGTATCGTCAAGGGCGGTACCACGGTGGTGCAGACCGTGGCTGCGGCCCCGATGTACGCCCCGGCGGCCCAGGCCGTGGCGCCCGCGCCTGCCATGGTCCAGGGCGCAGCGCCCGCACCGGCGGCTCCGGTCGCGGTGGGCCACACCGTCAAGTCCCCCATGGTGGGCACTTTCTACCGCTCTTCCGCCCCCGGGGCCAAGCCCTTTGTCGAGGTGGGCAGCAGCGTCAAGGAAGGCGAGACCGTGTGCATCATCGAAGCCATGAAGATCCTCAACGAGATTGAGGCCGACAAGTCCGGCACCATCACCCAGATCCTGTGCGAAAACGGCCAGGCCGTCGAATTCGGCCAGCCCCTGTTCGTGATCGAGTGAGGCCGGGCACTCATGTTCAAAAAAATCCTCATCGCCAACCGGGGCGAAATCGCGCTGCGCATCCAGCGTGCCTGCCGTGAGCTGGGCATCAAGGCGGTCATGGTCTATTCCGAGGCCGACCGCGACGCCAAATACGTCAAACTGGCCGAAGAAGCCGTGTGCATCGGCCCGGCAGCGTCGGCGCAGAGTTACCTGAATATGCCCGCCATCATCTCGGCGGCGGAAGTGACGGACGCCGAAGCCATCCACCCCGGCTACGGTTTCCTGAGCGAGAACGCCGATTTCGCCGAGCGCGTGGAAAAAAGCGGCTTCCAGTTCATCGGCCCCACGCCCGAGTCGATCCGCACCATGGGCGACAAGGTCTCGGCCAAGCAGGCCATGATCAAGGCGGGTGTGCCCTGCGTGCCGGGCTCGGACGGCGAGCTGCCCGACGACCCGGCGCAGATCAAGCGCATCGCCAAGGCCGTGGGCTACCCCGTCATCATCAAGGCCGCAGGCGGCGGCGGCGGGCGCGGCATGCGCGTGGTGCACACCGAAGCGGCCCTGGTCAACGCGGTGACCATGACCAAGGCCGAAGCCCAGGCGGCCTTTGGCAACCCGGCCGTGTACATGGAAAAGTTCCTGCAGAACCCGCGCCACGTCGAGATCCAGGTGCTGGCAGACAAGCACAACAACGCGGTCTACCTGGGCGAGCGCGATTGCTCCATGCAGCGGCGCCACCAGAAAATCCTGGAAGAGTCTCCCGCGCCCGGCATCAACCGCAAGCTCATCGAGCGCGTGGGCGAGCGCTGCGTGGCCGCGTGCAAGAAGATCGGCTACCGCGGTGCCGGCACTTTCGAGTTCCTGTACGAGGACGGCGAGTTCTACTTCATCGAAATGAACACCCGCGTTCAGGTGGAGCACCCGGTGACGGAACTGGTCACCGGCGTGGACATCGTGCGCACTCAGATACTGGTGGCCGCCGGTGAAAAGCTGCCGTTCACGCAGCGCCAGATCGCGGTGCAGGGGCATGCCATCGAGTGCCGTGTCAACGCCGAAGACCCTTACACCTTCCTGCCCTCGCCCGGGCGGGTGACGGCCTGGCACACGCCGGGTGGTCCGGGTGTGCGGGTGGACTCGCACGTGTACAACAACTACTTCGTGCCACCCAACTACGACTCCATGGTGGGCAAGATCATCGTGCACGGCGACACCCGTGAGCAGGCCTTGGCGCGCATGCGCACGGCCCTGTCGGAGATGGTGGTCGAAGGCATCAAGACCAACATCCCGCTGCACCGTGAGCTGCTGGTGGACGCCAGCTTTGTGGCCGGTGGCACCAATATCCACTACCTGGAGCATTGGCTCGAACAGCACAAGCGCTAACGCTTACCAAGGCACGCACCATGTACGAACTGCGCCTGCAATGCCCCCAGGACCGGGTGGAGATCCTCAGTGAGGCGCTCGATGCGCTCGATGCTGTGAGCGTGAGCGTGGAGGACGCCGACGCCCATACCGAGGCCGAGCGTGCGCTGTTCGGCGAGCCCGGCATGCCCCCGCCCCAGCCGGGCTGGGAGCGCTCGCGCATGCAGGCCCTGTTTGCGCAGGAGGCCGCCGCCCAGGAAGCGGCCGCCCTGCTGCAGGCGCAGGACTTTTTTGCCGACTGCCGGGTGCTGGGTGTGGCCGAGCTGCCAGAACAGGACTGGGTGCGCTTGACGCAATCGCAGTTCGCCCCGGTGGAGATCACGCCCAGCTTCTGGATCGTGCCGAGCTGGCACGAGCCGCCCGCACAGGCACGCCAGGTGATCCGCCTGGACCCGGGCTTGGCCTTTGGCACTGGCACCCACCCCACCACGCGCATGTGCCTGCGCTGGATCGCGGCGCACCCCGGGCAGGCGCGGGTGCTCGATTACGGCTGCGGCTCCGGCATTCTGGCCATCGGTGCGGCCAAGTTCGGCGCGGGTGATGTGGTGGCCGTGGACATCGACGAGGCCGCCATCACCGCCACGCGCCTCAATGCCGATGCCAACCAGGTGCGCCTGCTCAGCGCCGGGGTGGACCAGGCGCAGGGCCGCTTCGACCTGGTGGTGGCCAATATCCTGGCCACGCCGCTGAAGGTGCTGGCGCCGCTGCTGTGCTCCCATGTGCGGGAGCAGGGCGGGCAACTGGTGCTGGCGGGCATCCTGGAGCGCCAGGCGCAGGAGCTGCAGCAGGCCTATGCCCCCTATTGCCAATTGCAGGTGAGTGACAGCGAGGACGGCTGGATCCTGATGACCGCTCAGAGTCTGTGAATAAATCCGGCGCGCCCGAAAGGCACACCCAAACAGCCCTGATCTAGGCGCAAAGCACAGCCATAGCCTGTGCTATGGCGCGCATTTGCAACGACGAGCAGGGCTGTTTGGGTGGGCAAGGCGGGTGTGAGGGATTTGTTCGCAGGCTCTCGATTCTGAGAGAAACACCCTGCCGCGCTGCCGTAGCCTGTAGCGCGTAGGGCGCCCCTACAATGCGCCAATGAGCCTGATCACCCGTTGTCCCGCGTGCGGCACCTGTTTCAAGGTTGTTCCTGACCAGTTGCGTGTTTCCGAGGGCTGGGTGCGCTGCGGGCAGTGCGACGAGGTGTTCGACGGCAACGCCCAACTGCAGGGCGCGGCCCTGGCAGCGGCGCCTGCGGCGGTGTCCGCGCCGCCCCAGGATGCCCCCGTCCCTGCCGATGGACAGGGTGCCGCCGCTGCTGGCACCGCGCCCCTGGCGCAGGGGCCACAGGAGGCATCGTCCTTCCCACAGTCCCTTCCTCCAGACTTTTCCGCCGCCGCAGAGTTGCCGCTGCCGGACGGCAGCGAGTCGGCCTCGGACGCTGGGCTGACAGCGACAGCGGAGCAGGGCATTGCAGCCGCCGGCCCAGTGGAGCCCGTGTGGCAGGAGTGGTCGGGTTCCGACGTTGCCCCGGATGCCCTGGTGCCACCCCCGCAGTCCCTGGAGGATGAAGCCCAGGGTGAACCCACCGCAGTGGCACCACCACCAACGCCTTCTGTGCCCTCTGCCCCCCCGCGGGGATTTGCGATTCCTCCCATCGACACCCTGGAGCCGCAAGAGCCTGCGGCCGCCCAGGCCTCCTTCCTGCAGCAGGGGGCCTCTGGTGCCGTACGGCGTCGACGCTGGCCCGCCGCGTTGGCCGCAGGGGTCTTGTCGCTGGCCTTGGCCGGGCAGGCGCTCTGGCATTGGCGCGACACGATCGGGGCGCATGCCCCGGCGCTGGCGCCCCTGCTGGCAGCGGCCTGCGCGGAGCTGGGGTGCAGCCTGCAGCCTTTGCGCCAGATCGATGCCCTGGTGATCGAGGGCTCGGGTTTCGTCAAGGTGCGCTCCGACGTGTACCGGCTCAGTTTCAGCCTGCGCAACAACGCGTCCGTGGATCTGGCGCTGCCGGCGCTGGAGCTGTCTTTGACCGACCTGCGCGAGCAAGCCCTGGTGCGCCGTGTGCTGACTCCGAGCGATTACGGCGCGCAGGGGCCGGTGCTGGCCGCTGGGCAGGAGTGGTCGGGCGTGGTGCCCCTGTCGCTCAAACCGGGCGCGCTCGGGTCGGAGCGGGTGTCGGGCTACCGTTTGCTGGTGTTCTATCCATAAAAAAGCCCGGCACGGGAGTGCCGGGCTTGGGCGAAAGCTCCAGGCTTTCGTCAGGGCTTGTTGCCGGTGGGAAACGGCCAGGCAGCCTGCGGATTGAGGGTGGTTTGCGCAGCAGGCGCGGCAGCCTTCTTGGCCGGAGCGGCCTTCTTTGCAGGCGCGGCAGCCTTCTTGGCTGGAGCAGCGGCTTTCTTTGCCGGAGCGGCAGCAGCCTTCTTGGCCGGAGCAGCGGCTTTCTTCGCCGGAGCGGCAGCGGCCTTCTTGGCCGGAGCAGCGGCTTTCTTTGCCGGTGCGGCAGCCGCCTTCTTGGCTGGAGCGGCGGCTTTCTTTGCCGGAGCAGCAGCAGCCTTCTTGGCCGGGGCTGCGGCTTTCTTCGCCGGTGCGGCGGCCTTCTTGGCCGGAGCTGCCTTCTCAGCAGCGGCGGCCTTGGGGGCCGCGGGTTTCTTTGCAGTTGCCATGGGGTTCTCCTTGAGTCGTTTCAAAAGAACGCTCCACGCCCTTGGGAGGCGGGGAACGGTGCATGCGAACGGGCACAGGCCTGTTCGCATGTACGCGGTGCCACACCCGTGCTGGCGCTGTGCGCAGCGGGGGGTGTGAGGCGGGCGTGGCCATGGCAGGGATTCAGTCCCACGACAGCGCGCCACCCGACTGGTATTCGATCACGCGGGTTTCGAAGAAGTTGCGTTCCTTCTTCAGGTCGATCATCTCGCTCATCCACGGGAATGGGTTGTCGGCCTGCGCAAACAGCGGCTCCAGCCCGATCTGGGTGGCGCGGCGGTTGGCAATGAAGCGCAGGTAGCCCTTGAACATGGAGGCGTTCATGCCCAGCACGCCGCGCGGCATGGTGTCTTCGGCGTAGCGGTATTCCAGCTCCACCGCGTGTTCGAACAGGGCGCGGATCTCGGCCTTGAAGGCCGGGGTCCAGAGCTGGGGGTTTTCGAGCTTGAGCTGGTTGATGAGGTCGATGCCGAAGTTGCAGTGCATGGACTCATCGCGCAGGATGTACTGGTACTGCTCGGCGGCTCCGGTCATCTTGTTCTGCCGCCCCAGGGCCAGGATCTGGGTGAAGCCGACGTAGAAGAACAGGCCTTCCATCAGGCAGGCGAACACGATCAGCGATTTAAGCAACGCTTGGTCGTTCTCGAAGCTGCCGGTGTGGAAGTGCGGGTCCATGATCGTGTCGATGAACGGGATCAGGAACTCGTCCTTGTCGCGGATCGAGGGCACCTCGTGGTAGGCGTTGAAGATCTCGCCTTCGTCCAGGCCCAGGGACTCCACGATGTACTGGTAGGCGTGGGTGTGGATGGCTTCCTCAAAGGCCTGGCGCAGCAGGAACTGGCGGCACTCGGGCGCGGTGATGTGGCGGTAGGTGCCGAGCACGATGTTGTTGGCAGCGAGCGAGTCGGCGGTGACGAAAAAACCGAGGTTGCGCTTGATGATGCGGCGCTCGTCTTCGCTCAGCGCGCGCGGGTCTTTCCACAGCGCGATGTCGCGCGTCATGTTCACTTCCTGCGGCATCCAGTGGTTGGCGCAGGAGGCCAGGTATTTCTCCCAGGCCCACTTGTACTTGAAGGGAACGAGCTGGTTGACGTCGGTCTTGCCGTTGATGATGCGCTTGTCGGCGGCACGCACGCGGCGTGCTTCCAAATCGATAGCGCTGGCAGGGGCGGCACCGGGTGTGCCTGCGTTGAGGGTGTGAAGGACATGCGCTGCCGCAGTGGGGGCAGACGGGGCGCGCGGTGGGGTCGCGGCTTGGGGAAGGAGGGCTTCGTCCCAGTTCAGCATAGTGGTTCCGATCGCGGGATTATGAGAGGTGCAAGGGGATTTGGAAAGCAGCTACGCGGCAGGTATTTCGATCTGTTGTGCGTGTGCATCGAAAGCTCTGCCGCGTGGGTGTCCAGATTCTGTTTTCTGGGCTCCGTGGGGGCCTGTTCGGGCCTTATTGGCAGGCCTCGCAAGTGGGGTCGTCAACACCGCAGAAGCGCACGTCGGTGGCAGCCGCTGACTGCGCCTGTGCAAGCTGCGCGCGCGCTTGCTGCGCTATGGAATCAATAGCTGTCGCAGGGGCGTGCGAAAGCCCGTGGGCGCTGCCATCGCCGCCTGTGCCGACGGCATTGAGGCGGCTGCTGGTGATGGTGGACTTTTCTGCCTGCGTGGCCGAGGTGGTGCGCAGGTAGTACGTGGTCTTGAGGCCGCGCACCCAGGCCAGCTTGTAGGTCTCGTCGAGCTTGCGCCCGGAGGCGCCTGCCATGTAGATGTTGAGCGACTGGGCCTGGTCGATCCACTTCTGGCGCCGCGAGGCGGCCTCCACCAGCCAGTGCGGTTCGATCTCGAAAGCGGTGGCGTACAAGGCCTTGGTGTCGGCGGGGATGCGGTCGATGGCCTGCAAGGAGCCATCGAAGTGCTTGAGGTCGAGCACCATCACGTCGTCCCACAGGCCCAGGCGCTTGAGGTCGCGCACCAGGTAGCTGTTGATCACGGTGAATTCGCCCGAGAGGTTGGACTTGACCGAGAGGTTGCCAAAGCAGGGCTCGATGGAGGCGTCCACGCCGATGATGTTGGAGATGGTGGCGGTGGGGGCGATGGCCACGCAGTTGGAGTTGCGCATGCCGTCTTGCGCGATCTTGCGGCGCAGGGCGTCCCAGTCCAGGTGCTGGCTGCGGTCCACTTCCATGTGGCCGCCACGGGCCTGTTGCAGAAGATCCAGGCTGTCGATGGGCAGCACGCCCTGGTCCCACAGGGAGCCGCGGTAGCTGCTGTAGCGGCCGCGCTCGCGTGCCAGCTCGCTCGATGCCCAGTAGGCGTAGTAGCACACGGCCTCCATGGACGCGTCGGCGAACTGCACCGCCTCCATGCTGGCGTAGGGCAGGCGCAGGGTGTAGAGCGCGTCCTGGAAGGCCATCACGCCCAGGCCCACCGGGCGGTGGCGCAGGTTGGCGTCGCGCGCTTTCTTGACGGCGTAGTAGTTGATGTCGATCACGTTGTCGAGCATGCGCATGGCGGTGGTCACGGTGCGCTGCAGCTTGGCGTGGTCGAGCTGGCCGTCGTCGCGCAGGTGCTGCAGCAGGTTGACCGAGCCCAGGTTGCACACCGCAGTCTCGCTTTCGCTGGTGTTGAGCGTGATCTCGGTGCACAGGTTGCTGGAGTGCACCACGCCCACGTGCTGCTGCGGCGAGCGCAGGTTGCAGGCGTCCTTGAAGGTGATCCAGGGGTGGCCGGTCTCGAACAGCATGGTCAGCATCTTGCGCCACAGGTCCACCGCCTGCACGGTCTTGGCGGGCTGGATCTCGCCACGCGCGGCGCGCGCCTCATAGGCCACATAGGCCTGCTCGAAGGCGGTGCCGAAGAGCTCGTGCAGGTCGGGCACGTCGGAGGGCGAGAACAGGGTCCAGGGCCCGTTGTCCATGACACGCCGCATGAACAGGTCCGGAATCCAGTGGGCGGTGTTCATGTCGTGGGTGCGCCGACGGTCGTCGCCGGTGTTCTTGCGCAGCTCCAGGAACTCTTCGATGTCCAGGTGCCAGGTTTCCAGGTAGGCGCACACCGCGCCCTTGCGCTTGCCGCCCTGGTTGACCGCCACTGCGGTGTCGTTGACCACCTTGAGGAAGGGCACCACGCCTTGCGACTCGCCATTGGTGCCCTTGATGTGGCTGCCCAAGGCGCGCACGCGGCTCCAGTCGTTGCCCAGGCCACCGGCGAACTTGGAGA
>JBQTHH010000097.1:0-16987 GCA_052390055.1 Rhodoferax sp.
GATGGGGCTTGGGGGGGGGCTGGGGGCGCGGGGGGTTTATGGGCGGCGGCGCTACCGCAGCCTGGGGCGGGGGCTGGGGTGCCTGGTAACCCCCCAATGGGGGGATCCCCAAGCCCAGGGGGGCTTACTACACTGGGTTGGATGCTTGGCATGGGGCCGCCCCGTCCCCATGCCCCCACGGACAGGAGGGACTCTCCATGCGAACCGCGCACGGACTACCTGCGCAGCTGCGCGCGGCCATGCTGCCACCGGGCCAGCCTGACGCTGGCTGGCGCCGCCTGGGCACGCGCCTGCGCGTGGCGTTGGTGCGTCTGCTGGGCCTGGACCTGAATATCCAGGTCGGGGTGCTGGAGCGCGCGCGCCAGGTGCGTGTCTCCAGCGCCATCGGCTTGGTGACCTGTTTTTTCTTCTCGCTGTTCAACCTGGCCACCGCGGGCATGTGGGTGCTGGGTCTGACCGAACTGGCCGCCGCCCTGTTCCTGCTGGCGCCTGCGCTGGTGCTGAGCCACTACCCGAAGCGGGTCGATACCGCCGAGGCCCTGGTCTGGTGCACCGTGGTGCTGGTGTCGCTGGCGCTGATCCATTTTGGCGGGGTGGCGGGCACCGGGCTGTATTGGACCTTCATGGTGCCGTTCCTGGCCTTCTTCCTCAAGGGCCAGCGCCTCGGGTGGTGGTACAGCCTGGCGTTCGTGGCGGTGGTGCTGCTGTACCTGGGGGTGCTGGCGCCGCTGCTCGAGGGCGCCTACGTGCATCCGGAGCCGGTGCTGGCGCAGTTCGTGCTCGCGCTGGTGTTCTATACCCTGGTGGCGGCGGCATTCAACCAGCTGCGCAGCCATTTCGAACAGCAACTGCAGCAGCGGGTCGAGGAGAAAACCCGTGCCGAAGAGGAAATCCGCAAGGCCCTGGCGCAGCAGGAGGAACTGGCGGCCATGCGTTCGCGCTTCATGGCCATGACCAGCCATGAATTCCGCACCCCCCTGGCACTGATCCTGTCGTCCAGCGAGATGCTGCGCTGCTACAGCACGCGCATGCCGCCCTACGAAGTGGAGAAGGTGCTGCTGGGCATCGAAGACCATGTGCTGCGCATGACCCAGATGCTCGACCGCGTGCTGCAGATGGGCAAGGCCGAGGACCAGATGCTGCACTTCGCGCCCCGGCGCCTGGAGCTGCACCTGTTGTTGCAGACCCTGCTGGACGAGGCCCGCTCCCAGGCCGCGTCCACGCGCTGCATGCTGCGCGGTGAGTGGGACGGGCTGCCCGCGCAGGCGGTGGTGGACGAGACGCTGCTGCGCCACATCTTTTCCAACCTGCTGTCAAATGCCGTCAAGTACTCACCCGACGGAGGCGAAATCCTGGTACGTGGCTGGGGCAGCATGGGCACGCTGCATTTCGAGGTCTCGGACCAGGGCATAGGCATTCCCGAGCAGGCCCAGCCCCACCTGTTCGACGGTTTTCATCGCGCCAGCAACGTGGGCAGCATCGCGGGCACCGGGCTGGGGCTGGTCATTGTGAGGGAGGCGGTGCAGCGCCACGGCGGCCAGATCACGGTGCAGTCCTCCACCGGCCAGGGAACGCGGTTTTTCCTGAGCCTGCGCTGTGCGCACGAGCCCCGCGCCGAGGTGTACTGAAGGGCGCGCACCCCGCGCCCGGGCCCCCTTGCAAGCCTGGCTGGCCTCGCTACACTGGGCCCCTCTTCGATGGGGACGGACCTGCATGCGGGAATGGCACGATGAATCACATATCGATACTGCTGGCCGATGACATGGAGCCCATGCGCGACACCATGCGCCGCCTGATCCTGGCCATGGGCTTTAGCTCTGTCACCCCGGTACGCCACGGCGAGGCGGCCTGGGATGCGCTCAACAGCACGCATTTCGACCTGGTGCTGTGCGACTGGAACATGCCGCGCCTGAACGGACTCGGGCTCTTGCAGCGCATGCGTGCCACGCCCGGGATGCAGGACCTGCCCTTCATCATGATCACGGGGGAAAACAGCAGCGAGCAGGTGCGCAGCGCCATGGCGGCCGGGGCCACGGACCTGATCGTCAAGCCCTTTACCGCCACCCTGCTGGAGCAACGCATGCGCCGCGCCTTGCAAGGGAGGGCATCGGTGCCCTTGTAGGCACGGCCACCACCAATACCGTGGCCGCCCGCACCCGGGTGGTCCCAGTTCTGCCAGGGGAGGAGCGAAAGTGCCAGACAGTGTCGGCCGCAGGCAGTGCCAGATCGGTGGAGATTGCGGCCTGCGCCACGCGCAGGAGTGCTACCGCGAGGTGGTGGAATACCTGGGCGAGGGCATGTTCGTGGTGCAGCGCGAGCGCATCGTGTTCGCCAACCGCCAGGCCAGCGAGATCCTGCGCATCGCGCCCCAGGAGCTGATCGGGGCCGATCCGGTAGCCTGGGTCCATCCCGACGACCAGGCGCAGGCGCGCTCCTTGCGCGCGCAGTTGCGTGCCCAGCCAGACAGCGCCCCGGTGCTGGAAATACGCCACATCGGCAGCGACGGCGTGGTGCGCTGGCTCAGCGTGCGTCCGCGGGTGGTGCCGTGGGAGGGCGATCCGGCCACGCTGACCTTTTTCTCGGAGGTCACCGAGCGCCACGCCATCACCGAGGCGCTGCACCGCTCCGAGGAGCGCTACCGCCATGTGGTGGAGCACTCCGGCGAGGGCATGCTGGTGGTGCAGGACGGGCGTTTCGTGTTCGTCAACCGCCGCGCCACCGAGCTGGTGCGCATGGAAATGGCCGACATGCTGCGCGAGGGCTACCTGCACCGCATCCACCCCGAGGACCGCGCCCTGGTGGACGAACGCCGGCGCCGACGCCTGGCGGGAGAGCCGGTTCCGGACCGCTACGAGATCCGCATCGTGTGGCCCGATGGGCAGGTGCGCTGGCTCGACATCGGCGTGACCGTGGTGCCCTGGGACGGTGCGCCCGCCACCCTGACCTTTTTCTCGGATGTCACCGAGCGCCGCCTGGCCGACGAAGCCTTGCGCAGCAGTTGGGCCGAGCGCGAGGCGATCCTGAACAACGCCCTGGTCGGCATGGTGCTGACCGTGCAGCGCCGCATCCAATGGGTCAATCGGCGCTTTGCCGACATGCTGGGCTACGCCATCGAGGAGCTGCTCGGGCAGGACGGGCGCGTGCTGTACCAGGACGAGGCCCAGTGGGTGGCCCATGGGCGCGAGCAGTACGCCGTGTTGCGCGACAGCGGCACCTATTCCGGCGAGCGCCAGCTGCGCAGGCGCGACGGCAGCCTGCTGTGGGTGCGGCTCGACGGCCAGTGCGTGCAGCCGAACACGCCCGACGCGGGCGTGATCTGGACGCTGCTGGACATCACCGCGCGCATCCAGGCGGAGGCGCAGATGCGCATGGCGCTGGAACAGCAAAGGGACCTCAATGAGCTGCGCGCCCGCTTCGTGGCCATGACCAGCCACGAATTCCGCACCCCGCTGGCCACCATCCTGTCCTCGGCCGAGCTGCTGCGCTTTTATGGCGAACGCCTGCCGCAGCAGGAGCGGCTGGAGGTGTTGCGCACCATCGAAGACGGCGTGCACCGCATGGCCCACATGCTCGACCGCGTCTTGCTGCTGGGTCGGGCCGAGGCCAAGATGCTTGAGTTCAGGCCCGCCGCCACGGATTTGCACGGCCTGTGCCAGGCCCTGGTGGAGGAACTGCAGCCGCAGCTGCAGGGGACCCGCTGCCGCCTGGTGGCGCAGTGGTCGGGGCTGCCCGCGCAGGCGGTGGTGGACGAGAAGCTGCTGCGCCACATTTTCTCCAACCTGCTGTCCAATGCGGTCAAGTACTCGCCCCGGGGAGGGGAGGTGCGCTTCCAGGCCCAGGCACAGCCGCCGCGGGCGCTGGTGTTCAGCGTCAGCGACCAGGGCATCGGTATTCCGGCGCAGGAGCTGCCGCACCTGTTCCAGAGCTTTCACCGCGCCAGCAACGTGGGCACCATCATGGGAACCGGCCTGGGGCTGGCGATCGTCAAGAACGCGGTCGAGTTGCATGGCGGGCAGATTGCGGTGGACAGCGAGCCCATGCAGGGGACCCGTTTCACCGTGGTCCTGCCTTGCGAGACGGAACCGATGCCGGACTGACGCCATGCCCAAGCAGCCCGCCCTGAACGCCGAAGTGGAGCGATTGCGTGCGCGCAACGCGCAGCTCGAGCAGGCCTTGCTGGCGCAGCAAAACGTCCAGGTACAGCGCTCCATGCGCTCGCACCAGTCGATGGCGCGGCGCGCCCAGGCGCTGCAGGACGAGACCGAAGCCCTGCAGCGCGCGGCGCTGTTGCAGCGGGTGTGCTTCCTGATGGCCGAGCGCTCCAGCGCGGGGCTGCCCTTGCCCGATTTCCTGAAGGAGATGCATGCGCTGCTGTCGGAGCTGGTCGGTGCGCGCAATTGCTCAGTGTCGCTTTTCGACCTGCAGGACGCGCAGCACCATTTCGCCTACTGTGTCGATGATCTGGAGGGGCGCTGCCGACAGGACCAGGGGGTGGCCGCTGCCCGGGGTTTGCGCGATCTGGTGCTGTGCAGCGGCCGGGCGCAGATCGTCGACGCACGCCGCTTGCGCGCGCTGCAGCGCAGTGGCGAGGTGGTGGGGGATGGGGGGGAGGGGGAGTTCAGCTCCTGGCTGGGCGTGCCCATGCCCTTGCGCGGCCAGGTGGCGGGGGTGGTGGCGCTGTGTGACCGCAGTGGCCTGCTCTCGTATACCGAACAGGACGCCGAGATCGTGCTGTATTTCGCCCACCAGCTCGGCCACGCCATCGAGCGCGCCCAGGCGCTGGACGCGGTGCGCCGCTCCGAGCAGCGCTACCGCACCCTGATCGAGAAGGTCGGGGTGGGCGTGGTGGTGGTGCAGGAGGGGCGCATGGTGTTCGTCAACCCGGCGCTCGAACGCATCGTCGGCCATCCGCGCCAGTACCTGATGGCGCAGCCGTTCTCGGCCACCCTGCACCCCGACGACGTGGCCGACATGGTGCGCCGCCACCAGCGCCGCCTGCGCGGCGAGCCGGTGGAGGAACAGTACGGCTTTCGCATCATCACCCAGGCTGGCGAGGTGCGGTCCCTGGAGCTGTCGGCGGTGTTGATCGTGTGGGAGGAGCGCCCCGCCACGCTCATGTTCGTGGTGGACGCGACGGCGCGCCTGCAGGCCGACAGCGCCCGGCGCCTGGCGCTGCAGCACCAGGCCGAACTGACCAGCATCAAGGCGCGCTTCATCGCCATGGCCTCGCACGAGTTCCGCACCCCGTTGGCCGCCATCCATGGCTCGGTGGAGCTGTTGCAGCACTACGAGGACCGCATGACCGCGGCGCAAAGGCAGGGCACGCTGCACAAGATTGACGAGGCGGTGCAGCGCATGACGCACATGCTGGAAAACGTGCTCAGCATCGGGCGCCGCGATGCCGGGCCCCTGGAGTTTCGCCCCGCGCACCTGGCCGTGGGGCGCCTGTGCAAGACCCTGATTGATGAGCAGCGCAGTGCCATGGCGGCCGAGTTCGGCCGCGTGCGCTGGGAGCTGGAGCTGCCCGCCGACACGGTGACATTCCTGCTCGACGAGGCCCTGGTGCGCAACATGCTGGGCAATCTCCTGTCCAATGCCATCAAGTACTCGCCCCAGGGCGGCGTGGTGCGCCTGAGCGTGTGCGACCGGGGCGATGCCCTGGTGCTGAACGTGCGGGACCAGGGCATCGGCATTCCTCAGGCGGACCAGGCCGCCCTGTTCGAGAGTTTTCACCGGGCCAGCAACGTCGGGGCCATCGCCGGCACCGGACTGGGGCTGGCCATCGTCAAGCAGGCAGTGCTGTGCCACGGCGGCGAGGTGCAGGTGCACAGCGCGCCCGGCCAGGGCAGCCGTTTCACCATTGTGCTGCCCCACCTTGCCCCACGAACCCCACCTCAGGAGAGCAGGCCATGAAAATTCTGATTGCCGAAGACGAACCCTCCTTGCGCCAGAACCTGCAGTGGATGCTGGAGATGGAGGGCTACCAGGTGCTGGCCGCGTGCGACGGCCACGATGCGCTGGCCCAGGCGCAGGCCACCGTGCCCGATCTGGTGATCACGGACGTGACCATGCCGAACTGCGACGGCTACAGCCTGGTCAAGGCGCTGCGCACCCATGCGCAGCTGTCCACCGTTCCCATTGTCATGCTCTCGGCCCGGGCCGACCGCGGCGATGTGCGCATGGGCATGAACCTGGGGGCGGACGATTACCTCACCAAACCCTACCGGCGCGAGGAACTGCTCGACACCATCCACACCCGGCTGGCGCGCAGCGCCAGCCTGCGCCAGGCGGCGCAGCGCCTGCGCGATGGCGCCGCGGGGGGCACGGGCCTGGACCCGCTCACGGCCCTGCCGCAGAAGGATGCGTTCGAGGCCCAGCTCGGGCAGGCGCTGCGGCACAGCCGCTCGCTGGGCCTGGGGTGCGCGGTGGTGTTCATCGGTCTGGACGGATTTGCCAAGATCAACGAATCCCTGGGCAAGGAGGCGGGGGACGCGGTGCTGCGCGAGACCGCCCAGCGCCTGTCGCGCAGCGCGATGAACGCGTCCAGCACGCCCAGTGCGCACGTGGCCGAGCATGGCTTTGCCGGGCGCGTGGCCGGAGACCAGTTTGCCCTGTGCCTGGCGGGTCTGGCGCCCCAGACCCTGGGCCATCGGGTACCGGCCCTGCTGGAGGTGGTGGCCCAGCCCATCGAGCTGCAGGGCAATGTGCTGTTCCTGTCGGCCTGTGCCGGAGCCAGTGAATGCCATGACGCCGACACCAGCCACACCACCTTGATGGCGCAGGCCGAATCGGCCCTCTACCACGCCAAGCCCCGGGGGCCGGGGAGCTGGCAGCTGTTCGATTCGGCCCTGTCGCAGCAGGTGGTGCGCCGCCTGCATCTGCACAACGAGCTGCACCGCTCGCTCGACGCCGACGAACTGCGCCTGTACTACCAGCCCCAGATCCGCATTGCCGATGGCGCGCTGGTGGGCTTCGAGGCGCTGGTGCGCTGGCAGCACCAGCGCCTGGGCTGGGTGTCGCCGGGCGAGTTCATCCCGGTGGCGGAGGAGAGCGGCATCATCAACCGCATCGGCGAGTGGGTCATGCGCACCGCGGCCCAGCAGGCGGCGCAGTGGGTGCGCAGCCAGGGCCACAGCAACTTCCATGTGGCGGTGAACCTGTCGGTGCGCCAGTTCGCCCGCAACGACCTGCCCACCCTGGTGCAGAGCGTGTTGGCCGAAACCGGGCTGCCGGCGCAGGTGCTGGAGCTGGAGGTCACCGAGAGCATCGCCTTGCACAGCGTGTCTTCCACGCTCAACATCCTCAACGCCTGCAAGGCGCTGGGGGTGAAGCTGTCCATGGACGACTTCGGCACCGGCTACTCCAGCCTGTCCTACCTCAAGCGCTATCCGCTCGATACGCTCAAGATCGACCAGTCCTTTGTGCGCAATATCCCGCAGGACGCGGGCGACGCCGCCATCACCCGCGCCATTGTGGCCATGGCGCACAGCTTTGGCATGACGGTGATCGCCGAAGGGGTCGAGCACCAGGCCCAGCTCGATTTCCTGCGCGAACTCGGCTGCGAGGAATTCCAGGGCTATCTGTGCAGCCGGCCGGTACCCGCCGAGGAGGTCGAGCGCTTTTTCGATGGTTTCCGCCTGTGTCCGGCAGCGCAGCCGTCGTGCGGGCGCTGAACGAAGATCATTGCGTGGTGGCGGCTCAGTCCGCCATGGCGTAGGCCTGGCGCAGGCGCTCCAGGGTGCCGTCGCGGCGCATCTGGCGCAGGGCCTCGTCGTAGCGACGCGCCAGCTCCGGGTGCCGTGCCAGCGCCGCGCCGCGCACGAAGGTGTTGAAATAGGGCTGCACCTTCAGGGGCTTGGGCAGGTAGCTGATGCGGTGGAGCAGGCCGCGCTCGCGCGCTTCGTACAGCGTGGCCTGGGTGTTCAGGGGAACGAGGTCGAAACGCCGGGCCAGCAGCTTGTCCAGTTGCAGCTTGTTGCTGACCACCTCGTCCACCCGCAGCGGCACCGTGCGCACCGCCCGCCAGAAGGCGTCGGTGTAGGAAAAACCCTGCGTGACCCCGATGGTGGCGCTGGCCAGGTCCTCGAAGCGCTCGAAGTGGAAGCGCTGGGCGTTCTCCCGCAGCACGAAAAAATTCCAGTGGATGCTGATGTGGGACTGCTGGGGGTAGAGCAGGAATTCCTCGCGCTCGGGCGTGTGCGAAAAGGTGAACACCATGTCGTAGACGCTGGGGCGGGCGCGTGCGTTGCGTTCCAGGCGCGCAGAGGAGTCCACCAGCTCGATGCGGTAGGCCTGGCCCATGCGCTTCATTACCTGCGCGATGACATCGACGTCAAACCCTCTGGGGCTGCCGTCCTCGCCGATCCAGCGCAGCGGCTTTTCGGGAATGCCTGCGATCACCAGGACTTGCTGGGCCCCGGCCCAGGTGGCTGCCATCAGCAGCCACAGTGCGAATACCACGGCACGCATTGCCACCTCCTTGCCGGTGTGTGCTCCCTTGGGAGAGCCTGTTGCGGTCGGAGCCGATTTTTGCTCAAATGAGAAAAGTTCTCATTTAATACCGATTTGCCCCCTGAACCACCATGCCAAGCACCACGGTAGCAGAAAACCACGCCCCTTCCGTCGCAGGGCAGGCGGGCGACGCCGCGCAGCAGGCGCGGAGCCAGTACCAGGCGCTGCACGCGGCGCCGTCCACGCTGCGCATCCCCCTGGCGGCGCGCGCCCTGGGAGACGCCCTGTACCCACAGGTCGCAGTGGGGGACCGCTACGCCGCAGGGATCCTGGCGGCGCTGGGGGATGACGGCCAGCAGTGGCTGCAGGACAGGACCAGCATCTACGGCATCCTGGCGCGCACAGGCTGCTTTCGCGACCAGGCGCGGGCTTTTGTGCGCCGCCACCCGGGCGCGCATGTGGTGAGCCTGGGCTGCGGGCTGTCGGACTATTCCCAGTGGGTGGACGACGGCAAGGCGCGCTTCACGCACGCGGATCTGCCCGAGGTGCTGGCGATCCGCCAGGCGGTGCTGCCGCCGCAGGGCGAGCGCCAGCGCCTGTGCGCGCTGGATCTGGGCGACGCGCAGTGGTGGGAGCGGCTGGAGCTGCCGGAGCGCGCCAGCGGCGAGAGCGTGTTCCTGCTCAGCGAGGGGGTGTTCATGTACCTGCGCCCCGAGCAGGTGCGCCAGGTGCTGCAGACTTTTGCCGAACGCGCCCCGGCGGGCTCGGAGCTGGTGTTGGATGCCATGTGCTGGCTGTCTGCCGGGCGCGAACGCCTGCACCGCTCGGTGCGCCAGACGGATGCCCGCTTTCTGTGGGGCCCACGCCGTGCCAGCGAGCTGGCGCAGTGGCATCCACGGCTGCGCCTGTGCGCGGCGCACGAGGTGATGCGGGGCTATTCCCTGCCCCACGCGGTGTTCAGCGCCGTGTTCGGACGGCTGACGGGCGTGCCCCTGTACGCGGTGTACGTCCTGCAGGTGCAGGACACCGCATGAGGCCGTGTGGGTAAATCCCTCACACCCACCGGATTCATGCACCGGCGCTGACACCCTTTCAGACTGCCCCCACTTTTCAGAGGTGCCTAGGGAAATCCCCTATTTTTTGGAAATTGAATCGATTAAATAATCTGTTTACGCGAATTTAATCGATTCAATTTCGCGCCAACACCTACCACCACCTGCTTGTTGGAGAGATTCCGTGATGCAAACAACCCCTTTTGCCGCAAAGCGCATTGCGGCCCTTCCCTTGGCGATGCTGCTGGGCGCGTGCGCCGTGAGCCCCGCCGCCCTGGCCGACGAAGTGGACTTCCATGGCTACGTGCGCACTGCTGTGGGCGGAACAGCCAAGGGCGGTAATCTGCAGTGTTTCGAGCCGGGTTGGCCCGTGCGCGGCAAGTTCCGTTTGGGCAATGAGTGTGACTCGTATGGCGAAGCCTTTGTGGGTCTGGGTTTTGGCGACCCCAACGAAGCCTGGGCCAAGTACCACCTGGGCCTGGCCTACAAGCCCACCGATAACAGCAGCTACGACAAAGCTGCCGATGGCAACCTGGAGCTGGCCAACACCGAAAACTATTTCGAAGGCGGCGGCTTCTTCGAGTCCGATACGCTCAAGAGTGCCAAGGTCTGGATCGGCAAGCGCTACATGCGCAAGGACATCCACATCACCGACTACTACTACTGGAACACTTCGGGCACGGGCGCGGGCATCGAGCACATCGGCATGGGCGACAAGGCCAAGCTGGCACTGGCCTACGTACAAGGCGGCAAGAACGCGACCAGCGCCACTACCGTGGTGCCGAACTGGTACACCGCCAAAATTTACGACATACCCGCCAACCCGGGTGGCAAGCTCGAAGCCGAGTTGGTGCTGCTGCAGGGCACCAGCGCCACCGGCAGCGGCGTGGGCAGCGGCACGCAATTGCTGCTGCAGCACCAGCAAAGCGATGTGCTGGGCGGCAGCAACACCGCAGCAGTGGTGCTGGGCAACCGCGCTGGGGGCTCTGGTTTTGAATGGCTGCCAGCCTACTGGAACGGTCAAAGCAGCAGTAGCGACGACGGCAGCTCGGTGAATTTCCACGATTATCTGAACTTCGCGTCCAAAGACGGCAAGTGGAGCGGCCAGGCAGTGCTGTCCTACGGCTCGGCGCGCAACGACAAGGTGTCCTACTGGGGCGTGGGCGTGCGCCCGCAATACAACTTCACGGCCAACACCAGCATCGCGCTGGAGCTGTCGCATCAGGAGGGCAAGAATGGCGCCAGCACGCCGATGCTGGACAAGATCACCATCGCGCCGCAATTCACCCTGTCCAAGGGCATGTACGCGCGTCCGGTGTTTCGCGCCTTTGTGACCCATGCCCGGTGGAACGATGATGCGGGCAACTCGGTGGCCAATGGCGCTTTCGGCACCGGGCGCTCGGGCACCACCTTCGGCTTCCAGGCCGAAGCCTGGTGGTAAGCCACCAGGTGGTTGAGGGGGCCTTCGGGCCCCGGGTTATGTGTTTTCAGGGGCCGCTGAGCGGGTGAGCGCCCGGCCCCATTTTTTGCCGGTTATTCATGACAAACGACAACAACGCAGCGCTCTGGTGGAAGGGCGCTGTGATCTACCAGATCTATCCTCGCAGCTTTGCCGACGCCAATGGCGACGGCGTGGGGGACCTGCGCGGCATCGCCGAACGCCTGGACTACGTGGCCAGCCTGGGGGTGGATGCCATCTGGCTGTCACCGATCTTTCGCTCGCCCATGCGCGACTTCGGTTACGACGTCAGCGACTACCGCGACATCGACCCCCTGTTTGGCACGCTGCAGGACTTTGACGCCCTGGTGCAGCGCGCCCACGCTCTGGGACTGAAGGTGCTGATCGACCAGGTGTTGTCGCACACCTCGGACCAGCACCCCTGGTTCCAGCAAAGCCGCGCCAGCCGCAGCGGCGAGCGTGCCGACTGGTACGTGTGGGCCGACGCCCAGGCCGACGGCACGCCGCCCAACAACTGGCGCAGCGTGTTTGGCGGTTCGTCCTGGACCTGGGACACGCGGCGCAAGCAGTACTACCTGCACAACTTCCTGAGCGCGCAGCCGGACCTGAATTTCCACACCCCGGCGGTGCAAGACCAATTGCTGCAGGACATGGAGTTCTGGCTGCGCCGTGGCGTGGACGGCTTTCGCCTGGACACCACCAACTACTTCCACCACGACGCGCTGCTGCGCGACAACCCGGCGCAGGACCTGGTCTACACCGCCCAGAACCTGCCCGCCAACCCCTACGACATGCAGCAGCACCTGTTCGACAAGAACCGCCCGGAAAACCTGGGCTTTCTGGAGCGGGTGCGCACCTTGCTGGACCGCTTTGGGGCCGCCAGCGTGGGCGAGGTGGGCGACGCGCAGGCGCTGCAGACCATGATTGACTACACCAGCGGCGACAAGCGCCTGCACATTACCTACAGCTTCTCCTTCCTGAACCGGGAGCGCCAGGCGTGCCAGGTGCGCCGCCATGCGCTGGAGTTCGAGCAGGCCGCCGCCGACAAGGGAAGCTGGCCGTGCTGGACCTTTGGCAACCACGACTCGGCGCGCGTGATGACGCGCTGGGAGGGCGGCCAGGACCCGGCCTTTGTGCGCCTGTGCATGGCCGCGCTGTTCTCGCTGCGCGGCAGCGCCTGCTGGTACCAGGGCGACGAATGGGCGTTGCCCGAGGCGGACTTGCCCTTCGAGGCGTTGCAGGACCCCCCGGGCATTGCCATGTGGCCCGAGTACAAGGGCCGCGACGGCTGCCGCACCCCCATGCCCTGGCAGCACGCCTTGCCCGACGCCGGTTTCAGCGGCGGCGCGCCGGTGCGCCCCTGGCTGCCGGTGCCCGCCGAACACCGCGCCCTGGCGCTGGACCGGCAGGAGGCCGACCCGAATGCGCCGCTGCACTTCATGCGCGCGTTTCTGGACTGGCGGCGCCAGCAGCGCGTGCTGCGCACGGGGGCGGTGCAGTTCCTGCCCGAACACGCGCAGGTGCTGGCCTTTGTACGCACGCTGGATGGCGCTGCGCCGGGCCTGCTGTGCGCCTTCAACTTCACGCCCGAACGTGCTGAAATCGCCCTGCCTGCGGCCCCCGGGTACGAGGCGGTGCCGGTGCCGGGCTTGCCCGCCACGCAATGCGGCGCGGTGCAGGGCGCCACGCTGGTGCTGCCGCCCTGGGGCCTGGCCTATTTGTGGATGAAGGGCTGAACATGGCACACGTCACGCTGCGGGGTCTGCGCAAGGCTTTTGCCACCGCCGAGATCCTGCACGGCATTGATCTGGACATCGCCGAGGGCGAGTTCGTGGTGCTGGTGGGGCCCTCGGGCTGTGGCAAGTCCACCCTGCTGCGCTGCATTGCGGGCCTGGAAGACATCAGCAGCGGCAGCCTGTGCATCGGCGGCACCGAGGTCAACGAGCTGCCGCCGGCCAAGCGCGGCATTGCCATGGTGTTCCAGAGCTATGCCCTGTATCCCCACATGACGGTGGAGGAAAACATGGGCTTTGGCCTGCGCCTGGGGGGCTGGAGCCGGGCGCAGATCCAGGCCGCGGTGCGGCGTGCGGCGCAGATCCTGCAGATTGACCACCTGCTGCAGCGCAAGCCCAAAGACCTTTCCGGGGGGCAGCGCCAGCGGGTGGCGATTGGCCGCGCCATTGTGCGCAAGCCGGCCGTGTTCCTGTTCGACGAACCCCTGTCCAACCTGGACGCTGCCCTGCGGGTGCAGATGCGCGTGGAGCTGGCGCGTCTGCACCGCGAGCTGCAGGCCACCATGGTCTACGTGACCCACGACCAGGTCGAGGCCATGACCCTGGCAGACCGCATCGTGGTGCTCAACGCCGGGCGGGTGGAGCAGGTGGGTACTCCCATGGCGCTGTACCACCAGCCCTGCAACCGCTTCGTGGCAGGCTTTCTGGGCTCGCCCACCATGAACTTCCTTCCGGTGACGGCGCTGGGCAGCGGCGCCCAGGGCGTGGACCTGCGCTTGCCCGAAGGCGGTACGCTGGCGCTGCCGGTGGCGCCGCACGGAGTGCAGGCCGGGCAGGAGCTGAGCCTGGGCGTGCGCCCGGAGCACCTGCGCATCACACCGCAAACGCACGCACCCGGCTGCGTGCAGGCCCAGGTGCAGGCCATCGAGGCACTGGGCGACGTGTGCTACCTCTATGCCAGCGTCGCAGGCGAGCACGCGCTGGTGGTGCGCGCCGAAGCGCACTGCAGCGTGCGGCGCGGCCAGCGCATTGGCCTGCAACTGCCCCCGGCGCAGACCCATTTGTTTGATCCCCAGGGGCGCACCATGCCCCGCCTTTCCTGACCCCCCTAGCCAAAAAGAGGCCTTATGAAAACCACCCGCATCCCGAGCCCGCGCGTGTCTGTCGTTGCCGCCGCTCTCGCCCCCCTGTTGCTGAGCCTGGCCGCGCACGCGGCCGAGCCGGGCAGCCTGCTCATCTGGTACAGCGTTGACGGTGCCAAGGGCATGCAGAAGGCGGCCGAAGAGTTCACCCGCAAGACTGGCGTCAAGGTGGTGGTGGAGGCGCCCGAAGACGGCCCCGGCAAGTTCCAGCAGGCGGCGGCGGCGGGCAAGGGCCCGGACATCTGGGTTTGGGCGCACGACCGCATCGGCGAGTGGATTGCCGGGGGGCTGATCGCCCCGGTGAGCCCTGCCAAGGCGGTGCAGGCGGATATCGACCCCCTGGCCTGGAAGGCCTTCACCTCGGGCGGCAAGACCTGGGGCTACCCCCTGTCCATCGAGGCCGTGAGCCTGGTCTACAACAAGGGCCTGGTCAAAGCCCCGCCCAAGAGCTTTGACGAGGTCATGGCGCTGGACAAAAAGCTCACCGCCCAGGGCAAGAAGGCCATTTTGTGGGACTACACCAACACCTATTTCACCTTCCCGCTCATGGCGGCCGGGGGCGGCTACGCCTTCAAGCAGCGCGCCGACGGCAGCTACGACCCGCAGGACACAGGGGTGAACAATGCCGGGGCGGTGCAGGGCGTGGAGTTGCTGAACAAGCTGCTGCGCGAGGGTTATATGCCCGAGGGCAGCGGCTACGCCGAAATGGAAGGCGCCATGGCCCAGGGCAAGGTGGCGATGATGATCAATGGCCCCTGGTCCTGGGACAACCTGCGCAAGGCCAAGATCGACTTCGGCATTGCCAAGCTGCCCATGGTCCAGGGGAACAAGGCGGTGCCCTTCGTGGGGGTGAAGGGGCTGATGATCAACAAGGCCTCGCCCAACAAGGAGCTGGCGGTGGAGCTGATCGAAAACTACCTGCTCACGCCCAAGGGCCTCAAGGCGATCAACGAGGCCGAGTCGCTGGGCGTGCCCGCCAGCAAGGCCTATTTTGGTGAGCGCAAGGCCGACCCGCTGGTGGCCGGTACCATGGCCTCGGCGCAGGACGGCGTGCCCATGCCCAGCAACCCGGAAATGGGCAAGTTCTGGGCCGCCATGGTGTCGTCCCTGGGCAATGTGATGGAAGGGCGCCAGGCCCCCAAAGAAGCCATGGACGCCGCTGCCAAGCGCATCCTGTCCAAGTAATCGCAGCCTTGCACGGCGGCGCCTTTTGGGGCGTCGCCGGTCTTACCCCTGAGTGTCATGATGGATGTTTCTCGTGCCTGGCAAATGGGCCTGCGTGTAGCCATGGCGGCCCTGGCTGTGGCGGCGCTGTACCTGGTGGTGCTGCTGCACGGTGTAGGCGAGCCGGGCCTGGCAGCTGCGCTGCTGCTGGTGACGGTGCTGGCCGCCTGGGTCTATGGCAGCGCACGCACCCACGCGTTGCGTTACCTATTTCCGGGCGTGGCGGCGGCGATGGTGTTCGTCGTTTTCCCCATGGTCTACACGGTGCAGATCGGCTTCACCAACTACAGCTCGCACAACCTGCTCGATTTCGAGCGCGTGCAGCGCCAGCACCTGGAAGAAACCGCCATCGACCCGGACGCACCGCGCTACGCGCTGGCGCTGTACGCCCAGGGGGCGCAGTTTCGCCTGCTGCTGCGCGACGAGGGCGGCCGGGCGCTGCTGAGCCCGGCGCTGGACTTGCGGGCTCTGGCGCAGGCGCCTGCCAGCGCGCAAGCGCCAGGGGCCCCGCAGGAGCCCCTGCTCTTGCAGGCGCTGGAGGCGGCGCCCGCCGACCTGGGTGAGCCGCTGGGCATGAAGGAGGTCATTGCACACCAGGGCGCGCTCAAGGCGCTGACGCTGCAGCCCCCGCAGGGCACGGCCCTGCGCATGGACACGCTGCGCAGCTTTGCGCCGGTGCAGCGGGTGTACCAGCGCGAGGCCGACGGTGCGCTGCGCCATCTGCGTACCGGCCAGCGCCTGCAGCCCAACTTCAGCACTGGGTTTTTCGAGACCGCCGAGGGCGAGAAGGTGATGCCCGGCTTCAAGGTGTATGTCGGGCTGGAGCACTACCGGCGCATCTTCAGCGATCCGCGTTTTCGCGAGCCCTTTGTGCGCATCTTTGCCTGGACCGTCGCCTTTGCCGGGCTGACGGTGCTGTTCACTGCAGCGCTGGGGGTGCTGCTGGCGGTGCTGCTGAGCTGGGAGAACCTGCGCTTTCGCGGCGTGTTCCGCTTTGTGCTGTTCCTGCCCTACGCGGTGCCGGGGTTCATTTCCATTCTGGTATTTCGCGGGCTGTTCAACCAGAACCTGGGTGAGATCAACCTGGTGCTGCAGGCGCTCTTTGGCGTCAAGCCCGCCTGGTTCTCCGACCCGTTGCTGGCCAAGGCCATGCTGCTGATCGTGAATACCTGGCTGGGTTTCCCGTACGTGATGATCGTGGGCATCGGGCTTATCAAGTCCATTCCCAGCGACCTGTACGAGGCTTCGGCCGTGGCCGGTGCGGGCCCGCTGACCAACTTCTTTCGCATCACGCTGCCGTTGATCCTGCCGCCGCTGGCGCCTTTGCTGATCTCGTCCTTCGCCTTCAATTTCAACAACTTTGTGCTCATCGCCCTGCTCACGGGCGGGCGGCCGGACTACATGGACACCAGCGTGCCTGCGGGCACGACCGACATCCTCGTGTCCTACACCTTTCGCATGGCGTTTCAGGATTCGGGCCAGCAGTTCGGCCTGGCCTCGGCCATTTCCACGGTGATCTTTTTCATTGTGGCCCTCATCACCTTGGTGCAGATGCGGCTGGCGCGCGTGGCCTCGCCGCAGCCGCGTGCATAGGAGCGTCCCCATGGCAATCGTGCTCGACCGATCGAACCGCTGGCGTGTGCTGGCGGCCTATGTGTTCCTGACTGCGCTGTGCGCGTTGGTGGTGTTCCCGTTTCTGGTGGTGGTGTCGGTGTCGCTGCGCCCGGGCAATTTCGCCACCGGCAGCCTGGTGCCCGATGCCATCAGCTGGGAGCATTGGCGCTACGCGCTGGGGCTGCCTTATTCCATTTCCAATTCAATGATGCAATAATACATCTCCATCAACCTTGATGGAGATGGGTATGTCGCGTCCAGCCAGTGGAGACCAGGAAATCCTGCTCAAAGCCCGAGAGGCCATCGCCACAG
>JBQTHH010000098.1:0-12595 GCA_052390055.1 Rhodoferax sp.
GGTGCGGGGGGATGGGGCGGCGTCAACCCCGGGCGCGATCGTCGTGGTCCTGGCGCGCACGGCCGTACGGGCCTGGCGCGGTACCGGACTGCAGCGGCTGGTGGTGGCAGGCGGCGTGGGGGCGAACCACCGGTTGCGCGAAGTGCTGGACCGCGAATGCGGCAAGCGCAAAGTGCGCGTGCACTACCCGGAACTGCATTTGTGCAGTGACAACGGCGCCATGATTGCCCTGGCTGGTGCACTGCGCCTGCACCATGGGGTGCAGGCCGCCACCCGGGAGTACGCCTTTGACGTGCTGCCGCGCTGGGATTTGCACAGTGTCGGGCTCCAGAAGCGCTGAGCAGGCGCGGCTTGGCAAACGCTTGCTTGACGCTATAATGGCGGGCTACACTGGCACGACCCTCGTCGGCCAATACTAGTTACAGACGAGGGAAACTCGCTGAACGTGGTTGGTGGGGCCCGATCTTCCCCGCCCGACTGGCGACAGCACATTCTGGAATCCATTACGTAATGACAACGATCCGTGTAAAAGAAAACGAGCCCTTCGAAGTTGCGCTGCGCCGCTTCAAGCGCACCATCGAAAAGCTGGGCCTGCTGACCGACTTGCGTGCCCGCGAGTTCTATGAGAAGCCCACTGCCGAGCGCAAGCGCAAGAAGGCCGCTGCCGTGAAGCGCAACTACAAGCGCATCCGCAGCATGCAGTTGCCCAAGAAGCTGTACTAAGCAGCGCCGCCACCCTTGTGGCCCAAAAACCCGCCAGGGGACGCTCCGGCGGGTTTTTGTTTTTTTGATCTGAAAGGTATTGCCATGAGTCTCAAGGAACAGATAACCGAAGACATGAAGACCGCCATGCGCGCCAAGGACGGCGAGCGCCTGGGCACGATCCGCCTGCTGCTGGCCGCGATCAAGCAAAAGGAAGTGGACGAGCGCGTGGTGCTGGATGATGTGGCGGTTGTGGGCGTGGTGGACAAGCTGGTGAAGCAACGCAAGGATTCGATCGCGGCGTTCACGCAGGCGGGGCGCCAGGACCTGGCGGACAAGGAGGCGGCAGAGATGCAGGTGCTGCAGGGCTATCTGCCGCAGCGGCTGAGCGCGGAGGAAATTGCGGCAGAGGTCAAGGCCCTGGCTGCCGAACTGGGGGCCGAATTGGGGCGCGCACCCGCTGCCTCCGACATGGGCAAGCTCATGGGCTTGGCCAGGACCCGCCTGGCGGGCAAGGCAGAGATGGCGCAGGTGTCCGCTGCGGTGAAGGCTGCACTGGCCTGAAAACCGGAAGGGCGGCAGGTGGCGGCGCGCGCCACCCGCTGCCGGTCTGCGAAGTACCGTGGCGCGCGTATCAGGCGGCCACGACACCGAGCAGCAACAAGGCCCAGGCGATCAGCCCTGCGGCCATGATGGTGTGGGCCATTTCCAGGTACACCACTTCATCGCGGATGTGGCACAGCCGCTGGACGCCCAGGGCGATGAGCCGGAAACTCAGCACCAGGGCGATACCCGATGCCGCGACACTGACCCAGATATTGGGAACCACCAAGGCCAGAGAGGACAGCCACAGGGGAACCGGACTGACACCTGCAATCAGGTAGGCATGGCGGCTGGGCAGCACCACGCCCTTGGCACGCGCCAAGGCGCCTATGAGCCAGCCCATGAGCGCCACCGTGACCAGTTCTGTCATGTAAAACAGTACTGCGATCTGGGCCCAAGGCTTGCTGCCATAGCCGACTGCGAGGGCGTCACCATAGTGGGTTCCTGCATACCACAGCATGCCCGCTGGCAGCAAGGACAGGGGGGCCACCAGTTTGAGGAACACGTCCCACACGGCTGGGGTATCCGATTCGATTCCAGTCCAGCCTTTTTGCAGCAGTCCGGTGTGGGTAAAGACGGTGAAGACATTCATGGCGTGCTCCTTGTCGATAATCGGAAACCATGGTGCGTGTTTGCATCATGCCGTGATGAACTTATAGGGATCCACCGTGCCAAAGTCAAGTCGCAGTGCTGCTGCACCGAACCCGTCACCGCAAGCCGAAGCCCCCATGGGCAAGGCGGAGTTCGAGGCCTTGGCGGACTTCCGGCACCGGCTGCGCCTGTTTCTGCGTTTTTCCGAAGAGCTGTGCAACCGGGCAGGGATCAAGCCGCTGCAGTACCAGTTGCTGCTGCAACTGGCGGGATACCCCGGCCGGTCATGGGCAACGGTGACGGAGCTGGCCCAACGCTTGCAGGCCCAGCACCATGGTGTGGTGGCGCTGGTGACGCGCTGCGAGACGGCGGGCCTGGTACGCCGCCAGACCAACACCGAGGATCTGCGCCGGGTGGAGATACACCTTACGGACAGGGGTGCAGCCTGTGTCGATCTGCTGGCGCGCCAGCATGCGGGCGAGCTGGGGCGCTTTTTGCACTACTGCGGTGACATCACTGCAGACAACCTGCCGCACGCACTGCATTCAGGCACCGGGAACTGACCTCACTTCCTGCAGGGCAGGCAGAGCAGGCCACTGTGCCGATGCTCAGGGGGGTTAGCTGCCAGCGACCTTCATGCGGCCGATGAGCACGGAGCCGATGGTCTTGGCACCGTAGGTATAGGTGTCGGCGCCGATGGCAACGATGTTTTTGTACATGTCGCGCAGGTTGGAAGCAATGGTGATTTCGTGCACGGGAAACGCGATGCGCCCGTTTTCGACCCAGAAGCCGCTGGCGCCGCGCGAGTAGTCGCCTGTGACGTAATTGACTCCCTGCCCCATCAGATCGGTGACGAACAGGCCGGTGCCCAGGGCGCGCAGCATGGCGTCGAGGTCATCGCCGCTGCGGGTCTTGCTGGAGTGCATGACCAGGTTGTGCGAGCCCCCGGCATTGCCGGTGGTGCGAAGCCCGAGCTTGCGGGCGGAGTAGCTGCTCAGGAAGTAGCCTTGCACCTTACCCTGTTCAAGCACGCAGCGGGGCTGCACGCGCACACCTTCGTCATCGAACGGGGAACTGCCCTTGCCACGTAGCACGAAGGGGTCTTCGTCTATCCGGATGTGGCGCGGGAATACCTGCTTGCCCAGGCTGTCGAGCAAGAAGCTGCTCTTGCGGTAAAGCGCCCCGCCGCTGACGGCCTGCACGAAGGAGCCCAGCAGCCCCGCCGCGACCGGCGACTCGAACAGCACAGGACACTCGGTGGTGGGGATCTTGCGTGCGCCCAAGCGGCTCAGCGCGCGTTCGGCGGCATAGCGGCCCACGGCCTGGGCACCGGCGAGGTCATCGGCACGCCGTTCGGTGCAATACCAGGAGTCACGCTGCATGTCCTTGCCACGCCCGGCGATGGGGGAAACCGACACCGAATGCCGCGACGAGGCGTAGCCCCCGCGAAAGCCGCGGGTGTGGGCGGTGAAGAAGTGCGATTGCTGGGCCGACACGGCGGCGCCTTCGCTGTTGGTGATGCGCCGACTCACGCCCAAGGCAGCGGCTTCGCACTCCAGGGCCATGCGCGCGGCAGCGTCGCTGTCGATGCTCCAGGGGTGGAACAGGTCCAGCGGGCGCTGGCGTTCACTCTCGGGTGCGATGTCCTGGGCATCTGGCAACGCGGCAAAGGGGTCTTCAGCGGTGAAGCGGGCAATGTCGTAGGCGGCCTGCACGGTGCGTTCAATGGCTGCCGCAGAGAAGTCGGAGGTGGTGGCGTTGCCACGACGCTGGCCAAGGTAGACGGTGACGCCCAGGGACTTGTCGCGGTTGCGTTCGACGTTTTCGAGGCTGCCGTTGCGCACCGAGACGCTCAGGCCGCAGCCCTCGGAGACTTCGGCCCCGGCGTCGCTGGCGCCGAGCTTTTTGGCATGCGCCAGGGCGGCATCGACGAGTTCGGCGAAGCTGCGTTGGGAGTAGGCGAATCCGGTGTCGGGGGTGTCGGAAAGAGCGGCGTCGGCGCGGGGCGCCTGGCGGGAGGTACGGGGCTTGGTCATAGCGAAGGCTATGATACTTGGCTATGGCACGCAAACTGAAAAAGGGCTATTTTGTCCGCGGGCAGTTCGTCGCAGAAGGCAGCGAACGGGACCTGGAACTGAAGCGGGAACTCAAAGGGGGCGATGCGCCCTCCCGCACCGAACTCAAACGCGAGAGTGACGCCGCGCAAAAACTGGGCGAGGACCTGGTGGAGCTGCGCCTGGACCTGCGCCAACGCCTGGGCCTGCCCGACCGGCTGGTGGAGGCCCTGGACGAAGCGAAGCGGATCACGGACTTCGAGGGGCGCCGACGCCACATGCAGTTCATCGGCAAGCTCATGCGCCAGCTCGACGATGCGGCGCACGAGACCATCCGCGCCGCGCTGGAGGAGCAGCACCAGCCTGGGCGCGAGGCCGTGGCGCGCTTGCACGCTGCCGAGCAATGGCGTACGCGGCTGTTGGCCGACGACGATGCCGTGGGCCAGTGGATCAACGAATTTCCCGATACCGACAGCCAGCAGCTGCGTGCCTTGGTGCGCCAGGCGCGCAAGGATGCCAAGCCGGAACTGCCCGGGCAGGCTCCGCGCCATGGCCGCGCCTACCGCGAGATCTTCCAACTGCTGCAACGGGCGCTGGACCCCGATACCGAAAACGCCGATTGAGCATGTACACCGCCAACACATTCGACCCCGTCTCCATCGGGCTGGTGTCCATCAGCGACCGCGCCAGCACGGGTGTGTACGAGGACAAGGGCCTGCCAGCCTTGCAAAGCTGGCTGGAGCAGGCGCTGCACAACCCGATCCGTTTCGAGACCCGGCTGATCCCGGATGAGCAGCAGACCATCAGCGACACGCTGATCGCGCTGGTGGATGCGGGCTGCAGCCTGGTGCTGACCACGGGCGGCACCGGACCGGCGCTGCGCGACGTGACACCCGAGGCCACGCTGGCGGTGGCGCACAAGGTGATGCCGGGCTTTGGCGAGCAGATGCGCGCCATCAGCCTGCACTTTGTGCCCACGGCGATTCTGTCGCGCCAGGTGGCGGTGATTCGCGACCAAAGCCTGATCATCAACCTGCCGGGGCAGCCCAAGTCGATTGCGGAGACGCTGGGCGGGGTGAAGGATGCGCAGGGGGCCCAGGTGGTCAATGGCATCTTCGCCGCCGTACCCTACTGCATTGACCTCATTGGCGGGCCCTACCTGGAAACAGTGGAGGCGGTGTGCAAGGCCTTCCGGCCCAAGAACGCGCAGCGCCCCCGGCCTGAGGCCTGAGCGCCACGTGGCCGCCACCTGCCGTGCGTGGTGGCGGAGGCGGCGTTATTTACCCACCAACTGGTTGAGCTTGTCGGCCTCGAAGCACTCGGTGCGCGCGGCGTCCTTGGGCACGCAATCGGCCTGGGCGAGCTGCTGAGACAGGCGTTCCACCGTTTTCCACAGCATGGCGATCTGGTGGTCCTGCCCGGCGGCGGAGTCGATCAGGCCGCGCATTGCCTGGCCCAGGGGGTCGTCTTCCTGGGTGATGCCGTAGGCGGTGAACTTGGGTTCGTGGTGGGTGACGTCGGCGCTGACCCCGTCCTTGCTGGGGATGATGCGTGCGGGAATGCCGACCGCCGTGGCCCCTGGGGGCACGGGCTTGGTGACCACGGCATTGGAGCCGATCTTGGCGCCCTCGCCCACCACGAAGCCGCCCAGGATCTTGGCCCCGGCGCCAACCACCACATCGCGCCCCAGGGTGGGGTGGCGCTTGGTGCCCTTATAGAGCGAGGTGCCGCCCAGGGTCACGCCCTGGTAGATGGTGCAGCCGTCGCCGATTTCGGCGGTTTCGCCCACCACCACGCCCATGGCATGGTCGAAAAAAACCCGCTCGCCGAGCTTGGCGCCGGGGTGGATTTCGATGCCGGTGAAAAACCGCGATACCTGGGAGATGAAGCGCCCGAGCCACTTGAAGCCATGGTTCCAGCACCAGTGCGCACGCCGGTGCAGCACGAGCGCATGCAGGCCCGGGTAACAGGCCAGCACCTCCCACACACTGCGCGCGGCAGGATCACGGTCAAGGATGCACTGGATGTCGGAGCGGAGGCGGGAGAACATGCCCCTGAGTCTAAGGCAAGGTGGGATGGCCTTGAGGGATTGGGTGTTGCGGGGATGGGGTTGGGTTGGGTAGTGGTTTTCTGCGTTTTTTTGCTTTGGCCTGGCAGCTTCCTCACTGCGCCCACTCTCCTCCCGTCCTCTCGCCCGGCCGGGCGAGAGGAGGCCTGAACAGCCCCATTTGGCCTCGTGTGCAAGGGAAGAAGTACAAGCTGCCAGGCCGCGTGGGCGGTGAGGGGGCTGGGGCTGGGGCTTCAAATCCCCCACCGCCGACGCGGCTTGGCCCTTTGTACTTCTCTTGTTCAAAGACGCGGCCAAATGGGGCTGTTCAGGCTCCCTCTCTCGCCCGGCCGGGCGAGAGAGGGCGGGGGGAGAGAGTGGGCGCAGAGGAAAGCCGCCAGGAAAAAGCAAAAACCAAGACGAGCACCCAAGCCGTAAGGCCCCCGGGCAAAGCAAACAGACCCTAATCCGGAGCGCGGCGGCCGATACACGTGGCTGATACACGTGGCCCCTACCACAACACCCAGGCCGCCCTCTACTCGCACTTGCGCAAAATGTCCCGTGCGATCCCGCGCAGGATGTGGACCTCTTCCTGGCGCAGTTGGGCGCGGTTGAAGAGGCTGTTCAGGCGCGGCATGAGTTTCTTGGGGGCTGCGGGGTCGAGAAAACCCAGCGCGATCAGGGCGCGTTCCAGGTGTTGCAGCAGGCCTGCCACCTGGGCGGCGTCGGCCAGGGCCGGGCCGGGCGCATCACTGGCACCGCTGGCCGGGCCAAGCGATGCACCAGAGGGGAGTGCAGCACCGCCCCCCGCAGAGGCCCCCGCCGCCGGGGCGGGCGCGCCAAAGCCACCCAGCGCCAGGCGCCATTCGTAGGCGATGACCTGCACCGCGGCGCCGATGTTGAGCGAGCCGAACTGCGGGTTGCTGGGAATGCGCAGGCAGGTGTGGCAACGGTAGACGTCTTCGTTGCGCATGCCAAAGCGCTCGGAGCCGAAGAGAAAGGCCATGCCCCGCGGCAGCAGCGCTTTTTCATCGGTGTTTTTTGCCTCTAGCCCGCGTATTTCCTCGCGATGATGCTCCTGATTCAGTAGCAATTCAAAATGCTCGCGCGGGGTGCGGGTGGGGGGGCCGAAGTCGCGCGGGGTCATGGCGGTGGCGCACAGGTGGTCCATGCCGTCCAGGGCCTGGTCCAGGGTGGCGACGATGCGCGCGTTCGCCAGCACGTCCAGGGCGCCGCTGGCACGCTGGATGGTCTCTTCGCGGCGCAGCACGTTGGCCCAGCGCGGCGCCACCAGCACCAGGTCACAAAAGCCCATGGTCTTCATGGCGCGCGCGGTGGCGCCGACGTTGCCGGCGTGGCTGGTTTCGATGAGGATGAAGCGGGTGGCGACGGAGGCGGGCATACGCGAAGGGCGCGGGCGTTGGCGCCGCGGGTAAAATGCGCTATTGTCGCTGGCGGTATCGACCGCCTCCTTTTTCGCTCCTCCCCCTGGCGCCACGAGTGCCGGGGCCAACAAGTTGCCCTCCATGTCGTCCAATCAGCATCCCATGCTCAATGTGGCTGTGAAAGCCGCGCGCGCCGCTGGCGCCATCATCAACCGTGCCGCCCTCGATATCGAATCGGTGCGCGTGTCGCAGAAGAAAGCGAATGATTTCGTCACGGAGGTCGACCACGCGGCCGAGCGCGCCATCATCGAGACCCTGCTGGCGGCCTACCCGGGCCACGGCATCTGGGCCGAGGAGTCCGGGCGCGAGGCGGGGGCCAAGGATTCGGACTACGTCTGGGTCATCGACCCGCTGGACGGCACCACCAACTTCATCCACGGCCTGCCGGTGTACTGCGTCAGCATCGCGCTGACCTGCAAGGGCCGGGTCGAGCACGCGGTGGTCTACGACCCGACGCGCAACGACCTCTTCACGGCCACGCGCGGGCGCGGCGCCTTCCTCAATGAGCGCCGCATCCGGGTGTCCAAGCGCACGCAGCTCAATGAGTCGCTGATTTCCACCGGCTTTCCGTTCCGACCCGGTGACAACTTCAACCGCTACCTGGCGATGATGGGCGAGGTGATGCAGCGCACCGCCGGGCTGCGCCGTCCCGGCGCTGCGGCGCTGGACCTGGCCTATGTGGCCGCGGGCTACACCGAGGGCTTTTTCGAGGCCGGGCTGCAGCCCTGGGACGTGGCGGCGGGCTCGCTGCTGGTGAGCGAAGCCGGGGGCCTGGTGGGCAATTTCACCGGCGAAAGCGATTTTCTGGAGCAGCAGGAGTGCCTGGCGGGCACGCCCAAGGTCTACGGCCAGTTGGTGGCGCTGCTGGGCAAGTACAGCAAGTTCGCCCCGGCGCAAGACAAGGCCGCGGCACGTGCCCAGGTGGCCACGCTGCGCAACAAGCCGGACTCAGAATAAGGTATTGAAGCGGCTGGAGGCGGTGTCGCGCAGGTCGAGCATCTGCACCGGCACGGGCCGGCCGAACAGGTAGCCCTGGAAGGAGCGGCAGCCGTGCTGCATGAGGAAGTCGCGCTGCCCGGTGATTTCCACCCCTTCGGCCACCACGCCCAGGTCCAGGCTGGCGGCCAGGGTGAGGATGGTGCGGGCGATGGCGGCGTCATTCGGGTCGGTGAGCACGCCGCGCACGAAGGACTGGTCGATCTTGAGGTGGTCCAGCGGCAACTGCTTGAGGTAGCTCAGCGAGGAGTAGCCGGTGCCGAAGTCGTCCAGCGAGAAGCTCACGCCGATGGAACGCAGCTCGGACATCTTGTCGGCCACGTCGGCAAAGTCGGTCAGCAGCAGGCTCTCGGTCAGTTCCAGCTTGAGCCGGTAGGGGTTGGCGCCGGTCTGGCGCAGCACGTCCAGCACCTGCTGGGTGAAGCCCGGGCTGCGGAACTGCCGCGCGCTGACGTTGACGGAGATGCTCAGGGCGCGGGTGTGCGGGGTGTGGCTCCACAGCACCAGTTGCTGGCAGGCGGCGCGCAGCACCCACAGCCCGATGTCGATCACCAGTCCGGTCTGCTCGGCCACCGGGATGAACTCGCCCGGTGAGACGATGCCGCGCGTGGGGTGCACCCAGCGCACCAGTGCATCCACACCGATGGTGCGCTCCAGCGCATCGACCACGGGCTGGTAGTACAGCACCAGTTCGTCGCGCACCAGGGCCTGGCGCAGGTCGGCCTCGACCGAGGCGCGCGCGGTGGCGGCGGCCTGCATGGCGGGGTCGAAGAAGCGCAGGGTGTTGCGCCCGGCGGCCTTGGCCTGGTACATGGCCAGGTCGGCGCGCTTGAGCAGCTCTTCGATGGTGACGTGTTCGTGCTGGAACATGGCCACGCCCATGCTGGGCGTGCTGTGGTGCTCGATGCCGCCGAGCCGGAAGGGCTGGTTGAGCACGGCCAGCACCTTGCGCCCCACGGCCTCGACGTCGGCGGCGGCCTCCTCGGCATGCGGGGACAGCATCTGCAGCATGACCACGAATTCGTCACCCCCTAGGCGCGCCACGGTGTCGGCCTCGCGCACGCACTGGCTCAGGCGGATCGCCACCTGCTTGAGCAGCTCGTCGCCCACGTCGTGGCCCCGGGTGTCGTTGAGGTCCTTGAAGTTGTCCAGGTCGATGAACAGCAGCGCGCCGGTGGAGCCGTCGCGCTCGCGCAAGGCCAGCGCGCTGTGCAGCCGGTCCATGAGCAGGCGCCGGTTGGGCAGGCCGGTGAGCGGGTCGTAGAAGGCCAGGCGTTCGATGCGGTCTTCGTCGCGCTTGCGCTCGGTGATGTTGCGGCCAATGCCGCGGTAGCCGGTGAAGCGCCCCTGCGCGTCGAACACCGGCGCGCCGCTGATGGAGGCCCACAGGATGGAGCCATCGGGCAGGCGGCGCTGGTATTGGAAATCGTGGAAGGTGCGGTGCGCGAACAGGTCGGCGCGGTGCTGCGCCCACTGCGATGCACTCACCCCCTCCATGTCGATTTCCCAGCGGGCGTGGCCCAGGATCTTTTCGTCTTCGGCGGCGCCCATGCCGGTCATGTTGCCGTCGATGCGCACAAAGCGGAACTGCGCGTCCTGCTCCCAGTACCAGTCGGAAGACAGGTCGGTGAGGGCGCGAAAACGCGCTTCGCTGGCCTGCAGGCGTTCCTGCGCCTGGCGCCGGTCGGTGATGTCGGTAACGAAGCCGCTCCACACCGTGCCGCCATCGGCCTCGCGCTCGGGCATGGCCTGCCCCAGCAGCCAGCGCTGGTCGCCGTCGCGCAGGCGCAGGCGGTATTCGTGCTGCCACAGGCTGAGCTGGTGCGCGGAAAGCTCCAGGGAGCGCACGAAACCGGCCTGGTCGTCGGGGTGGTGCATGGCCAGCACGCTGCCCACGTCGGCCAGGGCCTGCTCCGGGCGCAGGCCGCAGTAGATGTCGTGCATGGGATCGGCCACGTACAGGAACTGGTACTGCCCCGTGGGGTGGCGGCGCAGCTGGAACATGACGCCAGGCGCGCGCGCCGTGATCTTCTGGATGAACTGCAAACGGTCCTGCAGGGCCAGGGAGGCTTCGCGCTCGGCCGTGATGTCTTGCGCCACCCCGAGCCGCCACTGCTGGCCGGCACTGTCCACGTGGTGGCTGATGCGGGTCTTGACCCAGCGCAGCCGGGAGTCGGGGTGCAGCCAGCGGTACACGACGGTGGCGGTGCTGGTGTCCTGCAGCGCGCGGTGCAGCGGGAGCTGGTCGCGCCCGTCGATGCGCTGCATGGACTGCTGCAGGGAATGCACGCTGCCCACCGGCAGTCCGCACAGGGCATACAGCCCGGCCGACCACACCACCTCGTCACTGTCCGGGCGCGCCATCCAGTAGCCAACGGCGGCAAGCTCCTCCATTTCCTCGAACACGCGCACCTGCTGCTCCAGGCGTTCTTTGGCGGCCCTGAGCAGTTGCCCGCGCGCCAGCACCTCGGCTTCGTTGTGCCGCTCCTCCGAGACGTCGCGCAGGTAGCACAGCAGGAAAGGTTCGCCGGCAATCTCGACCCGCGCGGCGTTGAACTGCAGGATGCGCCGCTCACCGTCAAAACGCTGGTAGGTGACCTCGACCTCGGCAAAGCGGCCATCCGGCCCCTCGCTGAGCAGCCAGTCCTGGCGCTGCTGCGGATCGGGCCAGAAGCCCAGTTCCACCGAGGTGCGCCCACTGACCTCGCGCAGGCTCAAACCCGTCAGCGCGCACCAGCGCGCGTTCACATCGACATAGGTGCCATCGGCGATGCGCGTGAGGGAGATGGCGGTCGGGCTCTGGGAGAAGATGGCCGACATCTGCTCCTGGGCGCGCAGGCGCAGGGCCATGGCGTCCTCGCCGTCGTTGCGGTCCCAGAACTTGAGCACCACGGTGTGCGCCTCGCTTTGCCAGGCCACGGCATGGTAAGCACGCGCCGACAGCAGGCCGTCACCCAGCAGGGGGCGCGGCCCCCATACGCCGCCCTGGCGCGCCAGGTCTGCCAGCTCCTGGCCGATGCCCCGGGCACGCAGGCCCGGGAACAGCGCGTAGAAAGAGCTGCCCACCTGGGCCGCCAGGTCACGTTCGAGCATGCGGCTGGCCAGCGCGTCGGCAGCGCTGAGCACAAGCGAGCCGTCTTCGCCCAGCCGCCACTGCAGCGTGGCCCACACCTGCCCCTGGGGCTGGCCCAGGGCCTGCATGCGCGCCTGGGCCTCGTGCAACTGCGCGCGCAGTTGCCGCACCTGGGCTTGTAGCGATGCAAGGGTGTCGGTCATTGGACGAGGGGCCCTGCTGCGCAAACCAGCGGGGCGCGCCCATTGTGCCGCAGGGTGGACAAAAATATTTCAAACCCCGGCTACGGGTTTTCACGCCCCATATCTTGCACTGCCGCGTACCATGCGCGCCAAGCAATAAGGAGACGAGCCCATGACCGTGATGACCTGTGTGGAAGACCTGCGCCGTTTGGCCCAAAAGCGCGTGCCGCGCATGTTTTACGACTATGCCGACTCCGGCTCATGGACCGAAGGCACCTACCGCGCCAACGAGGCAGACTTCCAAACCATCAAGCTGCGCCAGCGCGTGGCGGTGAACATGGAAAACCGCTCCACCGCCAGCACCATGATCGGCCAGAACGTGGCCATGCCGGTGGCCATCGCCCCCACGGGCCTGACGGGCATGCAGCACGCCGATGGCGAGATTCTGGCGGCGCGCGCGGCCAAGCGCTTTGGCATCCCCTTCACGCTGTCGACCATGAGCATCTGCTCGATTGAAGACGTCGCGAAGGAAACCGGCAACCACCCGTTCTGGTTCCAGCTCTACCTGATGCGCGACCGCGATTTTTCAGCCCGCCTGATCGACCGCGCCAAGGCGGCCGGCTGCTCGGCGCTGGTGCTTACGCTCGATCTGCAAATCCTCGGCCAGCGCCACAAGGACCTGCGCAACGGCCTCTCGACGCCGCCCAAGCCCACGCTGGCCAACATCATCAACCTCATGACCAAGCCGCGCTGGTGCCTGGGCATGCTGGGCACGCAGCGCCGGCAGTTCGGCAACATCTTCGGCCATGTCAAGGGCATTGAAAACATGGGCTCGCTGTCGGAGTGGACGGCCCAGCAGTTTGACCCCACCCTGTCCTGGGCCGACGTGGAATGGGTCAAGA
>JBQTHH010000099.1:0-3372 GCA_052390055.1 Rhodoferax sp.
TATGACCGGCATACCGGTCACGTTCACCGGAATGCCGGTCACGATCCCGGAATCCCCCCGGTCACGTTCGCCGGAATCAGCGGTCACGATCCCGGAATCGCCGGTCACGTTCGTCCGGAATACCCAGCGGCCATTTTCACGGCCCTGGCGTTGCGCGACCAGGTGGTGCCGGGCACGCTGAACCTGCACGAACCCGATGCCCTGGCACAGGGGCTGGACCTGGTGGCGCTGCAGCCCCGGCGCATGGCGCTGGAGTACGCGATGTGCAATGGATTTGGCTTTGGCGGGGTGAACGCTTCGCTGGTGCTGCGGCGTTGGGGGGCGCAGAGCGCCGGGGGGCGGCAACTGGGGTGACGCCGCAGCGGCGTTACCCCGCCAGGCGACACGGCGGGGCGCTCAGGCTTCGGCGGCCCAGCGGCGTATGGTGGCTGCCAATTGGCGTTGATTTACATGTGCCGGCATGAGTTTGGCCATGCCAATGGCCTGTTCTGCGGTGAGGTAGTGGTGCCGTAGCAGAGCGATGCAAAAGGCTCGGTCCTTGGGTCTGCCTGCTACCGCTTTGGACAGGAAGAGGTCAAGCACCGACAGGCAGTAGCCCACACCGCAGTCTCTGGCCGAGTCCGGGATGCGGACCAAGCGTTGCTCCCAGCCGCGGGGCAGGGTGGCGGTGCTTGGGTCAACCCCTTGCGCGTTGGGGGTCAGAGCCCAGGATGGCCTGGCTGCCGATGATCACAAACTCGTACTCGTTTGTGATCGCGCTGCTGGCACGTATGAGGTGCTCCAAGTCGGATCGTTTCATCCCGGTGCCCTGTGCGGTTCGGCACCCTGTTTGACGCCCTTTTTTAGCTGGGAAACGTCGTTCAGGATCGCCGCCCGCGTGGCCGCAGGCAGCACGTGGGGCAGGGGCGAAGCCTGGCGCATCTGCTGCGCATGGGCGGAGCGGCCCAGGATGCGCGAAAAGCGGCGTTTGTTGAGGTGCTCGGCCCATTGCCGCCATAGCTCGGCGCTGCGGGAGTCGGGGTTGTCGCGCAACCAGCGATCGAGGAGTGCGCGCGCCTTGTCGATCAGTGCGGGGTCTTCTTTGAGCAACTGCACGGCAGCGGTATGCAGTGCAAGGCTTTGAAGATCCTGCGCCTGGTGGTCCCGCGAGGTGGTGGACACCGTCACTTGCACCTGCGGCATGGGACGGCGCGAGCGCCCTGCGGCCGATTGCGGGTGCACGCTCTGGAGTGCGTCGCCCCCCAGCAGGGCGAGATCGGCGCTGATGCCCAGGGCGGACATCACGCGCAGATAGTTTCCCATGCTCACCTGGGGGTCGCCGTACTCAATGTTGTAGAGCGTGTCGCGCGCTATGCCAGCACGCTGGGCAAGCTGCACGGTGCCCAGGCGCTGCCGTTGGCGGTGCGTCTTCAAGCGCTCCCCCAACTGGAGCAGCAGTTGGAGGTCCAATACGGAGAGGGTGCCAGGGGTGTCCATGGAGTAAGGATCAGTTGCCTGCCATGATAGGCAAATATCAGAAATTTGTCGACTATGGCAGACGGATGATCAAATAGTGGCAACCGTTTACTCCGCTTTGTCGATCAGTCCCAGGCTTTCGCTCGCGAGCACCGGCACCCGGTCCCGCAGCGCGCTGAGCGCGATGGCGTGGATCATGGGGTCTACCGTGGTGCAGAGGTCTTCCACCACGCTCACGGCGTAGCCCTGGGCCTGGGGCGAGAGGGCGGTGTGGGTGACGCAGTTGTGGGTCATCATGCCGCACAGCCATAGGGTATCTACACCCAGCCGCGCCAGGGTTTCCTGTAGCGAGGTGTTCAAAAAGCTGTCGGCATGGCCCTTGATGACCACGGGGGCGTCGGGCGCGGCCTGGCGCAGGGCGGGGTGGATCTGCACGCCTTCGGTGTCCCGGTTGAAGAACGGAGACGGGCTGCTGCGCGCGATGTGCTGCACCAGCACCACGGGCACGCCCTGGGCCTGGGCGCGGCGCACGGCTTGCAGGGTGCGCGCGAGCACGGCCTCGGTGCCGTGCAGCGGGTAGGCGCCGCTGGGGAAGTAGTCGTTTTGGACGTCGATGATGATCAGGGCGGGGCGGGTGGGCATGGTGATGATGCAAGGGAGTGGAACAGGTGCCTGCATGGTGCCCGGGCCGATGGGGTGGCGACAGTGGCCCGATGGCCATTCAACGCTACTATCGGGCCAATATGCCTGTACGCCCCCGAGCCCCCCGGCGCGCGCCGCTTGCAGCGGTATCGCCCGCATCGCCACCGCGACCGCCACGGTCAGAACCGCCCGCCACCGTGGTGGCGGTGGTGGCGTTTGAGCGCATCAGTCCGTTTCATCTGTGCGTGCCTTGTGTGGTGTTTGGGGAGCATGGGCCGGGTTTGCCCGCGTTCGAGGTGCGGGTGGTGGCGGCAGAGTCCGCGCCGCTGCGCACCACGGCGGGCTTCACCATCGATACGGCCTGGGACCTGGGCGCGCTGCAGCAGGCGGACGTGGTGATCGTGCCGAGCTGGCGCGATGCCAGCGAACGCGCGCCCGAGCCGCTGCTGCAGGCCCTGCGCGCGGCCCATGCGCGCGGGGCGCAGCTGGTGGGGCTGTGCCTGGGCGCCTTTGTGCTGGCGCAGGCGGGCCTGCTGGATGCGCGCCGCGCCACCACGCACTGGGCCTACGCCGAGGCGCTGCAGCGGCGCTTTCCTGCCGTGCAGGTGGACGCATCGGTGCTGTACGTGGAGGACGGGCAGGTGCTGACCTCGGCGGGCACGGCCGCGGCGCTGGACTGCTGTCTGCACCTGTTGCGCCGCGATCATGGCATGGCGGTGGCGAATGCGGCGGCACGCATGCTGGTGGTGGCGCCGCACCGCACGGGCGGGCAGGCGCAGTTCATCGAGCGCCCGGTGCAAAGCGCGCAGCCGCGCGGCGAGCGCCTGGCGCAGGTGCTGGACCAGTTGCGCGCCCAACTGGGGCAGCCGCCCGCGCTGGATGCGCTGGCGGCGCAGCTGCACATGAGCCGGCGCACCTTCAGCCGCCAGTTCCGCGCCGCGACCGGCCTGGCGCTGGGGCAGTGGCTGCAGCGCGAGCGCCTGGCACTGGCGCAGCGCCTGCTGGAGGACGGTGCACTGGGCATGGAGGCGGTGGCGCTGCAGGCGGGCCTGGGCAGTGCGCAGAACCTGCGCCAGCAGTTTCGCCGCGCCCTGGGCGTGACGCCGCAGCAGTGGCGGCGCAGTTTTTGCGGCGCTTGAGCGCTCTTTCTAGTGTAGTGGTGCACTCTTGACGGCACATTAAAACCGATGGATTTTTGGTCAGGGCTAGGCGCAAACCACAGCGATACCCGTAGGTATCGCGCGGATTTGCAACAACGCCCTGGGCAAAAAGACG
>JBQTHH010000100.1:0-23331 GCA_052390055.1 Rhodoferax sp.
CAGCACCTGCTCAATCAGCGCGCGCGGACATACGCTGGCCAGCATACCTGCACTGATCAAATGCGCAATATCCACCTGTGTGGGCAATGCCTTGCGGGTTCTCGCCATCCCGGGCCTCCATCAAGTCGGTGCTGGAGGCCGTTTATCAGCCAATTCCGTCTACTATCTGAACAGTATTGCGCTTAGGCTGGGGTCAGGGCGATGAGGCGCGACTCCAGAAACTGCACATGCGCCTTGTTGAGCTGCCCAGCCGTGGTGGTGGTGAAGCCGATGGCGCGGGTCCAGAAGTCCTGGTTAAGCATAGTGGCTCTCCAGCCGGAGGCGGATGGGGTCGCCCTCGCCAACGTAGAGCATGTCGCCCGCGCCAATCGGGCGCGGCCCCAGCAGCAGGTAAACGCCAGTCTGCGCCAGCTCGGGCCGGGCCTTGACCTGCGGCAGCAGCGCACGCGGGAACATCAGCGCCTTGCCGATCCAGTTGGACTTGTCGACGATGCGCAAGCCGTCGGGGTCGCCGTCGGCCACGAAGATGCGCAAGGAGAAAGGGATCAATTTCAGGCTTGATCTTTGGTACGTACAGCCTTGCTTCTGCGCTTTGCAGGCACAGACGAAGGCAACGCTGCTGGCGCCGCTTCATCAGACTTGTGACTTGCCAAATCCTGAAAATTCAAGGATGGGAGCAGCATGGGCCCATGGGCCGAACGGCTAGTGATAGTGCTCACCATCTCGCGCACAGCCCCGTACAACAACGACGCGCCGTTTACCAGCGCCCGAACCCGCCGCTCCTCGGCTTGACCGTCCGCTTGCGTCAGGTGCATACGCACAATGCCACGAACGGAAACCTGAATGTTGTAGGGCGCTTGTGCGTCATCTTTAGGACCAACCCGCAAGGTCAGCTTGACGCCAAAGTCGGAGTACTTTTCCTTCTCATCCAGCAATGCGAGCCCCGTATCAGCGGACATGGCAAGTTTGCCGGGGAAAAACACCAAGCCAGGCGCAAACGCTGGGTCTGCCTGGTACCCTTCAACAGGCACCACGGACACGCCATCAAACGAGTACTCCAACAGTTGCAAGGGGCTAAGCTGCACAGACTTCCTCCTGGAACATCGCGTCTTGGTTGGACGAAACCAGTTGCGTGCCAAAGTGCTCGAACTCCATGGCACCAGCGAACCGGCCTGCCATCGGCGTCATGGTCTTGCGGCTCATCCACTCTTGCAGGTCCGGCGCATCCACCATATCCAGCGCCAAAGTGGCTTGGGCCTCCCAAGGCTGAGAAGCTGCAGGGGCACCGGCTTTGCGAAACACGGCATCAAACGTGTAACCCAAGGCCTTTGTCACTGCTGCAATGGTCTGCACGGTCAGGTTCTCATGGCCGGACAACACTTGCGTCACTCGAGCACGACTCCAACCCAGGGCGCGTGCCAGATCCGCGCGGCTCTTGCCCGCGTGGTGCAACAGCAGCGTCAAATCAGCGGCCACATCCACCGCCTTAAGCTCTTCCGCAAGCCCTTCCTGGGCAGCAATCAAATCGCCAAAAAGAGGTTTGTGTTCCATAGTCATCTCACTTCATTCAATCCACTGCAGACCCGATGCAGTTCGGGATGCTGTCAAAAAATCGACCACGGCCTGCTTGGCTTGGTTGATGTCCTTTGTAGAAAGTTTGTCCGTACGTTTGGGCAATGTGTGCGTCAACAAGACCACCTTGTCTGCCGCGTAATAAAACAGAATCCGAATGTCACCATGCCGATACATCCACAATGCTTCATTCTTCTTGGTCACATCACAGTAAAAAGGATCAAACGCTTCATGTACCGTCTTCGCGTCTGAAAGCTGGTTGAATGGTTTGCCCAACTGGGCCAACTTCAACAGCATTTTCAAACCCTGCACCGCCTGCCGAAGATCGTTCCCTTGCAAGCCCTTCATCGCCTCAAACACCGTCGCCGAATCTCTGCGCTTCGCGTCCGCACAGGGCGACACCACTTTGATCGCCCTTGCACAGACGCGGCCCCCGCATCACCAAAGTCACTCACCCTGATTTCGGTCAGAAAGTACATTTGTTTAGCCATAGCTTAACATTTGCCAGCGAAGTTGCATTGGGAATTGCACCTAGAAAGCCTGCCGAATGCAGGGTTACAGGGAACAAGAACACTGTATTTTTGATCAGGCTTTGGAAACATGGCACACATACCCGACAGTAGCCCCACAGTCCGCGCCAGTCGGGCCGGGCCATGACTTGCGGCAGCAACGCACGCGGGAACACCATCGCCTTGCCGATCCAGTTGGACTTGTCGACGATGCGCAGGCCGTCGGGGTCGGGGGCACCGCCGGCGGCGAAGATGCGGAGGGAGAGAGGGGTTGTATGCGGTTGTTCACGAGGAACGCGGATCGCAACTCCCATTACCGCACAGTCCCCTGCATAGATATTGGCGTCGGCCACGTTGCAGACATGCCAGCCCGCTTGCTGCAATAGCGCGTCGATGCAGACTCTGGCCCTTTGCTCTGGGGTCATGCCCTGCCCTCCTTGGCGCAGATTCTAGTCAGCGCCGAGGGCGGATTTGACAAGCTCGCGTCAGGCGTCCGCCAGTTCCACCCGCAGTGTCACCACCACCTCCAACCCCGGCTGCGCATTGCGCACGGTGAAGCTGCCGCCGTGGGCCTGGGCCACCAGGCGGCACAGGTACAGGCCCAGGCCCACGCCGCCGCTGTCGCGCGAGCGTGCGGCGTCGGGGCGGAAGAAGGGTTGGCCGAGCTGATCCAACTGCTCGGGCGCCACGCCGGGACCGAAGTCGCGCACCTGCACGCACAGCGCGCCGTCTTGCAGGGCCACATCCACCTGGGGCGGCGCGGCGCCGGGCGGGGTGTGGCGCAAGGCGTTGTCGATCAGGTTGCGCAGCAGCAGGCGCACGCGCGCCGGGTCCAGGGCACAGGGCCCCACGCCGGGTGCCACCTGGGTGTGCACGCTGGCGGCGCGCTCGCCCAGGGCCTGCAGCACCTCGTGCAGCAGGGCGGCGGGCTCCACGGTTTCGCGCTGCAGGGCGGCGTGGCGGCTGGCCAGGCGTTCGCTCTCCAGCAGATCGGTGACCAGGTCGCGCATCAGGGCCAGGTCGCGCAGCAGGGCCTGGCGGCTGGGTTGCACTTCGGGGGTTTCGGGCAGCAGTTCGGTGTTGAGCCGCGCGCGGGTGAGCGGGCTGCGCAGCTCGTGGCTGATGGCCAGCAGCAGCGCGCGCTTGGCCTCCAGCATCTGGTGGATGTCGGCGCCCATGGTGTTGATGGTGGCGGCGAGTTCGCCCAGCTCGTCGGGGTGGCGCGGGTGGCGCACGGCAATGGGCTGGCCAAAGTCGCCGCGGCCAAAACGCTGGGCGCCGGCGCGGATGTCTTCGATCGGGCGCAGCATGTGGCGCAGGCGTGCATAGGCCAGCGCGATCAGCGCCAGCAGCACCGCCAGCGTGACCAGGCCGATGTAGCGCGGGCGGTCGTGCCAGGCCTGCACGTTCAGGCCAAAGCGGATGAGGTGCCCATCGGCGGTGCGCCGCTCAAAGGGGCGCCAGCCGCCACCTTCGCGCTCCCATTCGCGCACGCCTGCGGGGTAGTCTTGTGCGGCGCCTTCGCTGCGCCAGTTGACCACCGGGCCGCTGATGCGCACCGTGAGCGGCAGGCGCGAGACCAGGGCCTGGGCGCGCTCGATGCTCGGCGGGGTGCCGACTTCGGCGGCGAGGCGGTCCACATAGTCGGCCACCAGGGGGCGGGCGGCATCGCGCCAGCCAATGCCCAGCGCGCGCTGCATGCCAAACAGGAAGATCGCCACCAGCGCTGCCGCCAGCAGAAAGAACAGCACCAGCAGGCGCAGACGCAGCGAATACGCCAGCGCGCGCCGCGCCCGGGTGTGCCAGCGTTCGTGGTGGGCATGCACCCAGCGGTGGATCGGCGTCATGCTCACAGACGCTCCAGCGCCAGGGTGTAACCGGCGTTGCGCAGGGTTTTGATGCACTCCAGCGGTTCGAGCTTTTTGCGCAGGCGGCTGACCACGATGTCGACTGCACGGGTGTAGAGGTCGGCCTCGACACCGCGCAGCTGGTTGAGGATGTCGTCGCGGCTGAACACCTTGCCGGGGCTGCGCGCCAGCAGGGCCAGCAGGTCGAATTCGGTGCTGGTCAGCTCCACCGGCTGGCCCTGGCGCAGCACGGTGCGGGTGCTGGGGTGGATGGCCAGGCCCATAAAGCGCAGTGCGCCTTCGTCGGCACCCGGGCGCGGTGCGGGGGCCTTGCGGCGCAGCACGGTCTGCACGCGCGCCACCAGCTCGCGCGGCTCGAAGGGCTTGGGCAGGTAGTCGTCGGCGCCCAGCTCCAGCCCCACCACGCGGTCGGTCACGTCGCCGCGCGCGGTGAGCATGATGATGGGCAGGTCGCTGTCCTTGCGGATGGCGCGGCACAGGGCAAAGCCGTCCATCTCGGGCAGCATCACATCCAGGATGGCGGCGTCGATGCCGCCCTGGGCCAGACGCTGCAAGCCCGCACTGGGGCGCAGGGCCTGCTCCAGGCCGAGGTCAAAGCGCGCGAAGTAGGCCGCCAGCGGCCCGCCCAGGTCGGTGTCGTCGTCAATCAGCAGGATGCGGTGGGTGGGCATGGGCAAAAGGGCGGGACATCAGTGCAGGGTGTCGCTGGCATTGTCCCACCGCTGGTGCTGGCGCAGCAGCCAGCGGCGCAGGCGCTGCTGGCGCTGCGGCTGCAGGGCGTCGAAGCAGCGCGCGGCCTGCTCCAGGGCCTCGTCGCTCAGGCCTGGCGCTGCCGTCTGCGCCAGCAGTTGGCGTGCGTGCTCACGGTCAAAGTGCGGGCCCCACACCAGGGCCAGGAGTTCGGCGTGGGGTTGCTCCTGTGCCTGCAGCCAGGGCACGCCCAGGGTGCGCAGGGCCTGGGCCAGGTCGGCCCAGCGCGGGGCGCGCGCCGCCAGCCCGGGGGCCCCAGGCACCCTGGGCAGGGCGCTGAGCGCACGGGCGCCGTCCCCCGCCCGGCGGGGCCCCGGTGCAGCAGGTGCGCCGGGCAGAGGCAACATGGACAGGGCTGTCATGGCTCAACCCCAGTGGAACCAGCGGTGGCGGCCTTCGAGACGGTCACGCACCTTTTGCTGCTGCTCGGGCTTGAGGCTGTTGTAGAACTCGGCCAGCGCCGCTACCACCTGGGGGCTCTTGTCCTGCACGGCGCTGGCCTTTTCGTTGATGAGGGCCTGGGCGCGCTCCGCATTGAATTTGTCACCCGCGATCAAGGCACCCAGCTCGGCACGCGGGTCGGTGGTGGCGCCGACCAGGGCCTTGCGCTGCTCCATGAGCGCATCGGCCAGAGTCGTGAGCTTGCCCTTTTGCACCGCATCCAGATCCAGGTGGTCGGCCACACGCTCCACCAGCTTGTCGCGCTTTTGCGCATAGGCCTCGGGGCTCATCTGCGCCAGCGGTTCGTGGCTGTAGCGGTGGCCGCAGGCGGTGAGCGAGCCCAGCACCAGGCCCGCGCCCAGCAGGCCAAAGGCGGCGCGGCGGAAATGGTGTTTGCGGAAGTGGAACATGGCAGGCCTTTCTGACTCCCTATGGGAGCGGTTGAACATGGCCGCCATGGTGCCTACACCCCCTGTTTCAGCGGTGTCGGGGCGGTATCGCTTTGTTTCGTTATTTTTCAGGCGGGGCCATACTTGCGTTTGCCCACCCAGCCCACGGCATCCCCCTGGGCGGGAACACATGGAGGCTTTCATGGCATACGACGAACACTTGGCCGGGCGCATACGCAAAGTCCTGGGGCGTTCCTCGGGCATCACCGAAAAACGCATGTTTGGCGGGCTGTGCTTTTTGCGCGAGGGCCTGATGTTTGCGGGCGTGACCGACAGCAGCCTGATGGCGCGTGTGGGCAAGGCCTGCTACGAAGACGCGCTGCAGCGCGAATACGTGCGGGTGATGGACTTCACCGGCAAACCCATGGCAGGCTATGTGTTCGTGGACGAACCCGGCTTGGGCACCGACCAGGAGCTGGCATTCTGGCTGCACCGCTGCATGGATTTCGTGGCCACACTGCCGCCGAAAAAACCCCGATGAATCCCACCACCCCCTCCTGGCGCCGTGCCTGGTCTGCGCTGGGCCTGCAAGCTCCCCCCGGTCTGCAGGCGGCGCTGCTGCAAGCCTACGGCGAACGCATCGCCACTACCACAGCCAGCAGCACCTGCAGGAATGCCTCGCCCATTTCGATGCAGCGCGCCCCCTGGCCCAACACCCTGGTGAGGTGGAATTAGCCCTGTGGTTTCACGATGCCATGTACGACCCGCACCAGCATGACAACGAGCAGCGCAGTGCGCAGTGGGCCGCGCAAACCCTGCAACAGGTGGGTGCCCCCGCCATGGCGATAAGCCCTACTCCAAATACCGCCGGTTGTACTCCGCGAACACCGCGTACACGTGCGCCTTCATGGCGTATTTGTCGGCAAAGTCCTGGGGGGCCACGGGGTCGAGCACGTAGAAGTTCACCCGGTTGTTGCTGCTCCTGAACATGTGGCGCAGCTTGTCGGGCAGGGTGTAGGGGGGCTGCCACTCGAAGTCGTCCTGCGCCTCGTAGTGCAGGAACACGGGCAGGATGGGCAGGCCGGTTGTCTGGGACACCTCGAAAGCGCCCGACTTGAACTCGGTGAACAGGCGCCGCCCCTTGCAGCCGCCTTCCGGGTACAGGCAGATGTTGTGCCCCTGGTTCACGGCGTCCACCATCAGGGCAATGGCTTCGCGGCGCGATTCGGGGTCATCCCGGTCCACATAGAGGGTGCCGCTGGCCTTGCTGATGCGCCCGACAATGAACCAGTCCTGCACCTGGCGCTTGGCCAGCGAGACCACGTCGAACACGGCAGGGATGCCGATGTCTTCAAAGGCCGAGGGGTGGTTGGCCACCAGAATGTAGCGCTGCGGCAGGGGCGCCTTGTGCTTCTGGTGCACGCGCAAATCGATGTCGAGCGCGCGCACAAAGGCGCGGCACCAGGCGCCAAACACGCGCGCCACCGGGTGCTTGCCGCGCCAGGGCACCCAGGTCAGCAGGTAAAGGAAACCCGTGAACACCACGAAGTCCACAATACCCAGCGCCTTGCGCAGCCAGTGCAGGATGATCAGCATGAGCCCCCCGAAGCGTGCATGGTTTGGAACCGCATCTACCCCACCGCGTGCCCACCGGGCTCGGCACCCGGGGACGGCGCGCCATCGTACCCGACGCCCCGGTTTTTCCCCAACTGGGGGGGCATGCCACCAGCCCGGCGGGCAACATGGCGCGGGGAGCCTGCCCCTACGCGGCCCCAGCCCCAGCCCGCCGCGCCAGCAGCGTGATCACGTCGTAGTGGGCGGGCAGGCCCTGCGATGTGCGCAGGCTTTCGTAGGCGGCTTGCACCTGCTGCCAGGCGTGGCGCCCGAGCAGGCCGCTGCGCCGCCCGGGGACGGTGTGGGCGCCCACGCCTTTGATGGCGCGCAACAGGCTGCGCAGGTCGGGGTACCAGGCACTGTGGCGGCTGCGCCGCAGCGCCAGCACCTGCAGGCCCGCCTGCTGGGCCTGGGCCTGCACGGCGTCCGGCGGTAGGAAAGTGATGACGTGCGGGTGCGCGTCCACCTGGGCGAAGGCGGCGCCGATCTCGGCAAAGGTCTGCGGCCCCAGGGTGCTCAGGGCCAGCACGCCGCCTGGGTGCAGCACGCGCCGGGCCTCGGCCAGGGTGCGGCCCAGGTCGCACCACTGCACGGCCATGCTGCTCCAGAACAGGTCCAGGCTGGCATCGGCCAGGGGCAGGGCTTCCAGATCGCCGCACAGGGGCGCGCCGGGGGCCGGGTGGGCCAGCATGGCGGGGGCGAAGTCCAGCCGCAGCAGTTGCGCTGCGGGGTAGGCGCGGTGCAGCAGCTGGGCGCCGTAGCCGGTGCCGCAACCGGCGTCGAGCGCGCACTGCGGCGCCCACTGCGGGCACTGGGCCTGCAACTGCGCCAGCAGCGCCTCGCACACGGCGCGCTGTACCTGTGCGGCGCCGTCGTAGCCGGTGGCCGCGGCGTCGAAGGCATGGCGCACCTGGAGCCGGTCGGCGCGGGGAATCGTCGGCTGTGCAGCGTCCACAGCGGCCCATTGTGGGCTTTGCGGCCCATCGGGAGGGCTGTCGGCCCCCGGAGTCCGAGGAACGCCAGTCTTTGAAACCGCCGCATCAGCCATGGATGGGGTCCCCTTCCCCCGCCAGAAAAGCACGCGCCGCTGCGGCACAGGCCTGCGCTGCGGCCAGGGGCAGGGCGTGGCCGGCGTCGGGCAGCACCTGCAGGTGCGCATCGGGCAAGGCCTGGGCCAGGGACTGCGCTGCGGCCAGAGGCATGAGGGCGTCGTGCGCACCATGCAGCAGCAGCACGGGCGCTTGCACACGGGGCAAGATCGGGCGCAGGTCGGAGCTGGCCAGCACGGCCAGTCCATCGTCCAGCACCGGCTGCGGGGCGCTGGAGAGCGCGCGCAGACGCCGCACGACGGTGCGCGCCTGGGCCGGGGCCTGGCCCTGGGCGCAGAGCAGGGCGAAGCGGGCGCGCAAAACGGCGGCGTCTTGCGCCAGCTCGGTGCGAAAGCCGTCCAACAGTGCGGGCGCCACGCCATGGGGCCAGTCGGGTGCGGCGACAAAACGGGCGGTGGCGCCCAGCAGCACCAGGCGGCGCACGCGCTGCGGCGCGCTGGCGGCCAGTTGCAGCGCCACCAGGGCCCCCAGGGACCAGCCCAGCACATCCACCGGATGGGGCGGCAGGCGCTGCGCCAGGGCTTGCGCCAGCACTTCCATGGTGCGCCCAGGGGAATGCACTGCTGTGCCAATCTGTTCGCCCGTCCGTGCTGCCTCTGCAACCCGAGTGGGCGGCAGGTCGGGGGCCCCCGCCTCCGCTGCACACCCTGGACTGCCGTAGCCGGGCAAGGCCAGCGCCTGCAGCCCCGGCCAGTGGGCGGCCATTTCCTGCCACACGTCCGGGCCGAAGCACCAGCCGTGCAGGGCGTAGCACGGAACCGCATCCACCAGGGAGCCGATGGGGGCCCTGCCCGCCAAGGATGCGCTCATGGCGCCAGCCCCTTCAGCACCTGCACCAGGCGCGCAACGTCGTCGTGGCTGTGCGCGGCCGAGAGCGAGACACGCAGGCGCGCGCTGCCCTGGGGCACGGTGGGGGGGCGGATGGCGGGCACCCACAGGCCGGCATCGTCCAGCGCTTGCGACACGCGCAGCCCGGCCTCGTTGCCGCCCACCACGATGGGCTGGATGGCGGTGTCGGAGGGCATCAGCTGCCAGGGGCTATCGGCCAGGCCGACTCGCAGTTGGGCGATGAGCGCCTGCAGATGCGCGCGCCGGTCGTCCGCCGCCGCCATGAGGGGCAGCGCGGCCAGCAGGGCGCAGGCGATGGCGGGCGAACTGGCGGTGATGAACACGTAGGGCCGGGCGCGCTGCTGCAGCCATTCCACCACGGTGGCGTCACCGGCCACAAAGGCGCCCGAGACGCCAGCCGCCTTGCCCAGGGTACCGACGTAGACGATGCGCGGGTCGCTCGGCAGGCCCAGGTGCGCCACGCTGCCCGCGCCATGCTCCCCCAGCACGCCCAGGCCGTGGGCGTCGTCCACCACCAGCCAGGCGTCGTGCTCGCAGGCCAGGGCGTACAGGGCCTGCAGGGGGGCGAGGTCGCCGTCCATGCTGAACACGGCGTCGGTCAGGATCATGGCCCGGCGCCCCCGGTGCTCGCGCATCAGCCGCGCCAGGGCTGCCACGTCGCCGTGGGGGTAGCGGAAGTCCTGCGCGCGGCCCAGTCGCACGGCGTCGATGAGCGAAGCGTGGTTGAGTTTGTCGTGGAACACCACGTCGCCACGCTCCAGCAGGGTGGGCAGCACGGCGAGGTTGGCCAGGTAGCCGGTGGAAAAGAACAGCGCGCGCTCGCGCCCCACGAAGGCGGCCAGGGCCGCTTCCAACGCGTCAAAAGGCTGCAGGTGGCCGCTGACCACATGCGAGGCGCCGCTGCCCGCGCCCCAGCGCAGCGCGCCATCGGCCAGGGCCTGGGCTATTACCGGATGGGCGGCCAGGCCCAGGTAGTCGTTGCTGGCAAAGGCCAGGCGTTCCTGGCCGTTGACGACGGCGTGCACGCCGCAGGGTGACTCCAGGGTGCGCCGCGTGCGCAGCAGGCCCTGGGCGCGCCACTGGGCCAGTTGTTCGGAAAGCTCGGAAACCAGACGGGACGGGGAAACGCTCATGGCGCCGAGTTTCGCACGCGAGCGCCGCGTGGGGCTGACAAGGGAGACAGCGAGAAACTTCTGCTTATCCGCGCGGCGCTATATACAATTGCCATATCCCATCCACCACCGAAGGCCCGATATGGCGGTCAGCACCGTTTTTGTCAACAACCGCAGCCAAGCCATACGCCTGCCCGCCGAGCTGCGCCTGCCCGAGCAGGTCAAGCGGGTGGACGTGCGTGCGCGCGGCTGCGAGCGCATCATCGCGCCCCTGGGGCAGACCTGGGACAGCTTCTTTCTGGACGGCCCCACCGTGCCGGACGACTTCATGGAGGCGCGCGCCAGCCAGGAACAGGGTGAACGCGAGGCCTTGTGATGCTGCGCTACCTGCTGGACACGAATATCGTCATCTACGTGATCAAGCGCCGCCCGCTGTCGGCGCTGCAGCTGTTCAACGCCCATGCGGGCCATATGGCGATCTCCAGCATCACGCTGGCCGAGCTTTTGCATGGTGCGGAAAAAAGCAGCGCGCCGCAGCGCTCACTCAACGTCGTGGAAGACTTTTGCAGCCGCCTGGAAGTCCTGGCCTACGGCCCCAAGGCGGCGCAGCACTACGGCAGCATCCGCGCCACACTGGAAAAACGCGGCCAGACCATCGGCGTGAACGATCTGCACATTGCTGCCCATGCCCGCAGCGAAGGGCTCACGCTGGTGACGAACAATGTGCGTGAATTTGAACGGGTGGACGCGCTGCAGTGGGCCAACTGGGCGCTGGAATAGACGCCCGTTTACTGGCCACTACTCCAACCACACCGCAGGCAAGGCCACCGGCGCCACGCCCGCAGCTTTCAATCGGGCCGCCACAGCCTCGACGTCGAAACGCCGGGCGCTGGGCCATTGGCGGGCCGCGCCGCGCACGCCGTGGTGGCGAAAAGCGTTGAGCCGCACCGGGGCGCGCAACTCCAGCGCCAGCGCGGCCAGGGCGGCGACTTCGTCGGGCTGGTCGGTTTCGCCCGGCACAACGAGAAAGCGCAGCTCGTGCAGCTTGCCGTGCTGCGCCAGCCAGCGCGCGCTGGCCAGGGCGCGGCTATTGTCCTGCCCGGTCAGGCGGCGGTGGCGCTGCGGGTCGAAGGCTTTGATGTCGAGCATCACGCCGTCCGTCACCGGCAGCAGCAGTTCCCAGCCCTGGGGGCCGAGGTGGCCGTTGGAGTCGATCAGGCAACCGAGGTGCGCCAGCGCGGGCGTGGCCTTCACGGCGGCGAACAGCGCAGCGACGAATTTGGGCTGCAAGGTGGCCTCACCACCCGAGACCGTAATGCCGTCGATGAATGCGGCGTCGCGGCGCAGCTGGGCCAGCACCTGGGCCACGTCCATGCGCTGGGCCATGGGGTTGGCGCTGACCGGGCAGGCGTCCAGGCAGGCGTCGCAGTGGGTGCAGGGGCCGGGGTCGAAAACGAGGCGCCCCTCGCTCAGGCGCAACGCATCCACCGGGCAGACGGGAAGGCAATCGCCGCAGCCATTGCAATGGCCCATGGTGTGCGGGTTGTGGCACCCTGGGCAGGCGAAGCTGCAGCCTTGCAAGAACAGCACCATGCGGTTGCCGGGCCCGTCCACCACCGACCAGCGCAGCACGCGCGCCACCAGCGCTGACACCGCCGCATCGTCACCCCCAGGCGTGCTGACAGCCATCGGAGCCCTGGTGGTCTGCCTGGGCCTGCCCGGCAGGGTGCCCTCAGGCATGCTGTGCCGTGGCACCCGCCAGCATCTCTGAGGCCACCACGCGGGGGCGGCGCTGCAGCAACTCGGTCTGCGCCGCCGCTTCGGCCCCCAGGGCGGTGGTATTGGTGCGCGCGCTGGCGCCGGCGCGGTGGCGGGCGATGTCGGACAGGCGCACCATGTAGCCGGTGATGCGCACCAGGTCGTTGCCCGCCACATTGGCGGTGAACTCGCGCAAGCCCATGGCCAGGGCGCCCTTGGCGAGGCGGAACAGGGCCTGCGGGTTGGCGCGCACGGTGTCGTCCAGCGTGAGGATTTCGGACACGCCAGACGGGAAATGGGCGTGCTGGGGCAGCAGCGCCTGCACGTGGGTCACCGGGTCGGGCTCGGTGCCGTAGGGGATGCGGATGCCTGGCGTCAGCCCGGTGTCGGTGGACAGCCCGGCCTGGGAGTGCAGCAGGGCCCGGCCGCGCCACACGCCTTGGAGTGGGCGCTGCGCCACCAGCGCCGCCATGCGCTCGGTGATGCGCAGGCCCAGCGCGTTGGCGGCATCGTCGTGGCCATAGCGCCCGGGCAGCCCACGCTGGTCTTGCAGGTGATTCACCGCCTCGGCCATGGCAAAAATGCCGAACATGGCGGTGAAACGGTCGGCGGCGATCCACCCTTCCTCCACCAGGAAGGAGCGAAAGAAACCGGATTCCTGCAATGCGCCCACACGCGCGTGGATAAGGCGCGCGCCCAGCTCGGCGTAATGCGCCAGGCCGCGCTCCAGAAAGTCTTCCACGCTGTCGCTGCGCCGAGCGACTTCGAGCAGGTTCAGCCGCACCAGGGTGGAGGCGCCGCCCCCCAGGGGCAGTGCGTTGTAGCAGCTGACGATGCCGTAGCCGCGCGCGTCGAAGGCGGCGGCGTGCACCGGGTGGTTGGCGATGTGCGGCTTGGAGCTGGCAATGATGTTGTCGGTGCAGCGGCGCAGGATGGCGTCGCCGCTGAGGGCGGGGTCGTAGAGGAAGCTGAGGTTGGGCGCAATCTGCTGCAGCTCGGCGTCCACCGCCAGGATGGCGCGCGCCACGCGGTTGTCGCTGGGGCCGATATTGGCGTGCATGAAAGCGTCGGGCAGCACGCGGTCCAGGTAGCGCCAGAACAGGCGCAGCTTGGCGTGCAGCTCTTCGTCGCTCACACCCTCGCAAAAGGGCAGCAGCAATTCGTCGAGCTGGCCGATGTAGACCGGCATGCCGGTGACCGAGGGGACGTGGTGGTAGGCAATGGTGAGGGTGTGCAGCGCCTCGTCCAGGGTGCGCGGTGCGGGCAGCTCCAGCCAGGCGGAGCCCTGGCGCAGGGGCACGGCGTAGTCCGGCAGCACGTAGCGCGGCTTGTAGGGGGCGTGGCCCTCGTACATGTCGCAGACGATGCGCGCGTCCAGCGCGGCGCGGGTCTCGCCGTCCAGCGCCGGATAGGGCAGACTGTTTTCCGCCGCTACGGCCAGGGCATGCGCCTTTTGGGCCGGGGACAGGGTGGGGTGGTGGACGATGGATGCCAGCGATGGAGTGCTCATGGGGCCGCCTGCAGGGTGTCGAAAACCGCAGAATAACCGCACCGCAGCAGGCCTGGGTGGCCCCCGCTACCCGCCCAGCACCACCCGCAAGTCCACCCCCCCGTGTGCATCGGCCTGGGCATGGAGCTGCACCACGGTGACGCCCGGGTTGGCGGCGTTGGTGTCGGGTTCGGGTTGCGCGGCTGACCACAGCGCCCAGCGGGTGCCGCGGGGGCTGTGGTCGCGCAGCCAGAACGCCTGCCCGCCCTGGCGCAGCAGCACGTTGCGGCCCTGGACTTCGGCCTGGGCACGGGTGAGCATCTGCCAGCGCACCGGCGCACCTGGCGCCAGGCCCTGCAGCCGGTCGCTGAGCAACACGCTGCGCCCCTGCACCTGCAGGCGCCGCTGCGCCTGGGACAGCCCGGTGCCCAGCACGGCGCGCAGGTCGATCTCCGCGCCGGGGCCGTCCGCACCGTCGAGGGTGCGCAGCGTGGCATGGCCCTCCACCCGGTGCAGTGCCTCGCCCAGGCTGAGCGTGCCGTGCCCGGCATTGCCCAGGCGGAACACCTGCCAGCGCGGGCTGTCCTGGCGCCGGTTCCAGAGGTCCACCCCGCGCGATTCCAGCGAGTGGTAGTCCTGCATGCCCAGATCGATGGCCCAGCGCACGCCATCGCGCTCCAGCACAAAGCTGCCGGCGTCCATGTGGGCGTGGTTGAGGGCGGCGCTGCCACCCTTGGTGGCGACGAACAGGGCCTGCGGATCGCCCCAGCGCTCGCGCCACACCCACAAGGGCACGCTGCCCTGGCCGCTCCATTCGGTAGGCAGCAGGGGCGATGCGGCACCGGGCGCGGGCCACCACAGCGCCGCCAGGGGTGCCATGCGTTGGCCGCGCACGGCTTGCAGGCAGGCCTTGGGGCTGCGCAGGCGCTCGCGTTCGTGCACCAGCAAGGCGCCGTGGCCGCTTTCGCGGGCGAACCAGAACAGCGCCGTCTCCAGCCCCTGGTTTTCGCCGCCGTCGGCGTAGTTGAAGGCGCGGCCCGACGGGCCCTGGAGCTGCACGTAGGCGGCGGCACTGGCCAGGAAGCCGGGGGTGCTGGGCAAGGCGCCATCGCCCTGCCCCGCGCTGCGCAGGGCGGCGATCATCAGCACCTGGTAGCCGGTGCCATAGCCCCAGTACGAGGGCCCCTCGGGGTAAACACCATCGGGGGCGTACACCCCCAACCCGTGCACGATGCCCTGGCGGGCCATGTCCAGCACCCGCTGGGCCAGGGCGGGCGCGGCCTCTTGCACCGCCAGCGCGCCCAGCACCAGGCCGCCAAAGCAGACCTGGTTCCAGTTGTTGTCGCGGGTCTGCCAGCTGTTGTGTGGGGCGTTGGAGGCACCGGGCTGCAGCGCCAATTGCTGGAGGGCGCGCACGCAGGCCTGGCGCGTGGCATCGTCCAGCGCCGGATAAAGCCAGTCGTAGGCCACCGCGACGGCGGCACAGGCTTCGGCCACGTCCAGAAAATGCGCGGGGTTCCAATCGGCAAAGGCGCAGGCGGCCTGCAGCTCCTGGGCCGCGCGCTCGGCCCACTGCGCCTCGCCCGTGGTCTGCCAGGCGTAGGCCCACAGCCACAGGCGCTGCTGCAGCGCACGCGACACCCCCAGCAGGCGGCGCTCCTGCAGCTTGCGCTCCAGCTCGCCCTGGCCGCGCAGCGCCTGGGCATGCTCCAGCAGCGCGGCATGGAACTGGGCCAGGTCCGGCTCGGTGCGCAGGCGCTGGCGCAGCCGCTCCCAGTCGCTGGCCGTGGCCAGCAGGCGCGGGTGGGGCAGCGGTGCATGAACTACGTCCGCACCCCACGTCATAGGAAAAACCGCGCCCAAACTCAGCCCCGTACCCCAGCGCAACCACGCGCGACGTTGGCTCGGTGCTACAGGCACAACTGCGTCTCAAACAAGCACCGCGCGGTAGATATTTTGGAGTGCTTACTTCCGGTGCACCACACGATCATCCACCGCATACAGTACGCACGGCGCCTTGCTCCGCTCCTCGCACCCACGAAGCGCGCGCTGCTCCACGCGGAGCTTACCTTGCTGCCCTGCTGCGGTTCCCCAGGCCATCCACCAGCCACCGTTGTCCGACACCGCAAATGCTTTGGGGCTCGGGCGCGAGAGATATATCTGGAAACGCTCTGCCTGCTCCGGGGTGCCCCATGCCAACTCAAACAACATCGGCGCCACCTGAGAAGGTGTTGGGTCGGTATTTGGCAAGACAATGTACTGGACTGGTGGAGTCAATGGGCTTTCGCTGCTGCGCGTGGGAGCAGCCACCACTGGCAAGAGTGCAGGTGCTGGTGGCGGGGCGGCATTCACTGTCGATGGCACGGCCCCGGCTGTTGCGGGCGGAGCTTCAACCCCCGGGACGGCGGAGAACAAGGGCGCAGTTGCAGGCGCTGAGGACACACCAACCACCCCATCCGCGCGCTTGGGTAAGGCAACCCCAGAAAACATCTGAGTCCAGATACCTTCCACGCAACGTTCCCGGTACTCTGCCAAGTCTATTCGGATGCGCGCGGCACGGTCAGCGACCATCTCGTCATAACTCGCGGGGGCCCCATTGCCATCCAAAAACTTGCAATTCCCCTCTGCGACAACTACCCCCTTCACCCGATCAATCAATCGAGCCCTCATGGAGTACTGCACTTTGTATTTGCTCCACGCGCCTGGTAGATACTGCGCCCCAAATAGGACCGAGCGCGCGTCCAAGACAAACCGAGCCTCCCTAGGAGTAGCAGCAATGAGATTTCCTATGTCATTCGACTCGGAAATCTTGGCAGGACCAACCGAACGCGTTCCAAACATCGTCGCCATATGGGTGGCCAAGGTAGTCCCGATATCTATGGCTGGGTCGGGGAGCCCCCCCGCCAGTTCCGAAACCTTGCGCCCCTCGCGACGCATTCCATCAAGCATCACCGCCGCCCCACCCAAGCCACCAGTGAAAACGGTCGCGATGCCAGACTTAATACCCTCTTCAGAGGTAAGAAAACCAAACTGTGAATCGCCAATCACCTGCGTGATCTGCTGCCCCTTCAACTGCTCAAGCGATTCCGGACTGACAGCTTGTTGTTTGAACCCCGCACACCCGGTCAACACCACACAGAGCATAGTGGCCACAAGACGGAGCGATGACATTGATCGAAGCAGGCTATCGCAGGTCGGGTGGGCGGTTTCCGTTTTAGGAGTAAGGGTGCTCATGCGTATTGATCTCCACTGAAGTCGGGGTCTTGTTGGGTCAGCAAACGGGCGGTCTGGCCCCCGCCCCAAGGCGCAGTATGGCACGGGTCTTCGGTGTCCCTCGCCCCAGAAAACCGCATGAAACGTCCGCCGCAGACATTTTTCCGGTGCGACCGGCAACAAGATGTCAGTTCACAGGCGCGCCCCCGACTCCCCCCCTGGCCAACACCGCCCCCAGCGCCACCCCGGTGTGGGTGCCCAGGCGCACCAGGTCTTCGGGTGTGCCTGCTGCCACGATGCGGCCGCCGCCGCTGCCGCCTTCGGGGCCGAGGTCGAGCACCCAGTCGGCTTCCGCGATCACGTCCAGGTCGTGTTCGATCACGACCACGCTGTGGCCACCGTCCACCAGGCGGTGCAGCACGCGGATGAGTTTTTCCACGTCGCTCATGTGCAGGCCCACGGTGGGCTCGTCCAGCACATAGAGGGTGTGGGGGGCTTTGTTGCCGCGGCGGGTGACGTCGTCGCGCACCTTGGAGAGTTCGGTGACGAGCTTGATGCGCTGGGCCTCGCCGCCGCTGAGGGTGGGGCTGGGCTGGCCCAGGGTGAGGTAGCCCAGGCCCACATCCTGCAGCAGTTGCAGCGGGTGGGCCACGGTGGGCATGCTGGCAAAAAAGCCCACGGCCTCGTCCACCTCCATTTGCAGCACTTCGCCGATGCTTTTTCCCCGCCAGGTAACGGCCAGGGTTTCGGGGTTGAAGCGCGCGCCATGGCAGGCCTCGCAGGGCACTTTCACGTCGGGCAGAAAGCTCATGGCGATGGTGCGCACGCCCTGGCCTTCGCAACTGGGACAGCGGCCTTCGCCGGTGTTGAAGCTGAAGCGCCCAGCGCCATAGCCGCGCGCCTTGGCCTCCAGGGTCTCAGAGAAGAGCTTGCGGATGGTGTCCCAAAAGCCGATATAGGTGGCCGGGCAGGAGCGCGGGGTTTTGCCGATGGGGGTCTGGTCCACCTCCAGCACGCGGTCCAGCACGGCAAAGCCGGTGAGCGACGCGCAGCCCGCCCAGGCGGGTAGCTGCCCTGCGGCCTGGGCGTCACGCCCGGCCTTGGTGGCGCGTTGTGCCACGGCCTGGGCCACATTGGCCAGCAGCACGTCGCGCGCCAGGGTGGATTTGCCGGAGCCGGACACGCCCGTCACCGCCACCAGGCGCTGCAGGGGCACAGCCGCATCCACGCCTTGCAGGTTGTGCAGCCGGGCGCCGCGCAGTTGCAGCCAGGGCGCCGGTTTTTCGGAATCATTTTGGCCATTGGCCCGCGTGGAATGGACCTCATTAGCTATCAATTCAGTAGCATTCACAGGGCGGCGGGTGCCCAGCGGGTGGCGCATGGCGTGCAGCAGGTAGCGCCCGGTGCGCGAATCCGCGCTGGCCTGCAGGTCCTGCAGGCTGCCCTGGGCCACCACCTGGCCGCCGCGCTTGCCCGCGCTGGGGCCGATGTCGATCAGGTGCTCAGCGGCGCGGATGGTGTCTTCGTCGTGTTCCACCACCACCAGGGTGTTGCCCTGGTCGGACAAGCGCTTGAGGGCCGAGAGCAGCATGCGGTTGTCGCGCGCGTGCAGGCCGATGGTGGGTTCGTCCAACACGTAGCACACGCCTTGCAGGTGGCTGCCGAGCTGCGCCGCCAGGCGGATGCGCTGCGCCTCGCCGCCGCTGAGCGTGGGCGCGCCCCGGTCCAGCGTGAGGTAGCCCAGGCCGACTTCGGCCAGAAATTCGAGGCGGCTGCGGATCTCGGGCAGCAGGTCGCGGGCAATCTCCAGCTCGCGCGCGCTCAGGGTGCTGGTGTCCAGCCCTTGCAGCCACTGGCGCATGTCGAGCACGCTCAGGCGCGCCAGTTCGGTGATGGCGACCCCGGCAAAACGCACGGCCCGCGCCTGGGGGTTCAGGCGCGTGCCCTGGCAGTTGGGGCAGGCCTGGGTCTGCAGGTCGTCCACCTCGGGTTCGGCAAAGGTCTGTTCGCGGCCCTTGTCCTCGTCGCGCACCGAGTCGTCGAACACCTTGCGCTGCTCCTTGCTGAGCTGCACGCCGGTGCCGACACAGTCCGGGCACCAACCGTGCTTGCTGTTGTACGAGAACAGGCGCGGGTCCAGCTCGGGGTAGCTGGTGGCGCACTGCGGGCAGGCGCGCTTGGTGGAGAACACCTGCAAGTGGCCAATGCCCGCGCACGGCGCCCCGGCGGCCAGGGCCTGGGCCAGGCCGTCCAGCGGCGCCAGCACCTGCACCACGCCCTTGCCGTGGGTGAGCGCCTCGGACAGGGCGGCGCGCAGCTCGGCCTCGGATTCCGGGCGCACGGTGAGCGAGCGCACCGGCAGCTCGATGTGGTGCTCTTTGAAGCGGTCGATGCGCGGGAAACCCACGGTGGGCAGGAACTCGCCATCCACGCGCAAATGGGTGTGGCCGCGAGCGCGCGCCCACTCGGCCAGCTCGGTGTAGACGCCCTTGCGGCCCTGCACCAGGGGGGCCAGCAGGCCAATGTGCTGGCCACGGAAGTTTTTCAGCAACTGGGCGGCGATGCTGTCGGCGCTTTGCGGTTGCACCGCCGTGCCGTCGTGCACGCAATGCTGGGTGCCCAGCTTCACGTAGAGCAGGCGCAGGAAGTGCCAAACCTCGGTGGTGGTGCCCACGGTGGATTTGGCGCCGCCGCGCGACAGGCGCTGCTCGATGGCCACGGTGGGCGGGATGCCGTACACCGCGTCCACCTCGGGGCGGCCTGCGGGCTGGACGATGGAGCGCGCGTAGGCGTTGAGGCTTTCCAGGTAGCGGCGCTGGCCTTCGTTGAACAGGATGTCAAAGGCCAGGGTGCTCTTGCCCGAGCCAGACACGCCGGTGACGACGTTGAACTTTCCACGCGGAATATCGACCGACAGGGAGCGCAGGTTGTGTTCTTTGGCGTTGATGATCTGGATACAGCCCTGCCCCCCCTCTCTCCCCCCGCCCTCTCTCGCCCCCGCCGGGGCGAAAGAGGGGGCCTGAACAGCCCCATTTGGCCGCGTATCTGAACGAGGGGGAGTGCAGGTGCCCAGGGCAGTTGGGGCAGGTGGCGCGGTCTCTGCGGCTTGCTGCAAGTAGCGGGCGCTGGGCTCGTGTGCGGCGTGGGCTACGCCCTGGGTGTGCTGCGCCGCGGACAGTTCGTAGGGGTTGGGGGGCGCCACCGCGTGCACCTCTCCCATGGCCTGGGCGTAGTCGCGCAGGGCGCGGGCGGTGTGGGAGTGGGGGTGCTGCATCAGCGCGGCGGGGGTGCCCACGGCGACGACCGTGCCGCCGCCGGCGCCGCCTTCGGGGCCGAGGTCGATGAGCCAGTCGGCGGCGCGGATCACGTCCAGGTTGTGTTCGATCACCAGCAGGGAATGCCCGGCGTCCAGGAGCTTGCGCAGGGCGCGCATGAGCTTGGCGATGTCGTCAAAGTGCAGGCCGGTGGTGGGCTCGTCGAGCATGAAGAGCGTGCCCTTGGTGGCCAGCGCCTGGCGGCTGGCGCTGGCGCGGCTGGACGCCGGGCCGCCCCAAGTCCAGCCAGCCCCCTCGGGGGGCAGCGCACCACGCGAAGCGGGAAGCGTGGGGGCGCGTCCTTTTGCGGCATCGGCCAGGAAGCCCGCGATCTTCAGGCGCTGCGCTTCCCCGCCCGAGAGCGTGGGCACGGGCTGGCCCAGGGCCACGTAGTCCAGCCCCACGTCCACGATGGGCTGCAGCACGCGCAGCACCTCGTGGTCGTTGCGGAACAGTTGCACCGCTTCGGCCACGGTCAGGGCCAGCACGTCGGCCACGTTCAGGGCGCGCTGGCCGCGCTCGATGCACACCTCCAGCACCTCGGGGCGGTAGCGCTTGCCATCGCAATCGGGGCAGCGCAGGTAGACGTCGCTCAGGAACTGCATTTCGATGTGCTCGAAGCCCGAGCCGCCGCAGCTGGGGCAGCGCCCATCGCCGCTGTTGAAGCTGAACTTGGACGCGGTGTAGCCGCGCTCGCGCGCCAGCGGGGCGGTGGCGAACAGGGCGCGCAGCGCGTCCCAGGCGCCGACAAAGCTCACCGGGTTGGAGCGCGCGGTTTTGCCGATGGGGGATTGGTCCACGAACACCACGTCCGCCAGTTGCTCGGCGCCCAGCAGGGCGCGGTGCGCACCGGGCGTTTCGGTGGCCTTGCCGAAGTGGCGCAGCAGGGCCGGGGCCAGCACGTCTTGCACCAGGGTGGACTTGCCGGAGCCGGACACGCCGGTGACGCACACCAGGCGGTTCAGCGGCAGGGCCACGGACACGTCCTTCAGGTTGTGTTCGCTGGCGCCTTCCAGCAGCAGCTTGGGCGTGCTGTCCGCCACCAGGCGCTGAAAGCCCAGCCCCACGCTGCGCCGCCCGCCCAGGTAGGCGCCGGTGAGCGTGTCGGCCCCCCTGAGGGCGGTGGTAGAGCCATCGAACACGATCTGGCCGCCCGCGCGCCCGGGGCCGGGGCCCATGTCGAGCACACGGTCGGCCGCGAGCATGACCGCCGGGTCGTGCTCCACCACCACCAGGGTGTTGCCCGCGTCGCGCAGGCGGTGCATGGCGGCGACGATGCGGTCCATGTCGCGCGGGTGCAGGCCGATGCTGGGCTCGTCCAACACGAACAAGGTATTGACCAGGGAGGTGCCCAGGGCAGTGGTGAGATTGATGCGCTGCACCTCGCCGCCGCTGAGGGTGCGGCTCTGGCGGTCCAGCGTGAGGTAGCCGATGCCGACCTCGCACAGGTAGCGCAGCCGGGTGGTGATTTCTTCCAGCAGCAGGCGCAGGGCCTTGGTTTCGGCGTCCACCGCCGTGTCGGCTGTTGGTGCTGCACGGGCGTTCCCCTGGTCCGCGCTATCCGCCGCCAGCCCATCAAAGAAGCGCCGCAATCGGTCCAGCGGCAGCAGCATCAGGTCGTGCAGGCACAGGCCCGGCAGCGCCTCCAGCTGCGCGCGGCTCCACTGCACGCCCTGCGGCATGAAGCGCTGGGCTGCGGGCAGCACGGCGTCGGCCTGGGCCTTGCTGCCGATGCGCCACAGCAGGCTCTCGGTCTTGATGCGCGCCCCGGCGCAACTGGGGCACTCGGTGTAGCTGCGGTACTTGGACAGCAGCACCCGGATGTGCATCTTGTAGGCCTTGCTCTCCAGGTACTCGAAAAAGCGGTCCACCCCGTACCACTGCTGGTTCCACTTGCCGTTCCAGTGCGGCGAGCCCTTGAGCACCCAGTGCTGCTGCTCGGGGGTGAGCTTGCTCCAGGGCGTGTCGCGCGGGATGCCGGCGGCTTCGGCGTGGCGCATCAGGTCGTCTTGGCACTCGGCCCAGGCCGGGGTCTGGAAGGGCTTGATGGCCCCGGCGCGCAGGGTGCGCTTGGCGTCGGGAATGACCAGACCGTAGTCCACCCCGATGACGCGGCCAAAACCCCGGCAACTGTCGCAGGCCCCCACCGCCGAATTGAAGCTGAACATGCTCGGCAGCGGGTCGGCATAGCGCAGGTCGCTGTGCGGGCAGTGCAGCCCGGTGGAGTAGCGCCAGACCTCGTTTGCTATGTTTTCAGTAGCATCTTCCGCAGATTCCACGCGGGCCAGTGCCTCATTTTGTACATAAACATTGAGGCGTCCGCTGCCGCGTTTGAGCGCCAGCTCGATCGCCTCCAGCGCACGCGCCTGCTCGGCTTTGCTGGCGCGGAAGCGGTCGGCCACCACGTCCAGCACACGCACCGCGCCCGCCGGGGTGTTGGCAGATTTCTTGGCGCCCCCCGCTGCGGCACCCGCAGCCGCTGAGGCCGCAGGCGCACGCTGCACCACGCGCTCGGCGTGCACGCGCGTGAAGCCGCTGGCCGACAGCCACTGCTCCAGCTCCTGCGCGCTGGTGTTGGCGGGCAGCTCCACCGGAAAGGTGAGCACCAGGCGCGGGTCGCCCTGGGCCTGCGCGCGCTGGCACAGGTCGGCGTAGATGCTGTGGGGCGTATCGTGGCGCACCGGCTCCGCCGTGACGCGGTCGAACAGGCTCCCCAAGCGCGCAAAGAGCAGCTTGAGGTGGTCGTTGAGTTCGGTCATGGTGCCCACCGTGGAGCGGCTGGAGCGCACCGGGTTGGTCTGGTCGATGGCGATGGCCGGGGGCACACCCTCCACGCGGTCCACGGCGGGCTTGTCCATGCGGTCCAGAAACTGGCGCGCGTAGGCCGAAAAGGTCTCCACATAGCGCCGCTGCCCCTCCGCATACAGGGTGTCGAACACCAGGCTGGATTTGCCCGAACCGCTCACGCCCGTCACCACCGTCAGCTCCCCCGTGCGGATGTCGAGGTCCAGATTGCGCAGGTTGTGCTGGCGTGCGCCACGGATGCGGATGGTGCCTTGGGTCATGGTGCGGGGGGCAAGTAAAACTGTATAAAAAACCAGTATAGTGCAAGCGCGCCTAGCGCGCTGCAAACCCGCCTGCAGGCCTTGCTGGACTGAGCCTGCAGGCAAATCCGGCGCACCCGAAAGGCACACCCAAACTGCACTGAATTTGTTCGCAGGCTCAGACCCGACTTTGACAGTTCCGAGGCACATGGCCCCGGTTGCGGCGCGTCGAGGTCGCGCAAGTGGTTGATTTGCAATGGCTCGGGCGAGTCAATCGCCGCCAAATGCCTAGATACACGG
>JBQTHH010000101.1:0-3884 GCA_052390055.1 Rhodoferax sp.
GCATCGCGCAAAAGATGGGCAACAGTCTGAGCGACAGCCTGGGCTCTGCCATGGGCACCGGCACATCGCAAGGCGCAACCGACTGGGGCGCCAGCCTAGGCCAACACCTGGGCCACATCACCGCCCAAGCCGCAGGAAGCATGGTCGGCACCATGGTGGCCAACGACCGCGGGCACATCACGCAGGAAGAAAGCGACAGCGCCTGGATTGGGGCAGTTGGTGGGGTCCTAGGCGGCAGTGTGGCCGAGCATGTGAAAGAGCAACAGAGCCTGCGCCAGCAAGAGCGCGCGCGCCAAGACTTTAGGCGCAGCGAGATCGCGCAGCAAAACGCCACGCCCATGGACAGCGCCCAGCAGTTCTTCAGAGGCAGCGAGATACGCCAGCGCAATGACCTGGCCAGGCAGGAGGCAGTACAGCAAACCGCAGGCATGACGCAATCCTTTGCGGATCGCATGCGGGCGGACTTTGAGCGCATGGTGGGGGTGGGGGTGCAAGGAGTGCAAGGGGTGGGTGCCAGCGCCTCTGGCCCCGTGTCTGGCGCGCAAGCCTACGGGCAGGTGGGCTCAGGCACCTTTGGTATGGACGGGCAAAGCGATGTCCTGCCAGGGGAAGGCAGCGGGGCGGCCAGCTACCCGGACTTCATGGACTCTGCCGAGCCCTGGCCCGAGCGCCAAGGGCCACGCACCTACACCGTGCGTGAAGGGGACAACCCGGCCCGCATTGGTCGCGCCTTCTTTGGGGATGAGCGTGCCGGAGCAGCCATCATGGCCCATAGCGGCTTGAACGCCTCCGTGCGGGGCGCGCGTGCACTGCAAGTCGGGCAAGTGCTCACGATCCCGGAAAACCTCAGCGAGGCCAACTTGCGCGCAGGCGGGCAACTGATTGGCATGGACTCGGCCATTCGGGCGCAGGAGGCTGCGGCGCGGGTGCCTGCCAGCACCGTGGGCGGCATGTCTGGCGAAGAAATATCGGAGCGCTACTTCGCCAATGGCGTGGGGCGCTACTCCCCCTACCAGACCGAACAGGCCATCGCCACACAAAGGGCGCTCGATGCAGGCGGGCGCTTTGAAAGCGTAGACAGCTACGACCCCGTCACCGGCATGCCCAATGGCGGCAGCGAACCCGTGTGGGTCAGCAACAAAGCCCCCACGCCCTATGCCCAATCGGTGGCCCAGGCCGCCCAGACCGCCATGCAACTGGGCGTGGGCGCAGGCGAACTGCTGGCCTCGGGCCTCTACAACCAGGGGGTGCGCATCGCCGCAGGCGTTGTCTCCATCCCCTACGCGGCGCTGGACGGCGTGGATGCGGCGGTGGCCGTGCAGCAAAGCATGCAGGAGGCCCGGGGGTGGACGCCCAGGAGCGAAGGCGCACAGGCCATTGCCACCATGCTCGCGCCCGTGGGCCAAGCGCTGGGCGAGGCATCGAACCGGGTGCGCGCCCGCTCCGAGCACTACCTGGGCGATGCCACCACCAGCGTGCTGGGTGCCGCGGGGCAGTTTGCGCTGGAGGCGGGTGGAACCGCTGGAGGGCTGATGGCGGCGGGCAAGGCGCTGGAGAATACAGTGTTTGTCACGCGGCCGACGGCGGGTTTATATGGCGGCATTCCAGTCGATGCGCTGTTCGGTACAACGCGGATTACGACCGTTACAGCCGAAATGAGCGATGCGTTCCAGGGCATGGGTTACATCCATCCGCTGACGAACAAGTTCACGGTAGCCCCATTGGGGGAAACGATGGCGGTCGATCACATCTTCCCATCAGCGGAAATTGTGAAAATGCAAGGCTTCAACACGCTGACCAAACCGCAGATGACCAGCATCATCCAAGACACAACCGGCGAATTGGGTAACTTGCAGCCACTGCCTAAGAGCTTCAATTCCTCGAAGGGGTCGAGTACCAACTGGACTGAGTACAAGGGTCAGACGCTTGACCCTGGGTATGCAACCACGCTTGAGCAGACACAGCGAGCCGTTCGCTTGCGCATCCTGGATCAGATCAAGATCTATCAACAACTGAACCTGCGGAACGGGCATTGACATGTATGTAATTCACGATAAATACACCCTTGTAGCGCAAACGATGGCGGAGGTTCCCGTCCAGGCGCTGCTCCCGTATGGGCCGTTCAAGTCAGTGGCGGTTCGACCGCAGATCGCCGCAACATTGGGCGGCTCGGTCAGCGACATGTTCCCGGAGTTCACTCGCGACTTCCCGTTCACGGTCGCCAGCATGGAGAGGCATTGGTCCAAGCCCAGGTTGGCGTTGAGAGACGGGGCTGGCTGGCACGCCAACCTGTTTTTGGAACAAGAAGCGTTGAATCTGTTCTTTGATGACCCGTACCCGGTCTATGCGAACGAGCCGTACTTCGACGTGTCCATGATGCCGCCCAAATGGGGCGGCCTCTATCGGTCTATGTCGTCCTTCACCATCACCGACAAATCGTCTTACTCTCCACTCGGCTGGCGCAACACACCGCTTCCGCGCAGCATGGACGTTGACCAGTTCAGCACCGAGACGAACACCAAGAAAGCCAAGCTCAAGGCCTTTGAAAAACAACTTGGGGTGACGGCGTCGCGCAAGCTGCGCTGCTGGATGTTCACCGACGCGAATGACTCGCTGTGGATCGACGAGCAGCATTGCGATAAAAGGGTGTACCACGTTCGCGTCGATGCATTTGCAGATGCCTATGTGCTGCCTGACCCGGGGACGAGTCTGGATGAGTACCTTGCGCATGTGGTGGCTGGCCGACCACCAAAGGACTTTGACTTCCGAGCAAGCAGTCACTGAGATGTACCGTTCTATTTACTCCTATATTGATAGCAACAAACCAATATCCATCAAGCCGCAGAGGCATTTTTGACCCAGATTTTTCGAGCTCAACGGCGCGTTGCGGTGCAAAACCCGCGGCGCCGCCAGCGAGGGAGCGCGAGGTACGAGGTGCTCAGTGCCTCTTTGCTGGCGCCTTGGCCTTGGGCGCTGCCGCTTTGGTGCCGGGTTGGGTCTTTCCCTGATCCTCCTGGGGCTGCAAAAAACCGATGGGTCTGGATCGCTGCGCGGCAGGCGCCGCCATCAGCGAAGCCATCGAGTCCACCAGCTCGGCAATATTGCGTTCGTGCACCGACACCTTGCGCTCCAGCGTTTGCACCTTGCCCGCCAGCGCCTGGTTGCTGGCCAGCAAGCCACGCAGCTCCACAAATCCACGCACCACGTAGACGCTCAGCGCCGTCGCGCGTGGGCTATTGAGCAAGGTGGCGGCCATGATGGCGCCATGCTCGGTGAAGGCCAGGGGCAAGTACTTGCTGTGCTGCCCGCGCCCGCCCTTTAAGGTTGCAAATTGCAACCTTAAAACCGCCGCTTCTTGCGCGTCGAGTTGGAACATGAAATCCGACGGAAACCGCGCCAGATTGCGCCGCACCTGCTGATTGAAGCGCTTGGTGGTCTCACCGTAAAACGCAGCCAGATCAGCGTCCAGCAAGACCCGTTGCCCGCGAATGAGCTGGATGCGTTGGGCAATTTCGCCGATGGAGAGCGGTTGCAGGTCGGCGCCCGTATTGGCGGCGCGCGTAGGCCCCTTGGGCGAGTCAACGGAATCGGTCATGGTCATGGGGCGTTCTGTGGGTTGCGGCAATGCTACACCTGGTCGGTGTGGACAGCCTGCGCAGCACGCGCGGCTTTGCCTACGAGGCCAGTGGTGTGGCGCTGCGCAAAACCCAGGACGGCAACACCCTCAAGCAACTCGTCGTCAACGGCCAGGCCCTGTCCAGCTACGGCAAAGGAGCCGACCCCGACAAACAGCTCAACGACGACGGCAGCGTCAACCACGCCCAGCAAGGCGACTGGGGCACCGGCTACCAGGCCATCAACGCCAGCGCCAGCGTCGGCAGCAG